>CAWVSY010000001.1:0-139103 GCA_963933055.1 uncultured Oleispira sp.
CATTGAGTGCTCTCGTTTTTCTTTATAAGCAAGTGCTTAAATACGAAACGATTGATATATTAGACTGGCAATCCGCTAAAAAACCTAAAACCCTGCCTGTTGTATTTAGTAAACAAGAAGCCAATCAAGTTATTGCTCATTTAACAGGCTCCCCTCTTTTGTCAGCCCTTTTGATGTACGGTGCAGGTTTGAGGTTGCAAGAAACTTTACGACTTAGGGTTAAAGATGTGGATTTTGGCAGAAAAGAAATTACAGTTCGGCAAGGTAAAGGAAATAAAGATCGATTAACTATGTTGCCAGAGAGAGCGATTGCCCCGCTTCATTCTCATATTGAAGAATGTCATCGTTTACATCAGAAAGCACTTGCCGAGAATATTTACTTTGTGCATTTACCAGGCGCTTTAGCCAAAAAATACCCGAATGCGAGCAAGGAACTTGCCTGGCAATATATTTTTGCCAGCGAGACATTAAGCAGAGATCCAAGATCAGGAAATATGGGGCGCCATCATTTAGTCCCAAGAACGATTCAGCGTGGCGTAAAAGAAGCAATTAAGAAATCGGGGATTTTAAAACACGCCAGCTGCCATACTTTTAGGCATTCGTTTGCGACGCATTTATTAGAAAGTGGTTACGATATTCGAACCGTGCAGGAATTGTTAGGCCATGCCGATGTAAATACAACAATGATTTACACCCACGTTTTGAATAAAGGTGGCCGGGGTGTGATCAGTCCTGCGGATGGTTAATACAGCTCTTATAATAAATTCAGATTAAATTACACTTTTGAAATCAAGTCTAACTTATTCAAGGCTGCATCAAATACACGCTGCGGTGCAATCGAACGGTAGCACGGTGGTTGTGCTGGGTTGCCATCATTGCGGTCTGGGTGATCGCATTGTTTATTTAAACACGGTGCGCACGATAGGTTACTGCTTAGCACGTCTACTTTTGGCCCTAATACTCCGGTCAGTACGGCGTCGGTTGCGCCATAAATGGCGACAGAGGGTACTTCTAACGCGGCGACTACGTGTGATAATCCGGTATCAACGCCCACTACGGCTTGTGCGTGTGCAAGGTAGGCGTTTAAGGCATTAAGGCCCATTTTAGGCAGTACTTCTACGCCATCTACTCGGCTGGCAATACGTTCTGCGCGGGATTTTTCTTCGTCATTCCCCCAAGGCAATAACACCTTTCGGCCAGAGGCCACGACTAACTTGGCCAATTCAACCCAGTAGGTTTCTGGCCACAGTTTGGTATCCCAAGTTGTGCCGTGTAAAAACAGCCAATAGTCACCTTGATAGTTTTCGTCGTTACCCACTTTAAATTCTGGGCGCGGCCAGCGACTGCGGTCGATGCCATAAGAGAAGGTATCTGGAATGGTGTAGTCTAAAACTTGTGATAATAGCTGGCGAACTCGTGGAATGGCGTGCTGACCTTTCGCGACCGATTGCGGATGCTGATAGGCCATTGCCGCTAAGGGTTCACGACAGCTTTGTTTGTCTAGGCCATAGCGCGGGCCTTTTGCCATACGCGTGACTACTGCACTTTTAATAAGGCATTGAGCGTCTAATACAATATCGTATTCAGTACTGCGAAGGTCTTGATAGAAGGCTTTCATTTCAGCGCGAACATCAGAGTTTGAAAGGTTTTTGCGCCAGCGACGCCAAGCAATGGGAATAACTTTTTTTACTGCGGGGTGCCAGTTGGGAATATCGGCAAAAGCCTCTTCCACCAGCCAATGAATTTCTAAATTAGGGACTTGCTGATAAGCATCTTGCACTGCAGGAAGTGCATGAAACACATCCCCTAAAGAGGACATTTTTACCAACAATACTTTCATTACAGCACTCACACTCTACAGCTAATATTAAAGCCGACCTTTATACCACGGTCGGCTTATTCAGTCACTTAGCCCATAACTTTGCGTTTAATCGCACGACTAATAAAGCGTACTTTTTCAGACAGTTCAAAACGCTGCAAATTGGTTTTTACAATGCCTTGTGTGAATCGAGTCTTTTTCGAATAATCGATATTAATATCTAAGATCACCGAGATGCCCTGCTGGCTGAATTTAAAAGCCGCTTGCAAGCTATCGTATATTTCTTCGTTGGTATTAATCCGAATGTATTCGCAGCCTGTCGCCATGGCAACGCCTTCAACTTTGTAGCGTCCCAATTTAGTACAGGTTTTCCGATTATAAGGAACCGATTGAGCCTGCGCGATTTGTGCGAGTTCACCGTCATTAAAGACCGAAATAATCAAGCCCAGCTCATTGTTCGTGGCGGTGACCAGTTCCATGCAAGTCATCAGAAATGCGCCATCCCCTACGATGCCAACCACTTGTTTTGCGGGGTTCGCTAGCTTGGTGCCAATCGCCGCAGGTACACAATAACCCATGCAGTTAAAATCGGTTGGCGAGATAAAGTGCTTTGATGAATGCACAGGCATCAGTTCAGCGGCTAAGAAGGTATGGTTACCATCATCAACCACTAAAAAGTCATCATCTTCCATTTCTTCACGCAGTTGCTTAAAGAAGCGCGCAGGGTTCACCTTGTCTTTCGTATTATGTGCGAACCATTCTTGTAGGTATTTTTCTTTCTCGGCGGCTATTTTCGCTGCAACACTATTTCGCTGTTTTTCTCTTTCTTCTTTGGTTCTTTCTTTAATAGTTGCCGTTTCAGCTTCAATTCGTTCTTTCAGCGCTTCAATTATTAACAGTAGAATGTCTTTTGCGTCGCCTTGAATCGCGGTTTGAGCAGGATAGTTCGCGCTAAAAACACCGGAGTTAATGTCGATATGAATTAACTTTTCAGGCACTTCCATGCCAAAAGAACCCGTTGGAATTTCACTAAAACGCGTTCCACAAGCGAGTACACAATCAACCTGCTTAAAGGCCTGTTCTGCCGCGGGTACTGAATAAGCACCAAATCCCATTCCGACATGCAGCGGGTGATTCCCTGGAAATACACTCAACCCTTGCAAGGTGGTTGAAACCGGAGCCGCTAGCAGTTCTGCTAACAGTTTTGCTTCCTCAGTCGCTTCTTTACAGCCCCAACCTAAAAACAAACCGACTTGCTTGCTGCTTAATAAGGTATCAACGGCTTGCGAAACCGCTTTCTCTTGCAAAAGCTGCTGTTGCTGAGCGGCCTCTTCATTAAGCGAAGACGGAAGAGCGCTACCTTGCAAGCAGTATTCAGCATACGTCATTGGGGCTGGGCATTCTGCTTTAAACAGAGCGATATTCACTGGAATCTCTACAAATACAGGGCCAGGCTCGCCCGCCATCGCGATGTCATAGGCACGATACAAGGTACTGATAATATCGGCCTGCACTTCGACTTTAAACGTTGCCTTGGTAATGGGTTTTAAAACGCCGTGCTGATCCATATCGTGCAATTGGTATTTCATGCCGTCGGTTCTTACACCACCCGAGATTACCAACATAGGAATACCATCAAGGTGCGCTTCGGCAATACCACTGGCGGCATGAGTAATACCCGCTGCTGGAACGACTAATAACGTTCCAATCGAATCCGATGTGCGACTCATCGCATCGGCCATAAAAGCAGCGCCCCCTTCATGGGTGACCAATAAAGGAGTAATGCTTTCCGATTTATTGAGCTCATCATAAATTTCAGTATTGTGCACGCCAGGAATCCCCAACGTATGGCGAATCCCTAACTGCTCTAATGCGTATCGAACTAACCAAGCGCCTGATTTTTTCATCGTAATAATCCCATCGTGCTAATCGTGCTTTCACGCATCAATAACTGAGCTTTCCCTTGCATTATTAATTGCTTAGTATTCACAAGCAAGACCCCCAAATTACTGGTTAGTGATTTTTAGGCACCAATATTATTCTGAAAAAATGCGTCGCAGTACCTTTAAACTAAGCGCACTATATTGCATTATTACTGGCTAAGTTTATGGCCTTACCGATAAGTAAAGCCATAAGTAAGGCCATTTGAGCCAGCCATGACACTATTTTTTCGGTTTTCGCTCTGCGGGGGCAGTTTAATTTTCAAGAAGCTGTAAAAAATGACATACTCAATGCTTATGTATATGCGCACAAATTGACATCAGACACTGCATAGCCATAAACAATAACAATTAAATATTACTGGACAGTAGCCAGTATGAACGGATGAAGATCGAATGACTAAAATACTCATCGACCAACAACAAAATACAGTAAACATGAACAACGATAAAGGCATCGATAAGCTCTATATAATTGCCGAGCAACTCGCCGAAGATTTTTCATTATTTCCAAATATCGACGATGACTCCATCAACAAGCATGTAAAAGGCTTGGTTAGCGACAAGAACTGTAAGCGCCAACGTGAAAACCTACGCAATCTCGATATTGATAGCTACATTGAAAAAGTCGTCACTCCTAGTGAAAACAGCGCTCGCATGTCGAGTAAGACTCTGGTTAATAATCTAGCCCATAAAATTTTAACCGAAGTTGATGACGGCCCTCTTTATGTCGCCGAAGTTGAATTAGATTTTGGCAGTTTCTTCCGTCGCATTGGTTTTATTTGTCAAAACCGTGAACACAATAACGGTGCTTGGTTACCCAAGCACCACTTGCTAGCCGCTAAGCATGCCCATAATTTCGCCAAGCACTCGGTGCCGGTTGTTACACTAATCGATACTCCTGGAGCCGATGCGGGTGAAGAAGCAAACGCTGAGAATCAAGCACACTCTATTTCTCACCTAATTACAGAAATGGCCAACCTTGATGTCCCTACGCTGGGCATTATTTGGGGCGCGGGTTATTCCGGTGGTGCGATTCCATTGGCAACCTCTAACTTATTGCTTTCGGTTCGTGATGGTATTTTCAATACGATTCAACCTCAAGGTTTAGCAAGCATTGCCCGTAAGTACAACTTGAGCTGGCAAGAATGTGCAAAATTCGTAGGCGTTTCAGCTTTTGAATTACAAGACATTGGTGTGATTGATGGCATCATCGATTACGCGCCTAGCGATGGCATTGAAAAGCAAGGCAACTTATTACGTGCAATTATCTCCGGTATTCAATCAATCGAGTCTGGCGCCGCTGAATTTGCACGCACCAACCCTTATTTGCTTGAGCACTATCAACGCAGTGTTACACGCTTTTTATCGCCTTCCGAAAAACTGGATGAAATGCAACGCCAGTCCAGCTTCTATCTAGCGCACAACCCAACCGAGCACGTTAACGTTTTTGGTCTAACCTATCGCTATTTACGTTATTTAACGCTGCGCCGTCGTATTCACTCTAAAACATTAGAGAACTATGGCCGCTTGGCGGAAAAAGAGATTCCACAAGGTGATTTAAGTCAGCGTTTAGAAAAAGCCGCGCAACGTAAATTCCAAAACTGGATGCAAGCACCTGAAAAGATTGTTTACGACGAAACTCTGCACAAATCTTGGAAGAACTTTTGGAGCAAGTTTGAAGATCGTGATGGCGAACGTAATACCATCTTTAAAATGTTCTTGGGCGAGCCAAAAGATAACTATTTAAAAGCAAAACAAGAGCTTTGCTTTAACCTTGGTCTGTATTTATTCAATCGTTGGAAAGCCGATGCGAATAAAAACTTCCAAGGGTTAATGGCTTATATGGAAGATTATAAGCAAAACCGATTTTTACTGCGTGCTGATGACATTTTAGATCCTTCGGCTATCGCTGAATTTATATTTAAAAATGAACACCCGCTAGCAGGGCTTGTGCTAACAACCATCAGCCATGAAAGCCAGCAGAAAATCAACGTTGCGATGCAGAAAGAGCAAAGTAAAGGCGAATTAAACCAGTTGATTGCTGCCGCTTTGAATACCGTTTTACGCGGCGATGCGATTAGCGAAGAAATTTGCACCGAACTGAAACTTTCAGAAAAAACACAAGCGCTAGCAAACAGCTTGGCGAATGTAACGGTTGAAGCCAATCGACGTATTTTTGAAGAAGCACTTGCGCCTTACATTCAGTTTAAGCAAGAAAGCATTCAGAACCCTGCGCACCCTGACATCACCATTCTAGATGCGATTTTGCACGACGAATTACGGGGCGATTTTATTCAGGTTTGCCAAAATATGCTGGTATTTGGTGAGCTATACGATCACGTTATTCATAACCTGCCAACCGTCGCGAAAGAAGCCAACGTTGACCGCTCGCTTTCTCGCGACTCTGTACGCGCCTTATTATTAAACTCGTTAGCGCAAGCGACTGAGGGTGATAGCTATACGCCGCAGCAACGCGAATCATTTGATCATTGGTTGAGCTATTTCAGTAAAAGCAATCAACGTGGCAACTTCTTAAAATCGGTTGAAGAGTGGAAGAAGTTAGCCTTCCCACAATTGTCTGATACGTTATTTGTAATTATTACTTTCTTCTTCGAAAAACTGCTGCATGAATATCAAGAAGCAGAGCAAGAAGGAAAATCTTATAACGGCCGCATCAACCCTGTCAGCATTGGGCGTCGCAAAGATTTCTGGAATCGCCTAACCATGGCGTATCACGATTTATTAATCCAACGCGTGTTGGATGATGTAAAGCGTGAGAAGAAAACCAGCGCTCCAATGCTGATTGAAAAATTCTTCACCAACTTTGAAGAAATTAATGCCAACCTATTATCATCCGATCCGGTTCACTTCCCTGGTTTCCGTAACTCAATAGAGCAAGCACTAAACAAGGGCATTACCCCCTGCGGTGTCGTCACTGGTTTTGGCAACTTGTGCATTGATGGTGAAGAAAAACGCGTGGGCGCATTGATCTCCAACTTGGATTTCCAAGCAGGGGCTTTTGATATGGCCAGCGCGGAAAAATTCTGTAAGTTATTAGTTGAATGTGCGCGCCAACAATTGCCTCTTGTATGCTTTATGTCGTCTGGTGGTATGCAAACCAAAGAAGGGGCGGCTGCCCTATTCTCTATGGCCATTGTGAACGATCGTATCACGCGCTTTGTCCGTGATAACGACCTGCCCATTATCATCTTTGGCTTTGGCGATTGTACTGGCGGCGCACAAGCCAGCTTTGTAACCCACCCAATGGTACAGACCTACTATTTCTCGGGCACGAACATGCCGTTTGCCGGACAAATTGTCGTTCCGTCTTATTTGCCAAGCACTGCGACGCTATCGAACTATTTATCGACTTCTCCAGATTCAATGGATGGCCTTGTTAAGCACCCTTGCTTCGATGATATTGATGATCGCTTAAAAGCGATTGATCCGAGCATTCCAACCGCTCGTTATTCCGTGAACGATGTATTAAGCCGAATTTTAAAAGGCTTTGTAGTGGCTCAGCGCATGGAGCCCGATACAGGAATAAGCAACAGTAAAGATAAGAAATTTGCCCCAATTAAACGCGTCATGATTCATGCTCGCGGCTGTACAGCGGCAAAATTGATCAAGAAAGCACAAGATAATGACATTCAAGTCGTGCTGGTTCAGTCGGACCCTGACATGAATTCTGTTGCAGTTGATATGCTTGGGCCAAACGATCGCGCCGTGTGTATTGGCGGTAATACTCCCGATGAAAGTTACTTGAATGCGAAAAGCGTTATCCGCATTGCTCAGCACGAGCAAGTCGATGCCTTGCACCCGGGTATTGGTTTCTTATCAGAAAGCAGCCAGTTTGCAGCGTTGTGTGGTAATTACGACATTAACTTTGTAGGTCCATCGGTTTCTTCTATGGAAACCATGGGTAACAAATCGAATGCGATTAATACCGCAATGGCAGCTGATGTGCCTGTTGTGCCTGGTTCTCACGGTATTTTGACAAGCTCAGCCAATACCGCAAGCGTAGCCCAAGAAATTGGCTACCCAGTGCTATTGAAGGCCGTTCACGGTGGTGGTGGTAAAGGGATTCAGGTCGTTGAGCGCCCTGAGCAAATTCATACCCTATTCCATCAAATCTCCACTGAAGCAAAAGCCGCATTTGGTAATGGCGATGTGTATTTAGAAAAATACGTTACGTCACTGCGCCATATCGAGGTTCAAGTATTACGTGATAGCCATGGCAATACAAAGATTCTTGGTTTACGTGACTGCAGCGTGCAACGCAATAACCAGAAGGTATTTGAAGAATCTGGTTCAACCATGCTGCCTAAAAATCTTGAGCAAGCGGTTTACGATTACGCCGAGAAACTGTCTGATGCCGTTGATTATTTTGGCGCAGGTACCGTTGAATTTATCTACAACCTAGATGCCGATGCTATTTATTTCATGGAAATGAATACGCGCTTGCAAGTTGAGCACCCAGTGACTGAGCTGGTATCTGGTATTGATATTGTCAGCGCACAATTTGATATCGCCCAAGGTAAGAGCATTGCTCATCTTGAGCCAAAGAAAGAAGGTTATGCCATTGAGGTTCGAGTAACCGCCGAAAAAGCCATTTTCAAAAATGGTTTAATTGATTTTGCCCCCTTCCCAGGCACCATCACAGAATGTGTTTTGCCTGAAGAAGATCATATCGAGCTGATCACCAGTGCTGGCACGGGTAAGCAGGTTTCGCCGTTCTACGACAGTATGATTGTGCAAATCATTTGCCATGGCAAAGACCGTGACGATACGATTAAGAAACTGCGCAAGTACCTTGATCAAGTTCGCATCACTGGGGTATGTACCAACATCACCATTTTGAAACGCATTCTAGACGATGATATTTTCCAGCTGGGTGATTACGATACTACCTACTTGCCACAATTCTTAGCCCGTACTGACGGTAAAGGACTGATTGCAGACATCGAAGCACTGGCTGAGCTGAATAACAATCAGGTCGATGCAAAAGCACTTGAAATTGAAGGTTCTGATGAGATCAAAGTACTGTCTCCAAGCACCTCCATTTTCTACAGTTCATCGTCACCGACTGAACCGTCTTTTGCGAAAGAAGGCGATATCATCGATACCGATCAAACGATCTGCTTGATGGAAGCGATGAAGATGTTTACCCCACTGAGCTTGAAGCATTTTAATAGCAGCGATAGTGAGCTTTATCCTACGAATAAGCGCTACCGAATTACCCGTATATTGAATAGTGATGGCCAGCAAGTGAACCAAGGTGATTTATTATTTGTGGTTAAACCGATCGCAATTGATAAGAGCTAGTCATAAAAAGTACTAACGCTACATACTGACTGTAAAATACTCATGATTAATGCCTAAAAATACATTATACTGGCATTTCTCATGGGTTTAGTTAGAAAGAGTTAATAGTATGTCACGTACAGATGCACTTCAAACTTTCACCGCAGTGGTGAGAACACGTAATTTTACAGCGGCCGCCGATGCTCTCGGCGTCACGCCTTCCGCAATCAGTAAACAGATCAGTGGCCTTGAAGAACGCTTAGGCGTTCGTCTTTTAAATCGTACTACACGATCTGTCAGTCCTACCGAAGCGGGTCAGCTTTTTTACCAGCATTGTGAAAATATCTTAGAATCCATTTCAGAAGCTGAACGGCTCATCACTGATTTTGATGTCACGCCTAAAGGACGACTGCGCATTACGGCCATGTCGAATTTTGGTCGCCGTGAGTTAGCCCGTATGCTGAATGATTTTTCAAAGGCTTATCCAGACATTAGCTTCGAACTGTATATCAGTGACCGTCCCGTTGATATTGTGAAAGAAGGCTTTGATTTTGCCTTGCGCATTGGTACTCAAGAAGATTCACGCTTAATCGCCAAGCCCGTCGCACAGCAACGCATTATGGTATGCGCGACACCTGGCTACTTAGCGGAATGGGGAACCCCAGAACGTTTTCAAGACATTGAAAATCATCGCATGCTGGTTATTGGTAATGCAGAATATGCGCGAGCGAATTGGTTGCGTGAATTTGAAAAAGCGCATTCTTTTAGCATTAAAGCAGTAGACCGTAAACTGACCGTTAACGACATCGATTTAGGCTATGAGGCGTGCTTGCAAGGCATGGGGATTACGGCACTGCCAAGCTATATTGCTGAGCGCCATGTACGTTCCGGTGAATTAGTCCATCTATTTTCAGATGTGGAAATCCCCGTCCGTACCATCAATGCGGTTTTTCCACAAAATCGCTACCTCTCAACAAAAAGTCGCGCATTTTTAGATTTTGTGACATCGTATTTTGCCGATTCAATCTAGCTGCTAATAAAAAGAGGGTTATACGCCCTCTTTTTCCGCACCTTTTGGCATCACCAAATCTGTGAATTTTTTCGGAATACGAGCAATTTTACGATCATCGTAATCAAAGAAAACAATGCCGGTTTTGGCCAACGTCACCAATCGCCCTTCATCGGCACAGGTGACACGATAAATAAAATCACAGCCGTATTTATTAAAATCGGCCACACCCACTTCAAACTGTAAGTTCTCACCCACAAACGACTCTGACTTAAACTCGACCATCAGATCAGTTACCATCAAGCCTAAGCCCGCTATGTTAAACTCACCAAAGCCTAAATTGCGTAAAAATCGTAAACGAGCCTCGTGTAATAAAGACACCATGCTATCGTTTCCAACATGGTTGCCATAGTTGATTTCGGTTACTCGTACGTCTAATACCGTCTTAAAGGTAAATGCTTCTGGTAACAATAATTTAACTCTGGCCACTGAACTCTCTCAACTATTTGGAATCACACCTATACAGATGAATATATATACCTTAGCATCTGTATAGCTAAAAAGGTGCGCATGATAGCCTTGTGAGCATGAGCACCACAATCTATTATTGATAATTAATTTGGTAACGTTTTGTTAATAAAAAAATCTATGAAAAATATTCTTTCTATACGCACGAACATCAGTGCATTTATTGCCCTACTCTTATTTGTTGCTTTGCCGTCGTCAGCCTCTATTCCGCGTGCGGAAATCGATGCTCCCTTCGAAGCACGTAATTTCACCCCCAAGCAAGTCACCAGTTCGAAGCAGAGCTTGCACCAGCTTCTGGGTCGTCATTATCAGAAACAGCGTTTAGACGACGATCTATCCAGCAAGATATTCGATTTATACATCGAATCAATGGATGGTACGCGCAGCTATCTTTTAAAGTCTGATATTGCAGAGTTCGAAAAATATCGATTAAAACTTGATGACGGCTTAATTAAAGGCAACTTAGATGCGCCTTTCTTCATGTATAACCGTCTTCAGCAACGTATTACAGAACGTCTTTCTTTTTTATTGAAGCAACTTCCTGAAAAAGCTAAGAAGTATGATTTCAGCAAAGATGAAAAACTTAGCCTAGATCGCAAAAATGCTGACTGGTCGGAAACTCAAGAAGAATTGGATGATTTATGGCGCAAGCGCTTAAAAAATTCCATTCTAAACTTACGCCTAGCGGATAAAGAAGACAAAGACATCTATGAGCTGTTAGCCAAACGTTATCAAAACCAGTTAAACCGCACCCATTTAGCTACCGAAGAAGATGGATTCCAGCTGTACATGAATTCTGTCACCCATGCTTTTGACCCTCATACGGCGTATTTCTCACCTCGCAATACTGAGAACTTCAATATCAATATGAGCCTTTCATTGCAAGGCATTGGTGCGGTACTGCAAACTGAAGATGAACATACTAAAGTAGTTCGCCTTGTACCTGCTGGTCCAGCGGATAAAGCCGGTCAATTGCAGCCCGCCGATAAAATCACGGGTGTTGGCCAAGAAGATGGCGAGATTGTTGATGTAATTGGATGGCGCTTAGATGAAGTCGTTGATTTAATTCGTGGCGCTAAAGGCACGACCGTTCAATTAGAAATCATTCCTTCTGATGCTACCGACTTAAAAACCAAAGTTATTAAAATTGTTCGTGATGAAGTAAAACTGGAAGAGCAATCGGCTCAAAAAGAGATCATTGAAATTAAGCAAGGTGATCGAGTATTAAAAGTAGGCGTTATTGATATCCCCACTTTTTACATCGATTTCCAAGGTCGCCAAGAAGGCAAAAAAGACTTTAAGAGTACAACTCGCGACGTAGAACGCTTAGTTAACGAACTAAAAGAAGAAAAAGTGGATGGCATTATTGTTGATCTTCGTAATAACGGTGGCGGCTCATTAGATGAAGCGTTAAGCCTAACGGATTTATTTATCGATCGTGGCCCTGTCGTTCAAGTTCGTTATTCAAACGGTTATGTTCAGGTATTACCTGAATACAAAAATCAGAAAGAAGGCATCGTCTATGACGGCCCTCTTGGTGTTTTAACCAACCGTTTAAGTGCATCCGCTTCTGAGATTTTTGCGGGCGCGATTCAAGACTATGGCCGCGGTATTGTTGTCGGTGGCCAGACTTTTGGTAAAGGCACCGTACAATCGGTATTACCACTTGAACATGGCCAGTTAAAGCTGACTCAAGCGAAGTTCTATCGTGTTTCTGGCGATAGCACTCAGCATCAAGGGGTTATTCCTGACATTTTATTCCCTTCTTTGTTTGATAAAGAAAAAATTGGTGAAAGCGCATTGGATGAAGCATTAGCTTGGGATACCATTCGCCCTGCTGGTTATAAAGCGAAAAAAGATTTTCAACAATGGCTGCCAGTATTGCGTGAAAAACATCAAGACCGTATTGAAAGCAATCCTGATTTTGTTTATTTAAATAATCAAAAAGAATTGATGACAGATTTGCGCGCACGTACCGACATTACGCTCAACGAAAAGCAGCGTAAGCAAGAACGTGAAGACAATGAAAAACAGCGTTTAGAGATAGAAAACAAGCGCCGTAAAGCAAAAGGTATGGAGCTATTAGAAGCCCTTCAAACTGAAGAAGAATTATTAGCCGAAGCAGAACAAGCTGAGAAAGATAAGAAAGACGGTAAAGAAAGTGAAAAAGAAGAAGAGCCTGACGCACTTCTTGTTGAAGCAGGCCACATTCTTACGGACTTAATGTTGTTGAATGAAGCTCCTACGGCTAATGAGCAACACGCTCAGAAATAAGCCGTTAAATCTGCGGTTCAATCCTAGATTGAACGCATAAAAAAACGCTATTTATTATTAGTAATCACTAAGACATAAATAGCGTTTTTTTAATTCTTACCGCTCAAACTGATAAAACTATTGAACACCCAAAGCACTTTTTACTTGTGGCTTAGAAAATATATGCTGCCAAAGTTTATCGATGCTCTCGTTAATCCACAAACTGTTGTATTCAGCTTGTGGCGCAATGGCGACACTGCGTTCTTCATTCAACTTAAACGGCTGACTGAACACCTTGCCATCATTATCGATATTTAATCTAAGCTCGATATCCAGCTGGCATTCGCTGACCCAATTCCCTTCGTTGCACTGATAATTAAATTGATTAACCACCATTTCAACTTTTACTGGCTGGAATGGGCTAGCCCCACCAAAACCAAAGGCCTGCAAACTGGCTTGCATCTTTTCAGTCAATGCCGCTTTCAAGGTCGGTTGAGCAATCAACAGTGCTTGCTCTGGCTCTGCTCCACCTCGATTTCCTAAGCTGTCGGTTACTGCGCGCTCATCAAGCACTCTTACCAGCGCAGTACGGCCCGAAATAGTTTCCGTCACCTGCAATGTATTACGGCTATCTAGCGTAATAATTTGTGGCGATAAAGCACAACCTGACATCGTCGCGATCACTGGCACAATACTGAATGCAATCAACGTTTTTTTCATCTTATTTAGCATTGGCTAATTCCTTCTCCGAACGTTTAAACGTAAGTGTCTGCGCATCAGATTCTGCGGCGACAAAGCGATAACCTGCCACATCAAACTGACACAAATCATCAACACTTTTGATTTTATTTTGAATAATATAAGCCGCCATTAAACCGCGCGCTTTTTTCGCATAAAAACTGATTATTTTATACTGACCATTTTTTTCATCTTTAAATACAGGCGTAATAAGTTCAGCATGTAATTGCTTTGGTTTAACCGCTTTAAAGTATTCATTAGACGCTAAGTTCACCAGAACCTGGCTTTTGGTCGCCGCTAAGCGCTTATTAATTTCGTCGGTGATAATAGAGCCCCAAAAACTGTATAAGTTCGCTCCGCGCGAATTATTAAACTTGGTTCCCATTTCTAAACGGTAAGGCTGAATCAAATCCAATGGACGCAATAACCCATAAAGCCCTGATAATATTGCAAGATGAGATTGGCTATAGGCAAAGTCGTCTTCGCTGAAATTTTCAGCATCAAGTCCCGTGTAAACATCGCCTTTAAACGCCAAGATGGCCGCTTTGGCATTTTCAGAGTTGAACGGTAAGCACCAGTCGTGAAAACGCTGGACATTAAGCTCAGATAGTTTCGAGCTTAATTTCATAAGTGCACTGATATCGGCTGGAGACTGCTCTTTAAGCTGATCGATTAATTCAGCTGAATGCTCTAAGAAATCAGCTTGGGTATGGGTATTCGTCACCGCTGGGGTTTCAAAATCCAGAGTTTTTGCAGGAGAAATTAGAGTTAGCATAAGTATAAATCAATTAATCTGAATGAACTCACATCATACCTAGCTTTGAAGACATTTTAAATCAGCCTCTGATGCCAATGAGGATTATTAGAATATTGGTACTCTTTCATCGTTAACCTGCAATTAATCGTTAACGTTTAAACAATCATTTTTAATGGCACAATATTATGGCTACCGATCTACAAGGCCTAGGCTTAGGTCTAGCAAGTCGCTTTGCAGCAAATCCTTTGGTACAAAAATACAAACTTGCCAAGCCTGCTGAAAAAATCGTCTACATATCGACCAAAAAAGGATTCGAGCTTGCGCAAAAGCTGATGGCGAAAAAAGCACTGAAAGAGACGCAATCAAAAGGTGATCTCAAAGCGCTACCCGCACCTCCTCCATTATTTGATCTGTCATTATCCGATGAACAGCAAATGATTCGTGACAGCGTGCAGTCTTACGCAGAACACAATATTCGCCCAGTGGCTCAGCGAGCTGACGAAGACGCTAAATTGCCAGAATCACTATTGGCAAATGCTCAAGAATTAGGGCTCAATTATTTTGCCATACCTGAAACTTTGGGAGGCGCAGGCCAATTATCGCCGATGACCAATGCCTTGGTTGCTGAAGATCTTGCTTGGGGGGATTTTTCTTTAGCCTACGCCATTTTAGCAAGCAGCTCCGTCGTTAATACCCTAAGTCGTTGGGGCAATACAACGCAGCAAGAGCGCTGGTTACCGCAGTTTTGTGCAGACATGACCACTAATGAATCTGCAGAATCAAATACGGTATTTTCAGCCGCCATTGCCGTACAAGAGCCTCACCCGTTATTCGATGCGAGACACTTAGCGACTACCGCAAAAAAGAATAAAAAAGGCTATGTTATTAGCGGCATCAAATCCTTTATTCCTTTAGCCGGAAGCGCTAATTGTTACTTGGTGGCGGCAGAAGTCAAAAATAAAAAGCTAAAAGGCACAAATCAACTGTTCATTGTGCCCGCCAATAGCAAGGGCTTAAATTTTAAATCCAGCCCAGCCATGGGCTTACGCGCGGCAGAAATAGGACGTTTAAAGCTCGACAAAGTACAAGTCGATAACAATGCTCTATTAGGCATGGGCAACCCAGCCTCAAGAACTTTTGACTACCAAACGTTTATTGATAGCGGCAACTTAGCTTGGTGTGCAATGGCGATCGGTGGCTGCCAAGCCGCTCTCGATTATTTGATTCCTTACGTTAATGAACGCTACGCATTTGGCGAACCGATCAGTCACCGCCAATCAGTAGCATTTATGTTAGCCGATATGAAAATCGAAATTGAAAGCATGCGCTTATTAGTTTGGAAAGCCGCCAGTCGCTTTGAACGCGGCGAAGAATTCCATCGAGATGCATTTTTGGCCCACCAGCTGTGCATCGATAAAAGCATGGAGATTGGCACAAATGCGGTTCAATTATTGGGAGGGCACGGTTTTACGAAAGAACATCCCGCCGAACGTTGGTATCGTGACTTACGCATCTTAGGCGTTATCAATGGCGGCTTGCAGCTGTAATACGGATGAAAGGATTTTTATTATGATTTATTTAGAAGTGCCGAAGAAATTACGTGTATTAGTCAATCAAGCACGCCAAACCGCCGACAATGTTTTCCGTCCTATTTCTCGAAAATACGATCGCGCTGAACACGACTATCCCGTTGAGCTTGATATGTTTGCCGCCATTATGGATGGCATGAACGATGCGCTTGGCGATGACGGTGCAGGTTCCGGCAAGCTGGGACGCAGTGCCAGCAACGACGGCGAGATTAAAAACGGCATTAATATGACCAGTGTATTAGGCCTAGCCGAACTCTGTCGTGGTGACGTTGGATTATCTCTAACGATGCCACGCCAAGGCTTAGGCAACGCCGCGATTGCCGCCGTGGCCAATGAAGAACAGCTTGCGCGCTTTGGTAATAGTTGGGCTGCAATGGCCATCACCGAGCCTGGTTGTGGGTCAGACTCAGCCGCCGTACGCACAACCGCAATCAAAGACGGTGATGATTACATCATTAATGGTGAAAAAATATACGTCACCTCAGGAGAACGTGCCGATGCGGTTGTGGTATGGGCAACCGTTGATAAATCATTAGGGAAAGCCGCAATTAAGTCCTTTGTTGTTGAAAAAGGCACCCCCGGAATGGAAGTGACTCGCCTAGAAAAAAAGCTGGGTATTAAAGCCTCGGATACGGCCGCGATCAGTTTTAACGATTGCCGTGTTCCGCGTGCAAACCTTTTAGGAACGGAAGAAGTAAACGTCGATAAAGGCTTCGCCGGAGTGATGCAAACTTTTGACAATACTCGCCCTGTTGTTGCCGCCATGGCGGTAGGCGTCGCAACCGCATCGGTAGAACGCACAAAAGAGCTATTAACAAAGCAAGGCATTCAATTCGATTACCAACGCGCTTCTAAACTCGGCTCTCAGTTACAAGCTGAAGTATACAACATGGAAGCAGAACTAGAAGCTGCACGCCTATTAACCATTAAAGCCGCATGGATGGCCGATAACGGCATTCCAAATTCGATAGAAGCCTCTATTTCAAAAGCCAAAGCGGGCCGTATTGCCAATGCGATCACCCTTAAATGCGTCGAACTATTAGGAGCCGTAGGCTATTGCGAAGATGAATTGCTAGAAAAGTGGGCAAGGGATTCAAAAATACTGGATATTTTTGAAGGTACTCAGCAAATCCAGCAATTAATTATTGCTCGTCGCTTGTTAAATAAATCATCCAGTGAGTTGAAATAATTCAACCCGCTGGCAATGACTCATTAGAAAAATAGCAAAGAGATGTTATGAAACCGCGCTTAGTAAATTTTACCAACATTGTTAGCTCAGCCTGCATTCCAAAAGGAACAAAGCCACTCATCAAAGGCCTTTATACACTCATTAGTTCAAAACCTGATCGTTATCGTTCAATCGGTACGCATTTAGAAGCACACGCAAAAAAGCGCCCGAACGCCCCTGCTATTCGCTATTTGAACGACGAGTTTAGTTATAACGACATCAATATGTGGGTAAATCGATACGCCCACTATTTTTTAAGCCAAGGCATTCAACCGGGCGATGCTATTGCCATCAATATCGAAAACCGTACGGAATGCTTAGTCGCAGTATTGGCCATTGTTAAAGTTGGCGCGATTGCCGCGATGATTAATACCTCACAACGTGGTGAAGTCTTACTGCACAGCATCAATTTAGTAAAGCCCAAAATGATGCTGGTGGGCGCAGAACTAATCAGCAACATGTCGACGGTGGAAGAAAGCTTAAGCAATGAGCTTAAAAATCATCTGTACTATTTAGAAGAAGATACCAGCCTAAAAGATACAGGCTCGTCCTCTTGCCCGCCACACTATCAAGACATGGCGATTGTCAGCCAAGGAATGAGCGAAGCAAATCCTGGTACCACCACCAAAATACAAATGAAGCAGCCCTGTTTCTATATTTTCACCTCAGGTACCACAGGATTACCCAAGGCCTCGATCATGAGTCATTATCGCTGGCACAAATCCATGGCGGGCTTAGGCCTAGCGTCAATGCGCTTACGCCCTGACGATGTGATGTATTTAAGCTTACCGCTTTATCACAACAATGCCCTCACCGTATCAATGGCCGGGGTTCTAGGAGCCGGAGCCTGCATAGCAATCAGTCGAAAGTTCAGTGTCACTCAATTTTGGCATGAAATTCGACACTACCAAGCCACCACCTTTTGCTACATCGGTGAACTCTGCCGTTATCTTTTAAATACACCCCCCCAGAGCAGCGACAAGCATCACAATATTCGAGCCATCATCGGTAACGGTTTGCGTCCAGACATCTGGATGGAGTTTAAGCAACGCTTTGACATTAAGCACATTAATGAATTCTATGGTGCCAGCGAGTGCAACTTGGTCTTCACAAACGCCTTAAACCTAGATAAAACCGCAGGCTTATGCCCTCTGCCTTACAATATTGTGGCATACGACATCGAAAATGATGAACCTACCCGAGATGCTAAAGGGTTTATGCAGCCCGTTAAAAAAGGTGACACAGGTTTATTGATTACTGAAATCAACGACAAGCAGCCCTTCGAAGGCTATACCGACCAAGCTGAGAGCGCTAAAAAAATCTTCCACAATGTTTTTGCCCAAGGTGACCGTTGGTTTAATACGGGCGATATGGTGATTAACCAAGGCTTCAAACACATCGCCTTTGCCGATCGCTTAGGAGATACCTTTCGCTGGAAAGGTGAGAATGTTGCGACAACCGAAGTCGAAGCCGTGGCGAATGAATTCCCCGGAGTTGAGCACAGCATCGCTTATGGCGTAGAAATACCTGGCACCGATGGCCGAGCAGGTATGGCGGCGCTAACCCTAAAGAATATCCATGAATTTGATGAAGTCGCGTTCTCACGACATTTGCATGAAAAACTCCCGACCTATGCTATCCCAGTATTTGTGCGTATTCGAGAGCAGGAAGAAACGACGGGAACCTTCAAATACCGCAAAGTTGATCTTAAAAAAGAACATTACGATCTTAATCAAATCCATGAACCCATTTTTGTTAAGCTGCCACAAAAAACACACTTTGTTTCCTTGGATACGTCCTTATTGAAGCAGATACAACAGCAATCTGTGCGCTTTTAATCATTTATGATAGAATCCGCGCCTTTATAGATCAGCTAGGACAATACTATGACGGCGCTTGTTGGCATTATTATGGGCTCTAAAAGTGACTGGCCAACCATGAAGCATGCAGCAGACATGCTCGACTTGTTGGAAGTTTCTTATGAAGTAAATGTAGTTTCCGCTCACCGAACTCCTGATTTATTGTTCGATTACGCTAAAAGCGCTGAAAGCCGCGGCTTGAAAGTGATTATCGGTGGCGCTGGTGGTGCTGCTCATTTACCAGGCATGTGCGCTTCTCAAACCGTATTGCCTGTTTTAGGTGTGCCGGTTAAGTCTCGCGCCTTAAACGGTATTGATTCTTTATTATCCATTGCTCAAATGCCGGGTGGTGTTGCCGTAGGTACACTCGCCATTGGCGATGCAGGGGCAAAGAACGCAGGCCTCTTAGCCGCTCAGATTCTTGCAACCAGCGATAGCGAACTGACTAAGCGTCTTCATCAGTTCCAGAAAAATCAAACTGAAACGATTTTAAGCCAACCTGACCCGAGAGTAGAAGGCTAATGAAGCTAGGTATATTAGGTAACGGTCAACTGGGTCAAATGTTAGCCGCCAGTATTGCAGATCAAAATGACATCACCGTTAATCTATACGATTTACGGGCTTTTGATGAAGCCAGCTTGCAGCAGTTTTTAAACGATAATGATCGCATTTCGTATGAGACAGAGAACATCCCTGCTCATATCGTTAGCCAGATGGAAAGTGTTGAAGATAAGGTATTTCCAAGCCTTACCGCCTTAAAAACGTTCCAGAATCGTATTACTGAAAAAAATGCTTTGCGCGCTGCTGGCATTGCAACAGCAGAATTTCATGCAGTAAACTCCCTCGCTGACATTCATGACGCTGTGCAGAAGTTGGGTCTGCCAATCATCATGAAAACCACAACCGAAGGTTACGACGGTAAAGGCCAGTTCGTTTTACGCGAGCCATCCGATGCAACCGCCGCTTGGGCTGAAATTGGTAATCGTGAACTGATTGCCGAAGCCTTTGTACCGTTTATTCGTGAAATTTCAGTGATTGGTTGTCGCGGTGAAAATGGCGATATTAAAGTTTGGCCAATGACCGAGAATATTCATCACGAAGGTATTTTGCGTTATTCGCTGTACCCTGCTCATGGTTTTAGTGCAGAGAAGCAAGCCATTGCTGAACGCTATATCGAGCAAATCGCCACCAGCCTAGATTATGTTGGCACAATTACATTAGAGTTATTTGAAACTGAAGATAACCTAATCGCTAACGAAGTCGCACCTCGCGTTCATAACTCGGGACATTGGTCGATTGAAGGGGCTGTTACTAGTCAATTCCGTAACCACATGCTTGCGGTTACGGGTCAATCCATTACCGATACGGCTTCGAATTTCCCCGCAGTTGCCATGATTAACGTCATCAGTGATGAAGGTCCTACAGCAGCGGCTGAAAATATGAGCCAGACTTATGTTCATAGCTACGGCAAAGAAGCGCGCCCTGCTCGTAAATTAGGCCACGTTACCATTACGGCGACCGATACGGCTGAACGTGATGACAAAATTAGCCAGCTAGAGGGGTTAATCCCAGCGGGTGTTTGGTCGAAAGCCTAGTACTATCATCAGTTAGATCTCGTAGTTAAGATTCAGGCGAAGAAAGCTTTATTTTCGCCTGATTTTCCTCTCAAAAGGCCGCATATTATGAATATTCTACTTGTCGAAGATGACCCTACGTTAAGCCAAGATATCATAACTGCCCTGCAAACCAATGGTCACCAGTGCGATCATATTGATCGTGGAGACTGGGCACAAAATCACCTACAACAAAATTTCGAACGTAGACTAGAAAATCAAGCCACATTCGACATTGTTATTTTAGACTTAGGCCTACCCAAAAAAAGCGGCATGGACGTTTTAAAATATTGGCGCAGCCATCACATCTCAACGCCGGTATTAATATTAACCGCCCGTGACAGTTGGCAAGAACGTGTTGATGGCCTTAATGCGGGGGCAGATGACTATCTAGGCAAGCCGTTTCACATGCCTGAGTTATTAGCACGCTTAGAAGCTTTACGCCGACGTGACCAACAACATGGTCATACACAACTGCAAGCAGCTGGAATTTGTTTGGATGAAGATAAACAGCAAGCCTGCCTAGAATCTGGATTATGCCTAACCCTTACAGCCACTGAATTTAGCATGTTAAAAATCCTGATGCTGAATGCAGGAAAATTAGTTAGCAAGCAGCAATTACTGCAAAGCTGTTATGACTGGCAAGAAGAAAAAAGTGAGAATCTAGTCGAGGTATATATTCGCAAACTCAGAAAAAAGCTCGGCAAAGAAGCAATCGCGACCTATCGAGGTCAGGGTTATATGTTAGGAGAGCGCTAAGATGAAAAGCTGGTCGTTAAAAAGAAGGTTAGGTTTGCAAACGCTGTTTACCGTGGCCAGCATCATCAGTCTGTTTGGAGCCAGCGCCTATTTTGCGTTAAACCATGCGGCAGAACGTTACTTTCAAACACGCTTAGAACATGACGCTGAAATGCTCTTAGGCGCATTACGTTTTGATAATAATAAATTCTATTTGGCTGACGGTGTAAACCAACCTATTTTTGAAGCCCCCTATTCGGGCCATTATTATCAAATAGAAGTTGAGCATCCGACATATGGCAAGACGCAACTAAACTCACTTTCACTGGATAATAACCTACTAAGCTCCAAGCCTTTAATTACCACAGATAATATTTCGTCAACCACTACTGCTTCAAATACTCAGGCTAAAAGCCCGCTTTTTAATCCATTACTGAATCAATTTTCTATTAAAGATGCCCATTACGCCTGGCTAGATTTCCCTAACAATCAATACCTTTATCTTATTGCCTATAACGACAACCGCCCTTTAGATACCCTTGAAAATGTCACGATCAGCATGCAAGTCGCTGAAGATTTCGCGCCGGTAAAACGGATATTTGGCTGGGCTTTATTAATTTTATTCATCGTCTTTTTTCTTGCTGCTCTCATCTGGATTGTTATTTTACAGCGCTTGTTAAAATATCTATTTCTGCCTTTCGATAAAGTAAAAACCCAATTGCAAGAACTCACTGTGCAGCAAAGAGAGGCGCTTGATTCTTCACCGATGGAAGAGCTGCAACCACTTGTGAAAGAGATTAACCACCTTGGCGTTCGGACACGAGAACGCTTAGCTCGAGCTCGACTTGCCACTGGAAATTTATCTCACGCATTAAAAACACCCCTCAGCATCATCACCAATCGCCTCGATTTACCGTTATCGGCTCAAGGTGAGCAAGAACAAAAAGAGTGCCAGCAGCAACTGAAAATTATACGAAATTTGATTGATCGAGAATTAAAATACGGTCGTGTTGCAGGACTTATGAGTCGCGGCCAAGCATTAGACATGGTCACCTTATTCGAACAGCTTAAAATGACAATGAACAAGCTTCACCCACAACAGAACATTCAACTTAATACCCCAAAGCAATTAGATTTCCCTGGCGATCGTGAAGACATGATGGAATTGTTTGGGAATTTATTGGATAACGCCTGCAAATGGGCCAATCAGCAAGTTATGATTCAACTCGATACACTTTCTGCCTCTGGTATCGATGATAATAATGTACGAGTCTTAAGAGTTTGTATTTGCGATGATGGACCCGGTGTTGCTAGTGAAGAACTTCCACGTTTACAACACCCAGGTGAACGCTTAGATGAAAGCACTTCTGGTCACGGTCTGGGTTTGGCTATCGTTGCAGATATCATCAAGCAATACGGTGGCCAATGTAATTTCAGTAACAAGGCCAATTGCTTAAATACCAGCCTTCTAAATACTGATGAAGTCACACATCCTGAAAATAGGGGCCTGCAAGTGTGTGTGCAAATCCCCTATCCTTCTAGCCTTTAATTCGCCCACCGATGATAACGGGCTGTAGCCAAAAATGAACATCCACATTCGGATAATCCTCTCTTAGCTGATTAACCAGCTTTGTGAGGTTACCTTCCCCTCCTTGTAATGAAAAGAAAACCCGCTTTTGCCTACCCGCTACTTGCTCAGCAATACTCAAAGTAGCAACATCAGCACCATGACCATAGCCAGCCCAACTACTAAAACCATGGATGTGACAGTTTTCAAGCCCATCTTCTGCGCTACCTTGAACCAATAACCAGTCTACTAGATCATCTTCAAAATCCGGTGCCGTTGACAGTGTTAATAATGCTTGATTCATAATGATACCTCCACTTTTACCAACTCTACTTTATAGATAAATTTTCGATACAACAGCGGTACTAAAAATAACGTGAGCAGTGTCGAAGAAATCAAACCACCTGTAACCACAATCGCCAAAGGCTTCTGAATTTCACTGCCTGGACCTGTCGCAAACAATAGTGGAAGCAAACCAAATGCTCCTGTGGTCGCAGTCATTAATACTGGGCGCAAGCGACGAACCGCACCCTCAACAATCACATCTAATCCGGTCGCTCCCTGAGCTTGTAGTTGTTTGAATTGGTCAACTAATACCACTCCGTTCATCACTGCAACACCCAGAAGTGCAATAAAGCCCACTGATGCGGGCACAGATAAATAAGTACCAGAAGCCCACAGAGCAAGAATGCCACCAATAAGCGCCAGCGGAATATTACCAAGTACTAACAGAGCTTCTGACACCTTACCAAAGGTGCTGAACAATACCAAAAATACCAAGGCAATAGCCATAGGAACCATTAATGCTAAACGAGCACTCGCACGCTGCTGATTCTCAAATTCACCCCCCCATTGCAAATAATAACCCTGGGGCAAGTCCAGCTGCTGCTCAACCAATTCCTGAGCTTCGGTTACATAATCCACCAAAGCACGCTCACCCACGTATACATCAACGCGACCAAAACGCTGGCCTGCTTCGCGTTGGATCAATACCGGCCCTTGGCTTTGTTCAATACTAACCAGTTCTGATAACGACACAGGACGACCTTCTGCATCTGACAAGCTCTGGCTGGCTAACAAGCTGCGCCAATCTTCGGGCTTCTCGTAACGGATAACCAAGGGCGAACGTATACCGGCATATTCGCCTTCACGTTGAACCTCTCCTACCTGCAAGCCATCTAATGCTGCACGTAACTGACGCTGAACTTGCTGTAACGACAAGCCTCTACGACCAATTTCTTGCTGGTCTGGCTGTAAACGCAAATAATGCAGTCCATCTGACTGCTGAACAACAACATCCTCACTACCCTGCAAAGGGGTTAACAAATCGCCTACCTGTAATACCAACTTCTGTAATACATCTAACTCAGGACCAAATATTTGCACCGCAACATCGCCGCGACTTCCAATGATCATTTCAGATACTCGCATATCAATCGGCTGAGTAAACGCGTAGTTAATTCCTGGGAAATCCAACATCATGGTACGAATGCGATCTTTCAAAGCATCTTTACTTTCAAGCTGCCACTGATCTCGTGGCGCTAGCTGTAAAAAGATATCCGTTTCGTTAAGGCTCATCGGATCCATGCCTAAATCATCTGCACCGCTTCGAGCAATCGCACGTTCGATTTCAGAGATTTGATCAACCAAAGCTCCCGTCACCAGATTATCAATCTCTTGGGATGCCGTTAGACTAATAGTAGGAATTTTCTCAATTTGTAAAATCAAGTCCCCCTCATCCATATCTGGCATAAAGGATTTTCCCACTTGGGTATAAGCAAAAATCGCTAACACAAGGGCAAAAGCAGTTGGCAACAAAATCAACTTAGGGCGACCAATCACATTCACTAAGCCAGTACGATAACCTCGTTGTAAAGCTTCTACCCATCCTGGGGTTTTTGAAGATTCACTACTAATCAACCAAGAACAGACAACCGGAATCAATGTAAGCGACAGAACCAAACTACCCGCCAAAGCAAAGACGATGGTCAAGGCAACAGGAATAAACAACTTACCTTCCAAGCCACCCAGTGTCATCAAGGGTGCGAATACCAACAGAATAATCAAGGTGCCCGACACTACAGGCCCAGCCACTTCACGCACAGCTCTAAAAAGAATGTGCAATTTCGGCAAGCCTTTTGGCGCAGCAGCAAGGCGCGCAACACTGTTTTCAACGACAACCACAGACGCATCAACCAACATACCGATCGCAATCGCCAACCCCCCTAAACTCATTAGGTTTGCCGACATATCAAATTGTGCCATCAGAATAAAGGTAACCATTGCCGCCATTGGCAAGCTAATAGCAACCGCTAAGGCCGCACGTGCATCACCTAAGAACAAGCCCAATAAAAGCAATACCAGCAATACCGCAAACATCAGCGCCGTACTTACTGTACTAACGGCACGCTCAACTAAGTGACTGCGATCATAAAAGGGACGAACAATCAGCTTTTCCGGCAAAGCCGACTCAAGAGTCTTTAACGCTTGCTGTACGCCTTTAATGACCTCACTAGCATTGGCGCCGCGTAAGGCAACCACTAACGCCTGTACAGCTTCGCCTTTACCGCTATCAGTAACCGCCCCGTACCGGGTTAAACTGCCCAATGAAACCGTTGCAATTTCAGACAACCGAATAGCATTCCCCTCGCGTTCCAATACCACCAAATCTTTCAACTGTTGAAGATTATGAATACGTCCACCAGTATTCACGAGATACGTCTCTTCACCAGCATCTAAGCGGCCCGCGCCATCGCTGCTGTTATTTTCAATAAGAACTCGCTCTAACGTTTGATAATCAACACCTAACTGCTGCATCGCCGATGGATTAGGACTTACTTGAAATGTTTCTACATGACCACCCAAAGCGTTTACATCAGCAACGCCTGCAACACCGCGTAAGACAGGTCTGATCGTCCAATCCAATATATGGCGTTTTTCCTCTAAACTATAAGGTCCGTCTAAGGTAAACATGAACAGCTCACCCAAAGGAGTACTCATTGGTGCTATACCACCACTGACATCTTCTGGTAAAGAATCCCAAACCGCAGATAAGCGCTCAGCAACCTGCTGTCGAGCCCAATAAATATCAGTTCCGTCTTCAAAGTCTAAAGTAATGTCCGTTAAACCGTACTTAGCCAAAGAGCGTAGCGTTTGCTGTTTTGGAACCCCTAGCAACTCAACCTCCACTGGCCAAGTCACACGATTCTCTACTTCCTCTGGCGTTAAACCCGGCGCTTTAATGATTATCTTAACCTGTGTTGGCGAAATGTCCGGAAAGGCATCAATTGGAATTTCCATCAAGCGTGATCCACCCAGAAAGAACACACCTAAGCTGATCACTAATATAAGCAAGCGCTGGGTTAATGAAAATTGAATCAGTCGAGCTAACATTACTCTCCTCCCATGCCAAGCCAGATACCTTTAAGCGCCGCTGTTGCAGTCACTGCAATGCGTGCATTTGCGGATAAATCAGCGGAAATTTGCAATTTTCCGTCAATCATTCCCAAAACGCTCACCTGATGCACTTCAATAGCAGCAGAATCAGAACCTGCTATTTGCACAAAAACCCAATCATTTCCGGCTTCTCTAACCACGGCCTTTGTTGGAACAGCCCACGTTGAGCGGCCGTATTTTTGTTCAGTTTGTTGTGAAAAACGTACGTAATATGCTGCACCAGCGTTAACGTTATTGCCGGTTATATCCAACCATACACTGCGGCGATTAAACGGATCTACCTGATCGGAAATTCGCTCCACCGTGGCAAAAAACTGTTCACCCTCGGTTCTTGGTGACACTGATGCCTTAGATTGCAAAGAAATCTGTGAAGCCACTGAATCGGGAATATTTGCCTGCACCCGCAATTGAGACTGTGGCCATAATTCATATAAGGTAACACCGGCCTCCAAGTGCTGCCCTGGCGTAATATCCATCTTTGCAACCACACCTTTTACCGAAGCATTAGTTTCCAAATACTCTTGTAATACACCACCTTCACGTAAGTGTTTAATCCTACCTTTATCCCAACCAGTATGACGCAAGGAAGCCACAGCACTGTCTAAACGTCGCGACAAAATAAGACAATTACTCTGCTTTTGAACCACCTCATTTTGTTTACTGAGGCCCAACTCTGAACGCTGAGTTAACAAATCCAACTCGCGCTGACATTGCGATTGTTTTTCATCGGCCACCAGCAATTCATTTGCCCACAGCCTTAACTGGCGACTTTCTAAGCGAGCTAATTTTTGTCCTTTCTCAACAGCTTGGCCGTTGGCAACGTAAAGCTGCTCCACCATCACGTCTACCGGTAAACTAAACGCCTGTATCGATTCTGCAGGGGCTGTAACTCGCGCTGGCCATTGGGTACCAAAACTTTGCTTTAAAGCTTCAAGGGAAGAAAATTGTAGGCCCAAGCTTGCTTGTTGTTCTGCGCTAACTTCCAGCACAGGTGAAATACTGCCACTGCCCTCTGCCAATGAATTTACTGGAAATAAACCTACCAAAATAATAAGGTTTATCAAGTTCGCTTTAATAGGCGATGATAATTTCTGTTTTAATTTAGGTAGACTCATTACATAACCCCTTGTAGATGATTTAATTGTGATTGCAGTGCTCTTAATTCAATTTCAACAGCACTAACTCGCTGCTGAGTATCCCAATACGACTGCTGCAACGGGCGCCACTCTAAGTTACTAATCATGCCCTGTTTATAGGCGTTATAACGTGGTTGAAAAATCGCTTTTAAATCTTTTTCTAGCGGCTTAATAACCGACAATTGCAGCATTTTTGTCTTAATCGTAGATTGAAGTCTTTGCTGCTCTAGCATCAGCATTCGATGTGTTTTTTCATACTGAACTTCAGCATCACCAATGGCACGATATCCACCACGCCACCTACCAACAGAGCCTGAGCCCAAAGGAATGGTTATGCCCAGCTGCCAACTATTTTTCTGTTCTTGACTACCTAATTCCTCGATTTTAAGTAAACCAAGACGAACAGTCGGTGCACCGCTTCTGCCTTTTTCTTGCTGTAAATCCAACTTAACAACATCGAGTTGCGCACGACGCCAAAGTAACAACGGCGAACTCTGAACCAAATCCCCTGCACTATTTTCTGATATTTTGTCAGTTGAGATTTGATTCAATAAAGATATATGCTGAGGAACTGGCGTTGATGAAGAGTTAAACTCTAATCCTGTTAGTTGCTGCCAGCGCATTTCACTTTGCTGCAATAACTGCTGCACTTGTAAATACTCAGACTGAGCTAAAATCAACTGCTGACGTGCTTGTAATACTTCATCTTGAGGACGCTCACCTAAGCGCTCCAGTTTAGAAATCCAGTCAACATGATCTAGACTAAACTGGTATTTCTTTTTCATCAGCTTTACTTGTAGGTCATTAAGTTTGATTAACCAAGCCAACTGTTCAAGCTCACCAGCCAAACGCCAACGCAACATTTGTTGCTCCGCATTAACAAGTTTTCTCTGAAAGCGCTGTATATTTGATTGGATACCCCACAAACTTGGTCCAGCAATAGGCAATTCCAAGCCTATTTCCCACTGACTGGGCAAGCCAGAATCTAATGTCGAAACAGAGCTATCTTCTGCTTGATAATCTAGGCTTAAGCTTGGGTTTTCCCACCACCAGCGGCTGCCTTGCTGCTGATTCGCTTTCTCTAACTGAACTAACAAAGCTTGCTCTGGCATACGCAACCAAGCCGATTCTAGCTGCTTCTGAGTGATGATTTTTGAAGTGCTATTTATTGAAGTGCTTTGTAAAGAGTTTTTCAAATCACTAGCAGACAGAGCTGTACTGAACGCTAAAACTGTTAATGCTATACACAGTCTTTTTATTAGTGATTTCCTAACAAAATAATGTCGTATCGATATCATGCAAAGTTTCCTGATTCATAATTAACAATATTCTTATCTACTAACATTGTAATGTACGAACCTGAAACCAAACTGAACATGTCAAAGCACTCCCCTAATAATCATAAAATGAAATGAGAGTTATCATATGAAACAAATACATAAGCGTTAAAAAAACCAATAAGCACAAAAAAGCCACTGAAACATTTAAGTAGCAGTGGCTTTCATTGTGTCCTTTTAACCTATGAAGCAACTATTAACTAGTCATTCACTAGGCAATTACCCCATTCGCAACGCACCAATACATAACTATTATCAGGGCACTGCACATCGTAGACTTCATGCGGCCAATCAGCTTTAATCACTCGAACGTTTGCACCTGGGCATCCTGAACGCTTCGCCAACTTTTCTACCACATACAAAGAACGGCCAAATTTACGCTGTTTTTTCATTTCTAACGTAGCGGCTTTTTCTTCTAAGTTTTTACCTTCACTTTGCTGACGACGCTGTAAATTAACCAGCGTTGGATAAAATTGGTTATTATCACGCAAGTCATAATCACCATCATTAAACTTGGCAAGCATGTTCATACACAATTTTTCTTGATTACCACTGCCTGCTAGAATCGATTGCATTTCTGCTTCAGCTTGATTCACAACCTGCGAGGTAATGCCTAAAGCCATATTCGCACCGGTCACATCACGATCACCAGAAACCATCATAATTTCACGGGTCAAACCGTAATCAGCACCTTCTACAAAGGCACCATTACGACGCCACCAGTTTTGCTTGGCCTGCCAAGCAACTTGCTTAACCTTGCCACTAATGCCTTCGCAGTGCTCAACCCATAAACGCAATTGAACGTCTGTTTGCAACGCATAATATACCGCATCATTAGTAGCAGATTTAGGGGCTGCGGCACAACCAACAAGCATTGATAATGCAAGCGCTGAAAGTAGAATACGAAAACGGGCCATGAGGGTTCCTTTCATGAGATTTCCTTTATAAAGGTCAAGTATTAATGGAGTTTTTGTAACCATTCGACGACTGCAATAGCATCAAATGGCCAACATAAGGTAGTTTCTGTTGCTTCATCGAACAAGACGGGAATTTTCTCCCCATACACATCAAGCCACTGCGGCTGATCGATAATATCTTGCACATAAATATCAATCGTTTGAGTCAACATTAACGGCTGAATTTCGGGCTGAGAAAAGGCCTGCCGTAAAACCTGCTCAGCAAGCTCACACAAATGGCATGCCTGAGTAGATAACAATAAAATAGCCAAAATGGTTACTCGATTAAGCAATATTTTGACGAAGTATAATACGTCTGACCGAAAATACCAAAGTACGAGTACCCAATACACTCATGCCAACATCTACGTCAGCATATTGGCCATCATTTCAGCACGCACATCAACCGCATTTTGTAAGCCTTGATTATAAGCTTGGAATATATCTTTCAAGTGATCATCTGGATACAACTGATCAACCAGATCATTGAGTAGCTTTTCTGGGTCTGCAAACGACTTCGCTTGCTCAAGTGCTGACAAATAATTTTCATTATACGCCAACAACCCAGACGATAAGCCCTCAAGCTCTGGCGTGGGTAACTTAGGTTGAACCGAGTTATACGCGCGACTAACAGAACTGAACGATTCTTGGCGCAGATTTAAACTCATCGATGCCAATTCATTACCATCAAAGCCTAATTGCATTGCCTGCTCTAAAGCTCCACCTAGATCACCACCAAAAAAGCTGCTGCTGAGCTTTTCCACATCTTGCAATAAATTACTTAATGCTTGCTGTTCGCCTTCGTCTAGATTGCCAATCACATCCATCTGCCAATCTAGGTCCTGTTCAAACCCTGACACAGTGAAAAGCTGGCTACCTTCTCGGCCTCCCGACGAAAAAGAGGATGACGATTGCATAAAACTTAATGAGATTTTATCACCATCTTTGGTCATTAATTCTAATGACATTGAATTTTGCTGACTCGCCTGAGTGCTGTAGCGACTAGCATCAGTAAAAGAAGGCCTTTGCGTAGCAATGCTCTGCGTTTGCTCTACGTCTTTGCCTGAAGCAATTTGCTCCAATCCTGCATCAATTAGACTCCGACCTTGGGCGATTTCGGCTTTGAGATCATCATCCAATAACCCCATGTCTTTTAACTGTTGCTCTGCTTGCTCGTATCCTTTGGCAATACCTGCTTTCGCGGCTTCTAGGCGCTGCTGTATACGCTCATCGCTTGCGCCTTGGCTTTTCAGTTGATCCAAACCCCGCTGAACATGATCCAGCATCGTTTTCGCAACATCATCAGCCCCTTTTTTATCAGCAAGCTGCAATCCAGACGATGACGTGCCCGTTGCTTGTCCGACACCTCGCTTCACATTTTCATTCAAAACATCATTTGGCTTGGCATCACTGCGCGCTCCACCCACCCCATTGGAGTGTGAAGACGTTGAAGAATATTGACCCGATTGGACATTGGGAAGGTTTGGATTAAAGTGCATAGCAGTCACCCGATTAAGTTGCGCTATAGGTTATAACGGCCGATTCCTCCAGTGCTTTAATGGTAAAAAGCAAAAAAGCTGCAAAAGCAGCTTTTTTATCAAAATAAACGATTAATTAGGTAATTAATCGTCGCCCAACATGCCTTCTTTTAAATCATCCTGAACAGGATCGTCTGACAACCAGATGCCAAACAATGCTTTTTTGAACTCTAACCCAGGAACAACGACCTTCACTTCACCGTTACGAATAACGCTTACACCCGTACCAGGTAGGTACTGCAAATCAAATACATCTTGGTCGGCAACGGCATCACGAAATGCACCAATTAAAGACTCTACTTCTTTTTGAATCGGTGCTAAGTTGCCACCCGTCGATTTAACAAAACCATCCAATGTCGCTTCGCTCATTTTTTCACCATCAATTAGTGATGACGTGATGTACAAACGAATCGTCATAGCCTCATCAGCAGCAATAAGTGCTTCTGCGTCTGTGCTTTTTTCATTTAGATACAAAGCACCAACGTACAAATTCAAAAAGAATTTTGAACGGATACCTGCGCCATTAAGCGTCAAAGACTGGTCTGCAACCTGAATTTTCTCTACAACATTAATGTCATTTATTTCTAAAGCGTGCGTTAAAGGAGAGAAAGCTAAACAAGCCAATAAGCTCATGGTGATGCGAAACATAAGAAATACCTTTTTCTAATTTTTATTGGGTAAGAATGAGCACCTTTTATAGGGCTCACACTCTATAATTGCAAGTATTTTAGGTCAATTTAGGCCTTTATTCATACTTTATCTAATCAGCGGAATTCAGCGGAATTCAGCGCGATTCTTGGCCACATACTTTAATGTGAGTTCAACTAAATTTTCTCCGGCATCATGAAAACGATCATCACATTCAGCAATTTCATCAACAAGCTCACTGGAAATCTGATCAAAAATTTCAATACGCTCATCTTCATCAACAGGAATGTCACCATTGGGGAAAAAATTGACCACTTGCAAAACAACATCGTAACTGTTTTTAGCACGTATCAACTCAAGAGCCTCTAACATGTCTGCGGAAAGAGCACCGGTATCATGGTGAAATAGCTGCGCGAAACCGCCATTTTCCATTTCTCGAGATAGACAATCAATACAATAAACCGCCTTTTCACCCCGAGTTAAGTTCGGGTACCCCATCTCTGCTTCTCTATCAAAAATTACGTCTGTAATTTGTAAGAATGCATCGGTTTCATCAGCAACTTCTAAAGCTGCCTGAATCTCCATGTTCATCACTGCCCTTCTTTGTTTTTTAGGTTAATCTGACATTACAATTGCTTACAACAGCTAATGTAGCGTACCTGAATTAATTTGACAAAACTTTTACCCAATAGAATGTCTGTTCTTTATATAAACAGACAAAAAAGACACCGATTTCATTATACGAGTGAGCATTATGGTCATACAGACAGCATCAACGAATAAACAATTAGTTATCATCGCCCACGCACCTTCTGATAATACTCAGCGGATGTTGCATGCCCTTCTAAAAGGAGCACGCCACCCCGACATTTCAGCAGTGGATGTCCACTACATCGCCCCACTCGATGTTCAACCCGATGATATCAAGTCAGCTCACGCAATTATCATTGGCACAACAGAAAATCTTGGCTACATGGCAGGACTTATAAAAGACGTTTTCGACCGCTGCTACTATGATTGCCTAGATCATACTCAAGGACTGCCCTTCTGCTTTTATATTCGCGCAGGGCATGACGGTACAGGAACACGAAGAGCACTTGAAACGATTACTACCGGCTTACGCTGGAAGCTGGTGCAAGAACCTCTAATCTGTACGGGGGCGTTTCAAGAAGATTTCATTAAGCAATGTGAAGATTTAGGTATGACCATGGCGGCAAGCTTAGACGCGGGAATTATTTAGTTACAGAAACTTTCTGTGCTGACAATTATTGTCACATAAGGTCATTTTACCTTAACAAGTGTATACCGAACTTTGTTACTTCTAGAGTTTGGATCATTAAATGCACCTGAAAAGCCCATGAATTGGGCATTTCGATATTTTAATAAAGTTGGTACGGTTCTTGATATATTCAGATTAGACAGCAATCGTGAATATTATATTAAGGTACGACTATGAGTAAGCAGCGAGACTCAAACGTCATTAAAGTTGACTTCAGCGCCAAGAGAGTTTTAAAAAAAGAACACGGGACTCAGTGTTTTTCTAGCCTCATAGAAAAGGTGATTGGAATAACAGATGATCACGATGAGTGGCCAGAAGACCTAACGCCACGCGAGCGTTCAGAGCAGTTAAGAAAAGATTTGGATTTTTTACGAACAATGAATGAATTTCCAGCGAGATAACCTACCAAGCAGGTAGCGAAGCTTTAAGCTCCGCTACCGTCTACAAACCGATATTATTTACGTTTCTTAAACGTTGGCTTACCGGATTTTTTAGCACCTTCTTGCTTCACGCCTGCTTTCTCAGCAACGGACTTCTGCAATTTCTTACCGGGCTTTTTGCCGCTTGGCTTAGCACCTGGCTTACCGGTGGCGCGATTAAGAGCACCTTTGCCGCCAGGGCGACCACGATCACTTAACCCTTTTTGTTTCAAGCGTGCGTAACGATGCTCTTCTGGCTCTTCTTTAGGAATCAAAGCCCCCTTACCTGAACCAATCATGTCTTCACGACCCATTTCTGTAAGCGCTTCGCGCAGCATCGGCCAACTTTTTGGATCGTGGTAGCGTAAGAAGGCTTTCTGTACACGACGAGATTTAAGCTCAGTATGCACAACCATCTTTTTCGACTTATAACTAATGCGCTGCAGTGGGTTGCGACCCGAATGATACATCGCTGTTGCCAAAGACATCGGTGACGGATAAAAGGTTTGAACCTGATCAACACGGTATTTGTTACGCTTAAGCCATAACGCTAAGCCCAACATATCTTTATCTTCACAGCCTGGATGCGCTGCAATAAAGTAAGGAATTAGATACTGCTTCTTCCCTGCTTCTTTCGAATATTTTTCAAACATACGTTTAAACTTATCGTAAGTTCCCATACCCGGCTTCATCATCATATCCAAGGTGTCTTTCTCAGTATGCTCTGGAGCAATCTTCAAATAACCACCTACGTGATGCGTCACTAACTCACGCACGTATTCTGGATCTTCTACCGCAAGGTCATAACGTAAACCAGAAGCAATCGCGATGCGTTTAATACCCGGTAAAGCGCGCGCTCGACGATATAAAGACGTTGTCTGCGAGTGATCCGTCACTAGATTGGTACAAATACTTGGGAATACACACGATAAACGACGACAGCTAGCGTGGATCTTCGGGTCCTTACAGTTCAGGTGATACATATTGGCCGTTGGCCCACCTAAATCTGAAATTGCCCCCGTAAAACCTGGCGCATGATCACGAATATCTTCAATTTCTTTAAGCACCGATTCTTGGCTACGGCTTTGAATCACGCGACCTTCGTGTTCGGTAATCGAACAGAAGCTACAACCCCCAAAACAACCACGCATAATATTGACTGAAAAACGAATCATATCATACGCAGGAATTTTAGCGTCACCGTAAGAAGGATGGGCAATACGTTGATACGGCAAGGCAAATACCGCATCCATTTCTTCGGTTTCAAGAGGTATCGGGGGTGAATTCACCCAAATCTCTTTATCGCCATGACGCTGAATTAACGCGTGAGCATTTTGCGGGTTACTTTCTAGGTGCAAAATACGCGATGCGTGGGCGTATAAGGCAGAATCTGCTCGTACTTTTTCAAACGAAGGTAAACGAATAACGGCTTTTGAGTGATCGATATCCAGCTTGCGATGCAGTGGCATAGGCACGATTTTAACCACACTCTCGTGCTCTTCCATGCCCTCTTCAGAATCGCCGTCTTTAGTTGCACACGTTTGATTCTTGGTATCCTTCATTTCATAAGGATTTGGAATTTCGTCTAAGCGCCCCGGCCAGTCAATTCGAGTAGAATCGATCTCTGTCCAACCAGCAGGGGTGGCGTTACGAACAACGGCAGTACCACGAATGTACTGCAACTCTTTCATGCTTTTGCCCGAAGCAAGCTCATGGCTCACTTCAACAATGGCACGTTCAGCGTTACCGTATAATAAGATATCGGCGCCAGAATCGATCAATACCGAACGACGAATCTCATCACTCCAATAATCATACTGCGCAATACGGCGCAAACTGGCTTCAATGCCACCAATCATTAACGGCACGTCTTTATACGCTTGCTTGCATTTTTGGCTATAAACAATGACCGCACGATCAGGTCGTTTGCCCGACACACCATGCGGTGTATAAGCATCATCATTACGAACTTTTAAATCGGCGGTGTATTTATTAATGAGGGAGTCCATGTTCCCCGCACTAACAGCGAAATACAGATTCGGCTTACCCAGTGCTTTAAATGCATCTAAATCGTTCCAGTCAGGCTGACAAATAAGCCCAACACGAAATCCTTGGGATTCTAATAAGCGACCCATAATTGCCATACCGAAGCTTGGGTGATCGACATAGGCATCGCCGCACACGATAATAATGTCACATGAGTCCCAACCGAGCTCATCCATTTCAGCGCGGGACATTGGTAAAAATGGCGCTGTTCCATAGCACTCGGCCCAATATCTTGGGTACGAGAAAAGTTCAGGGGCTTGAGTTACAGTTAACATTGGGAGCTCACTAAAAGTGCGGGCTTAAATACACGTATTTTCATACCGATATTTAAGCGGGGTAAATCTGAGTAATTTGATCAGGTATTATCTATAGGTGCATTTTCGCAAAAATCACTGCAATGAGCAAAATTACTTTCACTTTATTCATGTTGAAAATGAATTTTTTGCAGCTAGTTGGATGAAAGTTGAGATGCCGCAACCTCTCTTTGTATCTCTAATAGACAATTACGACATAAACAGCCGGTCTCTTTTGGGCTAAAACCCTGAGCTTTAAGGTAAGAAAAGTCATCTGAGCCAAGAGTTACCCCCCAACATTGGCAATGTTGAATATCAGCCGCATTGCAAATAAACTCCGCCAAGCAGCGTGGGCATGTCGTTGCAGAGACTTTTAATACCGTTTCCTGTTTTTTATCTGTGTCTTTTTTGGAGTCGACCATTTAAGTACTCTTGCAAACGCTGTATAATTTGCCCTCAATTTTATAGGTCGTTGGCTTTTAGAGCCAGCGCTTAAGCCACATAAGTTTTTCAAGGGTCATCCATTGATTTCAACCGCTAATATCACCATGCAATTCGGCGCTAAGCCATTGTTTGAAAACATCTCTGTAAAATTCGGAGATGGCAACCGCTATGGCCTAATCGGAGCCAATGGTTGCGGTAAATCTACTTTCATGAAAATTCTTGATGGTAGCCTTGAGCCTTCTGCAGGTAACGTGTCTATTTCTCCAAACGAGCGTTTGGGTAAATTACACCAAGACCAGTTCGCTTTCGAAGAGCAAATCGTTATCGATACGGTCATGATGGGCAATAAAGAGCTTTGGGCTATCAAGGAAGAGCGTGATGCAATTTACGCAAACCTTGAAGCGACTGAAGACGAATACATGCACGCGGCTGAACTAGAAAGTCAGTTTGCCGACATGGATGGCTATACCGCCGAATCTCGTGCTGGCGAATTATTGCTAGGCGCAGGTATCGACTCAGAATTGCATACGGGCTTAATGTCGGGCGTTGCACCAGGCTTAAAAGTACGTGTTCTTTTAGCACAAGCGCTTTTCTCGAATCCAGATATTTTGCTACTTGATGAGCCAACCAACAACTTGGACATCAATACCATTCGCTGGTTAGAAAGCCTGCTAGATGAAATGAAATGCACCATGGTTATCATCTCGCACGATCGCCACTTCTTGAACTCGGTATGTACGCACATGGCCGATATCGATTATGGTGATATTAAGATTTTCCCAGGCAACTATGACGACTACATGATTGCGTCTACGCAAGCACGTGAACGTCAGCAAGCGGATAACGCGAAGAAAAAATCTCAGATTGCTGAACTGCAACAGTTCGTTAGCCGTTTCTCGGCTAACGCCTCTAAAGCAAAACAAGCCACCTCTCGCCAGAAGCAGCTTGATAAGATTCAGATTGAAAAAATTCAGCCGTCTAGCCGCCAAAACCCGTTCATGCGTTTTGAGTTTGAAAAGAAACTTCACCGCACAGCGGTTGAGATTGAAAACCTAGGTCACGCTTATGAAGGCGAAGACATGTTATTCAAAAACTCAAATCTTATGATCCCTGCTGGCGAAAAAGTTGCCATCATTGGTGCTAACGGCGCGGGTAAAACGACATTCATGAAATGCTTGATCGGTGAAGTTGCACCTAAAGAAGGCATGATTAAGTGGTCTGAAAATGCCTCTTTAGGCTACTACGCCCAGGATCATGAATACGAATTCCCAGCCGATATGCCAATGTTCGATTGGATGTCTCAATTCCGCACACCTGAACATGACGATCAGGAAGTTCGCGGTACGCTAGGGCGTTTATTATTTAACCAAGACGATATCAAGAAAAACGTTAAGGTTTGCTCTGGTGGTGAGAAAGGTCGTTTATTATTTGGTAAGTTGATGATGCAAAATCACAACGTACTCTTATTAGATGAGCCGACTAACCACATGGACATGGAATCGATTGAATCGATCAACATGGCACTTGAAATGTTCGAAGGGACGTTGATCTTCGTATCTCACGACCGTGAATTCGTAAGTTCTTTGGCGACTCGCATTATCGAGATTAAGGATCATGAGATCGTCGATTTCCACGGTACTTATGACGAATATCTACGTTCGCAAGGCATCTAATACTGCAAGGTCACTCATGTTATATGAGTGACCGTCTTGCTTGCTTAGCATTCAAAAAATAGCACGACTTAATGTCATTAAGTCAGTGCTATTTTTTTGCTTAAAATTTAGAATTTAAGGTTTAGGTCTTGGCTTTTTCTAAAAGAAAACTCTGCTCAACCAAAGCCAACTGCAACAATAATTCATTATGCGCACTTTCTTGTTGGTATTTTTCCTCAAACAGCCCCGCCGCTACCTTCTTCTGACGACTGTTTACTTTTTGCAAACCTACCAATGCCGCATCTAAATCAGAAAGGTTTAACTGAAAGCCTGCGTTTAGAGCCTCGACTCGTTTCGCCATTAAAAATTGCTCGATATTCAAAGGGAATAAACCCACAGGAATCCCTGCTTTCATGAATAAAGAGACAGAGTTAATACCGCCGTTCAGAATCGCAAACGTAGACTTCTCCAATACCTCATGCATATTCACAGGTTTATCGACATACAATATATGCCTCGCTTGATGCGCATTAATAATAGAATCTGGAATCCCATCAACCAATACAATCGCACTGCACTCAATCGCTTGTAATGTTTTCAACAATACAGGGGTTTCTGCTGAACCTTTAACATGACAATAAATTTTAGGGCCTTTAAAATGCGGAAAAAAAGCAGGCTCTGAAAACTCTGGCACCGCCGCGCCAACATAAGACGTTTTAAAGCGTTGGTCCGCACTGCGATAGCCATAATGATCCAGCTCTGAATAAGTCTGAAAAATACACTTATCTAAATCTGAAAATAAATCGGCCAGATTATCAATACGCGCAATCGAAAACTCAATACATACCTTATTAATGACCTTCACCACATCGTCCTCATAAAGAACAATATCACTCTTGGCTAAATCACCCGCAAAGAAAACACCGGCAGGACGATTATCATCCGGCACAGAAAAAGGCATTCCCACAGCTACCTTCACGACCGATCGTCCAGAAAACGACAAGCCTCTTGCGGCTAATAGCGCCGTTGGCGCATGGTCGCACAATAATAAATCTGGCTGAATAAAATCAAAAAGCGCCTGCCAAGCACATACCAAACCCGACAAAGCATCGCTATGGTGATAACCACATCGACGTAATAAATCCGCATAACTTCTAGGAGCCTGCTTCTCTAGACCTAACTCAGCACTCGAATCAGCATAAGGTGCCTGTAATACCCGCACTTTCACACCGGCAAAAAGACGCTTTAACTTTGTTACATCGCGCCCCGCAATACAAACTTCATGCCCCTTACTTTGATAAAAACGAGCAACCGACTGCAAAGACAATAAATGCTGATAATCCGTTCCAAGTTCCCAACACAATAGAATACGCGACACAGCCTTCCCCATACGGATGTTATTTTTTATCGTTTTATAATAAGCAAAGGAAGGACGAAAGCAAGAGAATCAGAACAAGCAGCCGAATGGCTGCCTGTAAAATACATAAAGAACAGAAAAAATAACGCTTAACAATTAATAACAGATAGCGCCTTGTTGAAAATCTTCATCAAAATCGACCGACCAAGCCACATGATGCTTTTCAATTTCGGTCAATAAACGCTCAGTTCGTAACCCCTGAAACTGCACCGCTAACATGGTGCGATAAGATAATATGAGGCTAGCATCATCTAACGCAATCACTTGCTCAGTCGAAAACGCTCCCGTACTGACCAACTCTTTGCGCCAAGAATGGACATCTTTTTCATTAGAAATTATATGCTCTACCAACGGTTGAATTAAGCTTGCCTTATCGAGCTGACCCATAATATATCTCCGAACTTGCTGTTTAAGTCACTTAACATTGTACTTATTTCAACCAAAATGCCAGTCAAGAAACGCAAAAGACTGTTGCTTTAAAGTAACATATAAGTAAAAAAACGAACGATTACATTAATAAAAGGAGGTAATTCAGCAAGACTAAACCGCTAATCAATTGATTTTAAAGCTGTTTCTTTTGATTACGATATTCAATGGGCGTAATGCCTGTCCAGCGTTTAAAAGCCCGATAAAACGTACTTGGCTCAGAAAAACCGGTTAAATAAACTATTTCATCAATACTTTCTGAAGTATTTGCCAATAAACGCTTTGCCAAATTACAGCGATAATCGGCCAATAGCTGATTAAAGTTCGTATTCGCCTCCGCCAACCGTGTTCTCAACGTGCGTGGTTTAATATCCAATTTGGCGGCTACTTGCTCTAGATTAACTTGGCCCGTTTCTAAAATTTCACCAATAATTCGATTCACTCGCGCCACCACATCTTGGCGTTCAAGTTTAGCAACGTGCTCACTGGCTAATTTTTCATGCAACTGCAGCAGCTCAGGCTCTGCATGCAAAGAAGGTATGTCTAGAATATCTGCATCAAAAAACAAACGATTATCAGGTTGATCAAAAGCGATTTCACAGCCATAGAGACGCTTATGCTCAGACGTATCGACACTTGAAGAATGAGCAAAATGAACGCGATTAAGTTTGAATTCACCATCAGTGACATAACTGAAAAACTTAAGCAAACCAAAAGCGACCGCTTCTGACAGATGGCGTAAATCTTTTACTTTCACACTCGAAGAAGATATTTCAATCGACGCTTCACCTTCAACCATCTCGAAGGTTGCTAACGTCGCATCACTCAGCAGGCGCTGATAGTTTAATGATCGCGTCAAGCCATCACCGAAGGTCGGGCTGCTTAAAAACAAATATTGTAAAACCTGCCCTTTATATACGGGCATCTTTTCAGCAATGTGCAACCCTATATTAGAATCACCACTCACCTCTTCCAACACTTGCCAAAACAAATTTTGCGCATCATGCGGAGTTCGAGCATTACGATCTTCTAATAATTCAGTCTTCACACCACAGCGTTCAAAAATCAAAGGGATATTAAGGCCCAGCTCCAGCATCGCCCGATGAGCCAACTGCAATAAAATTCCCGAGTCTTTAAGTTCCGTAATTCTGGCTGACATACACTTTAATTATTATTTGAATAGGCTTTGAATTCTGACAGAACAGAGGTGGACTGCAAGCATTGATTGACCAAACTGACGTATCCATCAGCGGCAGAAGCCAATGGTCTTACGTTCAAGGCGTTTAGACTAAGCCGTATTAATTATAAAAATCACCACAGTTACGGGTATCACATGAACCAATCAATACGACTTCAGTTGAATGAAACACCCAGTAGGTTAAGTTTATACCGCCGCGCCTTATTTGCTAAAGACCTAAAAGGAGAAACCAAGCTCCCAACGACCCGCATCACCCTAGCAAACGTTAAAGCCAACATTAAAAAAGTAACTCAATATCGTGATGTATGCGGCTTCAAACACGATAATAATCAACTTCCAGTAACATTCCCCCATGTTTTAGCCTTCCCTTTGCATCTCGAATTAATGCTCTCAAAAGACTTTCCTTTTGCACTTATGGGAATGGTTCATACGCGCAATGAAATCAGCCAGCATCGCGCCATCAACGCCTTTGAGTCAATGGATGTAAGTTGCTTTTTTGATACTATCCGCACAACCCCTAAAGGCTATGAAGTCGACATCAAAACTGAAATACACATTACCGGAGAGCTGGTTTGGGAAAGCATCAGTACCAACCTTGCTCCTAGAAAAACCAACATAGCAACGACAGCAGAAAGCCATAACAAGCCTGAAACGAAAGATCTACCATACAAAGAGTTCTGGAACTTATCATCCGACCTTGGTCGCCGTTACGCCCTTATTTCAGGAGACGCCAACCCCATTCACTTGTTTTCGTTAAGCGCTAAAGTATTTGGCTTCAAAGGCCATATCGCTCATGGCATGTGGACAAAAGCGAGAGTCGTCGCGGCGCTGTACCACAAGCTGAATAGCGAATCTTGTAAAATTGTTGTTGATTTTAAATTGCCTATTTTTCTACCGGCAACCATTCAACTAACGTATCAACCTGATGAACTACTCACCTCCAAACCCAAACAATCTGATAAGCGCATTGATTTCGAAATTAAAGACAAAGCTGGAGTAAAGCCTCATATGAAAGGCGTTATACAATCGCTGTCACAGATAACATAGTTAAAGATTATGTAAAAGGCAGCCAGCTCGCTTTATATTTTAGCCACTGCACTTTTAAGGACTAGGACAAGGCGGTCATTTCTGGTTAAATATGGCAAAAAAATAATATATAAAAACTGGACGACTCACCTATGCTCACAAGCACCTTAACTGCAAGAACCAAGAATCGACATCGTGCTGCTCGGCTATCAAGCATTCTACTTCTAATGGCTACGTGTGCATCAAGCTATGCCGAAGGTGGATTCGTTGGTGTATACAGTGGAACGGCCCTTTCAAACAGCGCCGATAAAACCAGTAACTCGTTCAAAATTTTAACGGGGGCTCACATCACTTCTGAATTATCACTAGAATTCGGCTATGTAAACATGGGGAAAACCCACTACAACGACCCCAAAGCGATCAATCAAGAAAAGACCAATTCTAAGAGTATTTCTTTCAGCAACGCCAATCACGGCAGCATTGCTTTAGGTCAACCTGGTGAAGCAACACCACAGACCGACGCACCAAGTACCTATGAAAATAAATCCAGCTCAACCTTCACTGGGGTCAGCGATTTCACCCCTCAAGGCGCGCTCATCAACTTCAGCTATAAATTCCCGCTGGTTGATAACCGTTTAGATTTTTTCTTGAAAACAGGTTTTTTTGCTTGGGAAGCAAAATACAAAACCATTGAAATTACCGCTAGCCAGACAGGCATTGATCGAGTCAAAAATAAAGAACGCGAAACGTCCGCAGTCAATACCATTTCAGGCGCAGGCTTCCTTTATTCTCCGATACCCGAACTGTCTTTTAGAGCCGAAATTGAAAGCACGGCCATCAGCAGCGGTGCAATGAAAAGAGTACGTATGCAAAACCTGACCATTGGAGCCAATTGGGAGTTTTAATAAAGCCATAAAGGAATTACGTGAGCTGCTCAATCAACTCGCGTAATTCTTGCAGGTGCAAAGGCTTACTTAAATGCCCATCCATGCCTGCTTCTAAACACTGCTCTCGATGCTCTTCTAAGGTATGCGCAGTTAATGCAATGATTCGGCACATTTTATCAGCTTGCCCATATTGCCATTGACGAATTTGCTTAGTTGCCTCAAATCCATTCATTCTCGGCATTTCACAATCCATCAAAATAAGATCAATATCCGTTCCAGAACGAACAATATCAATCGCCTCTTTGCCGCTTGTCGCCTCGATAACCGTATGCCCTAATTTATTCAGCATCGCATTCAAAACTCGGCGGTTAATTTCGTTATCATCAACCCCCAAAATAACCAAATGCTTAGGCAATGCACTGAACTGCGATACCAGTTTTGTTGGCTTTTTATCAGCGGATAAAAATAATGGCGAAGGCTTTTCGTCAGACATCTGGCTCTTAACAACCTCAGTCATTGCCATTGGAATATGTACCGTAAAACAACAAAACTTATTAGGCTCACTTTCAACCGAAATTCGTCCCGACATCAAGCTGGTTAATTGTTCACAAATAGCCAGCCCCAAACCATTGCCGCCAAAATCCTGAAACACCGCCGCACTGGCTTGACGAAAATGCAGAAAAATTTCTTCCTGTTGCAACTTCGTCATGCCAATACCATCATCCCAAACTTTTAATTCTAATTCCTTTTCTGCGCTATACGCCAAGCTAACAACAACACGCCCACCTTTAGAAAACTTAATGGCATTATTCAATAGATTAAGCAGAATTTGGCGAAAGCGTTTACTATCGGCACAAAATACTTTTGGCATGCCTTGCTCATACTGAAAACGAACATCAACACTATTATCTTCTGCCAAGCGCGTAAATAACTCAGCTGACTGCTGACACAGCTCAACCAAATCAAAGTCTTTCTCTACAAGCTCAATATGCCCACTAGCCAAACTCTCATAATCCAAAATATCTGTTACCAGCTCGACTAAATGCGTTCCCGATGACGATAAATTACGCACATAACCATACTGTGTAGGGTTTAGCGGAGTTTCTTTAAGTAAATCCGTCATACCAATAATGCCATTCAACGGCGTACGAATTTCATGACTAAATTGAGCAACCCAGTCTCTTACCGAGTTGGGGATTAATCGAGTTGAAGAATGAAAACCCAACGTTTTCTGCCCTTGCTTTGTGCGTTCAATAAGCACACTCGTCAAAATAATCGCCTGCAATACAATGCTATAGCCAAGCACATAAACCACAAATTGGTTGGTTGGCAATAACGCAAGTTTGTGCAATACATAAATGCATACCGCGATAGCAGCAATACTGTAACTAGCAAAATAAAGTGACGCATACTGAGCTTTTTCTCGGCAACTCAAATAACACAAATACACCAAATAGAAGGCAACGGCTAAACCCAAGGTAGAACAGAAATAACTAGACCAGTTAACAGGAAGGGTCCATAGCAACAACATGCCAATAATGGCCGACACATTAAACAAATAATACAGGCCTTTAATATCAGAAAACCCTTCTGTTTTTAACGCTAAAAAACGCCACGTAAATACATTCGCCATAAACGCGACTAAATAACTAAAAAACAAGCTCGCGACATAATTAAACTGAGGATCAACCGGCCATAAATATTCAAAATTAAGACCTAAGTGATTCGCATACATCAAGGCAAAGACAATAAGATCAACCGCCAATAGCAAATACAAAGAATCATTACGGAATAAATACCAGCCCAAATTAAATACGATGAACATCAACAAAATACCGAAATACAAACCCTGCCTCATATTCTCAGCAATGACCGACTGCCAAAAGTGCTCGACAGTATGCAACTGCAAAGGCACCAAAACCCCAACATTAGACTCTGCCCGCAGGTAAACTTGAACGCTCTGTTTTTTTTCTAAAGTAATGGGAATTGCAAAATTACGAGAGATCACCGGACGATCAAGAAAAGGCAGCGAATTACCTAACTGCCAAGCTTTTACCCGGCGATTAGGCGATTGAACATAAATTGATACATTGTGCAGACCAGGGTTAGACACCTCTAACAAGTATTCTTTACTCTGCGATTCAACATTTTTTAAATTGAATCGAATCCACGCGCCACTGGATATTACACCCAAATTAAGCGGATATTGTGGTGATGATTGCCAGCGCGAACTGTCCAACCCCAATACACGCTCGTACTCATACAGCATGTTATTTTCCAATACATACTCTACATTCTTAATAGCAATCGACGCTTGCTTGGAAATGACATTATCTAATGAATTGGGCAAAGCCAATGACAATTCACTTATGAGTAACAAATTAAACAATACAAGCCAGCGGTATAAATACACAATAATTCCTCTGTGTAACGCTTCTAAAAATGCGTTACTACAAGTAACAAATAAAAAGTAAAAGGTTACACAATTGACAATACATAGCCATGAAGTTTAACACCATCGTGACAAAACAAGGCTTGAAAATACATCGGCGCAATGGCATTGTTTTTGCTTATTTAATGAACTGCTAAAAATAATAATATAAACCGGTCATAACTTATGATTCAAAGCTCACTATCTGTTGCCCTTATTCGACCTCTAATCGAAACTGCGGGTAAGCATGGCTTAAGCAATGAAAACCCGGAAGCCCTGGATTCTCGTTTACTAAAAATTTTAAAAGATCCAGATGCTCGCATCAGTTTAAATGACGCAGATGCCCTAGTGAACAAACTAATCCGCAATAGTAATCAAAGCGGATTATGCGTTCTATCGAGCCAAAAAGCCGTCTCTCATAGTAGCTGCCAGCTCCAACATTTATTTCTATGTTCAAATACACTGCGCGAAGCCCTGTATTATCTAGAAAAATTCTCAACACTGCTCTGCGATGGTTTAGAGGTCAATATCACACGCACGCGTGATAATATTATTAAAATAAAGCTGCCAATTCATGACCAACACTTCTTATCGCAAGAACGTCACCGCAGCGAGCTACTGGTCGGATTACTATTAAGCTGGTTAAAGCAACTGTGCGGCAATGACATGGAAATTACCGGAATACACTTACCGTTTCCACAACCCAGCTATACCAGCGAATACTCACAAAACTGGAAATCTCAAGTCTATTTCAATACCGGTGAATTCTCTATTCAATTCCAAGCTCGGTTTTTAGATCAAGGATTACACAATACCAACCCTCATATCCTAAACATGATTAAACGGGATGTTGAAGAACAGTTTAAAAAACTGACCCGCTCTGGATCACTAGCCGATCGTATTAGACGCGCCTTAGATCAAGACAAAATCAGCCTTAAGGCCAACCAACAAGTTGTTGCCGAGCACTTTCACATCAGTGCACGCACCCTGAACCGCCACCTTCAAAAAGAACATACCTCACTCAAGCAAGTCATCACCGAATGCCGCGTACACAAAGCAAAACAGCTGCTACAAGATACGGATTTGAGTATTGAACACATTGCATTGCAGCTAGGACTCTCAGGCAGACGCACTCTCGATAGAATTTTTATCAAGCAAACCAACGATAGCCCCGCTCAATTTCGCAGCAAGCAAAAAAACACACCCATAACCGAGCATCACCAACTGCAAGCTGTGGGCAGCTAAAGCTCAAATTAGAACTAAGTTGAAGCTAGATCAGGTTAAGCCAAGCCTAAAAGTCGAACTTTCATTACTGATGCAACCGTGATTGCATCAGTAATCTCTCCCGACATCACCTGCTGAAAAACTTCTTCGAAGGGTAAACGCTTAACGGTAATATCCTCCGTCTCCTCTAAGCACATGTCACCCGCCAACAAGCCCGTAGCAACGAAACTAAAGCCTTGCTCTTGAGTAATGGAGTTACTCAAATGCATACTCAGAATCAACTGCCAATGCTCAGCACTGAATCCCGTCTCTTCCTTAAGCTCACGTTGCGCGCACAATAAAATAGGTTCACCTTCTGGAGCACCTCCCATCGGCAATTCCCAATGATATTCTTGCAAAGGATAACGAAATTGGCCCACCAGCAAGGTATCGCCATTATCAAAAAGAGGCACAATCGCAGCCGCGCGATTTTTAAAACGAACAGTGCCATAAATCCCAGGATTGCCCGCGGGATTAACGACCTGATGCTCTTCAATACAAATCCAAGGATTATCATACTTCACCTCTTTCGAGAGGGTCTGCCATGGGTTTTTAGCACTCACAATCAATACTCTTTTTGGCGAAAAAATGCTGTTTAAGCAACCACAACATAAGAAAGATCAAGCCCGCAAACCAACCGAATAGATGTGAACGCGCTTCAACTCGCCCACCAATGGTATCTGCAAGCGCCATATCATCATAAAAGCCGGATTGCTCCCACAGAATTTTAATGGTGACTGCCACAAGAAAAACCAAAGCGATTTTACGACTATAAAATTTAGATACGAAAGGGGAAACAACTAACAGACCGTGCAAGACACCCGATAAACCGACATAACTTGATAAATGATCGGCAAAAAAGTACAGACCAAGACCCACAACCAAAACACACCACAGAAGCAAACAGACTCCTGTGAGATTATTGAGTGATTCACCCGAGATATAAGCGACAAGGAAAACGGCTAATAGATTACCCACCATATGGGTATAAGAAAGATGTACAAAATGCGCACTGAACAAGCGCCAAATCTCACCTGCATCAATTAACTCACGATCAAACCTCAAATACGCAGAGCTTACAGGCTCAAAAAACGCTAACAAAAGAACCAAAAAGGCGATGGCTAGGTAAATTCCATATGTGCGCATCCCGCGCTCCTAAAAAATAAAATGTATTATAGGGCAAGTCCTATCAAGCGCCTATAAACATATACGAACGACATTAATGCGCCTAGACGCAAGCAATGCCACCAGTATTAAAAACAACCCCAAACTACCACCACCACCGCCTCCAGAAGAGTTGGAATCGGCACCTTCAACTTTAAGCTCAAGAATAGGTAATTTATCTGGAAGCTTATAATTAAACCCTTCTTCCTGATTAGCCACTAAAAGCTTTTGATTAAAATCAAATCTGGCGGCCTGAAAGCGCCCATTTAATTTTATAAAAGATCGGCCACTAATCTCACCCATATTATCAATACCAAACGCACGCAAGCTCTGAGCACTGGCACTCGCTTCTAAATATACCTTCGACACATTCGAAATATTGACCGGTGAAGAGAAAGTAATTCTATTCCAACCAGGTGTGATATTAACCGAACCTGAAACATAAAGTGCATTACTCGCAAGCCCCCCTGAAAAAGAAGAATAAAGACTGAATGACATCACCGCATTTCGGTAGCTATAAAAATCAACACCATGAGCAAAATCCATATCAGCAGGCACATCATAACGAATTAAACTGACGTCACCACCACCACCCCAAGCCGCGCGAACACCGCCATCGTCGTAGCCTAAATTATCCCCAAGGGTTGAGTAAGGCAGAGTTAAAGATCCGCTCACTTCAGCAGCTACCTGAATTTGAGAAACCTCCACACCACTCGCATTCCCTTTATAATCAATACTTGCAGGGGAAGACGACGCACCAAAATAATTTTGGCCATAAGCATCATTATAAACATCCAAACGATCGCCTCGATTACCTTTTGAATCCAGATCGTTCAAGCCATCCGCTTCTTCTATATCAACCAGTTTACGTTCAACAACATCATTCTGAGGGCCCGCGGTTCCATAACCGACCCAATCATCGACATGAGAGATCAGCAAACCTTCGCCCGGCAAACCACTATCTGAACCCTCTTGAATACGATACTCTAATAAAAAGTGCTCACCATGACGAAACGGATCAAGCCAGACTCTTATCGCCTCATCATTCCTCGTCACCGATTTTAAAGAAAAGTTAATTGAATCCCCCTCAACATCCTGAGGGTTTAAGAATCCAGACTTCACCTTCGACCAAGCCAACATATGAGCAGGAGAATTACCCGACGCGCCATTACGAGAATTCCAGCTACCCAACCCCATCAACCCCCAACGACCAATACCGTTTGAAGCATTTTTGCGATCATACAGATCTGGCAGAGAAAACAGTAAATGAGCCATTTCATGACTAATAATACCAATCGTAGCCAAATGATCTTGATGCTGTTCGCCAAACATGGCATAAGCCGATAACCCAACACCGTCTAGGTTTAAGGTAGAAATTGTCGATTTATGCGCCCAAATCCTAGGCTCAGAAGCCCCGGCGCCACCGTAAGCATTTTCATATCCTGCAACAATCAGCACCACACCAAGCTCTCTGGAGGATACCTCGCCGTTATTATTGGTATCGAACTGGCTGAAATTAATGTATTGATTTGCTCCCTGCAGAGCATCACGTACCAGCTTTTGGCTTGCCGATCCGTAACTTGAACCAAAGTTGGGATGATTATAAGACAAAGAAACATCAATAATGCCGTCATTAGCATCACCATAAGTTTCAACCGCTGGATGCATATTGTATTTCTGATAGGAATTATTACGATAATACTGAGCAACACTCAATATTGGATTTGTCGCATCAGCAAAGATTAATTGCTGAAGAGTGTCTTTAGAATAACGAAAATTTTGATTTAGAAAAGAAACTCTTAAGATCAAAATGGCTTGCTGCGTCACTGTGCCAGGCGTAGATGAAATCGCAACACCTTGAGGTGCAGCAATACGCTCATCAACCGCAGAGCTGGCTCCATCATAACTTTGAACACCCCCTATTTGACCGTTATTGAAAAACGTAGGCGGAATGAATACGAGCTCAGGGGGTAAAACTTGCCCACCTTCGATGAAAGGCTCCCCTGTCGACAAGGCCTGATTCTGGGCATTAACCTCGGCAAAATACCAAGTACCAGAACGCTTTACAATAATGTCACCGCTCGCCGTTTCAAGCCATTGCGACTGAGCATTACCACCGGAACGCACCGTAATAAACTCGCCGTCAGCAACCTCTAACTCAAACTCAGTAATGGCCATCAACGTATTAGCCAGTAATAGCGGTGAAACACACACACTAACAAGCAGCAACAAAATTCTAAAATAGTGGTTCATGCAAAGCCCAAATACTAAGAGTTATACACCTATTCTAGTTAACGGTTACTGTATTCACATCACCAATTACAAATCAAAACGACGTGACATAAATATGACGTTTAATGAATATTCGAACGTCAAAATACGCCCTCACCACTCATCATAAATACTGATTTATTCAATAAATAACGCCATTTCAAATAATCATACAAAGCTTAACAATTACACCGACAGCGTTTCGGTAATAAAATCGACAACTCGGCGCTCCATCCAGTACGTATTATCACAATTAATTTCAATAAACCCGACATGGCCACCCGACTCCGAAACCTCTAACGTTAACCAATGACTCGCGCTCGCTTCCTTATATGGAAAACATTCTATGGGTAAAAAAGGATCATTTTTCGCATTAACCAGCAACGCAGGAATTCGAATATCGGCTAAAACGGTATTACAACTACTTTTGGCCCAATAATCGGCAGCATCATCAAAACCATGTATCGGTGCGGTATAGCGATCATCAAATTGTTGGAAGTTTTTGATTTTATGATAATTTTCAGCACTGACCTGCTCAGGAAAATCCAAAGCCTTAGCCTCAATTTTTTCCTTCAAATCTTTTAAAAAGCGCCACATAAATATCTTATTTTTACGCTCAGCCAAACGTGCAGAACTGGCGGCCAAATCACAGGGAACCGAAAATACACAAACCGACTTAACGTGCTGAGGAATATCCCGCCCCTTCCTACCCGCATAGAGCAGGCTTAAATTCCCCCCCATACTAAAACCCACCAGATGAATAGACTGGTAGCCCAAGCGATGGGCGTATTCAATCACTCGTTCCAAGTCATCGGTCGCGCCGCTGTGATAAAAACGCAATGTCTTATTCATTTCTCCCGAACAAGAGCGAAAATTCCACGCCAAAGCATCCCACCCTTTGGCATTCGCATCACGAACGATACCCGCTACATAAGGCCTACGAGAGTGCCCTTCTAAACCATGAGAAATAATAAGCAGCGTTTTACCACTGAACTCTGGGCCGGAAGCAGGAGTACCCACGCGATCAGTTCGACTCCAATCAAGGTCCAAAAAATCACCATCATTTGTCGCGATACGTTCACGCTGAAAATGACTAACATCGATGCGACGCACCAAGGTTGGCAAAATACTTTGAACATAGCCATTGGCTAATAAAAAAGGCGGTCGATAAAGACTAGCAATAACAGGCATAAAAAGGCTCTCGAAGTTGAGCCTACAGACTAACAGAGGTAGAAATACATTAGCTAGATGTAAAGTGGAAAGAGACTATTGATAAGAGAATTTTTTGCGAAAATTAATTCAGAATTAATGCGAGAATCGACGATTGAGGTATTTTAAAATATTTTCGCCTTCGTACAACCAGCGAGGATCTTGACCATTGCGGCCTTCTACACGCAAACAAGGAACACGCACTTCACCACCACCATGAACAAGTTCATTGCGATAGGCATCAACGCGCTGAACGTCTTTTTCAACGACTCGTAAACCTAGCTGCTCACAACGTCGTTTTATTTTAATCGAAGTTGGACAAGTCTTACAAAAATACAACTGAATTCGGCGTGACTCACGATCAAGAGAGGACTGTTCTTCAGTACTACGGCTAACAGGCTTCACTTTAAACCAGGCATCGGCAAACATAAAACAGATACCTTGCATACGGCGCTTAACAGACATAACAAACGATCCAATGAATCAATTTAACTAGTGCTAAAAACTCAGGCGGGCTATTCTACAAACTAAATTCAAAAAATCTAGTATTTTCTGTAGGGTTTTTGTCAGCGCTTACGAAGCCAAGCTAGATTGCTGCTGAATCATAAGAATTAATCCTGCCGCCATGACTAAAGTAAAAATAAGCAATAGTCTCATACGGCGACAGAATGGGCAGTCTTTAGCCCTTTTTTTAGTCATCATTAATAACTTATTGAAGGACTTTATTGCGCGAGAAAGACGGCAAGGTCGATAACTTATCCGTCCAATGCATCCATACCGCTTCCGCTTTGCCTACAATGTTCTCTGCAGGCACAAACGACATCGCTTCACCCGTTGCTGGGTTGCGCCATAAACGGCTATCAGAGCTGCGACCGCGGTTATCACCCATCATAAAGTAATGACCTTCTGGCACATCCCACTCACCTTCTGGGCCCGCATTCGCACCTGGAGTCCATTGCACTTCATGAGCACCGGCATCAAGGGTTTCTTCCAATAAGTACTTAACCGGACGATGCTTAGGTTCAGCGGAAACTATTTCAATCGTTTTGGCTTCACCATTAATAATTAACTGGCCATCTTTATAAACCACATGATCACCCGGCAAGCCAATGACACGCTTAATAAAATAACGTTTATCATGAGGTGGGAAAAAGACCATTACATCGCCACGCGCAGGTTCATTATTCGCCACCAGCAAATTACGAAAAACAGGCATACGCAAACCATAATGAAACTTATTAACCAATATAAAATCGCCTTCTATCAATGTCGACTCCATGGACGCTGAAGGAATTTGAAAAGGCTCTGCAATAAAAGAGCGCAAAACAAAAACAACCAGCAGCACAGGAAAAAACGACTTTGACTGCTCGATCCATACTGGCTCTTTCGCCGCACCAACCAACGATTCTTTATCAGCACCATCGCCATCCAAGCGATCGACTTCAGCCAAACGCTTCGGCATAAAGACGAACTTATCGGCCAGCGCAACTAGGCCAGTACCCACCGTTAGAACCATCAAGATCAGAGGAAAATCAATATCCATAATTAAATTTTTCAAACCAATTTGTAATTAAGTACCCGCATTGTAACCACACCTTAGCAGCAAGGCTAGCGCCCAGGAGGACTATAACCCGAGAACTGCTGCGCAATATCAGCGGCGTAGTTATCAGTCATCCCCGCAACATAATCCAAAACACGCATATAAGCCTGATAAAGTGTCCAATCTGCTTGCGGTGCACTCGGCCCCATCATTTCTAAAACACGGCTATTGCGGAAAGTAGAATGCCCCGTATCCACCAGTTCTTTAGCGGCCTGCAAAAAAGCAGTCAGCAAGTTTGCAAGCGTTGAATACGCGCCCACTTCAATGGCCGTTTTGCGAGGGTCCTTAAAAATACGTTCTTTCGCCAAACGCTTTGCGCCACGAATGGCTTCTTGCACAACCGCGGGGCAATGATCGGTTAACTCGCCTTTTAACGAACCTGCCAACAACTCAGCCTCATTGGCTAAAAATGCCTGACTCGCCGCCGCGACCAGCTTTTCCATCGCCTTACCCCGCAACATAGACAAGCGTCTGCGCTGATTATCGGCCAAATCCAGTTCTTTTTGATAAGCAGACCACTCATCCGCAAATAACGGCTTTAGAATCTGCTCGACCTCATCGTATCTTAAGATCCCCATTTCAATGCCATCTTCCAAATCAATCAAGCCATAGCAAATGTCATCGGCGATTTCCATCAAATAGACCAACGGATGACGACACCATTTATGATCGCCTTGAGGAATCAAACCTAAGCTATTCGCAATCGAAGTAAGAATGGGCAACTCACTTTGAAAACAACCAAATTTGTGTGCCTTCGCCCCACCTTTCGCGGCATGCTCAACCGTCCAGGGGTATTTCAGAAAAGTGCCCAGCGTTGCTTGCGTTAAACGCATGCCGCCACTGAATCGGTGATACTCAACCTGAGTCACAATCCGAAACCCTTGCGCATTACCTTCAAAGCTTTGCAGATCGGCTTTCTCTAACGCGCTTAAACCTTTCAACAAATACGCATTCTGCGGTTCTAAAAACCAATGCCGTATCGCATCCTCACCCGTATGTCCGTAAGGTGGATTGCCAATATCATGAGCCAAACACGCCGCCTGTAAAATAGCCCCAACATCACCGGTACTGATCGAATCAGGAAATATCGAATTATCGCCCGACTTTAGCCCCTCAGCTACCCTAAAACCCAAACTGCGACCAACACAACTCACCTCTAAACTATGGGTTAAACGGCTATGAACATGATCATTTTCAGATAAAGGATGAACCTGAGTTTTACGGTCTAATCGACGAAAGGCACTGGAAAAAACAATTCTATCTTGATCTTTATGAAACGGCGTACGCCCATCTTCATAATCCACCTGCGTTTCACCAATCCGTAAAGGCTGTAATAACGTCGTCCAATCCATCATTATTTCTTATCCCTATAACTATTAAACAAATGCGTGCTTCACTCGGTATTTATGCGCAGGGTAGCTGCCTAAAAAACGCACCTCTTTTGCGAAAAAATTCAACTCATCCAATGCATTAATCATAGAAGGTTGATTTGGGTGCCCTGCTAAATCGATGTGAAAATGACTGGCCTCCATCGTGCCTCCATCCATATAGCTTTCAAGCTTAATCATATTAACGCCGTTGGTCGCAAACCCACCCAATGCCTTATAAAGCGCGGCTGGAATGTTACGCACCGAAAATAACAAACTGGTGATATAGGGTAAATCGCTTTCATAATCATCGTTTGATGCATTTTTAGCCAATACGATAAAGCGTGTGGTATTGCCACTTACATCTTGGAAGTTTTCAGCAACCACGTTCAAACCATACAGCTCAGCCGCCAAACTCGAAGCAATCGCACCATGGCTGCCATCGATTCCCAACGCATTCGCTGTCACTTTTTCAATGGTTAAATCTTTAGCAGAAAGTGCCGTATCAGCGGCGGCAATCGCCTTGATGTTTAACTTTTCTAAATGATGAAAACACTGAGCCAACGCCTGCGGGTGCGAAGAAACCGTTTTAATTTGCTCAAGCTTAATGCCCGGCAAAGCCAGCAAACAATGATTCACGGGTTCAAAATGCTCAGCTACGATTTGCAAATGGGTCTTAGGCAATAAACGGTATATCTCTTCAACACGACCCGCGGTTGAATTTTCTAGCGGAATCATCGCGTACTCCGCGTGCCCCTCTTCAACCATTAAAATAGCCGACTGAAAATCATCACAAGCAAACGCCTCATACTGAGGAAAAACCGTCTTACACGATAAGTGCGAATAAGCTCCCTCAACCCCCTGATAAGCAACAATCGGTGGCACCGTTGAATGAAGTTGATCTGACACAATGATGTTCCTTAATTCTGAGTAACTACTATAAAAAGGCCAGTGTACTCCACTGCAAAGTAGATCACTAAACTAAAGTCTAATTGCATTGTTGAAATTAAACGGCAGATACGTTACTTTTTATGAAAAGCACATAAAAATAATAAAAATGAGCAGTGCACCCTTGAATTTAAGTTACGAACTGGTATTAGAAACCTTAGGCATTCGACCGATAAGCCATTTTAGCAATAGCCGCGAAAGCCTATCGCCAAATGAACGATTAAAACAAGTCGAATACCAAGCAAGAACCTTTGTTGACGATCTAAAACTGATCAACCAACAAGTTCATTATTTGCAAACATTTGACCTTGTCTCAATGCCCTACTCAGTAAAGTCTGCCTTTGGAAATGCAACACGCCTGATCAACCCTTACCTATACATTACCCATCGCTTTGTTGTTGTTCAGTTTGCAACCCATGCCGGTAATAAAACACTGCTATTTTCTCCCTCTGATGCCCACATTAAAACCCCCTTCAATGGCACTCAAAAAGGGTTAATGCACTGGTTACAACGCGGGTTCAAACATTGGCTAATACCACGACACAATACCGTCGAGAGCGCACTCAAAAGTACAGGCATATCACCCGGCGATATCGACTTTATTTGCTACAGCAACCTGCAAGGACAAGATTTACGGAAATGGCTTGGCAGCCATGAAAAAAAAGCCTACTTCCCTAATGCAAAATTATTGGTCATGAGCCAAGAATGGGAAGCGGCGAAAGACATGATTCCTCTGCAAAGCCAAAACTACCCAACGGATGGCCTCGATGGCATACCCGCAGAAAAAGTCATCCCCCTGCACAGCAGCATCATGCTAGGGGATAGCCTCGCGCTTATTCAAACACCAGGAAAAACCCAAGGTAACCAAACCCTAATTGCTCATACCGATAACGGCATCAGCGCCTTTAGCCATAACGGCATATCAACCGACAATTATAGCCCTCAATACTCAACCATCTACGGCATTGCAGACTACAGCGCCACAACAAACATGAGCGTTATTCCAAATACCGACGCACCAGAGCTGAGCATAGACCAATACATTTCCATGCAACTGGAAAAAACCATTGCCGACGCGCACCCTATAGATTCGCGCTTTAACAATGTCATCCCCGTTGCAGAACTAAGAGCCCGCTGGCACCCATTTGCCTTATCATCCACACTCACCTTCGGTGAATTTAAAATAGGCGAGCCATCCTCCACCCTTGCGCAAAATCGAGCAACAGTCACTTACAAAAATACCCTGACAAATAACCCAATAACGAGTAATAATAATAATCAGACAATCGATTCGCCAGAGACTGTGCATGAAACGTAGACAATTTTTATCACGCTTAGCCCTTATTCCTCTTAGCATCACCGCACCGCATGTATTCTCTGATAGCTTCGACGAATTTTTAAAATCGCAACACATTGAAGCTGAAAAAGTAAAAGACGACTTCCAAAGCTACCAAGAAAACTACCTTGATAGCTTCGAACAATACAAGCGAGCACTCGCAGAAGAATGGCAAGCCGTAGAAATAAGCGACCAAGACATCTGGGTTACTTACGGCAAAAACCTAAAAACAAAAACCGTCGTCGATTTCGTACGTAACGAAATTCGCATAAGCTACAAATCAGCCAACCCCAGCGAAACCTTAAACACAGACCTCGCGCACTTATTAAACCTCAGCGAATACCAAGCCATCGTTGACGACCCAACAAACAACAGCGCCCTGCACGCACAAGAATTCAGCGATAACAAACGCAAGCTATTAAGTGAACTGAACGCATTCTATGGCAATAGCGACAATGCCAGAAAACAACTGAAAAAAGTCGCCATCGTTGACCGCATAAAAACCTCAAAAGGTGACGTCACCACCGTCACCCTACCACTGCCAAAGCAACTGCCATTCAAACGCGCAGAAAAATATCTGGCCAGCGCGAAAAGAGCCGCAAAAAAATGGAACATAGACCCAGCACTCGTCATGGCAATTGCCCATACCGAAAGCCACTTTAACCCACTTGCACGAAGCCACATTCCGGCCTTTGGATTAATGCAAATCGTACCCGCCAGTGCCGGTAAAGACGCCAGCAAACTGATGACAGGAAAAACTCGACTACTCACCAGCACAGAACTGTACGACGCCGACTTCAACCTAGAAACAGGCAGCGCCTACCTCAACCTACTGCAAACGCGCTACTTAAAAGGCATCAACAACCCAACATCACGTATGTACTGCGTTATCGCCGCTTACAATACCGGATCAGGCAACGTCGCCAAAGCCTTTGTAGGCACAGCCTCCATGCAAGCCGCATTCGATATCATTAACCAACTGCCACCCGAACGCGTATACGACAGACTCAAAAAAGAACTGCCCTACGCAGAAACCCGACGCTACATAATAAAAGTCATGGCGCACCGAAAGACATACCAACAAATTATTTAATAGCAGACAAATAAGAAAGCCACTCTCTTAGAACCTAAACAGTAAAATCAACACTGGCAATCGAATCTACGCTTTCTTGAAATAAAGATTGCCTTGCATCTCTTCCAATACTGCCCGAACTTCATCAGAACATTTAATTGTCTGCATAAAATAATCAACTTTTTCTTGATACTCACTATAAATATCAGAACCATACTCTCTGTTTTTCATCAAAGCCCAAATAAACATCAACTTAAATACATGACTACCTTGTTCATCCACAGCGATATCAAGCAATCGATCAAAAATATGGCGCTCTCCATACAAGGTATCTCCACCGTTATCAGAATTGGCGGCATGCAAAATAGAAAGGCATGTATCATTATTTGCTATGTAGTGGCCATACAGATTAACAGGCAGCTGCTCTAACTGAGTGATTGAAGATTGGGGTTCTATTTTATAATGAAACTCAAGATACTGCTTTAATTTCAGACTCAAGTCAGCAAGCTTTTGCTCAGGATGATCCGGTTCAAAGGTCGTTGATAACACTGCAACCGCTTCTGTCTGCCCCGGTTTAAATAACTTTAACTTCATAACCCAATGGTCATCAGTAGCAATAAGATGAGGCAGCATAATAAGATCACACGAAAACTGCTTAGATAGATCAAGCGCATCATCACCAGAGTGCTCTGTGGTCAAAAAAACCAGTCCACCATTTTTTACACTAGGAACAAACAGAGTAGCCGAACAAGTTGAGTTCAGATTTAAAGAATCACAAATGGCTAAAGGGAAACCTCGACATAAAGAACCCTCCCTATCAGCCTTAGTAATCTTCATCACCTCACCAGCTTCCGAACCCGACTCAGCCTTACGAGTACAGCTAGCAGAAATGGTTAATAGTTTAAACGCTGCATTAGGTTTCTCATTCAACAATTCATCTTTCTTTTTATTACCGTGCAACCAGCAAGGCGGCGATATCATTAAGGTTGATATAACAGGCGCATCTTGCGGATCAATAGGACCATAACTTTTAATTTTTTGGTCAATTTCATCATGCCAAAAACTTAATCCCTTTTTCCAGTCTGGGCGATTAAGAGCAAACAACGAATCAACCAGCCTCTTAGCCTCTTGATAGCGCTCTAGCTCAATAAAAGCTTTGATTAAATTATTAGCCACATCAAAACCATGCTGTTTAACAACATAAACAGGTAGCACTAGATAAATTATTTCTGCGATGTGACCGTTACGACCCAAGTCACCACTAATCTGCATGAGTAAATCCGAAGACGGCTGAGAAACAATATCAAGACAATGAGCATAATATTTCAATGCGCTTTCTTTATCACCAGTTTCCAAGCATTCTCTCGCCAGCCAAAGCTGTGGACGCCAGGCGCCGCTAAATTCAGCAACCTCAAGTAAAGCCGCATGATAAGCCTTATGACCACCTCGCTCACGAGAGATTGCCAAGTACCAACTCAAGCCATTATCCTGATTTGGATCTAAACCTAACCCTTTCAGTAAAGTCTTTTCGGCAAATTCATTTAAGTCTTTATCAGCATAAACCTTCGCTAGATTTGTCATCAAAATCCCAGAGTCTGGCAACTGAGTTAAAGCCTGCTTTAAAACAACCTCAGCATCATCTAATAATTCATTCTTCATAAGTACAATGGCACACATACACGCGCCACGTTCTATATTTGGATCTATTTCAAATAAATGCTTTGCTGCATCCACAACATATTCATAAAAACCATCTTCCACAGCCATTAAAACAGTACTGTAAAGTTCTTGAGGTTTATCCCAATTGTCTTTGATACTACCCAGTAAAATACCATCAACCCACTGATCACGAGTAATAAAAATTTCGCGCCCAAGTTTATCGTAAGCTTTAATAAGATTTTTATCTTTAGCAGCGTGATCTTCGGAATAAACAGCAACTGTTTCAGTTTTATTAGCTGGACTCGTCGCTAGAGTTTCTGCTTTGTCAACGACTGGCGCAGCCTTTCTCTTTTTAAAAAGTGTTTTCAAAAATTTCATTATTTTTTATACCAATTGTCATATAACCGAAACTGATTAATATAATTAAATCGCATTATTATCACCCCAACTAACGCCTTAATTGTAATTTTCAATTAGATGCTCAAATTTTCTTTTTAACCGAACGATGCTTATAACAGACATATCAACTAGGTGTTTGATACTCTCTTTATTTAAAGGATATCGAAACGTTTGCCCCGTTGGGTCGATTTCTGCAATATCTTTTATATATCCATCTAAGCCATTAAGTAAATTGCCAAAGCGCTTATCTTTTAGTTTGGCTGATTTTTGCAATATTCCCAAATATTACCAACATCATGCGAACCCGCCGAATCAAATTGCCCGATAGAGCTTTCACTACGAATACTCTCAAGCATTAGTATTTGATACTTCAGACTAAGCTCTACTGCATGACGCATATTAAAACAAATAGGATATATCTGCTGGTCTACATCTCTTGTCACGATAGCGTCATTGATAAGAATTACTGCTGCATTGGCAAAGCCTTTCGCATACGTTCGGTATGATGGACTGCCATTATTCCCTAGGCAGGCATTCCATAGACTCTGAAATTGTCATTAATAAAGGCGCAAAGAAGCCGACTAATACTCCTGCTTGAGCTAACATTTCATGGCCGCTTGGGTGATTGATGTGCCAGTACCGAGTAATAGGCACGCTGTATTGTCAATGGGGATATTCCAATATTGATTTTCAGTACTTGAGGCGTGTCTTGCTTCAGTTAAATATAAAACACGACCGTCTTTTTGCATGAAACGTCATTTTCTAGGTAATAAACGTTTGCACGCTTAGAGTGCAAAATCGCTTTTAGATCGGTTAGCTGTTCCATTTCAATCTCATATTTAGAAACGTTCCTTATTTCTAGAGTTGTCTAATGTCGGCCTAAAGACCGACCCACACAAGAGTAATGCCCAATAAACATTCGTTTTACTGGTCTCTGAGCCAGATGCCAGACTCTATGGAGAGTAGCAGCTGGGCCTTCAAACACTAGACTATGTGGGCTTATGATTCTGGACTCGTAGTCGAGAATAGAGAGTGAATATATACAGGTATAAATTGATCGCTGGGTTTATGGCCTTTTAATGATGCATCGTAGATCAGGTTATTGGCTTGTAGATTCAGGTATTCTGCCAAGAGTTTTTTGGCTTTACTGCGGCCAAAGCCAAATTCTTGCTGTAGGTGGTGAAGTGTCAGTCGCCCTTCCCATTGGATGATAATTTCGATGTAGGCATAACACTGCTTCTGCTCTCTATTTAGCTTTCGATCTAAAGCGATTACCACGATTCACGTCCATGTTAAAAATAATTTAATCAACAATTATAACGATATCGATTTTTAGTCGGTATGACAATGACCTATGTCGTGCGGGCTGGGGATTAGTCCAACAAAAGAGGTTTGCGGTGATGGCCAGTCGCCCCAAAGGGCGACCTACAAAAGCATTATGCCTAAAAGAATTAGGCGCTTTTATTCTCAGCGTCAACTGGGCTGAAGCGTTGTTCTAAGTAGCTAATAATGTCGCCCGATTCATACATCCAGCTGATTTCGCCATTTTCTTCTTCTATGCGTAAGCAAGGTACTTTTAGCTGACCGCCACCTTGTACGAGTTCTTCTTTAAATTTTTCGTTGCGTTTTACGTCGCGCGTTTCAATATTCAGGCCGTTGCGTTTAATGGCGCGACGAACTTTTACGCAAAATGGGCACGCTGGATATTGGTACAGCTCTATTTTTTTAGTCTGTGCGTCGATCAATGCTTGCTCGTCCGCTTCACGTTTGATGCTTTTTGGGGTAAATACCCAATTAAAAAACAAAATTAAAGCGCCTAATATCGCTCGAACTACAACCATGATGCTCTCCTGCGTCCAAATTGACCGCGTTCATTATTTAGTATGATAGGCGCGCATTATACTTATCTGGCGATTAGTAGCCAGCACACAGGTCAATCCCCTTGCCTGTGCTACCTGTCTAGGGTATAAAACGCCTATGAAAACTCCAAAAAGAATCCAACCTTTAGTTGATGATGGTGTAGTGGACGAAGTCCTCAGCCAATTAATGAGTGGTAAAGAAGCCACTGTTTATGTTGTACGTTGTGGCGATGACATTCGTTGCGCGAAAGTTTATAAAGAAGCGGCTAAGCGCAGCTTTAAACAAGCCGTACAATATCAAGAGGGCCGTAAGAGCAAGAATAGCCGTCGCCAGCGCGCAATGGAAAAAGGCTCTAAGTTCGGTCGTAAGCAGCAAGAGGAATCCTGGCATAATGCCGAGGTCGATGCCTTGTATCGCTGTGCAGAAGCAGGTGTGCGTGTTCCTACACCATACGGCTGCTTTGACGGGGTTCTGCTTATGGAGCTTGTCACTTATGATGATGGTGATGTTGCCCCGCGCTTGAATGATGTTTCGATGACCGCCGAGCAAGCACGCGAAGATCATTTAACCATTATTAATGATGTTAAGCGTATGCTGTGTGCTGGCTTAGTGCATGGTGATTTGTCTGAATTTAACGTTTTGGTGGATGATTTTGGCCCTGTCATTATCGATTTACCTCAAGCCGTTGATGCCGCAGCGAATAACCACGCAAAGTCGATGCTTGAGCGTGATGTCGATAATATGAAGGATTATTATGGTCAATATGCGCCTGAATTGTTACGCACTCATTACGCTAAAGAAATGTGGGCTTTGTATGAAGACGGTAATTTAACCGTTGATACTGAGTTAACCGGTCTATTCGAAGAAGCCAAAGAAAGTGCTAATGTCGATTCTGTGATGGATGAAATCCGAGCGGTACTAGCGGAAGAACGTAAACGCAAGGAGCGTGAAGAAAACGCTGATGACAATTACACCTACGAGCAGCTTTAATCTGCTCTATTAAGCCCTATCAAGTATCATTTCTAAAATTATTGTCTAGGCTTTTAATTAAGTCCTAGATGATTTTTTTTAAATGAAACGCTACTTATCTGATACCAGTTTTAAAATCTCCATTGGCTTTTTATTAGCCACCATGACCCTTCTATTAATACTTGCGGCTGTGCTAGAGGGACAACTGCGTGAAAAATTGGAGCGCGATAGTTCTAAACAAGTTGAAGCCAGCGGCAATGCCATTGTTTCAGACCTCATAAGAAAAACGTCTTTAATCCATTCTTTAGCAGAAAGCTTAACGGCGGCTGTTAAATCGATCCCCTATTCCGACCAAACCTATCATCAATTATTACCTCAACTTATTGATCTAAATAATGCCAATAGCTTGGTAGCAGGCGGCGGCATTTGGCCTGAGCCTTATCAGTTAGATTCTAGTAAAGAAAAAAACAGCTATTTTTGGGGTAAAAATACAGACGGCAGCTTAGATTTTTATAATGACTACAATCTAGCCAACGGTAATGGTTATCACAATGAAGAATGGTATTTGCCTGCAAAATATTTAGCCGATGATAGTTGCTATTGGTCACGCTCTTATGTTGATCCATTTTCAAAGGAGCCTATGGTCACCTGCACAGTGCCTATCCATAAAGATGGCCAATATATGGGCGCATCAACCATCGATATGAAACTCGAAGGATTGAATACTTATTTTAGTCAGCAAGCTAATGAGCTAGGTGGCTATGTTTTTTTAGTCGATCAAAATAACAAGTTCATCAGTTTTCCGCAGATTGATTCGATCTTGAAAAACAAGCAATCTGAGTTCATTAACGTTAATGAGCTGGCATCCAAGCACCCTGCGTTCACATACCTGGCTGATCGCCTAGTTAAGCTGGCAAAGAAGGTATTTACCATTAAGCCAGAACATGAGATTCAACGTCAGAAAATGGCGGAATATTTTAAAGAAACGGGGGATCAGATATCAGGCAATCAAGCCAACATTATGGCGTCTTCTATCATAAATCCAGTAAAAGAAACCCTGCGTAACAGTTATTTACTCGATCACTTTCAGTTAGATGAGGATTATATATTACAAGAAGAGGTTAATATTTCTATTTTCCATGTGCCTGAATCTTATTGGAAACTGGTGGTCGTCACCCCCACATCGAAAGATTTCATTGCTGTTTCTAACATTATTAAAGAAACATCAAAGCAAATTTTTATTCCCACTATTGCGACCATGTTTGTCTTCTTTATTTTCATTCATTTGAACTTTATCCGCCCGCTTATTCGCATTAGTAAACACATGCGAAAATACGCGCACAATCAGGAAAGCGAGCAACCTCTCACCGGCTTTGGCCAAGGTGATTTTGGCAAACTGGCGGCGTTATATAATAAGAAAACTGATTTGGTTAAAAAATCCCTTTTAGAAATTACTAAATCAAATTCACAACTTCAAATTTATGCATCTTACGATGATTTAACCGGTGCTTATAACCGCCGAGCGTTCGACAAGTTAATCGAAGAAGTTTTACAAAAACACTCTCGTAATGAATACGCTATTTTCTATTTAGATTTAGACCAGTTCAAAGTTGTCAACGATACCGCTGGGCACCTTGCAGGCGACCAACTTCTGATCGCTATTAGCAAATGCATAACCCGATCATTAAGAGACGGCGATATACTCGCCCGTATTGGTGGTGATGAATTCGCCATGATTGTTCACGCCCCTTCCATAGAAATTTCATTAGCCATTGCCGAACGGATTAAAAAAGCCATTTCAGGTTATCGCTTTAGTTGGGAAAATAATATTTTTACGGTCAGTAGCAGCATTGGCATTTTGCATTTAAGTACCATGCAAGGTGATAAAGAAAAAATTCTTAGCTGTGTCGACTCCGCCTGTTATGCCGCTAAAGAAGCGGGCAGAAATAGAAACCATCTTTATTTACCTGAAGACAGTGGTTTATCTGAACGCTTTGGTGAAATGGAGAGTTTGGTGGCCTTACGTAAGGCATTAGATGAACAAAGAATGTTTCTTGAATATCAGTTAATAAAACATATCACAGGGGACTCTGCGTGTGGTTTTGAAGCGCTGGTAAGAATCAAAGGCACTGACGGCACGACAATTTATCCGAATAAATTCATGCCTGCTGCCGAACGTTACAACGCAACTTGGGACGTAGACCAAAGGGTTATTGAAAATTCGATTAAAGAGTTTAAAGACATTAAGAAGATGTTCAATGTTGGATTTTGCTCTATTAATTTAACCGCTGACGCACTTAATCACGAGCAGTTATTAACGACTATTGAAAATGCATTAAAAGAAAATGATGTCCCTGGCGCTTACTTTTGCTTTGAGATAACAGAAACCAGTGCTATTGCAAACATAGAAATGGCAAGCAATATAATAAACAGCATACGGGAGTTAGGCAGTTTAGTCTCTTTGGATGACTTTGGATCAGGCATGTCGTCTTATAGTTATCTGAAGGAGTTGCCCGTTGATTATTTAAAAATTGATGGAGCCTTCGTAAAAAATATTGCTACCGATGCCATTGACCATGCCTTTGTAAAATCGATCACCGACATTGCCTCGGCCATGAACATTAAAACGGTTGCAGAATGGGTTGAGAATGAAGACATCGTAAACATACTAAAAGACATTGGTATTGATTATGCTCAGGGCTTTGGTATCAGCAAGCCAATGTCTTATTCTAATCTAGTTCTTAATAAACAAGACATCGATAATAAAATTGCTCAGCATTACGAATAGCGAGCAATTTTTTTACGAATATCACCATAACGTAATGCCTCACAACTCCCAAAGCCCGTCAGCTGTCGTACTTTATTGCGGGCAAAAACAGGCACACTGATGCCTGCTAAGAAACGACATTGAAGATCGACTGATACGTCAGCTTTGCCCGTTAACTGCTGATGCAAGCCTGCAAGACACTGCTGTAAGTATTCATCACTTGGCCACTGTACTTGTTCACTGTATTCAAGTTTCGCTATTTGGCCTCGGCAAACGCTGCAATGACCACAGGCCTGAGGGGCTTGCTGATCGTCAAAATAGCGGGCTAAATTGAAACTTAAGCAACTGTTCAGTTCAAAAAAACGAACAAGTGATGCAATGCGCTTAATTTCCTTTTCTTCCTTGTCGACAAAATAATGGTGTATTGATTCTGCCAATTTTGGGTTATGCAGCGCTGCTTGATTAACTTGAAATACTTCGGTCATTTTTTTACTTTCAAGTTCAATCAATTGTTTTTCTGCCAAATAATCCAATGCGGTAATCACTCGACTGCGATCGGCTTTATATTGATTAAATAAGGCCTCAAAATCCGGTGCGCCCCACACTTTTTTAAAGTGACTGGTATTAAAAACAGCGTCTAAAAAGGCTCGGCGCTCACCTTCAAACATGGCTAAAACTGCATCTTTGTCGTGTAAAAACTTGTATTTGAATTCGGCAAAATACGCGTACATGGGTTTGATCACCCCTTGCATTTCTAACTGAACGAGCAGCGTTTTTAATGGCAACTGTCTAATATTACTGGCATTAGACAGCCCAACTACTTGCAGTTCCCATTCTGTTGTATCATTTTCTCTAGCCGAAGGTTTACTTTCGTGGCGAATATTATCCAATAAAAACTCGATCGCTGACCGTTCTGGGGTATCCCCGTAAACAAAGTTTTCGACGGTATTTAGACCATCTAAATTAGCCAGCGTTAGGCAATTAGATGGCTGGCCATCACGCCCTGCACGGCCAATTTCTTGGCTGTAATTTTCAATCGATTTAGGCAGGTCATAGTGGATAACAAAGCGTATGTCTGATTTATCAATGCCCATGCCAAAAGCAATCGTTGCAACAACAACATCCGTTCGTCGTTGCATAAAATCATTTTGAATCTGTTGACGCTTTTCCGATTCAAAGCCTGCATGGTAGGCGACTGCATTAATACCCGCGGCGTGTAAATAAGCCGCAACTCGCTCGGCGGTATGCTGCAAAGTCACATAGACAATGCCAGAGCTTTGGGGAGAAAAAATCTGTTGCTGATGCCTAATCTGTTGCAATAAAGATTGAGGTTTTTCAGATTCTTTAACCGGTATGACGGCCAAATCTAAATTGGAACGATAGAATCCAGTTTGTACAATATGCTCAGGCGCAATGGCAAATTTAGTCGCCATGTCATTTTTAACTTTTTTGGTCGCGGTGGCCGTTAATAATAAAACTAAGGGAATATTCAATTCTTGGCAATAAGTTGGCAGTTTTAAATAGTCGGGCCTAAAGTTATGCCCCCACTCTGAGATGCAGTGCGCTTCATCGACCACCAACATAGAAATAGGTACTGCATTAATGAATTGGCGAAAGCGTTCATTTTTAAAGCGTTCAACAGACACCATTAATATTTTAATTTTGCCTGAGCGCACATCGGACATAACCTGCTGGCTTTCATCGCCACTTAAGGTTGAATCGATACTGGCTGCGGGAATACCTTTGCTCGCCAAAAATTCTAACTGGTCTTTAATCAAAGCGAGTAACGGCGATACTACCAGAGTCACATGAGGAAGGTGTAAGGCGGTAAATTGATAGCACAATGATTTACCTGAACCCGTGGGGAAAATAGCTAATGAAGATTGCCCCGCAAGCAATTGCCTAATCGTTAGGTCTTGTCCGAGTCGGAACTGATCAAAACCAAACGTATGTTTAAGAGAGTCTGTGAGTTCAGGTGTCATCGTATTTAGGCCGCCGATAGGGGTGTATTATTGTTAGAGAAAGCATATTGAGATTCTAATTTGCTATTCCCTAAGCCATTAATTTTTGTTACCTGAATTTGAACGGGAATGCGTTCTTTCATCGCTTCTACATGGCTGATAACACCAATCATTTTTCCTGAGGCATTCAGGCTATCCAGTGCATCCAATGCCATATCCAGTGTTGCACTGTCTAATGTGCCAAAGCCTTCATCCAAAAACAGCGATTCGATTTGGGTTTTATGACTGACTAAATCAGATAGCGCCAGTGCTAACGCAAGACTGACCAAGAAGCCCTCTCCTCCGGATAACGTTTTGGTATCGCGAACATCATCGGCTTGCCATGTATCAATCACTTCAAGCTCTAATGCTTCTGATTCTTTGCGTTGCAATAAATAGCGACCGTGCAAACGATTTAATTGAATATTGGCTAAATAGACTAGGTGATCAAGCGTTAAGCCTTGAGCAAAACGGCGGAATTTATCCCCTTTCTGCGATCCAATTAAGCTGTGCAAATAAGCAATGTCGTCATAATTCACTTTGGCTTTTTGAATGTCGAGCAATAAGCTTTCTTGCTTCTGTCGCTTGTCTTGATCACTTTGCATTCTGTTTGCTATCTCCCCTTGCTGCTGAGATATGCTTTTAATGAGATCATTGGCTTGCTGAACGTTCAAGCTGACTAATGCTTCACGCTGTTCACTAGGCCGTGAAATATCAAACCCAGTAATATCAGACCCGGCAATATCAGCGCACGCATCAGCAGACAAGGTTTGCACGCTTAACTTGGCTTGTTCTAATAATCCTTGCTGCTTCACAATCTCGTATTCAATGGTTTGCTGCAAAAGCAATAATGCTTGCTTTTGCTCATCAGAAAGTCGCGCAGTTAAATACGCCTGCTGATCATCAAACGGGCTTTGCGCAAGTGCGTCCAGCCATTGCTTTTGTGTATGCTCATACTCTTGCTGCAATTGAGCAATATGGGTTTTAGCACTGCTCAGTTGGCCATGAATATTCTGTAATTGCTGCGTTAACCGGGACAAGGCCGTTTGGCTTTTTTGCTGCGCATCTTCTGCCTGTCGCAGCCTTGTTTCTAACTGCTGACGCACAAGACCAATATCGGTTTCGGGCAGTAACGTATTTCGATCACGTTGTTTTTCAGCCAATACTTTTTCAGCTTGCTGAGTTTTTTCGACAAGAATCAAAAGCTGTTGATTAAGGCTGTTTAACTGTAATTCATTGTGTTTAAACTGCTGTTCTAATGATTGCAGCTCTTGCTGATGGCTCACTTTAGACGCCGTAATACGGTGCCACTGCTGGCTATTTTCTTGTTGCACAAGCAGCCATTGGTCCATTGCATTCAGGTCTGGCAAAGACAGCTGAAGTTGTTGTAGCTGCTGCTCAACGGCGTCATTTAGTTGCTGAGATTCTTGCCCTTGCTGCTGTAGGGATAACAAACTTCTTTCTAATTGTTGTTTTAACCCTGTTTGATTTTTTTCTAATAGCGCGCGTTTCTGTTGTTCATTTAAGCGTATTTGTCGAGCCGACTCTAATGACGTTTGTGCCTGCTGCCAGCGCGTATTGAAATCATTTAAGGTATTGCCATATTGCTGAGTTTCAATCAGTTGCTGGCTTAATTCCTGTTTTCGTTGCTCTGTTTGTGAAGTATCCAGCGTTTTGTAAGTATCAATTTTAGGATGATCGGTAGAACCACAGAGCGGACATTCTTGATTGGCTTGCAGGCGATCACGCTCACTACTTAAGTCTTCAATACGACGTTCTTGAATCAGTAAAAAATCAACATCTTTTATCTGTTGCTGGTAAGTCTGATACTGCGCTCTTAAAAGTTGAACGACATCTTCAATTATAGGCTGCGATAAAACAGTCGCCGCGGAATTATTAGCGAGCATAAGCCCGGCTAACAAACTGTCAGGAATGTGGATCACCGTGGCAACTGATTGTATGTTGCGAATAATCTCTTGTTCTAACTGCTCTAGCTCTTGCTCTTTTTGCTGCTGTTTCAGTAACGCAGAAGCAATCACTTGATCTTGCTGTTGCAGCTGACCATTTGCTTCATCAAACTCAGCTTGTTGAAGGTTATGGCTAAGCTGTGCCTGAATCATTGAATCTTTTAACGGTTTCAGTCGCTGTAACTGCGCCGTAATTAACGGTAAATGGCTGTGCAAATTTTCATGATGTTGATTCGTTGCCAAATACTGTTCGCTATTTGCTAAAGTCTTTTGTATTTGCCCGCGCTGATGAATGAATACCTGCTGTTGTTGGCTATACTCTTGCTGAGAAGCATATAAAGGCTGTGTATTTTCGCGCAGGCTGTCTAATTGAGTCGTGAACTGATGAATTTCGGCATCTAAAGGAACGATTTTTTCATTCAATAGTTTCTGAGTTTCTTCAACATCACACTTCACTTTAATGAAGTTTTCATTATCTAAGGCGACAATGCTTTCTTGCTGGCTTACCTGTTTCTCGGCTTGCTGCTGCTCTGTAATAATTACATCGAGTTGCTGCTGTTGCTTTTCTAATCGTTGTTGAATTTGCTGATACGCTTGAAAATCAGGCGTTATTTTATCGGCAGGCTTACTTTTTTCTATTTTTTCTAATTGTGGTTGTTCATCCCGTTGTTGCTGAAGCGCTTTATTCAGATTCAACTGGGTTTGCTCTAATAAGCGCTCAGCATGATTCTTCTTTTCTAACCACGATAATTGCTGTTGCAGTTTTTTATATTTTTCTTCTTCTTGCGTTAATTGCTGTTCAAGTTCTTTATGCTGTTGGGTTAATGCGGCTAATTCTTCAGGCAGCAGCATTTCCATACCTTCTGCTCGAGCGTTAAGCTGATCAAGCTGATGTTTACTGGCAACAAATTTCTGATGAACATTTTCCGAAATTAAACCGTAAATTTCTGTACCGGTTAATTCTTCTAATAGCTCTGCTCGCTCGTTCGCCGCCGCGTTAAGAAAAGCGGCAAATTGTCCTTGCGATAGCATCATAGATTTTGTAAAGCGGGCAAAATCCAACCCGGTAATACTTTCTATTAACCCGCTCATTTTTTTTACTTGCGAGGCCAATATTTTGCCATCATCAACTCGTACCAGTTCGACAATGGCATCTTGTAAATTGCCCTCAACTTTATTGCGTGAGCGCCTTTGGCTCCAGAAAGCACGATACTGCTGCCCTTTCACTTCAAATTCGACTTCAGCCAGACAATCCGCGGTACCTTTTGTCATCAAGCCATTATTGGATTTATTAATCCCCCCCAATCGCGGAGTTTGTTGATACAAGGCCAAACAAATAGCGTCTAGCAGGGTCGTTTTACCGGCTCCGGTTGGGCCAACGATTGCAAATAGGCCGCTTTCACTAAAAGGGGCTTGAGTGAAATCTATTTTCCACTCGCCTTTTAAAGAATTTAAGTTTTTAAACCTCAGGCTATTAATTTTCACTGTTCACCTGCTCGGCTATTTGATTAAACAAGGTTAATAAACGTTGTTTGCGTTGCTGTTCGTCTGGCGTGCTGAATTCTTCTTGTTCTAATCGGCGTTTGAAGACATCTTCAGGGGTTAACTCGGCCAAAACTTCGTTATGCACACGCTCAATTTGCTGCTGTTGCTGCTTGCGTGATCGGCGAAGTTGCAGCACTTCAACATTCATTGTTGCGGTTATTTGCTGGATTCGAGATTGCAGGTCGTTTAAATAATCCTGAGTATCGACTTCGATAGATAGCCAGGTTGGTAATTCCGGTTTGCTTTCCGTTAACTCTGTATCTAACGCTTTATTTAAATCTGAAAGTTGTTGTTCAATGCTTTCTAAATTGCCTTTAATCACTTTCATCGGCTGAAACATAGGCACGGTTAACGGTATTATTTTGGATAATTTACCGGCGTCAAATTCAACGACAAGCACTTGTTTTGGACTATTGAGCTCATCAAAACTTAATGGAATAGGAGAACCGCAATAACGAATATGTTCACTTTTAGCGACTATTTGCGGGCGGTGAATATGCCCTAGTGCAATGTAATCGGCGGGCGGAAAAGAGCTGGCTGGAAATGCTTCTAAATTGCCAATATAAATATCTCTTACTGATTCCGAACTTTTAACGCCCATCGCCGTTAAGTGCCCCGTGGCAATGATCGCTACAGGATGATCTATCTGCGCTTGCTTTTCTTTCGCAAGGCTAAAAAGATGCTGATAATGCTCTTTAATCGCACTTCCTAGCGCCTGCTGTTTTGCATCACCCGATTCATCCGCCTGACTCTTAATCACATCTCTAGGGCGGATATAAGGAATCGCGCATAAGATGGCATCGACCTCCCCTTTACGATTTTTAAGCGTTAATATTTGCTCTTCACTATTGGGGTTCACACTAGAAACAACGTGTGTATTTAGCTGCGCCAAGATATTTTTAGATTCATTCAGCGTGGATACCGAATCATGGTTACCCGCCAAAATAACGAGCTGGCAGTTAAGTTTGTGAGTGCCAATAACGAACTGGTTATAAAGTTCGCGGGCATAGCTAGGCGGTGAGCCTGTATCAAAAATATCTCCGGCAATGATAACAACATCAATTTGCTGTTCTTCTATTTGCTGGAATAGCCATTGTATAAATTGCTGATGTTCGCCAGCGCGGCTCTTATTGATAAAAAATTGGCCTAGATGCCAGTCAGAGGTATGTAAAATTCGCATAATGTGCATCTTTCCTAATATCCCAAGAGTTTATCTTAATGGCACTACCATGACGAGGGATGACGAAAGAACATTTAAGGCAAAAAAAAGGCAGCCCGTAGGCTGCCTTATTATGAGATCTGCTTCTAGTGATTAGCCAGCAGGATCTAAATCACCGTGCTGTTTCTTATGGCGAGCAATAATTTGCTGTGGCTTTAAGATAAATGTTGCAAGCGCAGGTAGTAATATTAATGCACCTAACATGTTCAATAAGAACATAAAGGTTAATAGAACCCCCATATCTGCTTGGAACTTAATTGGAGATAGAATCCAAGTACCAACACCAATCGCTAAGGTAATACCGGTAAAGCATACGGCCTTACCTGTTGATCTTAACGTTTCAAAGAAGGCTTCTTGCAGCGTCTTGCCTGCAATCAACATGACTTCTAAGCGGTTATATATGTAGATACCATAATCGACACCAATACCGACACCTAAAGCAATTACTGGCAATGTTGCGACTTTAACGCCAATGCCTAAGTAAGCCATTAATGCTTGGCAAAGAATTGAAGTTAAGGCCAATGGAATCAAAATACACGCGATAGCACGAATAGATCGGAAGGTTGCAAAGCACAGAGCAAATACAACAACGTAAACGAAAATCAACATGGTATTTTGCGCATCACCAATCACTTCGTTAGTGGCCGCTTCAATACCCGCATTTCCTGATGCCAATTGAAAACGCACAGGAACACTAGCAATTTCACCGTCTGTTATGGCTTGTTGAATACCTGCGATGTTCATAGCGAAGTATTTTTCATCAACGTTATCATCGTATTCTGTTTTAAATTTTTCTACCGCGGCCACGGCATTTTCTAACGTTTCAGCTTTGTGATCGTTTAGATAAACAAGCACAGGAGCCATTGAACAATCAGAGTTCAATAAGGTAGAAGGTGCACGCTGAATCGAAGTATTCAAGATAGTCTGGTTACGTGATAGCGCTGACCATTTTATATTGCCTTCGTTCATGCCCTTTGTTACAAGTTTCGATACGGTCACCATTGAAACGGTTGACTGAACACCTGGAACGTTTTCCATGTACCACATAAAGCGATCAATAGAGTCCATCACTTTAAAGCTGTTGCACTGCTCTTTAGCGGTTTCGACCATAACTAAGAAAACATCAGAACTGGTCGAATAATTTTCTACCATGTAAGCATTATCTAGGTTGTAGCGGGAATCTTGACGAAGCTCTGGAGCACCTGCATCGAGGTCACCAATTTTTAACGATTGGCTTTTATAGATACCGCCAACGGCTAATACGATTGCGATAATAATAGGAAAAGGCGCAACTTTTGGGCTAGCGATTTTTGATAACGCAACCCAAAGTTTTGGTTCAGTTTTCTCATTGCTAACAGCATGCGCAATACCTGATTTACTAATGCCCACATAAGACATCACCAATGGCATTAATACGAGGTTGGTAACAATAATCATTGCAACACCGACACTGGCAGCAATGGCAAGTTCTTGAATAACACCAATTTCAATGAAGAGTAAGGTTGCGAACCCCAAACCATCACTTAATAAAGCCAACATACCAGGAACATATAAACCGCGGAATGCTAAACGCGATGCCATTAATTTATTAGCGCCTTTTCCCGACTCAATTGCGATACCACTAATGATTTGCACGCCGTGGCTGATACCAATAGCAAATACTAAGAAAGGTACCAATACAGAATATAAATCGATGGTGAAGCCCATTAAGGCAAGCGCACCTAACTGCCAAACAACCGCGACTAAAGAGGCAACAATCGGAATTAATGTGCCGCGAATACAACGTGAATACATAAACAATAAGATGGCGGTAAAGATAATCGCCGCTATGAAAAACCAGACGATGGATTTTACACCGTCAAGTAGATCGGCCAGTTTCTTTGGTGTACCTGTCATGTAAACAGTGATGTCATCACTTGAAAAAGCATCACGAACTTTTGTTTCTAACGCGTTGGAAAATGCTTGATAATCTAACTTCTCGCCAGTATCTGGATCGATTTCTACTAACGGGATATCAATGATCGTCGAGCTAAAGTTGTTAGCAACAAGGCGTCCTACTTGGCCTGATTTCAATACGTTTTCACGCAAGGCATTTAAGCTTTGCTCAGAACCATCATAGGTTGCTGGAATAACCGGGCCACCTTGGAAGCCTTCTTCTGTTACTTCTGTCCAACGAACATTCGGTGTCCACAAAGATTTCAAAGCGGAACGATCAACCCCTTTAATGAAGAAAATTTCATCATTAATACGCTGCAACGTCGCCATGTATTCTTTGGTGAAAATATCACCTTTTTTGGTTTCTACAGACAGTTTGATATTGGATAAACCGCTGCCTAATTCTTCTTTGTGCACCAGATAGTTTTTAATAAACTGGTGTTCAAGTGGAATGTATTTTTCGATGCTTGAATCAAGCTTAATTTGAGTTAAGCCATAAGCAAATACAATCGTTAATAGTGCAAGAATCGCTAATACAACAGGACGAGCACTGAACAACATTCTTTCTAAAAACGGTTCAGTCACCGGTGATATTATAAAATGTTCTGGTTTTGATGATTTATGATTTACAGTATTTTTATTAGACATGATTAGAAGTTCCCTTCAGCCATAGTAATTGTTTCATCAATCACTAACCCTTTGGTATCGATACGTTCAATACCTGCTTCGCCAACGATCACGATGGTGCCGTCAGGTGCTTGCGCAAGAGAAGCTGAAGTTGTTCGACCTGGTAAAATAATGGATTTTGCATCATCTGACTGACGGTTTAATAAAATAACTGAACCACCGTTGCCAACTAGAGCATGCGTTTTATTTGATTTGGTAATGCCTGCCATTAAGGTTTGTTCGGAATTTGTATATACTTTTTCCCACTGGATTCCGCCATCAACTGAGTGATAAAGGTTGCCACGCAAGCCAAATACAAGAACATCATCTTTTTCTGCATTAATGCCGAAGAGTGAACCTTCATAAGGAGACGGTATTGAGCGCCAGTTTTCGCCCATATCGTCAGAGCGTATAATCAAACCCTGCTCGCCAACTACCATTAATGAACGCGAACCAACCATGGCGATACCATTAAGATGCAAGCGATCGTTATTATCTAGATGAGAAGACCAATCCGTCCAGTTTGCGCCACCGTCAGTCGTATGAAAAGCCATACCATAAGCCCCAACCGCAAAACCGATGTTAGCATCGTAAAACCAAACATCTAAGAACGGTTTAGTAGAGCCACTTTTTTGGTCATACTGAGCGTCTTCTAAAGCATAAGTGATATTTTCTAAAAACATTTCAGCATTATCAATTTCGGTAGCATCGCCAGAATCTTCTGCTGCTTGTAATGCCGCAATGGCTTTGTCTTTATTTTCGCGAGCACCTTTAACAATTGCGGTATTGGCTAAATAACCATCGAATTGCTTAACCCAAGTTTCACCCGCGTCGGATGAATGCAGAATTAAACCATCATGCCCCACTGCCCAGCCTTTGGTTGCACTGGAAAAATAAACGGCAGTTAAGGTTACCGATGAAGGTGTACGTGACTGATCCCAACTTTTACCATTGTCATCAGAATAGACAATGTGTCCATGTGCACCCACAGCAATTAAACGACTGCCAACACGGGTAATGTCTAATAATAAGCTTTCATGAGCTCGATCAGTTGATAGCGCGGGGCTTTCCAAAGGATCTTGCCATGCAGATTGTGCCAATGTCGTAAACATTAAACTTACCGCAAATAATGCGGATGTGATGAACCTTTTTGGCGGTACCACGGTAACGATTCTCATTCGAATCGATGGGAATCTCATATAACGCTCCACTTTTTTATAATTTTTTTTAAGGTCGCTAGCATAGCCGACCCCTAATCAATTATCTAACGTGCATATGTTAAATAATGTTATTGATAAAATAGATTATCGTTTACCACGACGACGCAAGGCCGAAGGCGTGAAATACTGATCGTTCGGAAGGTCTCTACTAAAATCAACCGTTCCGCGCTCTTCGTTATCAAGCCCCTGTACGTGATAGCGTCTCGCTTTAACATCATGAAACACATCCAGTGTGGTCCAGGTTACAGGCACTTCGTAATAATTTTTCAAATAAGCCATACTAATGCGCCACAAATCGCCAGCGCTATCGTATTGGTCTGCAACAGCAATGCCCCAAGTATCTTCATCGATGTAAAAACGACGCTTATTATAGACATGGCGAGCACCGGCTTTCAGGTTCGCTTCAACAACCCAAACGCGGTGTTTTTCGTATCGAGTATGGTCTGGATTGATGTGGCCTGGCTTAAGAATTTCTTTATAAGTCAGTTGATTGCTCGCCAAATCATAGTTGTTATAAGGAATGTATATTTCTTTCTTTTCTATTAGCTTCCAATTGTAGCGATCAGGAGCACCGTTATACATATCGGTATCATCGGCGTAACGAAGTCCATCGGCAGCGGCAATCGGTGTATCGTAAGCTAGGTTAGGTGCGCGACGTACTCGGCGCTGACCTGCATTATAACCCCACGCTTGGCGAGATTCTTCAACCTGATCGATGGTTTCATGAACCAAAACGGCACCACCAGCTAAACGCGCAGGTGCTTTCGTGAATGATAAGTAGTAAAAAAGAATGTTATTCAGTTCATCAATCGTTGTTTCAGGATTGTAAAAATTGAACAGCGCTTCTTGCTGAACGGTTACTAAAGAAAAAGCACCGTCTTTTTGAACCGCAACTTCAGAAGAACGGCGGCTAAAGAAAACACCACGCCAGCGCGTGATATGATTCCAAATAGCTTCTAGACCGGTTTTAGCGATCGGGAATGGAATGCCGCCATACGCATAACGAATGCCTTCACCATTTTTGTTCAATTCTGCACGAATAGCATTCTTGTAGGTATTTTCATAGATTTGTTCTGGTGCAGCGGCACTGCGGCGGGTTTTATAAATGGGCATTTTGAACGTATCAGGATACGTTTTAAATAATGCCAATTGGCCGTCGGTCAAAAACTCTTTGTATTTGGCGACATTCGCCGCAGTAATTACGAATAAAGGTTTATCTTTGGGATAAGGGTTTGAGTGATGCTGACCTGATTTTTTATAATCCAGTGTTGCAACAGAAACACCTCCTCGCCAGGGTGGAATATCTTTACCATTGCCTGCTCGTTCTGCGCCTAACGGTGTTAGTTCACCCTTAAGACGTTCCGCCTCTTGAACGGAAACTGCTGCTGTGGCCAATTGGCTAAAAGTTGCCAATGCCAGAACGCCAGCCGCGACCCAATTGTTCTTTTTCATTCTGCGACCTCAATATTATTCTTATATTATTCTTATCTAGGTAATAGATATTTATGGCCTTAGCATAAAGAAAGTTAGCCCTAGTCTCAATGCGCCTAGGGCAGTTAATTTATTCTAAGGCATAAAACTGCCAATTTTGTACAAAAAACATTCGATTATAGCGACAAACTCTTACTTACAACCTCATAAACATCTTTTGAAAGTGCAGGTTGCGCCATAATACGCTGCAACTGCTGCTTCATTTGCTGACCTTGCTGATCAACATATCGACGCCATTTGCTTAAAGGAGCCACTAAGCGAGAAGCGATTTGTGGATTCAGAGTATTTAATGAAATGATATTATCCGCTAATAATTGATAACCAGATCCATCTTCAGCATGAAAATTAACCAGAGATTGGCCAGCAAATGTGCCAATAACTGAGCGCACTTTATTCGGATTTTTAATATCGAATGCTTCATGACTTAACAGTTTTTGAATATTTTCAACATGACCATATTCAGCGGACCCAGCTTGAACCGCTAACCATTGATTTACCACCAAAGGCTCTGCTTTCCATTGCTGATAAAAAGAATCCAATGCAGAACGAGCTTCTAAGCTGTGTTTTGAATTAACCAAACTTGCCAGCGCCGCCATACTGTCGGTCATATTGTCATTGTTTTCAAACTGCTTAACCGCCAGTGCTTTATAATCACCGCTAGTCGCTTTAAGCAAATAGCTTAATGCTGCATTTTTCAAACCACGCTGAGCCATTTGACCAGGTTCTGGCAAATAACCTTGTGTGATGTTCAAGCGCTTATACAATATTTCCAAATCCGCCGCTAAAGCATCGGCTAATACTGTTTGTACATGAGTACGCGCTTGGTTTATTGCATGAATATCAATCTCTTCTTGGGTTTCGGCAATGTATGAAATACTCGGCAGTATCAGCATTTTAGCGAGCATCGCGTGATCAAGATCATCACGCTGCAATAAACTGCCATAAGCCGTTAGCAAACGTGGATCAACCATTAGAGGCAAGTTTGCTTGTTGTTGTGACATGACTTCATAGATCACATCCAATGCTAATTTTTGACCTGCATCCCAACAATTAAAACCATCACTATCGTATTGCAATAAGAAGAGTAATTGATCACGGCTATAGTCATAATTCAATTTAATCGGGGCTGAAAAATCACGTAATAACGACGGCACGGGCTCTTTTTCAATCCCAGTAAAGACCAAAGTTTGCTCTTTTTCGGTTAACTGAAAAATTCCACCACTGAAACTGTCGCTTTTGCTTGACGTATTTTCATCCATAACGAGTTCAAGGTCTTGTCCACTTTCGCCCAACAAGCCTAGCTCAATAGGAATTAAGAAAGGTTCAGCGCAAGACTGTTTGAAATTCAACGTATAGGTTTTAGCCACGTCATCATACTGGCTAACAACATCAACAATCGGTGTGCCTGCTGATTTATACCAGCGCTTAAATTGCGTTAATGAAAGATTATTAGCATCTTCCATAGCCGATACAAATTCATTAATGGTGACCGCTTGCCCATCGTGGCGATCAAAGTACAGGTCCGAACCTTTGCGGAAACCTTCGTCGCCCAAAAGTTTATTGATCATACCAACAACTTCACAACCCTTTTCATAAATCGTCACGGTATAGAAGTTAGATATTTCAATAAAAGAATCTGGCTGTACGGGATGGGCCATAGGGCCAGCATCTTCTGCAAATTGAACCGTGCGCATTAATGCCGCATCTTCAATACGCTTAACCGTTGCTGAATTCATATCTGCGGTAAATTGAGCATCACGGTAAACGGTAAAGCCTTCTTTTAAGCTAAGCTGGAACCAATCTCGACAGGTGACTCGATTTCCTGACCAGTTGTGAAAGTACTCATGAGCAACAATGGCTTCAATTCGCTGATAAGCGCTGTCAGTCGCGGTTTGTGGATTGGCTAATACGCACGACGAATTAAAAATATTAAGACCCTTATTTTCCATCGCCCCCATATTAAAATCATCAACCGCAACGATCATAAAGATGTCTAGATCATATTCGCGACCGTACTTTTCTTCGTCCCATTTCATCGAGCGCTTAAGCGCGTCCATGGCGTAGTCGGTTTTATCAATATTTTGAGGTTCTACAAATATTTGCAAATCGACAGTTCGGCCCGACATCGTCTTAAATGTATCTTCTTTTACCAATAAAGAACCGGCAACCAGAGCAAATAAGTAGCACGGCTTTTTGTGCGGATCGTGCCAAGTAACACTATGACGGCCTGACGCGAATGTTTCGCGCTGAACAGCATTACCATTAGATAATAAAATAGGGTATTTAGACGCGTCGGCGATCACTTCTGTGGTGAAGATACTCATCACATCGGGACGGTCTAAATAGTAGGTGATGCGACGAAAGCCTTCTGCTTCACACTGAGTGCAAAACATACCACCCGATTTATAAAGCCCTTCTAAGGCCGTATTATTTTGTGGCTCGATTCGAGTAGATATTTCAAGAATAAAGTCATCCGCTACCGTATTAATGGTTAACGAATCATCTTCTACCTGGTACTCATCGGCGGTTAATAATTCGCCATCCACCTTTATACTGAGCAGCTCAAGTTGCTGACCAACCAATACTAAAGGTCCGGTATAACCTGCATGCTGCTGATGATTACGACGCATGACTAAGCGGCTATCTACTTGGCTATATTCTTCAAAAAGGTCGAACCGAAGATGCGTTTCTTCAATAACAAAATGCGGTGGCTGATAATCTTTTAAATAAATACTTTTTGGCTGAGTGTCTTGCATCGTCAAACCCCAATTGAATAATCAAATATGTAACGTTTAAATAATTTACAGTATGAATGCCGCGTATCCATAAACACAACGGCATTGAATAACAGACTAATAAGTGAATTCGATGTGATAAGAAGAAAACTTTCTTAAATTAATAACACCACAATCTAATAATAAGTATTGGCCTTTAATTCCCATCAGTTTGCCTTCAACTTCGGGCGTTTTGTCAAAATTCAAACTGCTGATTTTTGTTGGATATTCCAGAACAGGATATTCAAGTTCAACAACCTCAGCTTCTGGCAAGTGGACGATCGCCCCCGGCCCGTGTTCGAGCTCTAATTGCTGCAAGCCTTCACGGTATTGTTGATAAAGCTCATCACGAATACTGGCAAGGTCAATTTTCTCGGCTTCACCTTTTAGCATCGCACGCCAGTTTGTTTTATCCGCTAAGGTTTGCTTAAACAAGGTTTCAACAAGCCCAGACAAGAGTCGATCTTTCACGCGGAAAATAGGCAAACCTTGGGTCGCGCCTTGATCACACCAACGTGTCGGCAATTGCGTTCCACGAGTAATACCCACTTTTAGTGCGGAAGAATTGGCTAAATAAACGAAATGATCTTGCATGCAAAAATCATCTCCCCACGCCGAATCACGGCAGGTTCCAAGATGATAATGACACTTTTCTGGACTCATTATGCACAAGTCGCATTGGGGCAATTTTTTAAAACAAGGGTAACAATAACCTTGGCTAAAACTTTTATTGGTTTTACGTCCACAATGACTGCAATGTATCTCGCCGACATACTGCATTTTGATCGTTTTACCCACCAACGGGTTAAGGTCGATGCGGTGGTCATCAAGACTCATTTGATATTGGATGAGTGTGCCCGTTTCAGGACTAAGCTGGGTCACCATCTTATTAAGATGGCCAGATATCGTCGGCATAATGCTTCTTATTTAATCAATGTTTGGGCGTATACTAAATACAATTTATTGGATGGTGAGCGTCTGCGTATCATCATCTTTGCTCGATTTGCAAGAAGCTTCCATATAACCAATGCGCTGATCTGCAGGCATATTGGTCATTTCTTCATAACGAATAAGCGCTTCCATACACAATACTTTTTGCTCGCTATCCATTTTACGACCATCAGGCCAGCGGCTTAATTCAAGTGAAGTTTTCATGTTTTGAAATACTTCTGGCGTCATCGCCTTGATCAGCTCATCAACTGTCATGTTTTTCACCTTTTCATTCTTTAACAATTTTATGCGTCATTTTTTAATACAGAAATTGGCCATATCATCGCCATAACAACGCCCAACAAAGCGCCCGCAATATGAGATTCATGGCCAATATTGAGACCACCAAAGGCACTATCAAGCATAATCATAACGACCATCGATACCAGCATAAATGGGAATAACCAACTGGGCAGCTGGTAACGAGATTGCGCCTTTGCTTGATAGCGATATTGTCGCCCCCAAACCCATCCCATAAGCCCATAGGTAACACCACTAAGCCCCGCAAAATATGGCCCTACAGCAAGGTATTGAGCGTAAGCAGAACCTAACGCTAAAATAAGGGTTAATACAATCAAGCCAGTATGGCCGTCGTGAATTTCAATTTCTTTGGCTAATACCCACCACCAAAAACTGTTCATGACGATGTGCATCAGCGATAGATGAATCAATGCGGGTGCCCACCAGCGATAAACATCGTTATGCCAAAAACTACTGAAGTCGAGTTTTTCTCCAGACCACACAGAAGCGTCTAATAACCATTCAAGCGGCGATACAATGCCCACCTGTTGCGCCCCAAAGATCAGCCATAACATGGCCATCATTATAACTGTCACAGGAATGCGGCTGAAGACAATGGCATTTTGATGGGCACTGACTTGCCAAGGGGTTTTTTCAGCATGGTCGGGTTTAGGCGACAGCTGACCTTCTTGCCATTGCTGAACCCAAATTTTTACTTGCTCAGCATCTTCTAAGCGAGCAACCCACAAATCTTGAGTGCCTTCATTCATGACAACTCGATGCGGTATCTTTGCTTGCCATAATCGGTCAGTGATCGGGGTTAAATTGATATCAGGGCTGGCCTGAAATACTAAGATGGAACTCATGTTTAACTATCGCTCCGTTTTCTCAACTCTAACCCAAGTGAACTTACCATTATTCAGTTTATCTTCATTATCCATCCGGTAAGCAACTAAGCGCCCATATTTAACCGCGCTGTAATCAAGACAAGCAATGTTTGATCGAATAACAGAAGGAACCCCTGACATCCAATAGTGACCAAAAAATAGCGGTTTTTCTGTTTCTGAATAATATAAAAGCTTTTCTTTCTCTTCTGACGTTAAGCGCACGTGGGTTAAATCGGAAGGTAGAGGGTCTGGCTGAAAAATGACGTCGCTATAAACCTTGGGGTTTTGAGACCAGAATTTAGTACGGAAAAACTGGCGAATCATGCCGTCTTTAGCAACCATAGAGCGGTTATTCGGCAACTTCAATGAGGTGCCCCGCAATAACCGATCGAGGGCTTGGTATAAGAAGCTCTCTTGATTTACCGATTCGAACAACAATCCAGTATGCAGCTGGTTGCCACCATAACGCCCGATGAATTCATTAATTAAGGCGTGATCCCAACAAGCATGAACAACGCGAAAATGATCAAATTCAATAAATAAAGGCAGTTCGGTAAACCACTCTAGATAGTCTTTAAATTCTTCCGGATGATCGGCAAACTGCTCGACGGTTTGCTTAACGATAAAACTGTTACGTTCGGTATGTTCGCGCAAGTAAGGTCGATCAACTCCGGCTGGCGCAGGCGTCATGTAGGTAACTAAATTGTATTCATGATTGCCCATAATCATATGAGCATGCCCCGCATCTACCATGCCACGGACAATCTCGCACGCTAAACGAATATGCGGTCCGCGATCAATGATGTCACCCAAGAACACCACTTTACGGCTTTTATGTTGGTACACGCCATTAATTTTGCGGTAACCCATCTGCTCTAGCAGAATGATTAATGTTTCACCGCAACCATGAACATCACCAATTAAATCGTAACCTTGATGCATTAATTAGACACCTGATTTTTCCCAACCCAACTTATTACGGCAAACGTCATAAAAGTTATGATCTTTCGGGTGAATCAATTTCAACTTATGCGGCTTCTTACGGATTGTCACCGCATCACCAGGGGCACAAGGAATGTGTTTTTGGCCATCACAGCTGACGGTCGGATAGGTTTCATTGCTTTCACCAATCACCAGTTTAATTTCACTGCTGCCATCAACAACGATCGGACGACTAGAAAGTGTATGAGGAAACATAGGCACCAGTACGATAGCGTCTAACTTCGGGTGCATAATCGGGCCGCCACCTGATAAGGCATACGCGGTAGACCCCGTTGGCGTCGAAACGATCATGCCATCAGCACGCTGGTGATGAACAAACTGACCTTCGATATACAGATCAAATGCGATCATGCGAGCGGATTTACCCGGGTGTAAAACAACGTCATTTAACGCTTCACCGGTAGCAATAGAAACACCATCGCGCTTAATTTCAGCATCCAATAAGAAACGCTGTTCTTCTATGTATTCGCCATCTAAAACCGCTTGAATAGCCTCTTCCATGCCTTCATCTGGGCTAATATCCGTCAAGAAACCCAAACGGCCACGGTTAATACCTAAAACAGGGGTATTGTGTTTTGCTAAGGCACGCGCAGCCCCTAACAGACTGCCATCACCACCCACGACGATCACAAGATCACAGATTTCACCTAATAATTTTTGCGTACTGACCTGCATGCCATGGCCCGGCATCACTTCAGCAATACGATCTTGCAAAATTACGTGATACCCTTCTTCAACCAAATAGCGCTTTAAGCGGCGCACGGTTTCAACAACTTTTTTACTACCAAGTCGGCCAATGATGCCGATATTACGAAACTCTTCCATCATGGTGGATCCAATTCATTCTTTGTTACAGCTTATACCATAACTGCCCAATAAAGGCTTGCCTGATATGCACAATCAACTCAGCAAACAACAAGTTTTTGATTTAAGCCAGCCCTGCGTACGAGATTTGGCTTGGAGCTTGTGGGGGCCCGCATTACTTGAACACAGCGCTCCTTACACAGAGGCTCACCACTTCCCTTTAGACCTCGAATGGCTACACTCACTGGATCAAAATAGCGAAGTATTAAGCGCCTATTTAAACAATAAGAATACTCGCCTGCTCGGTACCTATTTTGAAGCTTTGTGGCAATTCTATTTCAGCCACCACCCACGCTTCAAGAGATGCATTAACAATCTTCAAGTATTCAAATTAGACCATAAGCCAAAACAAAACCCAAAACGAAAAATAGGCAAGCAAACCCTTGGTGAATTTGATGTATTAGTCAAAGAACATACTCATTATTACCATGTAGAACTTACCTGTAAGTTTTATTTAGAACTTCCAACGAGCTCAAGCAATCTACCCGCGTCAAGCCTATGGTTAGGGCCAAATTGCCGCGATCGCTTAGACATCAAATACGATAAAACCGACAATAAACAAATGCCTCTATTGCTGACCAAGCAAGGCCGTGAAACGGTCATTCAAGCGTTTAACGACCGTTCGATACCAGCAGACTGCATTGACCAAATGACCATCAATACATTCCAACAAATTGCTATTTGGCGGGGGCATTTATTCGATAAAGAACACTGGGTAAAATACAAAAACCTGGCCGCACAGCTCGCGGTAATTGATAAAACGATCTGCGCAAACCGATCTAAATGGATCATCGCTAATAAACACCAGTGGCTATCACCCATGGTCATTTCAGGCACTGAAAAAGAAGAGAATATGATGAGCAGCCTTCAGCTGCTTCGATACGCAGAGGACTATTTTAGAGAAAAAGAGGAGCCCTTCGTACTGATTAGCCCCTTTATGCTCATTCTGCTGCACTTTGATGAGCCGCGCAATCAATGGCAACAAAGTGAACAATTTTTTATCACAGCCAATACATGGCCTCATGGCGAGCTTTCTGAGAGTGCAGCAATACCTCTGCGCCCCTGCAGCCCACCACTATGAATAATTAAGTAGCGTTTTTCATCATCCAATAAACCTGTTTGCCAATGATGCTCGAAAGCCATAATGAGCTTAGCGGTATACACAGGATCTAGCGCTAAACCTGCTTGGTCATATTCTTTAATTAACGCTAGCAATGCTGCCGGGCACTTGCCGAAGCCACCCAAATGACTTTCGGTATCAATCTTATGCGGCATACCCGCCTCTAATAATAAATTTTCAGCTAGCTGAGCCCCACCCTTAATCGCCAAGATGCCTTGCATAAGTGGCTCTATTGACTCAGATGCCTGAGGCAATGATGCTCGAATACCAGCCGCCAAACCTAAAAAAGTGCAACCTGAACCAATACTTAACCAGACCTCATCATAACCTTGGCAATAGTCAGCCAGCTCAGCACAGCCTTGATGCCCTAGCGCATTATCACCGCCTTCGGCAATCCAATAGCTGCTATGTGCATCTGCTTGCTGTTGACACCACTGATCATCATAACGCTGTTTATACGTTTGCTTATCAACGAACATCAATACCATCCCCATTCGCTGGCAGTCTAGCAGCGTCGGTGTTAACGGAAGATGCTCATAACCACGCACAAATGCCTTGGTTTTTAAACCGAAGACCTGCCCAGCACAAGCAAGTGCGTGTAAATGATTTGAGTGTGGCCCACCGCAAGATAATAACGAATCAAATCCCTGCTTTTTAGCTTCGATTAAATTGTATTTAAGCTTGTACCATTTATTGCCCGAGACAATAGGATGGATCTTTTCAAGATGCAGTATATCAACAGCTTTTAGCGGTCTAAGATGGGCTAATCGAGGCAATATAGGCATTGCCTCGATGCTAGGAGCACTTAAAGAAGAAACACTTAAAGAAGGATTTTTTAAAGAGAATGCTAACGAATCAATATTCACACGGTCTCAACACAGTTTAAATACGCTATTAAAATTTCTGCTTATTATCCACACTAGGGTCCTTTGAGAAACCATTTTCATCAACATCGGCAACTTCTTCTTTAGATAACTCCTTGGCTAAGCTACCACCCTCCTCTTCTTCGCTATTGAATAAGGCCGATGTTTTCTTCGCTAGGTCACGTATCCGATTATTCTTTTCAGGGTATTGCATTTTAAAGTCGATCAAAATTCTTCTGGCCGCTTTATAATAACCACTCGCCGTTGTTACATCTCCCCTGTGCGCTGCTACATCCCCCTGAGCAGTGAATGAATCAACTTCCATTTCTAGAATAGAAATACGAAGATAGCGTTTGAATTCTAAAATAGTCGCTTCAGAAGCTGTTTTATTTTTGATCAGCGGGCCAAAAGATTTCAAGATTTTAAAAAATTGCTTCTTGGCATACCGAATTTCACGATCACTTTTTAAGACTTTCTTCTTTTTGCCTCCGGCCTTAACTTTATTTTCTAACCCCTCTAAATCAAGAATCGCTTTGCCTTCGCGTTCTTTTTTAGGCAATGCCGACAAGTATTGATCATTCAATTGACGGACACGCTCAAGTATCAAATTCTGAATTTCGCTTTGATTATCGACTTTCAGCAAAAACTCTAGCGCTTCCGCTAATTCCAAAGCAAAGTCTTTTACTTTACGCGCCTGACCACGCTGCATAGCCGCTTTCTGGTGGCGTTTACTGATATACACCATTACTGAAAGTAATAGTAAAATCGGAACTGCTATCGCAATCACCAACCCAATAGATAACATTAAATCTTCCTACGTCATTGATTATTTTTAAATTCCAGCTTAGCTGATATAAATGCTAAAACCTGCTTCTATATAATGAGTTTAGCAATGATTTTCAGAGTCGCATTATTACTACCGAATGAAAATTCATTTCACTAAAGCTTGACCCGAGAGCTCTGAGTGCATATAAATTGTCGTTTTATACTGACTCGCATCGGTTATTTATTTCTTTAATTAAGGTTTTTTAGATCAATATGGGCAAATCGCTGGTTATTGTGGAGTCGCCTGCCAAGGCTAAAACCATCAACAAATATTTGGGCAAAGATTTCATTGTGAAGTCCAGTGTTGGTCATATTCGTGATTTGCCGACCTCAGGTTCTGGCACTAAAAGCGATCCGAAAGAGCGTGCCCGTCAAGCGGCTATTACGCGAAAATTGTCTCCAGAAGACAAAATCGTCCATAAAAAACGTAAATCAAAAGAACAGCTGATTAATCGCATGGGTATTAACCCTGACAATGATTGGGCGGCTAATTACCAAATTCTTCCAGGCAAAGAGAAAGTTGTCGAAGAATTACAGCGTTTGGCGAAAGACGCCGATACCGTCTATCTCGCGACGGATTTGGACCGCGAAGGGGAAGCCATTGCTTGGCACCTGCGGGAAGTTATTGGTGGTGATGATAGCCGCTATCGTCGTGTTGTTTTTAACGAAATTACAAAAAAAGCGATTAAAGCCGCTTTTGAAGAACCCTCTGATCTTGATATCAATCGCGTTAATGCCCAGCAAACTCGTCGCTTCTTAGACCGAGTGGTAGGTTTTATGGTATCGCCGCTACTTTGGGCTAAAGTGGCTCGTGGTTTATCCGCAGGCCGAGTTCAGTCGGTTGCCGTGCGCATTGTGGTTGAGCGTGAGCGTGAGATCCGTGCTTTTATCCCGGTTGAATATTGGGAAGCGTTCGCAAAATTTAATAGCACACAAGGCGAACAATTCCGCTGTCAGGTTGTTAAAGAAAACGGCGCTGAATATAAGCCTAGCAATCAAGAACACAGCGATAAAGCGATGGCGGTATTGCAGAATGCTGCTTTCACCGTTGCTAATCGTGAAGATCGCCCAACCAAATCAAAGCCCGCTGCGCCGTTCATCACTTCGACGTTACAGCAAGCGGCCAGTACACGCTTAAGTTTCAGCGTTAAGAAAACAATGACGCTAGCACAGCGTTTGTATGAAGCGGGTTTCATTACCTACATGCGTACTGACTCGACCAATTTGAGCAGTGAAGCCGTCGAAAACGCCCGTGCTTTTATCGCCAAAGAATACGGCGAGCAATATTTACCTGAAGAGCCACGCTCATACAGCAGCAAAGAAGGCGCTCAGGAGGCTCACGAAGCCATCCGTCCTTCTAATGTAGATTTCTCAGGCGAAGACCTAGAGAAGATGGAACCGGACGCTCAGCGCCTTTACGATTTGATCTGGCGTCGTTTTGTAGCCTGTCAGGTGAACGATGCGCAATTTACCAGTTCAACCATTACGGTGAAAGCCGCTGATTTCGAATTAAAAACCAAAGGCCGCGTGATTCGTTTTGATGGCCACTTGCGCGCGCTACCTACTGGCGGCAAAGGTGATGAAGATATTCTTCTACCTGACGTAGCGGTAGGCGATGTTCTTAAATTAGACGAATTGCAGCCCAAACAACACTTTACTAAACCGTCCCCTCGTTTTTCGGAAGCGGCACTTGTAAAAGAATTAGAAAAACAAGGCATTGGCCGTCCTTCGACCTATGCTGCGATTATTTCTACGATTCAAGATCGTGGTTACGTTCGCTTAGAAAATCGTCGTTTTTACGCTGAAAAGATGGGCGATATTGTGACCAGTCGCTTAGTTGAAAACTTTGACGACTTAATGGATTACAACTTCACCGCTACCATGGAAGAAAAACTCGACCATGTTGCTGAAGGCGACCTGAACTGGAAAAATGTATTAAACGAATTCTATAGCGACTTCCAAAATAAACTGGAAATTGCCGATAGTGAAGACGGCATGCGTCCGAATGATCCGGTGAATACTGACATCGAATGCCCGACTTGCTCGCGTAACATGCAGATTCGTACCGGCTCTACAGGTGTATTCCTAGGTTGTTCAGGCTACAGCCTGCCACCGAAAGAACGCTGCACCACCACCATGAACCTAACGTCAGGTGATGAGGCGATTAGCCTTGATGGTGATGAAGAAGCTGAAAGCCGTCGTTTAAACGACATGCGTCGCTGCACAATCTGTAATACCGCCATGGACAGCTACTTGCTGGACGAACAACGTAAACTGCACATCTGTGGTAATAACCCAGACTGCGAAGGCTACGAAGTTGAGCTTGGCCAATTCAAGATCAAAGGCTATGACGGCCCGACTCTTGAGTGTGACAAATGTGGCAGTGAAATGCAGCTTAAATCAGGCCGCTTCGGCAAGTACTTTGGCTGCATGGCCGATGAGTGTAAAAATACCCGTAAATTACTTAAGAGTGGTGAAGCTGCCCCCCCTAAGATGGATCCTATCCCAATGCCTGAACTTCAGTGCGTGAAGGTAGACGATACTTACATCTTACGTGATGGTGCTAGTGGCTTATTCTTGGCCGCCAGTCAGTTTCCGAAGAATCGGGAAACTCGAGCGCCTTTGGTATCTGAAATTATTCCACACCAAGCTGAACTTGATCCTAAATATCACTTTTTATTAGATGCACCACGCTCTGATAAAGAAGGTAACTCAGCGATTATTCGTTACAGTCGTAAGACAAAGTCACAGTACGTCATGTCGGAGATTGATGGTAAAGCATCTGGTTGGAGCGCGGTCTTTGAGGATGGCAAATGGGTAGAAACCGAACCTAAGAAGAAAGCGCCGGCTAAAAAAGCACCCGCTAAGAAAAAAGCCCCTGCCAAGAAAAAAGCAGCGGCCAAAACAAGCGACGAAAATAAATAATAACTCTTAGTCACTGTATGAACCTGCCAGCTAAAGGTATCAATATTTAGCGGGCAGGCTTCGCTATAAAGTATGATTTTAAAGAGAAAACAGCAAAACCATACTTATTCCTTAAAGCACCTCACAGCCATTCTGCTATTTTTTAAATTCAACCAAATAAAAAAGGATTTAAAAAATGACACTACGGAATCTTCTCTCAAGCCTACTTGTGACATTCGCTGTATTCACCGCGGTACCTTCTTATGCCGATGAGCAGCCTGTTCTAAACATCAATAACGCAAGCATTGAACAACTGGTAAAAATCAAAGGTATTGGTGAACGTAAAGCGCAAGCCATTATTGAGTATCGCTTAAAAAATGGCAATTTCAGCCACGTTAATGACCTCGTTAAAGTGAAAGGTATCGGCGCTAACTTTGTTGAAAAAAATCATGCGATGCTTTCTGTTGAGTAAGGCCGTTGAGTAAGTTGACTCGACAGTGGGCGTATTAATGCGAATTTGCTATGCTTAGCACTATGATAAATAGACTCAAGGGATTTATCAGTGCCCAACACTGTAGAAGATCAGTTCATCAAACGCGATAAAACACAGTACAAGCTAGCCAATAAACTGCTAGCTTACGTACTGTTTTTTAGCTTTTTTGTAACTTTAGTGACATCTGGCTACATCATCTATTCCGACTACCGTCAGGGAACAAATACTCTTAATCAAAGCATTAGCCAAATTCAAGCAGGTTATCAAGAGAGCATCAGCTATAGCTTATGGAACTTTGATAGCCAGCAAATCAATACTCAGCTCGCGGGCATTATTAATTTCCCTGGAGTATTGAATGTTTATATTGAAACCAAAGAAGGCCTATTGCACAGCATGGGGAACTTCGAGCAAGAATCCGAAGAAAAATATGCCTTTGACCTCTTCTTCGTGAGCGCGGATCGTCAATACCCCCTTGGTGTTCTCAATATCACACTCGATTATCAAGGGCTGTATAAAACGCTGTTTCATAAAGCCCTGAATATTCTTGTATCACAATTTTTTAAAACCTTTTCCGTCTCTCTTTTCATTCTATTTATATTTCAGCGCCTAGTGACTCGTCGCTTATTATTAATGTCTAAATGGGCTCAAAGCTTCAGCCTCGATAACTTGGATAATGCGCTTGATATTAATTCAACGGATAAATACGATGAAATTGATGCGGTAGTAAAAGCCATTAACAGCATGAGAAATAGCTTAAAGGAAGATATCGCAAAAAGAGAACTCACGGAATACACACTGAATCAAACCCAATATAAGCTCTCAATTGCCATCAATAATGCAGAATTAGGATTTTGTGAATATAGCCAGCGCTCAGACCGCTTTGATGGCAATGCTCACTTTGCTCATCATTTAGGCAAAAGCCCAGAACTGTTAAATTCTATTGAAAATCCAGTTGATTGGTTTAAAGGACTGATTTGTGGTGAAAATAGTATCGAGCAGCGTGAGCGCATCAATCAGTTGCTGCATGGCCATATGGAAAGAATTTGTACGGAATTAAGCCTAACATGCGATGATCAAGTGAAGCACTTTGATACAACGATTCAAGTTTCGGAGTGGGATGATAACGGCCTGCCTTTCGCGATTGTTTTCTGCATTTTGGATAAAACCGAACAGGTGAATGCCAGTCATCAAGCCTCCGAGCTCAATTATGCACTAGAGCAAAAAGTGACCAAGCGAACAGAACAATTAAGCCACGAGCAAATACAATCAAAAGCTCAAATTAAGCAGTTGCAACATAAACTAGAAAATTTTGAGCAATATGAAAGTCGTCAAAAAAGCCAAGAAAATCTAAAACCGCTGCAATATGCTTTTCAACAATTACAAGAGCGCTTAATTAATAATTCAGCTGACGATAAAACAAAAGAATCTGAACGTGCCCAGCAAATTGAATTAGTTGAATTATTATCCAATCACTTAAAAGAATGCAACCAGCTTGATTGTGAGACGTTTGATGTTGTTAGTTTAATGAAAGTATTAGCCGGTAATTTCAATAAAGATAAGCCAGCTGAACAAGCACTCCAGCTAAAACTGCCTTTTTCATTGATGCTCGATAGCCATAAACACATATTATCATACTGTCTAGAGCGCTCATTACTGGCGTTATCAGAAATCTACCAAGAGCACAGCATAGCCAGTGCGACCTGTGCGTCTCTCATTTTAGAGGGAGATTTCGCGGTCATTTCATTAAGCAGCATGGCCAACATGCCCCATGTGATTGAACAGCAATGGGAAGCTCCAAAAGGCAATGCATTAATCATTGCGAAGATGTGTCACGCCGTCATAGAAGAGTTGCTAGATGGCAACATAAGACTGATTCAACATGACGATGATACAATCACCTTAAGCCTTCGATTCAACATCAATAGCCGTGATTGATCATCATACCCAATGATAGTATTTACCAAGCATCACGCTTGGCTCTTAATGCTTTAAACGTTTCACGCTCATTCCCCCCTTGCAGCTGAGGCAATAAGCCAGAACTTGCTAGACGCAAGAAAGGGTTGTATTGGCGCTCTTGCCCAAGAGTCATGTAAGGCATTTCGTCGGCCGATAAGCGTTCAACCTGGCCTTGCCAATAGCCAACGTTATCATTAAGAGGCTCGCAACTGGCCGCAAAGTTTAAGTTGGTTTTCATATAATCATGACCCGGAAATAATAAGGTCTGATCAGGTAATGGCTGTAATTCACGTACAAATGTATCGTACATTTCATCCACATCGCCGCCATTAAAACAATTGCCTGCTGATGCGTTAAATAGCGTATCCCCTGAAAAAAGGATGGGGGTTTGTTCACTTAACGTTAATAAACAAACATGCACAGGAGTATGCCCAGGCGTTGGTAATACTCTAAATCTGATAGTCCCAAAGTCAAATTCTTCATTGGCAAGCAAACCTCGACTTACATTAGGAATTTTACCTCGTGCGAACTCACTCGCCCATATCTCTGCGCCTGTCGCGGCCTGTACCGCTGGATTACCTTCAATATGGTCATGATGTTCATGGGTATTAATAATGAGCTTGATCTGCCAGCCCTGCTCTTTGGCTAAGGCAACCATCGCGTCGCCATCCAAAGGATCCAAAGCAATTGCTTGCTTGGTTTCCTCGCAACCGATTAAGTAATTAAAATTACGTAATCGGTTGTTCATATAAGTACGAATAACTTTCAAAATCAATTACCAACAATTAAAACAATTACCAATAAGCAACATTTTCGGCATCATCTTCCGCTTCAAGATCTTCAATAAAATGCTGTTGCAATAAACCTTGCAATTCTTTTACTCGAATTTCTAATTCATCCGCTGAATATTTAATCGCGGCGCTGTGTCCCCATACAGGACCAGGCCAAGCTGGATCATCAACATAGCGGCAAATATGATGTTGATGCAGCTGTGGCACAAGATTACCCAGCGCAGCAATATTCATTGATTTAGCAGAAAAATGGTCAGCCATCTTTTGGCTCACCATCGATGACTCTTTCATCAGTTGCATTTGGTCTTCTTCAGACAAATGATAGTATTCATAAACATCATTATGAGCGGGCACCAGAATGACCCAAGGATAGCGCTTATCGTTCATCAATAAGACTTGGCAAAGCGGCAAGCGACCGATCAATATCGTATCGTTCTGTAATCGTTGATCTAAATTAAACATAAAAGCTCTCTTTAATTTTCATCTTAATTCAACCCTATAACCTAGCCCTATAGTTTAGGCGCTTTTCTTTGCTGGGTCATCCATCCTACGTCACATTAAAAACGATATTCCATGCTCGCTCTTAGCATTCTTGGCTCTGTCGGATGCAAGTGAACATCTTCAACATCGCTACTCTCTCCAGGCATACGAGAGTCATAAAGATAAGTAATATCGTTGCCCTCTTCGTTGGTTACATTAATAATTTCGAAAGAACCCGACAAGCTTGTCGTGAAATCATAACCCAACTGAGCATTGAGCATGGTGACCGCATCAGCACGCTCACTATTATCTTCATTCAAGGCAAAGTCACCAAAATGACGTAAACGTAAACCCGCATCCCACTGGCCAAGATCATGCACCGTAATACCCAAGCTGAAGACGCGCTCAATCGCGCCTGGAATGTGCTGTTCAGAGCGGCCTTTAGGTTTTAAACGTGCTTGGCTGAATGCCACATCCGTATCCATAATTAACCAAGGCTGTGGCTGCCAAAAGAGGCTACCTTCAATGCCTTTTCGCTCTGATTTATCCGATGCTTCTGTCTCGCCATTATCCCCTACAAAAACCAATTCAGACTCAAGCGTTAACCACCAAACAGAGGCCGCTAACTGCAATGTATCGGTTAACTGAGATTGAATGCCTAAATCTGCACCTTCACTACGGGCAAAGACATCCGCTTTATCAGCAGAAGAAACTCTACTGCCTTCACTGAAACCGCGTGCATCATTACTGTGGTAGCCTTGGCCATAGTTTGCAAATAAATGCGTCGTATCACTGGTGCTATAAACCGCGCTGAATTTTGGGCTTACCATGCTATCACTTGCATCACTCTTCTCGCCGGTTAAACGATTTTCAACCTTCCCTTGCAAATAATCAAAACGCGCACCAATTTGTGTTTTAAAATTCTTAGTCCAGTGATGGTTATTTTGTAAAAATAAACCTAATCCCGTTTCTTCAACTTTATGGCGAATCAGTACCTCGCGCGTCTTACGCTTTTGTGTCGCGGATAAACTCACATCGCCAATATGATCATGACGAATATCTAAGCCGAGCTGCCATTCGCCATTATTGGTAGGCAATACATCAAATAATAAAGAGCCACCAATGATTTTTCGCTCATCGTATTGGCGCATTTGATCACCATTAACAGGATCTGTTGTATAGGTATAATTTGAGAATAAATCCAAACCGTAGTCGATAACATACAGATTGCTTTGCAGAGATTTGCCCGCAAGATCATGCCAGCCTTCATAGTTTATGCTGTAACGATGGGATTCACCGCCGGTAGTATCGTCTAAAGAGTCATAGCGATCGCCACCATTATCGATATAACGCTGAGGGATTTGATCGGTTGAAGTCCAAGTATTATCAAAGCCCATAAAGCTGATATTACCGCCGTTAACCGCATTACCAAAAGTATACTTAGCCATCGCAGAGTACTTCTCTTGGTCTTGAGCAACATCCCACGGGCCGTCATAGCGAATTGTATCAAACGCCGCAATGAAGCGATCTCCAGTGCTGAACAAATCACGTGTACCACCCGCCAATAATAAGCGCTGATAACCAAATTGGCCTAACCCCACTTTTATGAGGGTATCTTCCATGGTGCTTTTAGTGTGCATGCGTACCACACCGGCATTCGCAAAATCCCCTTCTTGGCCATAATAAGGCCCTTTACTATAATCGAGAGATTCAATCATCTCTGGAATAATAAAGTTAATATCGGTATAGCCTTGACCGTGTCCATGAGTCCGATTATTGATTGGCATACCATCAATAAACGTCGCCATATCGGTGCCATGGTCTAAATTAAAGCCTCGTAAAAAATATTGGTTCGCTTTACCTTCACCACTGTGCTGAGTTACGATCAAACCCGGTACCGTTTCTAGAATTTCTCCTGGACGGCTAATCGGACGTTGTTCTATTTGTTCTGCAATAACAGTTCCCATTGACGCAGATACTGCATTTCCTGATTGGGCACCCCCCTGATCGTAACATTGCTCAGTTCTGACATATCAGACGAGGAATTAACCCCTGCAGCCTGAACATCAGCAAAAAACACCAAATTTGAGGCGAACGAAAGCGCCAAAGCTAAAGAACTTTTTTTCATTTTATTCCACATATTGTATTTAATGATTGATTAGAAAATCACTGACTTATCAAAATCAGTTTTCCGGTTTTAGGGTCTTTATACACCTGCCCCATAGACTGATAACCATCGGCGCCTTGCACCGAATCTCTTAATGACTCAGGCACTTCAATTAATTCTTTTCCCTGTTGCACGGGCTTTGAATTTTCGACATTAAAATGCTGTTTCAGATCGGCACTTTGCGCAACCAATGCCGCGATCAATCCACAAGCAAAAACCAGCATAATATCGACTAAATTTGCGAGCGGCCCTAAAGGCTCATCATCTTGTGCATCAAAAGAACTGCTGCGCCATTTATCCATGCGTTTCGGCCTCGTTTATTGCAAACGTTTCCATGGCGGCGTCATACCAACGTCGACGCATGCGTCCTAAAACAAACCCCATAATACCCGCCAACAAACCAATCACCGTCGTATCAAAGGCAACCGTCATCGCCGTGGTTAAAATGGTGAGCTCACCCTCACCTAATGCCGCTAGACCTGGGCCTAATGGAATAAGGGTGCCCATCAAGCCGAGCATGGGGGCAATGCGGGTAATAAAATCAGCACGTTCAATACGACGTTTACCCGCCTGACGCAATCCAACAAGTCCGGCACTATCGGCCAAACGCTGAATGCCGCCAAAACGTTCACCGATCGCTAAGCCTGTTTCATAAACCGCCAAGGCGATAAAAAATAATAATCCCCAGACTACTGGGTCTAATAAAAACCCCGTTATCTGGTGCATTAAATTTAACGATATTGAAGAAAACATAATAACTACCTTTTACTCGTTAAAGAGCGAATTTTTAAGGGTTAATCAACGCTATAAGCGGCGAGCGCGTATAAAACCGACCAACATTAATAACAGAGCGAATAACAGAACTGCGTATAAATAATCATCAACTTCCCCTTTATTCACTGCCTGATCTACACGCTCTTGCGCTTCTTTTTCCTGTGCTTCTTTTTCTTGCTGACGGTCAGTTTGCAGATCGATTTCTTGAATGCGCACAGGGCTTTTTTCAGCATTAGCCTCGTCATTCTCTTGCTGATAATTCATACGACTTGCGGCAAGAGTTTGTTCCAATTTTTGTGCCTGCTCAGGCTTCAACAACGGCTTCACAAAATCATAAACAGGATGGTTTGCATGAGTATGGCCACTGCCTGGAATGCCTTTCTCAATAATATTTTTAGCAAAAGCCTCGGCCAGTTGCTGCTTGGTCGCATCATCGGTTTGCCAAAACTCTTTATCAATCGCCACCAGCATGACCGCTAGAATATTCGTTTGCACATGCACGTTATGACTTTCTTTTAAGAACTCATCCAAGCCCATGTCCAATGAATCATCAACGTAGACCGACTTTACCTCTTCCCAAACCCAAGACTGAATAATCTCTGGACTCGTCACCTGCCAACCCCACAGATATTCAACAAACTCACTGCCCATCGTACGAGCACCGGCGTAACCTTCTTTCATCAACGGTTCAATCCATTGGCGGTTTAAAAAACGGCCTCGTAGCTCGCCTAATAACGCGACCTGCAAAGGGTCCATTTTCAAATTCTGATTATTCGCATGAGAAATCACAAAGCTATCGGGCTGCTCACCCGTCACCGTTTCAATGGCTAAATTTAGCCCCCCAAGATAATCAAAGGCATCGTTATTATCGATTAACCCATAAAGATTACTGGCACGGCCTAAATAGGTATTACCGACACTATTAAGTTGTGCTTTAAACAGATCCTGTGCGCCTGCGCCACTATTTAATCCTTCGGACTCAACACCATAAGCGTGACCCATGCGTTTAATGAAAGCTTGTCCTAACTGCTTACGATCATCCCAAGCACCGGAGCGTTCGGCTAAGCGATTAACCCCTGCGCCATAGGCCCCCGGGGCGGTACCAAATACTCGTAAACTGGCTCTGCGCGCCAATATGTTCTGGTCAACATCCGGGTGAGCAATTAATAAGGCTTTCGCTTCATGCACCCAATTACGGGCAATTAAATTTTGCTCAAGACTCTCAGCATCCCATGCTTTTTGCTCTTCCACGATGTCTTCTGATGCTAGATCAATAGCATCTATCATGTCTGTAACCGGTTTTAGCGCTTGCAGCAACATTAACGTTAATGCCGGATACTGTTTATTAATGGTTTGTTTTGAAGCCGCCAACGCGAGTAAAACAGATTTGTCCAATAATTCTAATTGCGAGCCATACAGATCACGAAACAATCCAGAGCTGGTGAATAACACATCACGGCGATGTTGGCGGTTCTCATCAAGGGGTAATAATTCAAGGCCCTTGATGATTCCTCGACTATTCCATGCTGGCTTTACCCCAAGCATATCCAAACCGAATGCAATCATGGCACCTTCATCACGTACGGCATCAGAAGCCCATAAAATGATCGCTTCTTTTTCGGCGACTTCGTTTGTCCTAAATACAACCTTATTTTCTTCGCGCGCTTTTTGCGCTAATTGCTGGCCAATTTCCACCCCTAACTGAGTTGGTAATAAACTGCCATCAAGGGCATAAAAATTACGCCCTGTGGGTAAAGCTTCTGGGGTACGAATAGGATCATTACCTTTACCCGGTGCAACAAAACCGCCGTTTAACGCATTGATTAACGCCTTCATTTCCGCCTTAGGGGATGCTATTAATGCACTGCGAATAAAAGATTGATCTTTGTTTAGTAGATTGTCGCCCTCCGCCATCGAAGTCATCATAGTATCAATCGATTCAGTCACCCAGTCACGGCCAAAAACGTGCAGACCAAGCGGCATAAACTCTTCTTGCAAGTGGGTTAAATAATGCCCGACTTCATGCAATAAGAAATCATCATCAACATCACTAAAACCAACACCGCGCACAACCAGCTCTTCATCCATACTGGCGATCAGTTCATCCCGTAAATTCAAAACATCAATTTTATGGCGCAGAGCTTTAATGGCTTTTTTCTGAGTGCTTTCATCGCTGGCCGCTTCTGCACTTTCAATTAACTGGCGAAGTTGCAATAGACCATCATACAATTCAGTAATCGCTAACGGCGGGGTTAAGTGATCAACCATAATCGCGACACCACGGCGCTTCGCTTGAATACCTTCACCGACACCATCAACGATGTATGGATAAATACTTGGTATGTCTTGCACAACAATCGACGGATAATCGATAGCCGTTAAACCCACTCCCCGTTTAGGTAAAAATTCATACGTTGAATGACGACCCACATGAATAAGGGCATCGGCTGCAAAGTCTTTCGCCAAATATTTATAAAAAGCCAAATATTGATGCGGTGGAGGAAATGACATATTGGCGTGTAATAATTCTTCATTCAGCTCCCAGCCACGCGGAGGCTGTGGTCCTAAAAACACATTGCCTAATTGGATGCCCGGAATCAGCAACTTATTATTCCAGACCATGGTTTTACCTGGCGCTTCACCCCAACCACGAACACCTTCAATGTTCATGTCTAAAATAGCGTGTTGAATCTTGCTCGCTTGCTGCCAGTTTGCCGTATTCTTTTGGCTCGATTTATGGCTATTAATGTCGGCTTTTTGCGCCTCGATTAATACCACATATTCTTCTTCTAACTGCTCTAATAAATTCAATGCGCGTTCACGGCCTTCATGGCGAATGCCATCTAAAGCATGATGCAAATCGTGCATGGTTGAATCCATCATTTCGTACAGTTCAACTAAAATGCGCTGGCGTTCAGGCTGAGAAAGCCCTAATAGATATTCATGGCCACTACCAAATAAAAAATGCTCAATACGCTCATGCATAAAGCCAAGCGGGCCTTGCTGCATTTCTTTTTGTACGGGCGGCGGTAGTGTCGCAAACCAAGACTGATAGCTTTCTGCACTCATATTATGAATAAGCCCAGACATCTCTTGTAAGGCTTTTGCATCTTCCGGCAGGTTAACGGCTTTTTGCTGTAATAAGTCCAATAAAGCTTCTGCATTTTCAGGTAATTGATCGGCAGGCCCCAAATCATAACCCTGCTCTTTTAATGCACTCAGCATATCCCACAACGACTCAGGAACATTTAAGTTATCTGCACCAATGTTGTGACGGCCAGGAGGATGATTATAAAAAACGATGGCGACTTTTTTATCTTTATTCGCCTTTGTTTGCAGCGCAAACCATTTATTGATGCGACGGGTTAAACGCGTCACTTCAACCGCAACAGGTTCCGTCTTAGAGACTTGCGCTCCCGTTAATGCGTCAATGCCGGTTGCCGCCGCTAACGCCAATACGTGCGCTTGACCAATACCTTGCAGCTCAGGCATGGCAATTCGATAATGCACACTGTCCGCAGGCAAACCTTGGCTCGATAAATCGTATAATGCACGATTCAGTTCGGTGATACGAATGCCTTTAAAAACAGGAACATTAAGCTCAGAAAAAAGATCACTTACCTGCTTACGACCATCACCGCCGCCCACTACAAAATCTTGCAATGACAGAATTGCGAATGGCTGCTTACTGTTTTGAGTAATCGCTTTCACCGCATGAACTGCCCCAATACTGGCATCGCCCCAAGCTGATAACACAGAAATACAATGAATAGCGGGATCGAGTATTGCGCATAATTCTTGATGCAGCTGCCAGTCACCCGGGCGGTCACCGGTATCATGATCAAGAATAAAGACATTCGCGGCTTTCTGTTCTTTTACCCGTTCAATAAGTTCTTGCTGAGTTGTTTTTATCTTACTATCAAGATAAAAACGCAGTGTTTCTGCGGGTTTTATTCCTGGCCAGTCATTATCTTTTGAATGCTTATCGCCAGTCGAGGTTAACAAGGTAAATAAATTTACACGGTTATCATCGCTGCGGTTTTGCCAATAGGCTTTTGCTTGCAGCCAATATTTAAACTGCGGCCATTGCTGCTGTTGATCTTTTAACTGTTTAGCATAGCTGCCTTGCTCAGCATTGGTTAAGCGCTTAAATAATGATTTTTTTTGTTGGTTGGATAAGATGTCAAATAAATCTGTTTGATATTGATTTAACGGATCACTATTTAGGCTTAATAAACGGCGATCGCCATTGATCACAATACGTGTCTGAGCGCGGGGGTAATTAAGGTTTAATAATCTCTCGACAGGCTCGGCAAATATCGCAGCCATTAATAATGCATCCGCACTATTTATTAAATTGGATAAAGCCTGGTCCGTCATTAAATTAATTTGACTGACCGAGCGGATTTGAATGTTATGTTGCGGGTGTAAATCTAAGAATTTATGAGCAGAAGCAACCAAACTTCCACTAGAACGATCAGAAACAAAGGCGACAATAGTATTGCTTTGTGCAGAGTAACTAGAAACTGAAAAACTCAATGTCAGCAACAGCAATAAAACGGATTTAATAAACATGGTAATGAAACGTCCTCAAACAATATGCGTGACTAATTGAATCGTATTAGTATTAACTATAGTCATTAGCTTAAGCGAGGAAATAGGCGTGCAGAATGAAATATTCCGACAATCACAGGGGTTAAACCCGTGTAATACTCATAGGAATTTGAATTCAATCTGTCATGCGTTTCAGGGTCACCCCGCCTGAGATATCATGTTTTAACAGGCCGGTCTCCGGACTCAAAATCATCTCATCAAAGATGAGATATTCATTACCGTTGCGGGGGCAGCACAGGGTTCGCACCTGTTTCCCGATTATCTCTTGACCTTACTAATGATCAGAGCACCTGAAAAAATGAGAGCATACCAGCGTAAAGATTGAATTCAAAGCGATTATTCTGCACACTAAGATGAACGTTTTTCAATACCCCCTTATAAACGCCCCGACAAGTGTGTAATTTTTTGCTATGACCTACATCGTCCGCTTTGCTACTTCTATTCACCAAATAGGCATCGATGAATGGAATTCGTTATTAAATACCGAAAACCCTTTTTTGCGTTTTGAATTTCTAGCGGCACTGGAAGATTGCCAGTGCGTAGATTCTCCAAGAGCAACAACGCCATTAAATACTGGCTGGATTCCAAATTACGCAGTGCTTGAACAGCAAAAAAATAATGAACTGAAAAATACTGTCGCGATCGCCCCTGTTTTTCAAAAACTTCATTCTTATGGCGAATACGTATTTGACTGGGCTTGGGCCGATGCTTATCAACGACATGGATTCAGGTATTATCCCAAATTAGTATGGGCAATTCCTTTCACACCTTCGACAGGACCACGAATCATTAGCCAAGCTGATCCGCAGCAAAGTGAGCCGTATTACCAAGCCATTGCGCAAGGGTTAACCAATTTTTGCCAACAAAACGATTTCTCTGGCTGGCATTGTCTGTTTCCTGAGACCACAGGCAAGCAAGCATTAGATCAAGCCAGCAATACGATGAATCGAACCAGCTGCCAGTTTCATTGGTTTAACGGTGACAATGATGGGATGGGGTTCACCGACTTCACTCATTACCTTGAAAATTTTACCAGCCGAAAACGTAAAAACATCAAGAAAGAACGGGCTCGATTACTTGAATCAGGCTTCTCTTTCCACAGAAAATCAGGTACTGAAATCAGTCATAGTGACATTGAAAATTTCTACCATTGTTATCAGCTCACTTATGCTAAGCGAAATTCCAGAGGCTACCTTACCCTAGCTTTTTTTAAACAACTGTTAAAAACCATGCCCGAACAATTACTTTTAGTTCAAGCTCGTTATCACAACAAGAATGAAAGCAGTGATAATGAAAGCAGAATTGTTGCCAACGCCTTATATTTCAAAGACAGTGATAATTTATATGGACGTTATTGGGGATGCTTAGAAGAGTTTGATAGCCTGCATTTTGAGTGCTGTTACTATCAAGGTATTGAATATTGTATTAAGAATAACTTAAGCCACTTTGACCCAGGTACTCAAGGCGAACATAAAATAAGCCGCGGTTTTGAACCCACTATTTGCCATAGCCAACACTGGATTGCACACCCTGAATTTAGCCATGCTATTAATGAATTTTTAACAGAAGAAAAATTAAACATTCAGCACTATGCAGCTCAAGCAACTGAACACCTACCTTTTAAAATCAAGACGACAATTTAATATGACTTTCATTAAAAAATGGCTATCCCACCCTGTTGCATTTCGCATAGCTTTTGTATTGTATGGCTTATTGGTTGTGTGGGCGTCGTTAAAACCAAGTGGAGGCCCACAACCGATTGAACATTTTGATAAGGTTATGCACTTTACTTTTTATGGGCTATTTACAATTATTGCCGCTGGTTGCACGACACAAAGAAAAACGTTTATTTGGCTCAGTATTTTCATTATTTTATATGGCGCGTTAATGGAAATATTTCAATCGTTTGTTCCATCACGATTTATGTCAATTGCGGATATCGTTGCGAATACATCGGGAATTGTTATTGTTGCCGTTCTATTTTTAAAAATACGCTTCCGTCGTTTATAAAAGAAATAAAAACGAACATAGGCTCGTTTCTATTTCTTAATTATTATCGTTAACTATTAAAAGTTATAAGATACCGCAAGCTTCCAATTAGCAGGGGCACCGTAACGAACCTGACCGCTATTGATATAGCTATAATATTTCTCATCTAAAAGATTCTCAATATTAAGCTGTACTTTCACATTATTGTTCACGTCATAACGTCCCATTAAACTCACTAGCTGATACGAATCTTGAACGATGTCATTTTCATATATTTTGTCTTGCCAGTTAATACCGCCACCAAGAGTCAGCTCAGGCATTAAATCAACAAAGTTGTAGGAAGAATAAATGTTGGCTTGTTTACGTGGATGATTAGTATTGACATCAAGTGAGACACTATCATCTGCAGTCAGTTTGAATTCAGAGTATCCTGCACTAAGGTTTAAACCTTTGATTGGTTGACCAATAACTTCTAGTTCATAACCTTCACTGTTAACATTCTCTGCTGCTTCATACACAGCACGTGTGGCATCATCAGGGTGAACCCCTGTTTGCACTGCAACGTTATCTTGGTCAACTTTAAAAATAGCAACAGACGTTTGTAGCATGTTATTTAAGTAACTACTTTTCAAACCCACCTCGTACGTTTTACCTTCTAAAGGATCTAGCAACTCGTCATTTGCATCTTGTTTATTTTGTGGGTTAAAGGTTTCTGCGTAGCTCACATAAACACGGTGATCATCGGTTAAGTCGTATAAAACACCACTATAAGGGACGAATACATTATCATTGCCGTAATCACCCGTATCCGAGTATGAATCTCCTTTGCGGTTCCAACTCGTCACTCGTCCACCTAGAATAACCTTTAGATCATCCGTTAAATGCAAACGCGTCGCGGCATACACACCTTTATTTGTTACCTCAATATCTTTATCTAAACTACCATCAGTTGACCACTCTGGTTCCGGAAAATCCCCATTCCAATCATCAAAGTTTGTTACTGGCAAAAATGCATTTGTCAAAGCAGCATAGCTGTAAGCTTTAGACTTTTGCTCACTATATATGGCGCCAATCACGATATCAGCGTCTGTGTCAAAAGCATTTGCTTGACCGCGCAATTGAACGTCTAAGCTGTGTTGTGTTGATTCACCATCACTTTTGTAAGGCCAAGAAGTCAGGCCATCACCTGTACTCTCATCAAAACTGTTCGCTGCGTCGTACATATAAAGCAGCTTACTGTCTGATTCATATTTCATGTAATTATAATTAACCGCTAATTCCCAGCCGTTATTAAACAGATGATTCACATTTGTAAAAACATTCGTGTTACTCGTTTCCCAGCGAGTCCAATCAGCAGCGGTGGTAACAGATCTATTGAAGTCGGTATCATTGCCATTGCTATACTTAGCTTGCAGTCCGCCCCATACAGGAGCAATAGGGTCATCATGCTGATAACTAACCCCCACTCGAACTAAAGTATTTGCTGATAAATCCTTCTCAATAACGCCATAAAAAACCTGAGTATTTTGTTCAAACAAGTCTGTATAAGAATCGCCATTAACTGCTTTTGCCACAACTCGACCGCGCAATGATCCATCTTCGCTCAAACCTGATGCAATATCCGCGTTTAACTCTTTGCGATTCCAACTACCTGTCACAGCACTGACGTGACCGTTAAAGTCAACACTATCAGCTTGCTTACGAACTAAATTGATAGAACCAGAAGGATCACCTGTTCCCGTTAACAGCCCTGTTGACCCTCGAACAAATTCGACGCGCTCATAAATAGATACATCAGCAATTGTCTCTCCTGAGTCACCTAATATACTCCAGGCCATTGGAACACCATCAATTTGATAGTTTTCAATTTTGAAGCCTCGTGCTTGTAATTCATTGCGCACATTATCCCAAGCAGAATGAGAAACACCAATCGTATTTTTAATCGTGTCGACGACCGTATCTAAACCTTGGTCTTGTATGCGCTGCTCTGTCATCACGCTGACCGACTGCGGAGTTTCTTTCAGTGTTAGCCCTAAACCCGTAGCCGTATCAATTACTTTATTAACTGAATATTGACCTGAAACCGTCACATTACTTAGATCTACCGCATTCGCATTATTTAGCTCAACTACCTCACTCTCACTGGATGCGTAACTCGATACAAACGCTAAAGAAATAGCCGTCGCCAAAGCAGAATTTTTAAAAAGCATTAAATCTCAACCTCTAAACCAAATGATAATTATTCGCATTATATACAAAGCCAAGCATCAAGCAATCAATTACGAATATAAATAATAATTATTATCATTTGCTTTTGCTGAATTTAAAAATGTAGTACCCTTCGGAAACTTTAGATAGCACCACTATCATCCCCCACTAAAAACAGATAGCTAGGTTATGAAGGTTATTAGCTCGGTTTGTTTCTCATCATCTGGAGAGTAAGGTTTTAATAATGAGTAAAATTAATAGACGATTTTGGTTTCAATTACATGGTTGGTTCTCTTTACCTATTTGGGTGATATTTAGTTTCGTTTGTTTAACGGGCACTATTTCAGTGTTAAGCCATGAAATAACATGGCTGGTGAACCCAGACTCTAGAGCCAATAATCCTGAACACTTAATAGCCAAGCCTATTAATGATCTCATTAAAACTGTTGAACAGAAGTTTCCAACATCTGAGGTAAGCTGGGTAATGACACGCGAGCCATACCTTAGTTATGTTATTAGTTTCACTGATACGAATAAGCCCGCCGCTCAGGCTTACGTAAACCAATATACGGGAGAGATACAGGAAGTTTTTCAGGGAATGACGTTTATCGGCTTTATGCGTTCTCTACATGGCTGGTTACTATTTCCATGGCACCATAATTTCAGCGTAGGTTATTACCTAGTTTCTTTAATGGCAATCGTAATGATGGGTGCTTTAGTGACTGGCCTAGTCGTTTATAAAAAGTTTTGGAGAGCATTTTTTAAGCCCCAGCTAAGGGTACATAAAGGCCTACGTATTTTTTTACAAGATGCTCATCGCTTTAGTGGTGTTTGGTCTATGTGGTTTTTATTTATCATCAGCATCACGGGGCTCTGGTATCTTACACAAGCAGTATTGTGGCATAACGATGTTGAAATTGAGCCTCACGCTCCACTTCTCGATAACAAAGCAGTGCCTACTTATCAAGCCAAAGTACCCGATTTTTCGATAGATCTCGATCAAGCCTTAGAAGTTGCAGAGCAAACATACGCAGATTTCACACCTACTTTCATAATGCTACCGGAGCACAATCGAGATACTTTTAAACTGGTTGGTAAAGGTGACTTCATTTTATATGACGATACGAGCTATAAACTCAGTATAAACCCATGGCAAGGAAATATAGAAGCACAACAAGATCCCGACAATATGACTGTATTGCAAACCATTTCACATATTACAGACCCTATTCACTACGGCACAATTGGAGGCATTTGGACCAAAATAATTTGGTTTGTTTTTGGACTGATTTTAAGTGGTATGTCGGTTGCTGGATTTATGATTTGGCGCTACCGTCTAGTTGAATCTAAGGATGAAAAATAATGGCTCGAATAGAAGCAACAATTTGGAATAAAAACAAATTCCTACTTAGTGGATTAGTGTTAATTTTACCTTTTATATTTTTATATAAATCACTCAATCCCGTTTTTCCTGATCCATTACCTACAGTAACGATCGGCAATTATACGGTTACACCTATGCCTTTTGATTTAGCTCCTGCTTATCAGCATGACGGTGTCTATGTGAAGGACTTTTTACTAACGTTTACCGCTGGAGATATTGATGATATTCGCCAAGCATATCTAAACATTGATGACCAAGCCATTCCTTTATCAGATATACAAACAACCAGAGGTGGTGAAGGATTTTTACATGGCAGTAAACACGGCCAACATGTTCATGCGATTGCAAAACCTAAAATAACGACTGACGATAATATTTGGTTAACGATAGAAAACTGGGATGGTAACGTACTAATAGCCCGATGGGATATCCCCAAAACAATGCTTGATTAGCCATCAAGCACTGCTGTTTAAACACTACTAAGAATGAACCTATAAATTCACGTCAGGAAAAAAGGTATCTAAATCACCCAAAGTATCCTGAATAAATTCTAAAAAAGCACGCATCGAGGGTGTTGGGTGTTTTCCTTTTGGATACACCACACACCATGAGCGTTTTAATGGAAATTCCTTAAGAGGTACGATTTTAAGTAGACCTAATTTTAATTCAGGCAAAATACTTAACTTAGGTAAAACGGCGACACCCAATCCAGCCAATACACCATGCTTAACCGCGTCGTTAGACCCAAGCTGCATAATTGGGGCAATGGATAAACGATGCTCTTGAGCAAAAAGTTCTAATGCCAAGCGACTGCCTGAGCCCGACTCTCGGCTTAACAGACCCGCATTCAAAAATTGCTGCACGGACACCGCTTCTTCTTGATGAATAGAATGGTCATGCCTCGCAACCGCTAACAATTCGTTATCTAAAAATGGCATTGACGCTAAAGGCTTTTCTTCTGGCACAATACCCATAATCACCAAGTGATCTTGATTATCATTTAACCGTTTAATAGCCTCTGCTCGGTTAACCACCCTCACATTCACATTTAAGGCGGGGTGTTGTTCACAGAATGGCTTTAATAAATAGGGCACCACATATTGCGCGGTATTTACTGCCACAATATTTAAGTCACCTGCCACTTGTCCTTTCATGGCGGCTAAGTCCGATTGCAGAAAACGTAATTCATCAAACATCACTCGAATGCTTTTCACTAAGGTTTCTCCTGCGGCCGTGCAATATAACTTGCGCCCAACATACTCAAATACAGGAACATCCAATGCCGCTTCTAATTGTCGCATCTGGCTACTAACCGCTGGCTGAGTTAAGCCCAGTTGTTCACCCGCTTTCGAATAACTTGCGGTTTCATAGACACTCAGAAATACCTGCAGTTGTCGAAAGGTCAATCTGCTGACTAATTTTTGTACGGATAATGGCATTTAACGCTCACGCTGCATTCATAAGTAATTACTTATATAAAGTGAAAATAATATCAATTTTACTTTATACATAAGATCGCTATGATTCACATCTATATAACTTCAATACTTAATAGGATTAAATCATGCTTAATAATACCCTAATTATAGAGGCGAATAATCATGCCTGATATCGTCGTTTTGTTTTTTGTTTTGGGGTTGGTGGCCGGTTTATTAAAATCGGACTTAAAAATCCCCAAAGCAGCCTACGATACGCTAAGCCTGCTGCTGATGTTAACCATTGGTTTAAAAGGCGGTATGGCGTTGTATGGGTCGCTGGAGTGGGCCTTAGTCTTTGAGTTACTCGCCATTGCCTCTTTGGGCGCTATTATTCCTTTCATTGTTATTCCCATCTTATTAAAAGTTGCCAAAGCCGATCATGCGAATGCCGCCAGCCTTGCCGCTCATTATGGGTCTGTAAGTGCAGGAACCTTTGCCGTTGCCTTGGCTTACGTTGAGACCGCTGGCCTAGCCATTGAACCTCAAGTCACCCTTTATTTGGTCATGTTAGAGCTGCCAGCGATTCTTGTCGCATTAGCGTTTTATCGCAGACATACCCGCAACGACAGCGATTCCAGTAAAAACCAAAGTGAACTCTGGCACGAAACCTTCACCAACCGAGGGGTCGTTTTACTGGTAGGCGGTGTCATTATTGGTTTTATGTATGGCCCCAACGAAGGCGCGGCAGTAACAGAGCTGTTCACTCACGCATTTAAAGCGGTATTGGCTCTGTTTTTATTGGAAATGGGATTAACGGCGGCGGTCACTTTATCGCCAATACCTTGGAAAAAGTGGAAGTTACTTACTTTTGCCCTAATCGCCCCCTTCTTTTTATCTTTTATTGGCTTGAGTGCAGGTCTCGCGCTGGGTCTTTCGACGGGGTCCGTTGTTATATTGGCAACACTGACCGCCAGCGCCTCTTATATTGCCGCTCCTGCGGCCATAAAAACGGCCATTCCAAAAGCGGATATTGGCTTAGCCATGCTGATGTCATTAGGAATAACGTTTCCTTTTAACGCCATCGTCGGCATACCAATATACCACCAAATGGTCAGCTACTTTCAGCTGGGCTAATACCAGGATTAAGGTTGAGACATGTTATGCCATAACCAAATTAAGGATGGCATTTCATCGCAAAAAAGTATCATTAGACGCAAAGGAGCTGACTAAAAAACAATCAGTGAAAGTTGTTGAATTTCAGCTCCTTTGTTTTAGTTCTATGTTTCAACCTTTTTATTACTTATTTTATAGTAACTATAAATAATACTAATACATCAATATAATCCTTATAAATCAATAACTTACGTTAAATTATAATTATTGATCTTAAGCTTATTTTGTTTGTCAATGTTGTGATCTTATTCGAACGAATGTATAAAACGCTCGTTTTAATTCATTCGGTAGACCTAATCAGCCAAAAGCTGCTACCGATAGGCGCTGACCGGTGCCGCTTGGATTCGGATTTTTACCTACAGGCGAAATCTATATGACTACTAAAGAAATCGATGTGCTGCTCGTTGGCGGCGGTGTTATGAGTGCTACTCTTGGCACGTTATTAAACAAGTTAGACCCTTCGCTAAAATTGACCATGGTGGAGCGTTTAGATCTTGTCGCTCATGAAAGTACCGATGGTTGGAATAATGCAGGTACCGGCCACGCAGGTTATTGCGAGCTGAACTACACCCCACAAAATGACCAGGGTGATGTAGAAGTTGATCGTGCACTCGCTATTAACGCAAATTTTGAGGTGTCGCTACAGCTATGGAGCGCCTTAATTGGCAGCGGTGATTTACCCGCACCAGAAAATTTCATCAATACTACACCTCACATCAGTTTTGTTTGGGGTGAAGACAACGTTGCATTTTTACGCCAGCGTTGGGAGAAACTCTCAAAGCACCATTTATTTACGGGCATGGAATACAGCGAAGATCATGCGGTTCTGCGCGAGTGGATGCCGTTGGTTATGGAAGGCCGTGATGTCAATGACAAAGTTGCCGCAACGCGCATTGCCTTCGGCAGTGACGTTGACTTTGGATCATTAACGCGCAACTTGGTTTCATCGTTAGAAAAGCGTGACCCGTTTGAGTTATTACTAAGCCATGAAGTCGCTGAATTAACAAAGACGAAAGATGGCCGCTGGAACGTTAAATTAAAAAACAGAACAACTGGTGAAAGCAAAACCATCAATGCCGGTTTTGTATTTTTAGGGGCTGGCGGCGGCGCACTGCCGCTTCTTCAAAAATCGGATATCGACGAAAGCAAAGGCTATGGCGGCTTCCCCGTTTCTGGTCAGTGGTTGGTATGTAAAGACGAAGAAACCATTAAGCAGCATCACGCAAAAGTATATGGCAAAGCAGCGATTGGTGCCCCTCCAATGTCGGTACCGCATTTAGATACGCGCATCATTAATGGTAAGCCAGCGCTGCTATTTGGCCCGTTTGCAGGCTTCACGACCAAGTTTTTGAAAGCGGGTTCTAAGTTGGACTTATTCAAATCGGTGCGTGGTAATAACTTATTGCCCATGATGAGCGTCGGCATGAACAATATGGATCTGACCAAATACTTAATCAGTGAAGTGATGCAGTCTCATGAAGATCGTATGAATGCCTTGCGCGAATACTTTCCACAGGCCAGCTCTGAAAAATGGTCTTTGGCAGAAGCTGGACAGCGTGTACAGATCATCAAAAAAGATGGCTCTAACGGCGGAAAATTAGAATTTGGTACTGAATTAGTCGCGGCAAAAGATGGCTCATTAGCGGCCCTACTTGGCGCGTCACCAGGTGCTTCTGTTGCAGCTCAAGCAATGATAGAAGTTATTGAACGCTGCATGGCTGATCGTTTAAATACAGATTGGAAAGCGCAGTTAAAAGAATGGATACCGTCTTATGGCGAATCGTTAATTGATAATGGTGAACTGCTTAATCGGACACGTGAAAATACGCTAAGTATTCTTGGTTTAGGTAAGGCATAGCACAGAGATATTGACACATTATTTTTTGCACTATTTTTTGCACTATAAATTCAAAAAAATTAACAATTAAAAAACCATTTAGGAGTATTCACTATGTTAATCGGAGTACCTAAGGAAATTTATCCTGGGGAAAACCGCGTAGCATTAATACCAACCGGTATTGATGCATTATTATCTGCGGGTTTCGAAGTTGTTGTTCAAGAAGGTGCCGGTGATAAATCTCATTATGACGACGACACCTACCGCAACTGTGGCGCAAGCATTGCCCCAACCGCGCAATCTTTATACGAGCAAGCGGATATTGTATTAAAAGTACGCCAACCACTTGATGAAGAAGTTGCCTTATTAAAAGCAGACAGCACACTTATTTGCTTATTAGATGCATGGTTCAACTTGCCGCTAATCAAGCAATTGGCTGAACGTAATGTGCGTTCTTTTGCTTTGGAATTTATTCCTCGTACAACACGTGCACAAAGCATGGATGTATTAAGCTCTATGGGCGCTATTAGCGGCTACCGCTCAGTGCTATCGGGTGCCATGGAATTACCACAATATTTCCCAATGCTAATGACAGCAGCCGGTACGATTCATCCAGCAAAAGTTTTCATTGTTGGTGCAGGCGTTGCTGGTTTAATGGCGGTGTCTACGGCTCGCCGTTTAGGTGCTGTTGTTGAAGCCTACGATACGCGTGTTGAAGTACGTGAGCAGGTTGAATCTCTTGGCGCAAAGTTTGTGGAATTTGATTTACCACAAGAAGAAGGCGGCGCAACGGGCGGTTACGCAACTGAGAAATCTGAAGAGTTCTATAAAAAGCAGCGCGAACAAATGCAAGCAAAAGTCGCTCAGGCTGACCTTGTGATTACCACCGCGGCGATTCCAGGAAAAATGTCTCCACGTTTAATTACTAAAGACATGCTGCATTACATGAAAAAAGGGTCTGTGATTGTCGACTTGGCCGCAGAGCGCGGCGGTAACGTTGAAGGCACAATTGCAGGCCATAAAGCCTATGTTGATGGCGTAACCATTATTGGCTATACCGATCACCCTGGTCGTGTTCCTGTTCATGCTTCTCAGTTATTAACCAAAAATATCACAACGTTCTTATTGAACATGGCAGCCGATGGCCAGCTAAATATCAATATGGAAGATGACATTGTTGCGGCAACCTTGATTACAGAAGCTGGCGAAATTAAACACGAAGGCTTAAAAGCCCAAGCTGACAAAGCGTAGATACAGAGGAATAAAAATTATGGAAATGTTTATCATGTCCTTAACCATTTTTGTACTAGCGATTTTCGTTGGTGTAGAAGTGATTAACAAAGTACCACCCACATTGCATACCCCGTTAATGAGTGGCACCAATGCGATTTCAGGCATCGTTGTTGTGGGTGCCATCATCAGCTCCGGTGGCTCTGACCACACAACGGTTCTATCAACGGTACTTGGCGTTATCGCCATTGCACTTGCCACTATCAACATCGTCGCGGGTTACATGGTAACCGACCGCATGTTGAACATGTTTAAAAGAAAATAAGGTAACAGACTAATGGACGTATTAATTAATCTAGGTTACCTAGTAGCCGCCGTATTATTCATTCTGGGCGTAAAAGGGTTAACTTCTCCAAAGACCGCCGTAAATGGCAATAGAATGTCAGCTTCTGCGATGCTAATTGCAGTGATCGCAGCCTTACTTGATAGCAACGTTATTACTTATGAATACATCCTTTTAGGTGTATTAATTGGTGGGGCTATCGGTGCTTTCATTGCTAAAAAAGTGGCCATGACCGATATGCCAGAAATGGTAGCAACGCTTAACGGTATTGGTGGTGGTGCTTCTTTATTGGTTGCCGCGGCTAACTACTTAGAAAGCCAACAGCTTGCGAACATGGGCCAATTTGCCGTGACGTATGACTGGTCTGTCGCCGTTATTCTTTCGATCTTGATTGGTGCGGTAACACTAACAGGCTCTTTCGTTGCCGTAGGTAAACTGAAAGGTAAAATCGGTGATTCAAATAAAGTGAAACTGTACAAAGCCATCGTTAAATTATGCTTTTTAACCTTGATTGCTGGCGCCGTTTATTTCTCTGCTTATAGCCAACTAAATTCTGATCTATTGATTCTAGGTTTGATCGTTGTTTGTTTGATACTCGGTGTTTGTTTGGTAATGCCTATTGGCGGCGCGGATATGCCAGTGGTTGTTTCCCTATTGAACTCCTACTCTGGTTTAGCCGGTGCAGCTGCCGGTTTTGTACTAGGCAATAACGGTTTGATCATCGTTGGTTCTTTGGTCGGTGCATCCGGTATTATTTTAACCAGCATCATGTGTAAGGCCATGAACCGCTCTTTAACCAACGTATTGTTCGGTGGTTCTATGTCAGCTCAAAGCGGCGTCACTAAATCCGAAAACGATGCTTTCTACGAAGGTAAAGTTAAGTTCTCTAATGCAGACGAACTGGCCATGCTTTTAGACAGCGCGCAGAAAGTAGTATTTGTTCCGGGTTATGGTTTGGCCGTAGCACAAGCGCAGCACGCAACTCGTGAACTAGCGAGCATGCTAGAAAAGAATGGCACCGAAGTGAAATACGCCATCCACCCTGTTGCCGGTCGTATGCCTGGCCACATGAACGTATTGCTTGCTGAAGCTGAAGTTCCTTACGATCAGTTAGTTGAAATGGATACCATCAATCCTGAGTTCTCTCAGACAGATGTTGCTATCGTATTGGGGGCTAACGACGTAGTTAACCCTGGCGCGGCAGAAGATCCTAACTCGCCAATCTTTGGCATGCCAATTCTTAACGTACACAACGCAAAAACCGTGGTTGTGGTTAAGCGTGGTTTGTCGCCAGGTTTTGCCGGCATTCCAAATGAATTGTTCATCCGTGACAATGCGTTAATGGTTACCGGCGATGCGAAACAAGTATTGCAAGATACCATTGGGGCAATGAAAGATCTTTAAGCAAGATTAATTCATAGCATTTAAGCGTATACCGAAAACCCCACATTGCTTTATAAAGAATGTGGGGTTTTTTATTGCCCCGTATTAATGGTCACTTAGTGAATTTCACTTCCACGAAAATGAATAATACCTTCACGATCAATATCAACTTGATAGGGAGACGCATGCACCCCGTAAGACTGATAAATCTGATTATCGGCATCAAATATCAATGGCATCTTTAATTGAAACTGATCACGAAATTGCTGAGCAATTTCTTCATTCACATAATAGCTACTCACAATACCTACCCACTCTCGTGACGTATCAGTTGCAACCAATTCATTTAACATCTCTAATTTAGCTTCACAATTTGGAAAGTGTGGCATAGGACAAAGTGAATCGACAAATACCAAACTCAGTGGTTTTTTGTAAGATAACCCTATTAAGCTAACCGTATTGCCAGCCATAGTTTTAGCCGTAAATAGCGGCGCTTTATCACCATTCTCGGGTTTGTAGTAATGCAAACTTTTCGCTTCCGCAATAGTAAACTTAGCCGGTTTTTTTCTGCCTGTTTTTGTCCTGTTTTTTTCAGCAGCACTTGAATACATCATTAAATCAGCCCGTAAAGAAGAGTCCAGCCAGTTTTTCATTGCGATAGCGGACGATAAATGCGCTTTTGATAATTTCGTGAGCTCATCACCATTACCTGAAAATATCTTTTTCCCATCTTTCAAAATGACATGTAATGGCAAGTCCCAGCCTCCGACTGAACGCATCAAACTAAAGCCATTATCAAGAACTAAAGGCTCGACTTGCGGGAAATAACCTTGGAATTCAGCCAACTGAGCAGCAGTAACATTAATCCCTAGCTGGACCCAAATCTGCTGGCTATTAACCGTGAATGCTTTTGGCAAAGCGGCGACTCGAGCTTCTTCACCTTGCCCTTCGTAACTGCTCCAAATATCCTGAAAAATAAGATGAGTCATTTTGTCTTTTTTTAAGATGACGGGCTGGCCATCAAAGGCTTTCAGATCGTTTAATTCAATTTTTCCTGCTACGCTGGCTTGGGAAGAAAGCGCTGCTCCGAGTAAAATTAAAAGTGACCAAGCATAAGCCGTTATTTTTCTTTTATTAGCTCTTTTCATTGTAAATCTCTTTTCAATATACATATTCAGTGTGAATTTCAACAACAAACGATAAAACATTAACCACTTAATCTAACGTCTCCAAGGACGTCGAATCGTATTCTTTACTTTATTCTCAGCCCAGCCTTCTATCGTCTCATCCAAGGTATCCGAGGCTAAAAAAGTGCGATAGACAATTTGTCCGTCTTTATCAATCAATACATGATGTGGTGTACCAACAATGCCATAATCACTGACAAGGTCGCCTTGCTGATCAATCGCCACCGGTAAATTGAATCCTGCTTGATTAAAAAACTGTTCAATATTAGCCACCGAATCATTAATACCCACATTCACCGCTAATACTTCAACATCATCCCCATATTGGTTATAAATCGATTGCAGGTGTGGCATCTCTACTTTGCAGTAGCTGCACCAGGTTGCCCAAAACTTCAAATACACAGGCTTATCGCCTTCATAATCTGATAGCCTGAACGTTTTACCCGCCAAGGTAGTCACTTCAAAATCAGGGGCGTTATCGCCAATCGCCAATGGCGCTCCACTTGCCTGTATGGCGGTACTCAATAATAAAGCCGATACCGTTAGACGCAGTGATTGTTTAAATAGTCTCATGATGGGATTCCTTTTAATTAAGATGACATTGATTAAAATAAAAACTCATTAACTGAACGTTGAATTTGAAACAACAAATACACGGCAGCACGAACTCATATTGATGACTGAGTTATACGCACATTCTCGAAAAGGGTTATCAAAACGCGCTGACATCGATATAAAATCGCTATCAAACAAAAGTGATATCTTTATTTATCGTTATAAATCAACAACTTAGAAGCTCCAGCCAAAAACATTCAGCTTGCTCTAATAGGCTTACAAGACGTAAAATCACTGCATTCTTTCACCGCGGATAGCCCCACACATGCCCTTTCAGTTCGAGCAGTATTCTTTCGATAGTCAAAGCGGCATGCTCAGCCATACCGACAAACCAGAACAAACCTTACGTCATAAAGTAGCAGGCCTACTGCAATACCTAATCGAGCATCAAGATAGAATCGTAAGCAAAGAAGAACTGTTAGAAGCGCTATGGCAGCATGGCGATTACCGCGAAAATTCTTTAACCCAAAGTATCCGTGAGCTGCGCTTCACGATAATGCTAAATCGCCTAGCTATATAAAGACCTTTCCACAGCGCGGCTATCAATGGATATGTCCCTTAAATGAAGCCCCACAAGAAGAGATCGTTGATAGCCCATCTGAGAAACAGCATGAGCAACCAAAACAGCGCCGTCGTCGTTTTTCCCTGCCCTTATTAGCATTAATGCTCGTCATCAGCATTGCTAGCGGACTGATTATTAGCAACTTAGATAATGATCTTAATATCCCCAACCAAACGACTAAATCACTCTTAGTCTTGCCATTTATTAATGCTACTAACGACCCCACTATGGACTGGCTAGAGCATGGACTATCCGACATGCTTGCCATTGATCTGCAACGCAGCAAACCGTTCAATGATTCTCAATTAGAAGTTACACCACCCGCCCTAGCCAATACGCTGCTAATCAATGCAGAACTTGACTGGCCAACATTGCCTGTCCATATTCGCAGCTTATTACGTGATCAAAAATTTGCCAGTGTGCGTTTGCATAACGACCAGCAAGTTTTTGACTTCAAGCTGATCCACGCGGATGGTCGCAATCAGCAAGGTAGCATTAGCTACCCATCATTACCTGCGGATGCGCATTCGATTAGTCAACAGCTGTTATATTTATTAAGACCGGGCCAACAGCGTGAAATCCAAGTGCCCGCAGATGACCCCATTGCCGCACAGGCGTTAGCCCAAGGCATGCAAGCACTTCAAGAAGCAGGCCCAATAAAAGCCCAAAAGTACTTCCAAGCCTCTCTTACTATTCAAGACAATAGCCCGTGGACTCGCCTTAAACAAGGCACTCATACTGTACCGCCAACTGCAGCAGCCGTTCGAATTGGCGCAAGCATTAATCTACGCAGGCTTTTATCAAGTACAGCTACACCAGGGTGAAAAAGCACTCACCTACTTCCACGAAGCCAAAAGTATTGCGGCTCAATTAGGCTCTAAACCTTTGTTGAATAATACAGACTTCTATATAGCTTTTGCCATGCTCGACCAAGGTCTAGACCAAACCGCCTTAGGCGGTCACCCCACTCGTCCGGCAAAACTTAAGCAAGCAATTACCTTATTAGAGAATTTTGTCCTAAACCAAACTTCACCGTATTATCATGCAAGCGCGCTCATCTTTCTTGGTTGGGCACATGCAGATTTAGGTAACCTTGATCAAGCGCTAAAAGTACTGAGTGAAGCAAAAGTATTGAATAAAGAATTCAATATGGAAACCAGTTTTGGTTATAGCAGCTACTCTATTATGCGCATTCATTTAAAACGACAAGACTACTCAGCCGTCATTGCGATGAGCAAAGATAAAATCACGACCCGCTTACAAGCTAACTTCTTAGCCCGCGCGTATTATGAAAATAAACAAGTTGATCAAGCCATAGAAACGCTCAATATATTTAAGCAACAACATCCAGATTTATGGCAAGACCAAGACGATCAACGCTTAGCTGACTATAGAAATTCAAAGAAGGGAATATTGCCACAGCTTACAAGTGAACCTAAAGCACATTTGGTTTATTGCGAGTCTGATTGGTTATAATAAAGAAAATATATTGATTTTAAAAAATTAGGAAATTTTCATGCTAACCACTCTCTGAATGTGACCCTTTGGAGATATTACATGCACATTCTAAAAAGTTTAATGACCCAATTTTTATTGGGCGCACTACTACTCGTCGCCTTAATTGGACTCATTAGTTACAGTCAAATTCTTGCAGATCAAAATAAAAACTTATTATCACAATGGTCCAGTGATAGTGAAAAACTTCGACTTGAACTATCATCACTGCAACAGCAAGCACAACACTATAAACTGAATGCCCCTCGTGACTTTGAAAGCTACAATCGAGATGTTGCCGTTTTCTACCAGCAATTCAAACAAGAACTGTCTAAAATAAATGATATCAATATTGCTTTACAAAACAGTGCGACCCAAGTCGAGATCAGCCCTCTTTTAAGAACGATAATCCAAAATACAGATACACCTCTAATACAAAGCCAAGCGATGCTAACGGCTTGGTTACAACAATGGTCATCGTTCAGCAATAACATGACAGATAGATTAGGAGATCCCGCAAATCCACGTTTAGAATGGGGGGCCGATCTTGTTTTAGAGCAGTTCCAAGCGCTGCAACAACATACAAACTCACTAACCAATAGCATCAATACCAGCCAATTATGGCTAAACAAGCATCATACTAACCTCAATATTGCGCTACTGGCTTTTATTCTTTTCTACATTGTTATTGCGTTAATCAGCCTTGCTTGGTTGGTGATTCGCCCCATCGTTCTTACATCCAAAGCCTGCGAAAAAGTCGCTTCTGGGCAATATGGCTTACATATAAACGTGCCCGCGATAGGAGAAACAAAACGACTGCAGCAGTCATTCAACGACTTATCGGCTAAAACAAAATTGGTGATGGACATGCTTACTGAAATTCATCAGCCTGGCGATGCAGAAAATAAACTGCAAAGGATTTTTGATAGCGGAAGCGAAGCGCTAGGGATTAATTGGATAGGGTTAATGGCTTACAAGGAGGATAACTTCGAACTTATTGGTTCAGCACCAGAGGCATTAAAATATTCTTGGCGACATAAGAGTGTGTCAGCGCACAAGCAGTTTGGTAAAGACCTTTTAGCGTCTTTTGATAAACGCTGGCTCGACATTCAGCAGCTTAGTAAATTAGCACTGCAACGTCACGACGAACGTTTTTTAAGAGAAGTCCACAAAAACACACGCGCAAGTCATATGGTAGGTCACCCATTTCATTGCCCGAAACATAATGGTTTTTTATTAATGTTTACGACTCAACAAGAGCATGGTTTTAGCCCTTCACAAATAGAATTAATCAAAGCGTTAGTCTCTCTCATGTCTGATGCACTGATTTCAGGTTTGAGCTACCAACCTAAATAAAAAATAAGGGAAACTCGCATTCTTGATAAAGAATGCGAGTTTTTATTGTTAGCTTTTCTTAACTTTATTGCCTAACCACTCAACTTTATAAAGATCTCTTCTGCGATCTAAATAATTGCGAACAGAGCCCTCGTTTTGCAATTTATTCAACTTCTCTAAATCCAAATCAACAATTAAGGTCATCTCTGTATTCGGAGTCGTTTCTGCCATAATCGCATCATGAGGAAACGAAAAATCTGAAGGTGAAAATACCGCGGTTTGAGCATACTGAATATCCGCACCATCCACTTTGGGTAAGTTACCAACGCTGCCGGCTATGGCAACATAACATTCATTTTCAATCGCTCGTGCCTGTGCGCAGCAGCGAACTCTAAGGTAACCATTTTTGGTATCGGTCCAAAAAGGAACAAACAGCATTTGCATGCCCTGCTCTGACTGCAAACGTGCTAATTCAGGAAACTCAACGTCATAACAAATAAGTACGCCAATTCTTCCAAAGTCGGTATCAAATACTTTTAACTCGTTTCCGCCTTGCATAATCCAAGCGCGTTTTTCATAAGGTGTCGGATGAATTTTATACTGAGCTTCTACCGTTCCATCGCGTCGGCATAAATACGAAACGTTTAATAACTCTTCATCTTCTAGAACCGGCATTGAGCCTGCAATAACATTGATATTATAAGATACGGCCAGTTTAGAAATGGCTTCTACAATCTCATCACTGTATTCGGTTAATGCTTTAATCGAATCAATAGAGTTCTTATGATTTTCAATACCCATTAATGGCGCATTAAAAAATTCAGGAAACAGGGCTAAATCGCACTGATAATCCGAAAGTGCATCGATAAAAAATTCTACCTGCTGTATTAATTCATCAACCGAATTAAAAGGGCGCATTTGCCACTGCACGCAACCAATACGCGCTGTCGTACGATCGGCGCCAATCAGCACGGCCTTTTCTGGATCATAATACAGGTTGGTCCACTCTAATAACGTAGCATAGCCATGTGATTCTTTATCTTCTGGTAAATAATCCTTAATGACTCGCTTAACTTCAAACTCATTGGATAGTTGAAAAGTTAAAATAGGGTCATAAATTTCTTTGCGTTTAACCTGTTCAATATAAGCTTGCGGTGTCAGTGTTTTAGCATGATTTTGATAGTTTGGAATGCGCCCACCCGCAACAATCGCTTTCAAATTCAGATTCTGGCACAGTTCTTTTCGGGCCTCATACAAGCGGCGGCCTAAGCGCATACCGTGATAGTCAGGAGAAACAAATACATCCACACCATACAAAACATCACCTAATGGATCGTGAGTCGTTAGATACGCATCCCCGGTGATTTGATCATAGGTATGTTGGTCACCAAACTTGTCATAGTCAACAATGACGCTGAAGGCGGCGGCAACCACAATACCATGATCTTCAATACAAATTTGTCCATCTTGAAATACTTGCAGCTGGGCACGAAACTTCTTCTCAGGCCAAGCGCCACCTAAACCAGGATAAACAGCATCCATCAGATTTTTAATATCGCCAAAATCATCAAGGGTTAAATGTCTAAGGTTAAGTTTATGCTCTGTTTCTTCGGTCATACGGTTCTCACAGTAAAAGATAAGATTGGTCAAATACGCTCATAACGAACCCAAAATTAAACGGCAACATCTACTAAAATACGCTCAAACCCTGGTATATCAGCGGTTATTTGCGAAGAATACGTATATATTAGGATTAGGTAGAAAACAAGAGAATTCATACGTCTAACGATCAAACCAGATCAATAGACAAAATTGACTCGAAAATTAACAGTAAAGTTCAGCGTTAAAATTGAATAAAAAACAATCAGATCGTAGAATGAAAGCAATACTGTGCATTTTAGGATGGAGGCCATAATGACATCACTATACAAACTGATCACCTTCGGGGCATTTTTATTGGTTTTGATGTCTGTGCCTAAGAGCCTTCAAGCTCAAGAAAATATCACCATGGCGGTTGGTGAATGGCCTCCTTACCTTTCTCAAAGTCAACGACACAATGGCGTTGTATCACACCTCATTAGCGATATATTTGCCGAAATGGGCATCACTGTCACGCTTCATTTTCTTCCTTGGAATCGAGCGTATAATGAAGCGATCGAAGGAAAGTATAATGCGACTGCGATATGGATGGAAAAGAAGGTGCGTAAAGAGCATTTCATTTACAGTGATGAGGTACTTTTAGAGCAATTTGTATTTTTTCATAAAAAAGCGTTTACCTTAAACTGGGAATCGATTGATGATTTAACCGCCTTTAAATTTGGTGGCATTCAAGCACACAGCTATGGCCCCCAAGTTGATCAATATATAAAAGACGGCCTGATTCAAATAGATATTGTAAATCGCCCTCAGCAGAACTTTAAAAAACTCCTAAAAAATCGAATTGATCTCTTTCCATTTGAAGTGAACGTTGGCAAGTCTATTTTAAAGAGAGAATTTTCTCTGCAGCAACGTGAAGCATTGACCTACCACAGAACCCCTTTTCTTAATAACTCCAGTTTTGTTTTATTCCCAAAAACACGAATAGAAAGTGAAAGATTAACCGAATTATTTAATCAGCAATTAAACAAATTTAAAGAAAGTGGCAAGTACGATATCTATTTCGACAAACTGAAAGAGGGCTATTATGACTTGCCAACAAGCGCAACGGTGAAAAAGATCAGCTCAGTCGGGCTTAAAACCCCCTAATATTCAGCTAACTTTTTGCCTGCGCAGTAATAACAATATAACGCAAAACGTTATTACGATAAGCCCACCCAAGAAAAGCAGCCGTCACCTTATATTTTAACCAGGCCGATCGATGTCCTTTAAGCTTACGCTTTGCGATTTCACTTGATTTCAGCCAACGCCCAAACGGCTCTAAGACGTACTCACTTATATCCTGATTATTAATATGCTGAAAGCCTGCTTGCTGCAACTGTTGCTGATAGCGTTCTAATGTCACTATATTTTCTGGTGGGATCTTCGATAAGCCAAGCATCGTATTTAAAACTTTTCTTTTAAGCCAAGATAAATGAGGATTAGCCAGTACGATATCGGTTAAGCCAATGCAGCCTCCTTTTCCATTTTTATCTAATATGTGAAAGCTGTCATTGAAGAACGTATTACGCGAAGGAAAATGATAGGCACAATCAAGCGCTAATACTGTGTTCACCGTATGATGTTTGTTTGTCAAAAGGTCTGTCAGAAGCAGGTTATTCGTAACATCACCTTCCATAATATATTGAGCAAAATGGCCTTGCGTTCCTGACTTTGCTAAGCGCTGCTGAGCTACCGCCGTTTGACTGGTCGAATAATTAATACCGCACAGAAACTCTACCTGATAATATTCTGACCATAAAAGCAGTTGGTCACCACAGCCAAAACCGGCATCGAAAATACGGCTGCTAGCCCCTAGACCGACTTTAATCGCTAACTGATGCGCTAATGCCTCGCACGCAGATGAATAATCAGACCCCGTCTGCCAATAACCTAAGTTCCCCCAATAAGCATCACCGCTGTTTAACAGACGCTCAGATAGATCATAAAACTCACGGCTTGGCTTATGCTGATTAGCTCGTTGAGCCATCTCTATTTCTCCCAGATTACTGCAATAAAAGCCTGCATTTCTTAAACGTATACCCGTTTTGAATCTACACTGATATTAAAGATCACAAATTCTTGGCAATTTAAATCTAACAATGCGCCTATCAGTATATAGGCAGAAAAAGGAACAATTAATCGTAACTATGCTTGATTCAATGATTACTCCGTTTATGGTTTCTTCTAACAGTATCTTAATTTACGGTACTTACAATTATTGGATGGTCGCACTGTCCGTTTTTGTTGCGATATTGGCCTCTTTCATGGGGCTGCAAGTTGCCCGCCAATCTATCAATTCAACGTCTAATACCCTTAAAAACATCATGTTACTGATAGGCAGTATTGCTTTAGGTGGTGGGATTTGGACCATGCATTTTGTCGGCATGCTAGCCTTCAACCTATGCACGACCGTCGGTTATGATTGGACTCTAACATTCCTATCGTTATTACCCGGAATTGCTGCTTCTTGGGTAGCACTCAATTACATCAATAGTCATCAAGAAGGCATTAAGCCTTTATTTATAGGCGGGTTGCTGGTCGGCTTAGGCATTGGGACCATGCACTACAGCGGCATGGCAGCCATGAAGATGGCCCCTCTGCTGCGTTACGATCTCTGGATATTTGCACTCTCTTTAGTGCTAGCGGTCTCTCTCGCCATATTATCCCTGTGGGTCCGAGTCGGCTTAATCAGCCTATGGAAAGAGAAAACGAAAGAGTGGCAAGCCAATTTAGTCACTAGCATTGTTATGGGCTGTGCAATTGCCAGCATGCACTACACCGGCATGGCCGCTGCTCGATTTGTCAAACCTGTAGGCTTCGAGATGAGCCAGCAACCCCCAGAAACATCGTTATATCTGGCTCTGGGCGTTTCGGGCGCAACAATATTGATTATCTTATTAGTATTAGGGGTTAATCTTATCTATCGCTATAAAGATATTTCATTAAGAGCCCTTAAGAGCGAACGCCGACTTAAAGCCACTTTAGATACCGCCATTGATGGCATTATTACCATCAACAATTTAGGTGGGATCGTCAGCATTAATCAGGCAACGGAGCGGCTTTTAGGCTGGTCTGAATCCGAGCTATTAGGCAACAATGTAAAAATGTTAGTACCTGAACCCCATCGGTCAGGCCACGATGGCTACATACAACGCTATTTACAGACCAGAGAAGCACGCATCATTGGCGAAGGCAGAGAAGTTAAAGCGCTGCATAAAAATGGCGACAAGATTGATATTCGTTTAGGAATCGGCCATGTCAAAATCGCGGGTAAAGATTTTTTTGTCGCCTTTATTTCTGACATTCGACAACGGTTAAAAATAGAATCTGCGCTGCGAGACAATCAAGAAAGACTGCATTCATTAATCAGTAATATTCCAGGCATTGCCTTTCGCTGTATTAACAAGCAACCCTGGAACATGATCTTCATCAGTGATGCGGTAGAAACCATTACTGGCTACCCAGCCAACGATTTTAAGTTACCGAATCCAAAACGTAATTTCTCTGAGCTCTATCACCCTGACGACCTTAAAAAAAGTGATAAAGCCATCGTCGACCAAGAATCTTATCACCTTGAATATCGCATTATACGACGCGACGGCGAAATCCGTTGGTTGATGGAATATGGCGTCGGCATTAAAGATGAAAAAACCGGAGAAGTCTGGCTCGATGGTTTTATTATGGACATAACCGATCGCCATAAAATGATGCTGCAATTACGCTTGGCAAAAAATAAAGCAGAGCAAGCAGCACAAGCAAGAGCAACGTTTTTAGCCAATATGAGCCATGAAATACGCACCCCTATGAATGCCATTATTGGCTTTAGTGATATTTTACTTGAGGGTGAACTCGCCAACGAACAGCAACGTCATCTTAAAACAATCAACCAATCGGCAAAATCCCTGCTGTATCTACTCAATGATGTACTAGACAGCGCCAAGCTCGATAAAGGCAAACTGGAATTGGAAGTAAGAGATTTTTCGCTAATACAAGAAGTAGATGCGGTTATTTCAACGCTTTGGTTAGGCGCTCGTCAAAAAAACTTATCACTCAGCACAAACATATCCTCACAATTGGCAGAGCGTTATTCAGGCTCGCCTGAAAGAATTCGCCAAGTATTAACCAACCTAATCAATAATGCGATTAAATTCACACCGAAAGGCTACGTTCGCATTAGCGTTAGGCCGCTAGAAGACAATCATAGCCATCAGCAATTTATTGAATTTATCATTGAAGATACAGGCATTGGCATGAGCCAAGCACAGCTGCAAAGTGTATTTGAACCCTTCACTCAAGCTGATGCCTCTATGAGTCGACGTTTTGGGGGTACAGGTTTAGGAACCAGCATCAGCAAACAATTAGTTGAACTGATGGGGGGCGAAATCAGCGCAACAAGTGAATTGGATGCAGGCTCTCAGTTTCGTTTTATTTTGCCACTCGCGCCAGCAAAAGACCATGCTATTGAGCAAAAGCATCCGCTAAAACTGCCACCGCTTACCTTCTTGATTGTTGATGATATTCAACAGAACATTGATTTACTCTCCCTCCTATTAAGCCGCGATGGCCATACCCTATTTACCGCTAGAGATGGGCAACAGGCATTAATTCGAATGGCGACTGAATCAACCATTGATGCCGTATTAATGGATATTCAAATGCCGGTTATGGATGGTTTAACCGCATCTAAAAATCGACGTATCAGTAAAAAAAATGAAGGCTTAAAACACATCCCCATTATTGCGCTCACGGCCAGTGTTTTAGCAGAAGATAAAATTGCTGCACAACAAGCGGGGATGGATGGTTTCGCCAACAAACCCATAGATTATGATTTCTTATCTCATGAAATTGCGCGAATTCTCAACATACCATTATCGATCGCTAAAGATCAAAAAGTAAGCTCGCAGAAAGAAAGACTCATAGATGAGCACAAAGGAATAGCATTGTGGGGCAGCAAAGAAGAATACTACAAACAACTTAACTATTTCGTGCAACAACAAAATGATATTTTCCTCCAGTTGAGCAACGATATTAAGCATGAACATTGGGATGCACTTAAGAATACAGTTCATAAATTAAAAGGCATTTGCGGGAATTTATCATTGATCCTATTAATGAATAAATTAGAAGAAATAGAATCTGCTAACCTTGAAAAATACGCTGAAAAAATAGAATCCATTCAAGGAGTATTCAGTGAAGTAAAAGAGCAGGTAAACAAATACATAAACTCGAAGGATGATCACCCAAACAAGCCTTATAAAAATACAAATCCATCTATTTCAATAAAAGATAATGCCATCGTTTTGAATGAACTCGTAGAATTATTGGGCACCTTAAAAAAAGAAGCCAATGAAAATGAAGTTGATGATCAGCATTTAACACAGCTACTCAATATCACGAATACGCACTTCAGTATTGAAATCAATCAAGTATTTCAAGCATTAAATGATTTTGAATTTGATCAAGCACAGCAATTGATTGATGCTCTATTATTAATAATAAACAACGATAAAGATAAAGATAAAAAGACAGATTAAGAGACAGTTGAGAATCATTATGCAAAGCAACCGACCTTGCCTACTCCTCGTCGATGATGAGCCAGCAAACTTACGGGTAATGAAACAAATTCTTCATCATGACTACCACCTTATTTTTGCAAAAAGTGGCGATGAAGCATTGCGTCTAACCTTCGAGAAAAAGCCTGATTTAATTTTGCTCGATATCATGATGCCAAATATGACAGGTTTAGAAGTTTGTCAGAAATTGAAATTAGATCCTAAAACAGCACCTATTCCAATTATTTTTGTAACGGCTTTGGATGATGAAGCTGATGAAACCCAAGGCTTTGAACTAGGGGCTGTTGATTACATTAGCAAGCCTGTATCCGCATCGATTATGAGAGCCCGTATCCGAACCCATTTATCGTTAGTTCAAGCTGACATACTCAGAGCAACACGCCTACAGGTTATTCAGCGCTTAGGCCGCGCGGCTGAATACAAAGATAACGAAACCGGTATGCATGTGATGCGCATGAGTCACTATACCAAGGTACTTGCGTTAGCCTATGGTCTTAGCGAACATCAAGCCGATAACCTGTTAAACGCAGCGCCGATGCACGACATTGGGAAAATAGGCATTGCCGATAACATCATGTTAAAACCTGGCAAACTGACAGAAGAAGAATTTAATATTATGAAAGCTCATCCTAAAATCGGGGCTGAGATTTTAGGTGATGACGATTCAGAATTAATTACGCTGGCTAAATCGATAGCCCTTACCCATCACGAGAAATGGGATGGTAGTGGCTATCCAAGAGGGTTAAAAGGCGAAGACATTCCCATAGAAGGAAGAATAACTGCGTTAGCGGATGTGTTCGATGCTCTCACCAGCAAGCGCCCCTACAAAGAAGCCTGGAGTATCGAAAAAACCATGCAGTATATGAAAGAGCAAAGTGGTCAGCAATTTGAACCTAAATTGATTGAATTACTAGAATGTGAGCTGGATAAAATTCTAGTAATCAAAGAAACCTTTTTTGATGAATAAGATCGATGCTAAAGGTCGATGAGTAGGATCTTTAGCGCTATAGTTTGAACCTTGAAACTAAACCCGACAGCTCAGAAGATAAACCACCCAACGCATCTGAGTTGTGTTTTAACTGTGCTGAACTTTCATGGGCGTTTATAGCGCCTTCATTAATATTTATGATATTACGCTGAATTTCCTCACCTACCTGAAATTGCTCTTCCGCAGCCGCTGCAATTTGCGTCGTCATATCTCGAATGGTCGATACAGAAGATTGTATTGATTCAAAGACTTTGCGAGTATTTTCCGTCGCCTCGACCGTCTCACGCGAATGCTCGATACTGCTCTCAAGCTTTTCCGATACGTTTTGGGTTTGGCTGGTAAGATTCGATAGCAAAGTATCAATTTCTTCTGTCGACTCGGCGGTCTTACCCGCCAGCGTTCTGACTTCGTCAGCAACAACCGCAAAACCACGCCCTTGTTCCCCTGCTCGGGCAGCTTCAATTGCAGCATTCAATGCCAATAAATTGGTTTGCTCTGCAATCCCTCGAATCGTATCAAGAATACTTGTAATGTTAACACTTTGATTCACAAGCTCACTCATCGCCTGATTAGAGTCGTTAATAACGGTAACTAGACTATCAACCGATCGAGCAGTCCCTTCAATAAACAACTGCCCTTGTTCAACATGCTTTTGGCTTTCATCTGATGCGTTAGCCGTTTCGCTGCAATTTTGTGCGACCTCATTTGAAGTAGCAACCATTTCAGTGAACGCCGTTGATACCTGCTCAATCGACTGCACTTGTTCATCGGCAATACCACTCAAACGTACCGATATTTCACTTGCTTGATCGGCCTGTTCTTTAACCCCTACCGCACTGTCTCTAATTTCACCCACTAGTTTATGTACAATGCTGATAAATTGGTTGAAGGCTTTTGCCATTAAACCCGTTTCATCACTTGTTTTGATGAGCATGCGCTTAGTCAAATCCCCCTCACCTTGGGCAACCTCATCCATACCCGCCGTCACTCGATTGATAGGGTTAGTAATAACACCGACCATGAAGTAGCCTATGAAAATAAAGACAACGGCTAATACAATACTGATAACAAGCATTGTTAACTCCAGAGTTTTGGTGGCGGCAAGCACTTCGCTTTCGGGTTTTAATCCAATAAATTTCCAACCAATCACAGGGGAAGTATGAATTGATGCAAACCACGTTCTTCCTGCTAATTCGATCTGAGTGAAATCAGATGCATTCGCTAGCGTATTATAATCATCGCCTATTTTTGATAGCTCTTTAAAATTATTATCAGGTACCGCAGAATCTGCCAATACTCGCCCAGTTTCTTCAACCAGAATAACGTAACCTTCCTCACCAAATTTAATCGCATTAACCATATTGGTTAATTTACTTAACGTGACATCAATGCCCACGGCACCAATCAATCCATTCGCACCGTTAAAGGTATGGGTATACCCTAAAATAGGTGCACCACTGGTGAAATCACGATAAGCAGGCGTTCGCACTGCTTTGTTCATATTAGACTTAGCGGAAATGTACCAAGGACGCACCGTCGGATCATAAGTCGACATATTTTCTTGTGGCCATTGAATATAGCCCCCATTATCCAAACCTAAATAAACATAGGTAAGGTCTTTATGGCTTTCCCCAAAGGCGGATAAAAGTCGATAAGCATTCGCTTCGATAGCAGAATTACCTAAAGCATTCATCGGCGGCATATTCGCGCTTTTATAATTGGTAACTTTATCATCAAGTGCTTTTAAAGCATCAGAGCTGGCTAAAAATTTTACGTCTTCCGCTAAACCACTTAAATACTGACTAAACGTTTGATCGATTTTTTGTATTTCACTCAGGCTGCTTTCTTTAAAACTATCAATAGCGCTGACTCTGAATTCATAAGCCGCCAAAATGGCAACAAGAGTAACGGGTAAAATAACAGCAGAGATTAATAAAATAAGAAATCGGAATCGGATGGTCATAAGCAATCTCTAAAAAGTGAGTAGTCTCCTCTATGTATAGACTATTTATTCAAATTACTTATGCTTACAAGTAGATTTAACGGCTTTTATAGCTAAATATAAGAACAAACATACGTTTTAGAAGATTCTGTGGGGCCTTAACAATCGATTACTTAGCAAGCCTAAATATTTTTTGATACAATGCTCAGGTACACACTGATGCAGAAATCAGTGTCTTTTAACCAACTTAATCTTCCTCCACGTTAACTCAATGGTACTGATTAAGTGATCTGATACGGACTTTCCAAATGACAGATTCAAATCCTCCTGCAGAAAATACTCAATTAACCTCTACGCCTTTAATTGGCAAATACGCCACATTAGAAGTTGGCGAACTGTTGCCTATGGGGGCGTTATTAATTGCAGGAGAGTTTGGTAATATTTTATTGCCGAACAAACAAGTACCTGACAATTGCCAAGTAGGCGATATTGTTAAGGTATTTATTTACCTAGACTCAGAAGATCGAGTAATTGCAACCTGCCAACGCCCTCGCGCAACCGTGGGTCAAGTAGCTAACCTTGAAGTCGCCGATGTCAACGAAATGGGCGCTTTTCTAGACTGGGGCTTGGTTAAGGACTTGTTCTTACCTTTCGCAGAACAAAAAACACGCTTAGAAGCCGGCCAACATTGTATTGTGTATGTCTATATGGACAATACCGATCGCATTATTGCAACCACGCGTTTGAACCGTTTTATTAAAGATGAAGTCGCTACTATTTACGACCATTATAATCCTGGCGACAAAGTTCGTATTCTTATCGCAGCACGGACTGAACTGGGTTATAAAGCGATCGTTGATAATAAATATTGGGGCTTGATTCACCATAGCGATATTCGTCAAGCGATTCGCGTTGGTCAAAAAGTTGATGCGTACATTCGCAAGCAACGTGATGACAAGCGTTTAGATTTAAGTTTGCAGCCTATTGGCTATCAAAAAGTCGGCGGCCTTGCTGAGCAAATCATGCAGAAAGTTGAAGACGGTAATGGTTTCTTAGCACTGAGTGATAAGAGCCCTGCTGAATTAATTGAAATGCATTTTGGCGTCAGCAAACGTGCTTTTAAAATGGCGATTGGCAAGCTTTATAAAGATCGCAAAATTGTGATCGAGAGCAAAGGTATCCGTTCTATTTAGTAAGATTGACTTGACTGAATAAAACACAAAAAAAAGCCGCAAACTAAGTTGCGGCTTTTTTTTGCTGATAATTTAGCGCTTTTTAGCGCGCTGTTTACGTGCTTTTTCTTTCTTAATAGCACGAATGTTTTGCGTACGTGCCATTTTCTTCTCACTAATACGGTGAAGCGAAGGCCCATCTTTCTTCTCTGAGAAAGGATTCTCAGAGCTCTTGAAGTTCATTCGAATCGGCGTACCGTGAATGCTTAATACACGACGATAAGTATTGGCTAAATAACGCTTATACGCATCTGTTAGCTTGTCTGTTTGCGTACCGTGAACAACCAAGATTGGAGGATTAGAACCGCCTTGGTGTGCGTAGCGCAATTTAACACGACGGCCATTAACCATAGGCGGCTGGTGATTTTTCACCATATCTTCTAGCAAGCGTGTTAGCTGGCTCGTCGACCATTTTGCCATGGCAGATTCATACGCCTTATCTACCGACTGATACAAGTTACCCACATTGGTACCGTGCAAAGCCGAGATAAAATGAATATCAGCGTAAGTAATAAATTCTAAACGACGATCCAATTCTTTTTTAACACTTTCGCGGTCTTCTGCGGTCATGCCATCCCATTTATTAATGGCGATAACTAATGCACGACCCGCATTCAAAACGAAGCTCAACATGTGAAGATCTTGCTCTACGATGCCATCTTTAGCATCAAGTACAAGAACACAAACATGGCAATCTTGAATCGCTTGCAAGGTTTTAATAATCGAGAATTTTTCAGCCGCTTCCGTAATACTCTTACGACGGCGAATACCCGCCGTATCAATCAAGGTATAATCTTGACCATGGCGTTCGTAAGGAATATAAACACTGTCGCGTGTCGTGCCCGCTTGGTCATAAACCACAACGCGCTCTTCCCCTAAGAAACGGTTAATCAGTGTTGATTTACCTACGTTCGGGCGACCGACGATGGCAATTTTAACGCCTTTAACGTTGAGTTCTTCGTGCTGAGTTTTAACATCAAGCACTTCTTCTTTTTCGCCGTAAAGCTGTTCCCACTCTTCATAACCGGTTAGCTCACGCTCTGGCTCGACCACTTTTGGGCCATGCAATTCGGTTAGAACGTGTTCGATTAACGTATTGATGCCGCGGTTATGCGCTGCCGCAATAGGGATCGGTTCGCCCATGCCCAATTCATAGAATTCAGCAAGAACAACATCTGGATTACGACCATCAATTTTATTGGCAATAACGTAGGCTTCTTTGCCTTTTTTGCGCAAATATTCTGCTAGCAAATGATCGGCATGAATGATTCCCGATTGTGCATCCACCATAAATAATACGATGTCAGCTTCTTCGATTGCTAGAAAAGATTGGGATGCCATTTCAGCATCAATACCGACCTCTTCACCACTGATACCGGCGGTATCAATAACAATAAAAGGTTCGTCGCCAATTTGGCCTTCACCGTATTTACGATCACGGGTTAAACCCGCAATTTCAGCAACCAAGGCATCACGCGTCTTGGTTAAGCGATTAAATAAGGTGGATTTCCCAACATTGGGACGCCCTACAAGGGCAATTACAGGAACCATAATATTTTAAATTTCTTCATTCTCTAGCTGTATTAACAGCAGTTCACCCGTATTAGTGTAAGCTAGCAGACCTTCTGAGGTCGATTGCATTACACTACGGATACCAAAATCTTTGCCACGCAAAGGACGCCAGTTATGCATTTCTGGCTGGTTCGGCAAGGTCATGTGCAAAGGCTTTGGACGCACATTTAAACGACCTAAAACCTCACCATCAACTTGCGATAAAACGTGCACATAGCCCTCAAAATCGGCAACTACTAAATAGCGCCCATGTTTAACTGGCTGAGTTAAAAAACGTCCTTGCAATGAACTTTGGCTCCATACGGAAGCACCGTTAAGTTGGTCATATGCTTGTACATGATCATCTTCACGAGTTATGTATAGATTACCTAAGCCCAAGGTAGGGCCAAAGTAACTGGAGAGTTCCGTCTCCCAACGCGTTTTTCCATCAAAACCGATCGCCGCTAATTTGCCATGATAAGCCGTTGCATACACAATGCCGTCTTCAACGATAGGAGTACCGTCTAAATCAACCAGACGTTCTAATTCAGAACGCCCTTCTGGAATGGCTAAACGCTTATTCCAACGAGGTATGCCTAGCTCGCGATCAAGCGCAATCAATTTACCATTAGCAAAACCTGAAATAACCAGGTTGTGCATCAATACAGGCGCTGCTGTTCCATGAACCGTTAATACCGGCAATACCGCTTCGTAGGTCCAGTTTTGCTTACCTGTTTTACGGTTAAACGCGGTCATATGACCATCAATCGTACGAATATAAACTTGTTGAGCATCTGCGACGACCGGAGCAATACTTTCGCTGCTTAACGGTTGAGACCAGTTAATGTCACCATTACTTTTCTCAATGCTGTGTAAAATGCCATCTTGGGTTGCAATGTAAACATCGCGTCCAAATACAGCCACACCACCGCTAATTTTCTGATCAAATGATCGCGACCAAATTTCATCACCTGAGCTTAGCTCGAGCGCTGATAATTCGCCGTTATAATCAGCCATAAATACAACATCGCCACTGACCGCTGGTTTAAGACGAATATTGAGCTTACCAATACCCGAACCTAAATTACGTCGCCAAACAACATCTACATCAACCGTTTCATCAATATCTAATAAAGGCGCTGGACCAACCTCTTCCGGCTCTTCACTATCATCTTTTATCTCTTGGCTACTACAAGCCAGCATAAATAAGCTGACAATCACTAGCAATACATGGCGTAAATTCATCAATTAAGCGTCCTCTTGCGCTCCGGCAAGGTCATCAATTTTACGTTGTAATACTTGCGTATTGATACCCAATGCTACCGCGGCTGTACGGGCAGCTTGATAAGCATCGCGAGCGGCGTTTAATTCGCCTTTAGCAAATAAAATATCGCCTTTCGTTTCTTCATACTGAACCGTAAAAGATTCTTCTGGTATTGATTCAACCAATACCAATGCTTCATCTAATTTATTCTGTTGAACCAATACGCGAGCTAAGCGAACTTGCGCTAAATACGTGACTGGGCCAGTTTGCTTAGTACCAACCAATGCTGACAATTCAGTTTCAGCCGCATCAAAATTACCTGCTTCAATGGCAAACTTAGCCAAGTATAAGCCGGCAAATTGCGCGTATAAGCTATCGGGATAGTCTGTTTTTAATTGTGCAGCAACGGTTTCTAATTCGGTTTTATCCGCTTCCGTTTGCTCAGTTAATGGCTTTGTTGCTTTGCTCATTAGCTGTTGATACATACTAGCAGCGGCTTCACCTTGAGTACGCTGATTTTCTTGGTAGCCATTCCAGCCGAAGTAACCTGCTAATACAACAACAACCGTAATGATTAAGCTTTTACCGTTTTCGTTCCACCAATTTTTAATCGCTTCAACTTGCTCTTCTTCAGTTCTTAATTCTTCTGACATTACCCGTTCTCCTTGTATGAATTTTTATTGTCTTTTAAACGCTATTTTAAAATTTCAGCTGCCAACCAATGAGCAACTTCATCATTATTTAATTGTACTTGTTCACCGTCTTCGGCAAGTGACTTAATACGAATACGATTAGCAATAACATCATCGTCTTCTAAAAGAATCACAAAACCTGCACTGCTATTTTGAGCTTTTTTCATCTGGCTCTTATAACTGCCGCCACCACAATGAGTTTGTACTCGCAGTTGCGGCTGCTGCTGACGAATTTTATCCGCTAACAGTAACGCAGCTTGGTCAGTATCACCACCCAGAGCGGTGATATAAACATCAAGAGTCGTATTAACGGTTGCCGGAATGACTTCCAAGGTTTCTAATAATAGGATTAAGCGCTCAACACCCATAGCAAAACCAACGGCTGGAGTCGGTTTACCGCCCAGCTGCTCGACCAAGCCATCGTAACGTCCGCCAGCACAAACAGTGCCTTGAGAACCCAACTTATCCGTTACCCATTCAAAAACGGTTTTTCCGTAATAATCCAAACCGCGCACTAAACGCTGGTTGATCTGGTACTCAACGCCTGCCGCATCTAATATCTGAGTTAATTTCGCGAAATGTTCACGGCTTTCATCATCAAGATAATCATGCAACGCCGGAGCGTCATTTAATAACTGCTGCGTATTTTGATCCTTCGAATCTAGAATACGCAGTGGATTACTGTCCAGTCGACGCTGACTGTCTTCGTCTAACTGATCTTTAAAAGGCGTTAAATAATCAACCAAAGCGGCTTTATAATCGATGCGCGTCTGCGCACTGCCAATGGTATTAAGCTGAAGCTGAACAGCGTCTTGAATGTTTAGCTGCTGCCATAAGCGAGCCGTTAATAAGATGGTCTCGGCATCAATATCAGGTGTTGCCATGCCAAAGGTTTCTACACCAATTTGAAAAAACTGACGGTAACGGCCTTTTTGTGGACGCTCGTGACGGAACATCGGTCCGAGATACCACAAGCGCTGGCTTTGGTTATTGCTTAATAAAGAATGCTCTTCGCACGCACGAACACAGCTTGCTGTGCCTTCAGGACGCAAGGTTAAGCTATCGCCGTTGCGGTCTTCAAAAGTGTACATTTCTTTTTCAACGATATCAGTGACTTCACCAATAGAACGTTTAAATAGATGCGTCTGCTCAACGATCGGCATACGGATTTCTTGATAGCCATATCCACCTAATACAGCTTTCACGCTATTTTCTAGGTATTGCCATACAGGAGTTTGGCTTGGTAATACGTCATTCATGCCACGAATGGCTTTAATCTTCTTGTTAGCCAAGAGATTTTCCTTCTATTAAAAATTACTAAGACCTATTAGTGAATGAAATAAAGATTCAATAGTAGGTCATTTTTAAATTCTGTTATTTAACTGTCAGAAACGATAACGTCTTTTAGCGCTTGCTCTTTTTTAGCAACGCCTTCTCGCACCATAGCTTCTAGGCCATCAATCAAGTTTTCATTTTTCAATTTTGCAGCGGGCTTGCCATCGATATAAATCAAATTATTTGGCGAGCCACCGGTTAAGCCCACATCCACTTCTTTCGCTTCACCTGGACCATTAACCACGCAACCGATAATCGCAACATCGATCGGCGTTCTCACATCTTCTAAGCGGTTTTCAAGCTCATTCATGGTTTTAATCACATCAAAGTTTTGACGAGAACATGATGGGCAAGCAATGAAATTCACACCGCGCGAGCGAAGCTTTAACGACTTCAACATATCCCAGCCGACTTTTACTTCTTCGATTGGATCTGCGGCAAGAGATACTCGAATGGTATCGCCAATGCCATCAAACATTAATAACCCTAAGCCGATGGAAGACTTAACCGTACCGCCACGCAAACCACCCGCTTCAGTAATACCTAGGTGTAGAGGCTGCTCAATTTGGTCTGCTATTTTGCGATACGCCGCCACCGTCATAAAAATATCAGACGCTTTAAGACTTAATTTAAAATCGGGGAAATTCATCCGATCTAAAATATCGATATGACGCATAGCCGATTCTACTAACGCATCTGGAGTCGGTTCACCGTACTTTACTTGCAGATCTTTTTCTAACGAACCGGCATTCACACCGATTCGAATTGGAATGCCGTTATGACGTGCCGCGGCAACCACTTCACGAATGCGATCTTCACGACCAATATTGCCTGGGTTAATGCGCAAGCAATCAACCCCAAGGTCGGCGACTTTTAATGCGATTTTATAATCGAAGTGAATATCTGCGACTAAAGGCACAGAGACTTGCTTCTTAATTTCGCCAAACGCATCTGCCGCATCCATGGAAGGTACAGAAACACGAACGATATCAACACCCGCATCTTGAGCACGCTTAATTTGTGCAACCGTTGCCGCAACGTCTTCCGTGGGTGTATTCGTCATGGTCTGCACAGAAATCGGCGCATCGCCGCCGACCGGTACATTTCCGACCCAGATCTTGCGGCTTTTACGTCTAACTATTGGAGAATGTGAATGAATACTCATACTTGGCCGTCGCTATATTGATGCTTTATACAGTTTATATTCTTTAGAATCAGGAAATTTTTGCCTAAGTAATTTAGCAAACTGCTGTTCCTGCTTTTTATCTTCAAATTGTCTAGATAACTTAATGCCTAGCCATAAAGTATTTGAAGAGTGCTTAATTTGTTTACGTTCTACAATGCGCAAAAAACGCCCATAATATCCCATTGCTTCTTCATAACGTTCAACTTCAAACAATAACGTCGATAAATTAACCAACATGGGGGCATTAAAGCGCTGACTCTTAAGTGTGCGTTCGTACGTTACAATCGCAAGTTCGGTATTACCTTGACGGTAATAGCACAAGGCTAAATTTTGAGACGCTTTGCCTCGTTGTGGATATTCAACATCACGAGCCGCAAAGTCTAAATGCTCACAAGCATCATCATAACGTTGTTGCTGCATCAAGAACATACCGTAATTGTATTGGCCTTGGCTGAAATCTTCATCAAGATAAAGGCTTTTTAAGAAGTATTTTTCTGCCGCTTCAGGTTCGCGTTCAGATTGAAGTAATAATGCCATCGCATTATTAGCAGGTGCATAGTCAGAGTTGATCGCCAATGCTCGATTCAAACGTAATCGAGCAGTATCGTATTTACCCTGTTGGATATACCCCAATCCTAGCTGAGTATAGTTTTCTACTGCTTTTTCCGGATCGGCTTTGCGTGTCAAACGGCTTTCAACCGTCGTCACACACGCCGACAGAAACAAACTGCCGCACAATAACATAACAAGCTGTAAAGATTTCATGCTGAACATCCTATATTCGCCTTATCAATAAATTCTTATTCGACGGCCTTAAACCGCATCTGAATCATTAACCTGGTGTAAATCAATGTACTTTTGCTGACGTCGGGTTCTATCTTCTACTTGGCCAACCAATTGCCCACAGGCGGCATCAATATCATCACCACGCGTAGAGCGAATAGTGACAATAAAACCACGTTCATGCAATAAATCACGGAAACGATAGACGCGATTATTACTTGGACGCTCATAGCCAGAGTTAGGGAATGGATTAAACGGAATCAAATTAATTTTACACGGTGTATTTTTTAATACCTCGGCAATCTCTTCCGCATGCTCAATACTGTCGTTTACGTCTTTCATCATGGTGTATTCGATGGTGGCTTTGCGACGATCAGGCAATTTTTCTAAATAACGATTGGTTGCTGCAATTAACTCTTTAATAGGATATTTTTTATTAATCGGCACTAACACATCACGCAATGCATCGTTACCCGCATGCAGCGATACCGCAAGAGAAACATCGGCAATATCACCCAGCTTGTCCATCATAGGAACAACACCCGAGGTGCTTAACGTTACTCGACGCTTCGACAAGCTATAAGCAAAGTCGTTCAGCATCAATTCCATTGAATCAACAACATTATCAAAGTTTAGAAGCGGCTCACCCATTCCCATCATTACTACGTTAGTAATGCGGCGAACACGTTTTTCTCCGGGCGTATCCAGTGCCTGAGAAGCAACAAACAATTGGCCGATAATTTCAGCAACACTTAAATCGCGGTTAAAACCTTGCTTACCGGTAGAGCAAAAACTGCAATCCAAAGCACAGCCAATTTGTGAGCTGATGCACAAGGTACCGCGTTCTTTTTCTGGAATATACACGGTTTCAATCGCACTGCCGCCAGGCATTTTCATAACCCATTTACGGGTACCATCCACCGACGTTTTATCTAAAATGATTTCTGGCAGACTGATCTCAGCAACGTCAGCCAACTTAGTGCGCATCGGCTTACTCATGTTGGTCATTTTTTCAAAATCAGATTCACCTATTTGATGAATCCATTTCAACATTTGCTGAGTACGGAATTTTTTCTCGCCTAAACCTTCAAAAAACGCATCCATTTTTTTAGGCGATAAACCTAATAAATTCACTTTTTCAGTCGGTTTTTTAGCGTTTTGTTCAGCTTCTAGTCGATCTAGTGCTTCAAAATCCGTTGCTTGTATACTGTCTAGTTGAGAGTTTGTTACTTGAGAATCTGTCATATTGGTCACCGGGCAGTGGAAGTATCATCCTGAGCGGATAAACCATTTCGTTTGCATTCTTGTTAATACCGTTCTGGTTAAAGAATGGAAAAACACAAGGGAAATGGAGCATAATTATTGCGAGTAAAACGGTGTATCAAAAACTAAGAAAGCAGCTCACATTCAAAGAATAAAAGCTGCTCTCAAAGGTTGGCGCTATTTAAGCCGCCATCTAACTAAAACTTAACCGCGTGGGCAAAGCTCTTCGTCAGAGAAAAAGTACGCGATTTCACGAGCAGCAGATTCTAAAGAATCAGAACCGTGAGCAGCGT
>CAWVSY010000002.1:0-112730 GCA_963933055.1 uncultured Oleispira sp.
TTTATGAACGCTCATATATTAAAGTAAGTATCCGCTAAAAATATAAGCACACTGAATACCTACTCACTTTTGATTAATATATTGCAAGCAAACCGCAGCGGCGGTGGTTCTATTCTCTACGGCTAATTAGAAAGGCCAAACTCGTACTGCTAAAATTCTAAGCCTCTATGCGAAGAGTATGAGTACTCGGGATATTACCGAAGCTTTTCAAGAAATGTACGGTACAGATATTTCGTCAGGATAAACGTGTCATCAATGAAGCTATATATCTGGTTTTAGGTATTAACATTGAGGTTCATAAAGAATTATTGGGAATATGGATATCAGAAAAGTATACCGCAGACGGAAGCAAAATGTTTCCGTCGATGCGGCCATGGATGATTAGTTATTGATTTAAATCCCCCTCTTCTGAAGGCTTCCCTTCTCGCTTATTCTGCATGGTTTTAATTAATTCTTCTTCAATTTTCATGAACAAATTAAAAAAATGTTCGTCGAAACCCATATCATCTCCTTCGTTACGCCAGCTATGAAATAAGGTATCAAAGTGCTTATTTTCAAAGCGTGTAAATTCTTGCTTAAGTTGCTCTACCTTGTCGGCATTCGTTCCCAAAAGTTTTAATGCTTCACCCCCTAGCGTCAGTGCCGAGTTATAAACTTCGCTAATCACATAATCAGCCCCAGCTTCTTTTAACTCAAACAGTTGCCCTCGGTCATATGCTCGCGCTAATATTTTCACATGGCTATGTGTAAGCTTTATATGCTTTACCATGTCAATCGCGCGCACACTGTCATCAATAGCGACAACCATTAATTTTGCATTTTCTATGCCTGCGGTATGCAGTAAATCTGGCCGCGATGCATCGCCGTAAAAACTTTTAACATTCACTTTACGCATTCGATCGATTTGACTAATTTTATAATCAAGCACAACGGTTGGTATATTATTAGCAATGAGCAAACGATTGACGACCTGACCAAATCGGCCAATACCCGCAATAATCACTTTACCTTCTTCATCTATATCATCTGCGTCACGATCTGGACCTTTTTGTGTAAACCGTGGCAAGATAACCTTATCAAAAATGATGAATAACATAGGCGTAAGGAACATAGACAACGCAACAACGATGGATAGCATCTGAGCCAATTTTTCTGGCAAGATATGTTGTGAAATTGCATAGCTAAGTAATACAAGACCAAACTCCCCTGCTTGAGCAAGACTTAAGAAAAATAACCAACGGTCACTGCCCTGTATTTTAAAGAGTACGGCTAATACAAGTAGTATCAGTGCTTTTAGCACCATCAAACCCAAAGCCAGTCCAACAATCGTTACGAGGTTGTCATTAAGAAGGGTGAGATTAATATCAGCGCCTACAGTGATAAAAAATAGACCAAGCAATAAACCTTTGAATGGTTCGATATCTGCTTCTAATTCGTGGCGGAATTCACTACTGGCCAAAACGACCCCCGCTAAAAAAGTACCCAGTGCAGGGGAAAGTCCTACTAAACTCATTAATGCCGCAATCCCGATAACAAGCATTAAAGCGGTAGCCGTAAATACTTCTGGTAATCCTGTTGTGGCAACATAGCGAAATAGTGGGCGACTAAGATAATGACCGCCAATCACCAAGCCAATAATAGATGCCAAGATAACAATGGCGGCCGCCCAGGCAGGTAACCCAGCCACTAAGCTTAATTCTTCATGTTGTGCTGCATTATTAACAAGATTAGCTGCGGCTGTCTGTAATTCTGGTATCGCTAATAAAGGCAATAACGCCAAGATAGGAATAACAGCAATATCTTGAAACAGTAATACGGAAAATGCACTGCGCCCGCCTTCCGTTTTAGTCAAGCCTTTCTCATTAAACGTTTGCAGCACCAGTGCGGTGGATGACAAAGAAAAAATCAAGCCAATGGCTAGCGCTATTGTCCAGCTTTGCCCTAGTAGTAACGCGATCCCAAAAATAATCAGGGTAGTTAGTAATAGTTGTAATCCTCCTAGGCCTAATAGGCGATTGCGTAATTTCCATAATGCAGAAGGTTCAAGCTCTAACCCGACCAAGAACAACATCATTACTACGCCAAACTCGGCAAAATGCTGAATCGTTGAAGCCTCTTGCCCGACCAAGCCCATAACAGGCCCGATAATCACTCCCGCAATGAGATACCCTAATACCGACCCTAAACCAAAACGCTTAGCCAGCGGTACCATGACCACCGCCGCACAAAGATAAATAAATGCCTGTACAAATAAACCTGTCATACAAATTCTGACTCCCGCATGCTTATGAAGATTATTGTTAATAAGATAAAAATATTGTGTGGTAGAGCGCTACAATTATCAAGTTACGACTCAATTGTACGCTTGGCTGGCTTATATATGAAAATTCGAATATATTGGTTTTATAATTAGTTGCCCCAGACCTAAATATCACGTTGGAGAAGCTTTATGTTTATCATTTTCACCCAACTCGCCGATTGGCTAACCTACTCGGTCATGGGCTTGTCGCCTGATTCAAAGCTTGCCGATGCGGTGCATTTCTTTATTGAAGACGTCACTAAAATCTATGCTTTATTGATGATAATGATCTACTTCATTGCACTTTTAAGAGCTTCATTGAATGTAGAGCGCGTGCGCGATTATTTAGCAGGTAAAAATCGTGGCATAGGCTATTTACTGGGTTCCAGCTTTGGCGCGATCACTCCCTTTTGTTCGTGCTCCAGTATTCCAGTATTTCTAGGGTTTACCTCTGCGGGCATTCCCGTAGGCATAACCATGTCTTTTCTTCTTACCTCGCCGCTAATAAATGAGGTCGCGGTTTTATTATTGATGAGCTTACTCGGCTGGAAATTCACCCTGCTTTATATTGTCGTGGGAATGACCGTAGGCATTTTAGGCGGCATGTTTTTAGATGCAATCAAAGCTGAGCGTTGGCTGCAATCTTTCGCTGCGAAAGCACTCGAAAATGGTCAAAAAAACCAATCGGCCACTAACAATATGTCATCAGAAGACTCTCAAATACACAGCCCAATCAACAGTCAGGCGCTTAGCTTTTCCGAACGCCATCGCTTTGCCAAAGATGAGACATTAGAAATTTTTGGCCGCGTTTGGAAGTGGGTCATCATTGGTGTTGGCCTAGGTGCTGCACTGCACGGTTTTGTGCCCGATGGTTGGATTGAACAATATCTTGGTGATGGCCAGTGGTGGTCGGTTCCTGCTGCGGTTATTCTAGGAATACCGCTGTATTCAAATGCGACGGGGGTTATTCCGATTATGGAAAGCCTGATCAATAATGGTTTACCTGTCGGCACGACTCTGGCGTTTTGTATGAGTACCGTAGCCGCAAGTTTTCCTGAATTTATCCTATTAAAACAAGTCATGCAGTGGCGTCTATTGGCCATTGTATTTTTCATGCTATTAATTTCATTCACTCTAATTGGGTGGGTATTCAATGCGTTTTCTTCTTTCTTATAAGTAAGGTGATTTATGAAACAGATAAAAGTATTAGGCAGTGGCTGCAAAAAGTGCACTAAAACAGCTGAAGCTATTGAAAGAATTGCTCTTGAGAAAGGAGTGGAAGTGAATGTTACGAAAGAGACCGATGTGCAAGTGATTATGTCTTATAACGTTATGAGTACACCTGCCGTTGTGATTGATGAGAAGCTTGTTCATTCTGGCTCGATGCCCCATACCGATCAAATTATAGAGTGGCTTTCACAATAACTTAACCATCCACGGGTTTAATGTTCAGCATTAAATAACATGATTTAACTTGAGGTTTTTATGACAATTAAAGTAGGCATTAATGGTTTTGGTCGCATGGGTCGTTTGTCTTTTCGTGCAGCATTTGACTGGCCTGAAATAGAATTTGTGCAAATTAATGATGTTGCTGGTGATGCCGCGACTCTTGCCCATCTTATTACGTTCGATTCTATTCATGGCCGCTGGCAGCATGAAGCGTCTAGTGAAGTGACGGATGATGACGCCTATATGGTTATCAACGGCCAACGAATTCGCTGCACACAGAATAAAGCAATCGCGGATACCGACTGGTCAGACTGCGATGTGGTTATTGAAGCCAGTGGTAAAATGAATTCTAAAGCCCTGCTACAAGCCTATCTTGATCAAGGCGTAAAGCGTGTTGTGGTAACGGCTCCTGTGAAAGAAGACGGTGTTTTGAACGTCGTTATGGGGGTTAACGAAAAGTTGTATGATAAAACCAAGCATTCAATCGTCACCGCTGCATCCTGTACTACCAACTGCCTTGCCCCTGTCGTAAAAGTGATTCATGAGAAATTTGGCATTAAGCATGGCTCGATGACGACGATTCATAGTATTACCAATACTCAAACTATTTTAGATGCGCCCCATAAAGATTTACGTCGTGCCCGTTCTTGCGGCGCAAGCTTAATTCCTACCACAACGGGTTCTGCGACGGCGATTACGCATATTTTTCCAGAGTTAAAAGGCAAGTTAAACGGCCATGCGGTTCGTGTCCCTCTGTCTAATGCCTCTCTAACAGATTGTGTTTTTGAATTAGAGTGCTCTACAACCGCTGAGGAAGTGAATGGATTATTTAAAGACGCGTCTGAAAATGAACTGAAAGATATCTTGGGCTATGAAGAGCGCCCTTTGGTATCGATTGATTATAAAACCGATCCTCGTTCGACCATTATTGATGCGCTTTCTACTATGGTGGTTAATGGCACGCAATTAAAAATTTATGCTTGGTATGATAACGAATGGGGTTATGCAAACCGAGCGGCTGAACTCATGCGTATGGTAGCGTTGGCTGATTTAGATTAAATCTACGTGCTATTAAATATCAAAATTAGGATTAAAAAATGAATTGGCTTGCGCAGCTATCACCTGATATTCGTCAGTACATGATAGTGACTGGAAATTACTGGGCATTCACTCTGACTGACGGCGCGTTAAGAATGCTGGTCGTCTTATATTTCCATGGCTTAGGTTATAGCCCGCTGGACGTTGCCATGCTATTCATTTTTTATGAAGTTTTTGGGGTTATTACTAATTTAATTGGCGGCTGGTTAGGTGCGCGTTTAGGTTTAAATAAGACCATGAATATCGGCTTATTTATGCAAGTTATTGCCCTGTCTATGTTATTGGTACCATCAGAGATGTTATTAATACCTTGGGTGATGGCGGCACAAGCTCTGTCTGGTATCGCAAAAGATCTCAATAAAATGAGCGCTAAAAGCTCGGTTAAATTATTAGTTCCTAAAGATGCTGAAGGCCAGTTATATAAATGGATCGCCATTCTTACGGGCTCAAAAAATGCGCTAAAGGGTATTGGTTTTTTTCTTGGCGGAGCACTGCTGAGTCTGCTTGGATTTCAAGGTGCGATCTTGGGGATGGCAATCGCACTTGCCATCGTTTGGATACTTAGCCTAATGAGCTTGAAAAAAGATTTAGGCAAAGCGAAGAATAAACCAAAATTTACCGAGCTGTTTTCTAAAAGCAAAGCGATTAACTATTTGTCGGCCGCCCGACTGTTTTTATTTGGTTCAAGAGACGTATGGTTTGTGATTGCACTGCCTGTTTACTTGGCCAGTCATTTCGGCTGGGATCATTGGTACGTGGGAGGATTTTTAGCCGCATGGATTATTGGCTATGGTTTTGTACAAACCATTGCACCCAAGATAACAGGAATTAAAAAGATAACCGACTCTCAAACGAAAGAGTCTAAAACAGATACGCCCGACGGTCGTGATGCTTTTGGTTGGGCATTAGCCCTTGGCATCATTCCTATTATGATTGCGCTATCTCTTACCTATAATGATGATACTGGCTGGCTATCATCAACCGTATTATTAATTGGCCTAATGGTATTTGGTATTTTGTTTGCGATTAACTCTTCATTGCACAGCTATTTGATCGTCAGTTATGCTTCTGATGATGGCGTCTCTCTTGATGTTGGCTTTTATTATATGGCAAATGCAATGGGACGATTAATCGGTACATTATTATCTGGCTGGTTGTATCAAGACTACGGACTCGCCGTTTGCTTATGGGTCTCGGCCGCCTTTATTATACTAACGTCAATTATTTCACTAAAACTGCCTGCGTCTTCTACTTCTTTAGCCAACAAGAAATAGAAGGGCAAGGCGAATATCAATAATTAATGCCAAGCTTCACGAGGGTTAAAGCTTTCTTGCTCTGCCATTTTTTGCCATAAAGCTTCACTTTTAGCTGTCATCTTTTCTGGCATTGCTATTTTGACTACGGCCAAAAAATCACCGGTGGAGGTTTTATTTTTTAAACCTTTGCCTTTAATGCGAAATTTCTTCCCAGAAGAAGTATTCGCAGGCACCGTTAAGCTAATTTTTCCGCTTAACGTTGGAATCGTGATTTTAGTTCCTAATGCCGCTTCCCAAGGTGTAATCGGCATTGTTAGTTCAACATCCTGACCGTTTACTTCAAATAAGGCATGTTTTGCCACATGAATATTTAAATAAAGATCGCCTGCGCGCCCGCCATTACGACCAGGATGGCCTTGACCCGTAAGCCTAATTTTCTCTCCGTCGGTAACCCCTTGAGGTATTTTAACTTTCAAATTCTTTTTGATCCCTTGGCCATCAGCGCTAGGCAAGGTATAAGAAACCGTCTGCTCATTTACTTCTAACGTATCTTCCAAGCGTACCGACAACTTAATCTCAACATCTTGACCACGAACACCGCGCGGCTGACGCTGACCAAAACCTTGACCACCAAATGCTGAAGAAAAGAAATCAGAAAAATCTCCTTCGAAGCCCCCTTGCTGGAAACCGCCTTGTGAACGGCGAGACCCTTGCCAGCCTGGAGGTGGCTGAAAACTGCCATCAGCACGTTGACCGTATTTTTTAAGATCGTCAAAGTCTGCTCGCAGCTTTGGGTCTTTAAGCACTTGGTATGCTTCAGCAATTTCTTTAAATTTATCTTCTGCACCCGCCTCTGAGTTTACATCTGGGTGATATTTACGTGCTAATTTCCGGTAAGCTGTTTTAATGGTTGCTGCATCGGCGTCACTTTCCACACCTAAAACTTTGTAATAATCTTTAAAATCCATACTATTGATGACCTAAGGTTTAAAATATAACTATTTCCACAGCATGCTCTTCCGTTTAAAGAACCACAAGCTTCAAAAGGCAAACTGATGCACCTACGATTCATTTATCTTTACACCGTTGGTATTTTTACACTGCTTATCGCCAGTGCTAGCCACGCTGATTCTATAACAAATGATGTGGAAGCCGTTAACATAACGCACATCGCAGTCGCTTCAAATTTTACCCATACCATGAAAGCGCTGATTGCTCAGTTTGAACAACAGTCTCCTTACAAGGTAAAAGCCTCTTACGGCTCTTCTGGAAAAATATATGCTCAAATAAAACACGGAGCCCCTTTCGAGTTATTTTTCTCTGCTGATCAAAGCAAACCGATGGCGCTTTATAAGGAAGGTTTAAGCCATTCGGAGCCTTTTACTTATGCTTTCGGCGCGCTGGCGCTATGGTCAAATAATAACAAATTTCTCAGCCAACATTCGCTGACTAAAGATTCACAAAGTGAATATTCAAGAGACAAAGCCTTAACAAAACAGCAAATGAAGGTTCTTTTAGCATCCGCTAACGTTAATAAACTTGCCTTTGCAAATCCTAAACTGGCGCCCTATGGCAAGGCTGCTATGGATGTTTTATTAAATCTAGATTTAATAAAATCAACCCAGAAAAAATGGGTGAATGGTGAAAATATTGCGCAAACCTATCAGTTTGTCAGTTCGGGAAATGCCGATCTTGGTTTTGTTGCGCTTTCGCAAGTAATTAAGCAATCTCCTACGGCATCAATATCCAATAAGCAGGGTCAATTTAAGCAAGAACATTTCTGGAAAGAGCAATTCTGGAAAGTCCCTGCTAATCTGTATCAACCCATTCGACAAGATGCCATATTACTCATACGCGGCGAACATAATAAAGCGGCTCTTAGTTTTATTCAGTTTTTAAATAGCACCGAAGCCCAAAACCTTATTCAATCGTACGGTTATCAATTTGAGGAAATACAGCAGAGTGAGAAGATATGATGTTATCTGCAGCTGATATAAGCGCGATCTGGTTAACCCTTCGTCTAGCAACCACGGTTACCCTTTTGCTACTCATAATAGGCACGCCCATCGCTTGGTGGTTAGCCAGAACACAATCGTGGCTAAAAGGCCCTATTGCTGCGATCGTTGCTTTACCCTTGGTATTACCGCCCACCGTACTTGGATTTTATTTATTAATCGCGATGGGCCCTAATGGATTTATCGGTGAATTCACTCAAAGTCTAGGTTTAGGAACGCTGCCTTTTACATTTTGGGGCTTAGTCGTTGCTTCTATTATTTATTCTATGCCGTTTGTCGTGCAGCCCATTCAAAATGCAATGGAAGCTATCGGTGATCGGCCATTGGAAGTGGCCGCAACATTGAGAGCAGGACCTATTGACCGTTTTTTCACCATCGTTATACCACTGGCAAAACCCGGTTTTATTACCGCCAGTATTTTGGGCTTTGCCCATACTATAGGGGAATTTGGTGTGATCTTAATGATTGGCGGCAATATTCCCGATGAAACGCGCGTTGTATCCGTACAGGTTTATGACCATGTTGAATCGTTAGAATATGCGCAAGCACATAGTTTATCGGCGTTATTACTTGTGTTTTCTTTTGTCGTTTTATTAACGCTGTATTGGTCGCAGCGTAAATCCGCTACCGTAGGAGTGATGCGGTAATGATAGCAAATAATCATAAACTCATTCATACCCGCTTTAAGCTAAGCAATGGGGCTAAAAGTGCACCAGAACATGTTTTTCTTGATATCGACACCGCCATTCCTGCCTCTGGCATTACCGCTATTTTTGGCCATTCGGGTTCGGGAAAAACCAGTTTATTACGTTGTATTGCAGGCCTAGAAAAAGCAAACAATGGCCGACTAATCATCAACTTTTCTGATCAAGAAAGTATTTGGCAAGATGATGGTATTTTTTTACCAACACATAACCGCCCTATCGGTTATGTGTTTCAAGAAGCGAGTTTATTCCCTCATTTAACCGCGCAAAAGAATTTGGCGTATGCCACAAAGAGGGCCATAAAACGGACTGATGCACCGAGTGACTCAGAGTTTTATCAACGTGTTATTGATGTAATGGGCCTTGAAAGTATTTTAGATCGTTACCCTAGCCAATTATCAGGCGGGGAACGTCAGCGTATCGCCATTGCACGTGCGTTATTGATTCAACCGCGCTTATTATTAATGGATGAACCGCTGGCGGCACTTGACCATCAGCGCAAGCAAGAAATACTGCCCTACTTAGAACGCTTACATCAAAGCTTTGATATCCCGATTCTGTATGTCAGCCATTCTATGGATGAAGTCGCACGTTTGGCTGACCATATTTTGGTATTGGATCAAGGTAAGGTCATAGCCGAAGGTGCCTTAACCGACGTTTTCTCACGCATTGATTTACCCCAGCGTTTAGAAGAAGAAAGTGGTGTTATTTTAAATGGAAAAATTGTCGAAAAAGATAATGAGTGGCAGCTAATGCGTATTGCATTCGCAGATAGCCATATCTGGATTCCTGATTGTACCGAGCCTAAAGAAACAGCACAGCCAAATGATGGTGAAACCTTAGAGCACGCGGTTCGCATTCGAATTTTGGCAAAAGATGTGAGTTTGTCATTAAGCAATCATGAAGATACCAGCATTATAAATCGTATATTAGTGCGGGTCGTCGAGATTAAATCGGATAAAGATAAAGCAATGTCGTTGGTTCGTTTGAGAATGGGCAGTGAATTTTTAGTCGCCAAAATGACCAAAAAATCGGTTTATCATTTAAGCTTGGTACAAGGCATGGAAGTTTGGGCGCAAGTTAAATCTGTTGCGCTAGTGAGATAAATATCGGCCTAAAGACCGACCTACAGTTATATATCTGTAGGTCGTACTTCAGTGCGACAATTTTAATATTAATTAGGGTATGTCATTTTCGCCTGAGGTTTAGCAAATACTAAATGATTAACGCCAATAGAGCGCTCTTCAAAACCCCCTTCACAGTAGCTCAAATAGAACTGCCACATGCGTTTAAAATCATCACTATAGCCAAATTCAGAGACCTGTTTTGTTTTTTCATTGAAGGTATCTTGCCATGCTTTTAGAGTGCGCGCGTAATGTAAGCCAAAATCTTGTGCTTGCACCAAATTCATATCACTTGCTTTTGTGCTAGCAGTCACCAAGGCGGTAACCGATGGAATACAGCTGCCAGGAAAAATATAGCGTTGAATAAAATCAACATCTTTTCGCGCCTGATCATAACGCTGATCCGTAATGGTAATTGCCTGAATCAAAGCAATACCTTCCGGCTTTAATAGCGATCCACAATGTTCAAAGAACGTATTATAAAATTTCCAGCCAACCGCTTCGATCATTTCAATCGATACTAACTTATCAAATTGACCTTCATAGTATTTTCTAAGATCACGATAATCTTCTAATAACAGTGTAATTTTATCTTGTAGTCCTTCTTGCTCAATACGCTGCTTAGCTAAGTTAAATTGTTCTTGCGAGATGGTTGTTGTGGTTACTTTACAGCCGTAATTTTTAGCCGCGTAAATGGCAAAGCCACCCCAACCGGTACCAATTTCAACAACATGGTCATCAGCACACAGCTGCAGTTTTTCACAAATAATATTGAGTTTATTAAGTGATGCCTCTTCCATAGTCGCTTGCGCGGATGGGAAAATACCCGATGAATACATCATGGTTGGGTCAAGAAATAGCTCGAATAAGTCATTTCCTAAATCATAGTGTGCGGCAATATTTCTGCGCGACCCTTTCGCTGAATTTTGATTAAAATAATGGAAAGTTTTCAAAAAAGGCTTCGATAATAATGCTAATCCACCCTCCATCTGGTCAAGAATATCCATATTACGAACCATAACTCTAACCAGCATGGTAAGGTCTGGGCTGCTCCAGTCACCGGTCATAAAGGATTCAGCAGCACCAATGCTACCACCCGTCATAATCTCACCGTAACAACTAACATCATGAACGATTAGACGTGCAATAAGGTCGGTTTCACTTTCTGCTTGGCCAAAACTAAAGACCACACCATTTTCTTCAATCTGCAAACAGCCTGTATGCAAGCTGGCTAATTGACGGTGCACTAAATTTCTAGCAATTTTAGACATAACACCATTAGCAGGAATAAAGCTTTTTGATTTAGGTTCAATATTGGCAACAGAGGGCATATTCATAATTATTTCCTGATCTAAGGCCTGTTAAACTAGGGCGCTATGTGTATTAGCTACTGATTGTTGGGTATTTTAGTCGGTATTTTTATTAATACTTACTCTTTATACGTATTTAAGAGCCAGGGTGATCATAAAAAGGAGACTTTTTTAACCAAAGTTTTAAAGCATTCCAGTAAATTCCTTTCAAGACCTTCAGCGTCATAAGAGGGTATTGAAATAATAGCTTTGGCATAACCTCTTTAAATTCATGCCGCTCTAATTTTAACGTTGCATCAAAGTGTTTCTCACCATCATCATCCGCTATTGGGCTATTCAAATGGTTGTCCATGTGCACTGATATTCTATCGCCGCGCTGCAAAACAGGAACTGAAAATACCCAGCGATAATCCATATTCATAGGATTAAAAGGTGATACATGAAAAATTTTTTCAAAATTAAAAATATGTTTATCTCGACCTCTGACATGATGCTTAATGCTGTCATGTTTATCGGCAAAGTGGCGGGCGACTGGCAATATATAGCTGTGCTTTTCATCCCACGGGGTATTGGTAATTTCTGCGACTATGGTTAGCAGCTCGCCATCGCTATTGAAGCAATAATAAAATGTAACCGGGTTAATGCAATAACCAAAGTGGCGAACATTGGTGAGCATCCTCACAGAAGATATTTCATTACCAACATGGCCCAACTCGGTTGTCACCCTATCGATTACTGCAAGTTTAAGATCCAAAATAGTTGGGTTTAAATAATCGCCGCGATTAAACGATGCTAAGTTGAATTTGCCTTTAGTGAAAAACCAATGTGTATTTAATAACACGGGTAATTCATCTAAATCTAAATACATCATAAACAATGAATAATCCAATCCATGACTCACCGGCTTAAAACGCCGGTGCCTAATACGGCCAACATAAACAGCACTTTTCATTGCAATAGGTTGAGCCTCAACATCTTCCCTATTCGAGCTTTTAACCACGGTGTGTTTAATCACAATCTCGCCTATTACAAATGTATTCCAAAAGATTTTGCCACTCGTAATGCACTATTCACACCGTCTTCGTGAAAGCCATTAAACCAATAGGCACCGCAATAATGGCTGCGATTTTTATTGTTAATTTCATTATGGCGCTGTTGAGCCGCAATGCCATCCATCGTGAATACGGGGTGAGCATAATCGTATTTATCAATTATTTTCCCTGGTGCAATTTCAGCGGTACGATTCAACGTCACCATAAAATCATCTGGAGCATCATCGAAGTTCTGCAAGGCGTTCATGTGGTAGGTAACCATCGCATATTCACTTAAACGCTGCGGAATATGATAGTTCCATGCCGCCCATGCTAGTTTACGTTTGGGCATCAAGCGGCGATCGGTATGCAATACGACTTCGTTCATTTGATAAGGAATGGCACCCAAAATATCATTTTCTTGCGGAGTCGCATCCGTCAACATACTTAAAGCCTGATCACTATGACAAGAGAATACTACTTGATCAAACTCATGTATTTCACCCGCCACTGTTTTAATAATGACATTATCAGAAGATCGAGTTACTTCTGCGATAGGCGTATTAAGATGAATATTGTTTTTGAATGGCTCGATAAGCGGTTCAATATACGATTGTGAACCGTTACTGATAACACGCCACTGTGGACGATTATCCACACTGAGCATGCCGTGATTATTAAAAAACTTGAGGAAAAACTTTAAAGGAAATTCCATCATCACGTCAACTGAGGCAGACCATATCGCCGCCCCCATGGGTACAATATAGTGATTCACAAAGCGGTCACTATAACCGTGTTCTTTTACAAACTCGCCTAATGATTGAGTATCTGAAATCGTATCATTTTCAACCATTTCAACAGTTTGCTTATTAAAGCGTAAAATATCTTTAATCATCAGCCAAAAAGTAGGCTTGAGAATATTGCTTCGCTGTGCGAAAAGGCTATTTAAACTGGTGCCATTGTATTCAAGCCCTGTATTTTCATCGCGCACACTGAAGCTCATTTCAGATGCTTCGCTCGCAACGCCTAACTGGGTCATCAATTTAATGAAGTTAGGATATGTCCAATCGTTATAAACAATAAATCCCGTATTCACTGGGTAGGTTTTTCCTCCCGATTGCACTGACTTTGTATGGGTATGACCGCCTAGATATTCATTCGCTTCAAATAAGGTAACATCATGCTCTCGGCTTAATAAATAAGCGGATAATAGCCCGGATATTCCTGCACCTATCACGGCAATTTTTTGCTTTGCTTGTTGATTTTTTTGAGCTTGATGTTCGTTCATACCTGCCACCTAATTTTTATTCTTGCTAATAGCGTATAGAAATATTGAAAATTTTAATGTTTAAAAATGCCGATTATGCCAATCTATTTTTAAGAAAGAATATAATCCGTTTTAGCAAAGGAATGTGTTCGTATAATAGAGCACCGCCGTCAAAATAATCTCGATGGTACACAATTTTATCTTTATCGAAATTCAGTTGGCTAGCACCTTTAACAGCAATCACCTGACCACTATTTAATTTTGGATGCTGATAAGACATGGTCCAAGTTAACATCGCGCTTTTATCATCAAACCATTGATTTTCAAAATCAAAATGAATGTATTTAACGTTTTCATACAGGTTATCGAAGTATTCAAAGAGTGACTCAATGCCTTTGATATTATGGAAACAATCTTCAAAGATAATGGCGTCGTCGTATACGCTATTTAATAACTCGAAAGTCAATGTATCGCGATTAAGAGTATTATAAAGCTGCTGAAAACCTTCTACCGTTTTTTTACTTTGCATCATTAGACTTCCCCTCTTTCACCCGTTGACCTTCTTCTAAGATGCGGCGAGGTACAGGGTGTAGATCAGAGACAATGCCTACCCAACTCATCACTTTAAGAAGATAATAAGATATATCAATTTCCCACCAATAAAACCCTTGGCGCGCGGAAACGGCAAAACGATGATGATTGTTATGCCAGCCTTCACCCAAGGTTAATAGCGCCAAGAAGATATTATTACGGCTATCATCTTTCGTATTAAAACGTCGCTTTCCCCACGTATGACATAAAGAGTTAATGGTAAAAGTAGAATGAGCTAATGCAACCGTTGAAATGAAGAACCCCCAAATCAACATTTGCCAGCCTGTTGTCCCCAATTCAGGATAATAGACTTCTAAAAACTTGCCAAAAAGAAAGATGGCTGTCGCACACAAAAAAGGAATCAAAATATCAAAACGATTAATGAACCTAAGTTCAGGGAATTTGGCTAAATCTTTGATCACACTATAATCTGTTTTAAAGGCATCTTCACTGGTAAACCAACCAACATGACTCCACCAGAAGCCATTTTTTGGGGAGTGCAAATCATTTTCTGTATCGGCGTACTTATGATGCTTGCGATGATGTGAAGCCCACCATAGAGGTCCGCGCTGAGCCGAACTTGCCCCAATAATAGCGAATACAAATTGCCAAAAGCGATTCGTTTTAAAACTGCGATGAGAAAAATAACGATGATAAAAAGCCGTAATCGCAAACATTCTTAGCCAAAACATGGCTAAACAGACAATAATGGCAACGGGGCTCCAACCAACGACGAATACAAATAAACACGTAAGATGAACAGCAAAGAATGGAATAATTCTCTGCCAATTAACGTTTCTTGCATTAGCACCTTTCGATTTAAGGTCGCTATCATTGAATGATTCAGCTTCCGAATCTATCCAGCGAATTGCGTTATGACCTAATCGTTTAATGGCATTCATGTTGTGATTTTTTCCTTACGCAACAGGCGAAGTATTGAGATTTTTAAATAAAGCCTTGGTATGTTCAGCGGCTATTTTCAAATCAACAATGGGCATTGGATAGGAATATTGATTCGCTATCAACTTACTCGGTTGGTGTATTGCTTTGCCTTCAATAGCCGCAAGCTCTTTCACGTACTTACGCACAAAATCACCTTTTGGATCAAAGCGTTCAGCTTGTCGATAGGGGTTGAAGATTCGAAAATAAGGCACCGCATCGACGCCGGTACTTGCCGACCATTGCCAGCCGCCATTGTTCGAGGCTAAATCAGCATCCGCGAGCTGACTGTAAAAATAAGCCTCACCTAAACGCCAATCAATCTGTAAGTGTTTGGTTAGAAACATCGCCACAACCATGCGCAATCGATTATGCATCCAGCCGGTTGTATTCAACTGACGCATGGCTGCATCAACAATAGGGACACCAGTTTTACCCTGACACCAAGCTTGAAAATCTTTATTATCGCCTTTCCAAGGGATGTTATCCGTTGCGTCTTTAAAAGGCTTTCCTTTACATACTTTGGGAAACGAAACCAATATGTGGCGATAAAAGTCACGCCATACCAGCTCATTAAGCCAGCATTTTTTACCCTCACCAGTGACTTCAGATAGCAATTCAATGTCGTGCTGAGTGCTGCTTACTAACGCTTGCAGGCACTGTCTTGTACTTAATACTCCCAATGCCAAATACACTGACAAGTGGCTGGTTGCATCAAGATCGGGGAAGTCACGTTGATTATGATATTGGCTAACATCTTGTTCAATGAATTCATTTAGTCGATCATGAGCTTCATCTTCACCCGTAGGCCACTGATTGTGTGTATCAATATCAATCAAATAGTCTTTAAGGCAATGAATATTAGAGGTTAGCTCAAGTGCTTGCTGAGCATCAGGCTTATTATAAAGAGGCCTAGCCAGTGAAGAGAGATTAGCATTCCAGTTTTTTGCAAAAGCAGAAAATACTTTGTAGCACTCGCCACTGCCATTAAGAATAAAGCCAGGCGCAACCATGCACTGGTCATGATAGCCCTGAGAGCTAATTCCAATATCGTTTAAAGAGCTGATTGTATTATTTGTGCAGGCTTTTTCGTTCACTTCGTATTCGTGGTTGTAATACATTTTACGAATATTCAGTTCACTGCTTAATTCTTTTAAGCGCTGGGGAATATTAGAGAAAAGTTCACAATCTAAAATAATCAAAGGGACATTTAATTTCGCTAATTGCTCTTCGAGTTCAATAAGATGATCAATAATTAAACGCTGCTTAATCGGTGCAAGGCCATGCTTATCCCATTGTTTATTCGCCAAGCAATAAACGGCTATCGATGGCCCTTGGCTCATGGCGTTATATAATGCTGGGTTATCGTAGATACGCAAATCACTGCGCAACCAAACTAGATTCATCATAACAATTGTCTCATTCTAAAATCGGCTATTTTCTAAGCGTGCGGTGTTGACAGACTCAACGTTAACCAATCAGCCAGCTGCTTGCCACTAAACCATGCAGATTCAATTCCAATAAATTCACTACTGAGGTAATCACCAATCAAAGCCAAGCCTTTGTCATCCCACAGATAACCTTCTTGCGTCAAAATGCCCTGGGAAATGCGTGAATACAACCAGCGATGCGAATAGCTATTTTTAACCGTTAGTATTTGCTTAAGGATGCACTCTAATTCTTTAATTAACAATACACTCACTTCATCGCCAGACAGCTCTAAATGATTATTAGTCCAACTCGCTGTTGCCTGAACCTGAAGCACGATTGAACCCTGCACATCTGCTCGAGAATGGGTGCTTGCATCCATCGTTAAAATTTCATTACCAAGCACCTGATTATGACGATCACGACCTGGTTTGAAACTCTCTTGGCTGATTGAATGAATAATATCGCTTTGCGGATAATGAATGCTTTCTAAATCGGATAATAGATTATCGACTTCTAATCCCATCACCCATTGCGGATCAACTTCAACCGTGTCCAGCTTGGCTTTTAAAGGGGTTTCGTACGGTAGCAGATCATAAGCCTGAGCAGGAGGAGTGGCTAGAATGACATGCTTTGCTTTAGCCAATAGCTTCTTAGTATTGTTTTCTAACGTGAAAAGATGCCAGACCCCTTCCAAGTTCTCAATAGCCGTGACTCGGGTACTGAAGTGACATTCCAGATCTTTACTTAAATAACGCGTTAATCCCGAATTTCTAGGCATACCAACATAATGAATGCTGTTATTTGTATCTTTAAACCAAGGTGCAATAATACCTAGCTGATGTAGCTCATCCAACGTGGTTGCAAAACCTTCGCTTTTGGCGGTAATACTGATACAGCCTAAATCAAACGCCATGAAATGATCATGTTCATCGTGACTCGGCGATACTACGCGCTTAGAGGACATTCGCCCTCCCGTACCGCGAGCCTTCTCAAATACAGCGACTTTACCGCCTTGTTGATTAAATCGATTTGCCGCGGTTAAACCCGCAATGCCTGCACCGATAACAGCAAAATCCAATAAATAGTCTACTTTCATGTCTTGATTGTCTATTTCAGCAAGTTGATTCATTTTTCTAGATTCATTTGATTCAATTGCCATTAATACGTTTAAAAACCCTCCTTGGATCATGGTCTATTAGAATATTTTTTATTGATTAATACTTTACCAATACAGGCCATTGCTTTAACTTTGCCTAGCTTGCACAACATTCATAACTACACAGTGGGATCATTTTGACTCAGAGCACTCAGAGCAATGCTCAATATCTAAACCAACTGGTTTTGCAGATAGCACAAAAGAATGAACAAGCTTACCTAGAATTGTTTGAATCCTGTGCTGGCCGCTTAAAGGCCTATGCGATCAAGTGCGGCTCGAATTCATCTGACGCGGAAGACCTGCTTCAAGAATGCCTGCTAACGGTTTGGAATAAAGCACCTCAGTTTAACCCGAAAACCGCTTCGGCTATGACCTGGATGTATACCATCATTCGTAATAGACGCATTGATCTATTGCGCAAAGAAAAGCCTAATCTTATTCAATCATTTGATTTATGGCCTGACGGCGACCTAGAACAGACCTACGCTGATCAATTCGCCTCAACTCACCTTGATGATGATGTTGAAGGTGATCTAAATGCGAATCTAGTCCGTATACTCATAGAATCACTGCCAGAAGAGCAAAGACAAATCGTATACAAGGTCTATTTCGAAGGAAAGTCTCATAGCGAGATCGCCCTAGATCTTGGATTACCTCTTGGTACGATTAAATCTCGCTTACGTTTGGCGATGAAGAAACTTGATAACCTTGCGAAAGAACAAATGACATGGCTAATTATCATCCTGCTGACGAACTTTTAATGCAATTTGCTGCTGGGCAGCTGACCAATGCACTTGGTATTCAGACAGCTTGTCATCTTGAAAGCTGCAAATTGTGCCAACACAAAGCTCATCTTTATGAGCAACTTGGAGGAGACTTAATTGATATCTCAACTCCGGCCGAGGTTGCGCCTGATGCACAAGCAAGACTTCTAAATAATCTGCATAAACAGCAAGCATCTGCCGTGGATTTAACCCACACGTCTTCAATACAAAGTGAAGTCGAAATACTTTATAAAGAGCAGCTGGCTAATGCGAATCAGAGAGTGCCAAGGCCGCTACGACGCTTTGTGCCTGATTATTACGATAACTTACCTTGGTCTGGTTTTAGTAAAAGCATTCAAAGCTATGACTTGCCGTTTTCGGACGAGCAATATACTGCTCGCTTCTACAAAATAGCCGCGGGTAAAGAATTGCCTCAGCATACCCATAAAGGCAATGAGTTTACGTTAGTGATTTCTGGCAGCTTTTCAGATCTATCAGGTGATTATCATCCTGGGGATTTTGTCTTGGCAGATGACAGCACACACCATCAACCAAGAGCACATGAAAAAGAAGATTGCATCTGCTTTGCGGTAATGGATGCGCCCTTAAAAATGACAGGGTTCTTTGGACGTATGCTCAACCCCTTCATTAAATAAATCTCTTTTTGCAATCCACTTTTCCCATTACTGCGTATAAAAATTATTAGTAATGAGAAAAGAGGAAAGGAAAAAGATTATGATCAGCAATGAAATTATCTGGATTACAGGCGCGAGTAGCGGCATTGGCCGTGCCGTTGCAATACAACTTGCGAAACAAGGTAATCGAATCATTGCCTCTGGTCGTAACCGAGAAGCCCTTGCAAGCCTTGCGCTTGAATCTGATAACATTCTCCCCTTAGTGTGTGACCTAGTCACCGATACTCAAGCAGGCATTCGTAAATCACTGTCTGAATTCACCTCGCACATCGACCGTATTATTCTGTCTGCGGGTGATTGCCAATATTTGGATATCAATCAAGAAGATTGGTCGTGTATCAATCATGTAATGGATATTAATTTTCACGGCAGTATTAAAGCCATTCATGCCGCTTTACCTTTAATTGAACAATCAGATCGTGGTCATATTGTTGGAATTTCTTCAATGGCTAGTCTGGCGCCATTTACCCAAGCAGAAGCTTATGGTGCTTCTAAGGCGGCGCTGAGTTATTTTTTAAGTGCTTTACGCATTGATTTGAAAAATAAAAATATTGATGTCACCGATATTATGCCAGGGTTCATTGATACCCCTCTGACCCAAAAAAATGATTTTTCCATGCCTTTCTTACTATCGCCAGACCAGGCCAGTGATAAAATTATTAAAGCTATTGAAAAACGCAGTTTTAATAGCGTATTTCCAAAACGCTTATTTTGGTTATTCAAGTTTCTCTCTTGTATCCCAGGTATTTGGGCGAAAGCGAATGCCCCCAAAATCTCATCAGAGAAAGCACAATAATGCTCTCGGCCATTCGCTCTAGCCTTATCAAAAATAAAACACTATTAGTGAATGCTATCGCTTTTCAAGTTGTTTGGTTTATTTGTGTGCAAGGCCATAATCTACTCGCTTTACTCGCGGCGATAGTCTTGCTTTTTATTTATAAACTGACGGTTAATCCCAGTTTAAAAACATGGCTAGCCTTGCTCACTTTTAGCCTAATTGGCTATTTAGGTGACGGCATTATCGCAATGTTATTTAACGTGAATTACTCCGCTACTAGCAACCCTTTATTATCACCCATATGGCTATTAGCACTGTGGCTAGCATTTTCGACAACTTTGAATCATTCAATGTCATGGCTATTCACCTCGTATTATCTAACGATACCCATTGCTTTATTAATAGTTCCACTGAGTTATTTGGCAGGTATTACCCTATCAGGTTCCAGTTTCACTCATGCTACCGACTCAATATCGTATTGGTTATTCTTCATTATCGAAGGCCTCTGGTGGGCCATATTGCTTTTAAGTTATCAGAAATTTAACTCATCAAAAAAGGTGAAGCATGATTAAAATACGACGATCGATATGCTTAATCGCACTCACTGCAACCGCCATCACTACGACAGCATTTGCTAACGACAAATCAGAGGCATTTATTGGCTATGCGTACGACCTTAAAACACAAGAACTTCTTTATACAGAACAGCATAGCTACCCTAGCGCTGTAATTCATGACGTTAAATACACAGAACCAGATGGTAAGCTATTTGCCAATAAAACAATCGATTACCAACACAGTTATCATGCCCCGAATATTCTGCAAAAAAATAATAGAAACGGTGAGTTTATTGATATAAAGCGAATCGAAGATAAAGATGGTCGACAAGAAACTCTCATTAAATATCAAGAAAATAAAAAAGAAAGCATAAAAACAGGTAGCGTAAATAACAACCCAAACTTGGTTATTGATGCCGGATTTAATCAGTTCATAATTAAGCACTGGGATACGTTAATAGCGGGTAAAAAAATGACTATTGATTATCTTATTCCTTCAGCGCTAGACCATTATGAACTCAGCATAAAGAAAGAATCTTGCGAAGATAAAGGCCATCATTGCTTCTCTATATCAGCGTCCAGTTTCTTGATTAGCTTATTTTCCAGTGATTTAAAATTAACCTACAAAATCACAGAAAATAATCACATCCGCTTAATCAGCTTTCAAGGACGATCAAACATTTGTGATAGCGAAGGCGATTATCAGGATGTAAAAATAATCTATCAATATGAGCAAGCATAAGGTGAAATCAATGAACACAATCTCCTCGTATTTTATTCTGTTATTTACCCTGCTATTTTTAAGTGCATGCAGCTCGGTTGATATAAAACAGTATGAGAACAATCAACCCAAGTTGATACTGGATCAGTTCTTTAACGGAGATCTGACGGCTCACGGAATTCTAAAAAACCGCAACGGTGAAGTAACTCGCTATTTCAACGTCACGATGACAGGCACATGGGATGAAAATGGCGTAGGAACGCTAGCCGAGAAATTCATTTTTGACGACAATAGCATTGAATACCGGACATGGGTATTTACGCCGATACAAACAGATAGCGGAATTCAGTATCTGGCAAAAGCAAATGATACATTATCAGAAACGATGATTGATTTGAGCGGTAATGCATTCTTTATGAATTACGACCTACTGATCAATTATAAAGGTGATGATCTAGAGGTTAATATTGATGACAAAATGTACTTAGTCAGCGACAAGGTTATTATCAACGAATCAATAATGACTAAGTATGGTATTGAAGTCGGCTATATAACGCTAACCATTATTAAGCTATAACAGATTTAAGTTATAACAATTTTATAAGGGGCTAAGCCCCTTTTAGAATAAAAATGACACTAGTATTCTTTATAAGGTAAAAACTTACCCGATAATACGACATTCACTCGATCGCCTTTCGGGTCAGCTTCACGCTGAATGTCCATTGAGAAATCAATCGCACTCATAATGCCATCGCCAAACTCTTCATGGATCAGCTCCTTAATTGTTGATCCATAGACATTAACTATTTCATACCAGCGATAAATCAGTGGGTCGCTGGGTACCGCTGTTGGTAATGAGCCTTTATAGGGGGCGATTTGCAGCCAAGCAATCGCTTCATCGGGCAATGAAAATATTTCACCGACGATTTCAGCTTGTTGCTTATTAAACGTCATCTGGCCTAAGCAGGCCGCTGTCGTCCACTCTTTAGATAAATTGAGGGCTTCTGCTACATCGTGCCATTTAATACCCTTCATAACTTTACTGGCTAAAATTAACTGGGTTACTTCATCGCGATTACTCATCATATTATAACTCCTAATTGGATAACTTTATGGTTTTAATAAATACAGAATAATTAACGCCAAACCGAAGGAAATCCCCTGCCAAAAAGCAACAGGATTGCGTTCAATAAGAGGTGGCCTAGTTTTATCTAAAAAGTTTTTATTTGGAGCGCGTAAATCATGCACAAATTCGAATAGATCGTACTGGCGACGACCAGGAATCGGGCTCAGTGCTTTAGCAAGGGCATCATCGACCCACGAAGGTATTGCGCGCTCATCACTTAATAAGGTTTTATAGTGAAGCTTCCTTTGCTCTGACAGTGTTTTCGTACGAGCCACTTTAGCGTCGTAAGGATAGCTACCCACCAATAAATAATAAGTAATGACCGCCAGTGAAAATAATTCAGATTGCACACTCCCTTGTTCGCCCAAAAAATACTCTGGCGCACTGTACAAGGCCGTGCCTAGCAAGTAGGTTGCTGGAGAGTCATTACGCATCTCTTCTAACCCAGCAATATTTACTGAGCCAAAGTCTATAATTTTCAACGTACCCGACAAGTCTAAAATAATATTTTCTGGGCGTAAGTCTTGATGCAGCATATCCATTTTATGAAAGGCATTTAATCCCTTGGCGATCTGTTCAATGAAACCTCGTACAATTTCTAGGCTAGGGTTTGGGTTATCCACGGCCCACTGTGCTAATGTTTGGCCTTCTATGTATTCAAAAACCGTATAAATATAATTACGTGGACGCTCTGCTAAATCGGCTTTTAATACATGAGCATTATTGATTCTTCTGGCGACCCACTCTTCTAATAAAAAACGTTCTAAATGCTCGGCATCTTGCTCTATATCACTTGCAGGTGCTTTTATAACGACTTGCTTAGCGCTTTTTATATCTTTTGCCAAATAAACTCGACTGCGACTATTAGCATGCAAACGTCTTATAATCAGATAGCCATCAAATTCCATTCTGGCGTCTAATAACGGAGGGAGTTTTAACTGTTCAACGTATTTACTTAAGTTAATCTGGCTTTCTTCAGGAAGCTGGTCAATTCGAACTATTTGAATCGATAAATTGTCATCACTGCCTAGGTCATATGCTTTATGCACAAGAGACTCAGCGGCTTTATTTAAATCATCACCTTGCTTCTTAATACTACTGATAATGTCTTTAGAAGATAAAAAATCATAGATACCATCAGTGCAAACAATAAAAATATCATCCTTCGTCAGTGATATTGTTTGATGGTCAAAGCTGCATTGCTGATTGATGCCTAAGGCTCGACTTAAGTAGCTTTTACTTTCGCTGGTTCCTTCATTAACCCACAATCTATGATCGTTGGTTAATTGTTCCAGCCCATACTGACTCAAACGATAAATTCGGGTATCACCTACATGAAAAAGATGTGCACTGCGATTCTTTAAAATTAAAGCGCTAAAAGTAGAAATATAGCCTTTATCTTTATCATAACGCCCTGCGCCTGACATCGTTTGAGAATATAACCAAGAATTAATCGACGTTAAAACGCGCTCTACAGAACTCTTTACCGTCCAAGCCTCAGAAGTGCAGTAATAATCATCGAGAAAGGTTTTAACGGCGGCTTCACTTGCGATGTGACTGGTATCGCTTGAGCTAATGCCATCGGCCATGGTTATAGCAATGCCTTTTAACGCAAGCAGAGATTTTTGGGGGATAAAAGAACCATGACAGTCTTGGTTTTTTTCTTTGCGCCCTTTATCGGAATATTGCCCTATTGAAACGCTGAGTTCGGCTGCCATGGTTTTCTTTCTTTTTAATGATGTATTTTAGTTATTCTCACTATTAATTAGCCTTTGCTAATGCCGCCGTACGAGTCTCGTTAGTGCGCTTTGGTGCTGTTCTAACGTGAGTGGTATAAATCGTTAAACCGGTAAACGCTAAACCGCCAACCAAGTTACCCAAAGCGGTAGGCACTTCATTCCATACAATATAATCCATGAAAGAGAACTCACCCCCCATAATCAGGCTGAATGGGAATAAAAACATGTTAACAACAGAATGTTCAAAACCCATATAGAAGAACAAAAAGATTGGCATCCACATAGCAATCACTTTGCCGCTAACAGAAGTAGAAATTAATGCGCCAACAACGCCTAACGATACCATCCAGTTGCACAACATACCGCGAACAAAAATAGTAAACCAACCATCAATACCATGAGCCGCATAACCTAATGTCCGCGCTTCACCAATGCTCGCCACTTTGGCACCAACTGCACCAGGGTCAACATTAAAACCGTAAGTGAAAATCCAAGCCATTAAAAAAGCCACGGTTAATGCACCCAAAAAATTACCAATAAAAACTAATCCCCAGTTTCTTAAAACACCATTAATGGTTACACCTGGACGTTTATCTAACCAAGCCAGCGGTGCTAAAACAAAAACACCGGTTAATAAATCAAAGCCCATTAAATACAACATACAAAAACCAACAGGGAATAAAATAGCACCTAATAAAAAGCTGCCGGTATTAACCGCAATGGTAATTGCAAAAACGGCCGCCAAAGCCAAAATAGCCCCTGCCATAAAAGCTCGAATAATCGTATCTCTTGTTGACATAAAAATTTTAGATTCGCCAGCATCTACCATTTTGGTAGCAAACTCTGCGGGGGCTAGATAGGACATAGTCTTTCTCTCTTTGATTAGAATTAAAATGATTTAATTCATCTACAGCAATAGCTATGCCAAGGTATTTTATTATTGCAATACCTCATCAGATCAAGAAGTTGATGAAAAAATAAGCATTATATCCAGAGAAAATCAGTGATTAGTGCACCGCTAAAAGGCCTTTTAAAAGTTAAATATTATTAATGCTTTTTTTTAGTGCGAGCATTATCTCTTACTCTTTTACGCAAGCATTGTTTTATTCAGAAGCGCTGATAAATAGATCATAAACAAGATTAGCAATGCGCATAAGAAAGCGGTTGAGAATTATACGTATTTATATTCATTAACGGTTTCTTAAAATTACCAATTACTTTCATTATTAACTCTAAAAATTGTTTTATTTTTGCTATTATTGGAAGTTAAATAGATCAACTAGCCACAATAAATAATAGGCACCGCTATGAAAGGTAATCCAAAGGTTCTGAGCATCCTTAATCAAGCGCTTACGACCGAACTGACGTCTATTAATCAGTTTTTCTTACATGCGCGCATGTTTAAAAACTGGGGATTAGAAGAGCTTAATGAAAAGGCGTATAAAAAATCCATTAAAGACATGAAGCAAGCGGATCAATTGATTGAGCGCATTCTGTTTTTAGAAGGCCTGCCTAACTTGCAGCAATTGGGCAAACTGCTCATCGGTGAACATACAGAAGAAATGATCCAATCGGATTTAACCTTCGAAACGGTTCAAATTGCAGAATTAAGAAGTGCCGTTGCCTTGTGCGAACAAGAAAAAGACTATGTTAGTCGTGAGCTTCTGCAAAGCATCCTTAGCTATGAAGAAGACCATCTCGACTGGCTTGAGACACAACAATCATTAATCAAAACAACTGGTATTGAGAATTACCAGCAATCTATGATGGAGAGCTAAGATGAAAGGCAATACCAAAATTATCGATTTACTGAATAAGCAACTGACTCTAGAGCTAACCTCGATGGATCAGTACCTAGCGCATAGTAAGCTGTATGAAGATTGGGGCATCAACAAGCTGCATGACCAGCTAACCCATGAGCATGAAGAAGAACTCGACCATGCTAAGCGCTTAATTGAACGTATTTTGTTCCTAGAAGGCACGCCAGATACAGCATCACGCGAGCCTTTGCTTATCGGTGATAATGTTGAGCAGATGCTTAAGAATGACCTTACAGCTGAATATACTGTGGCTGAAAGTCTAAGAAACATCATCGAAGTATGTGAGCAGGAGCGTGACTACGTTACCCGTGAAATACTTGAAGTACTGTTAAGTGATACTGAAACAGATCATATTTATTGGTTAGAGCAGCACTTAGGCCTGATCGAGAAAATCGGTATCTTTAACTACATACAAAGCCAGATGAATAGCGATAAAGCCGTCTAAAGTAGTATTTTTTACTTTTTGAACACGAATATGATTGATAACTATTATCATTAGCAATATAATCACGCTATCAAGTAGATAGTTAATGGTTATTAATCATGTTTGTATGCATTTGCCACGCAGTTAATGAAAAAGCAATTCAACAGGCGGTATCTGAAGGCGCTCAAAACGTCCGAGACGTTCGTCGCAGCTTAAATGTCGGTTCACAGTGTGGCCAGTGCGTTCGCCAGGCTCACGAAGTGATCGAACAAGCGAAAGCACTCGCGACAGATGCGCAATTTTACGCAGCCTGATGGTATTGTAAGAGAACCCATCAACCCATATGGGATGATTAAGGTTTAAAAGAAAAGGGAGTTGATGCTCCTAAAAAGTGTTTGAAGCTAGTATCTTCAGGTACTTGAATATGCCCCTCGATGATTAGCGCCGCCATTCCATGAACCATAGACCAAGCTCCTAATGCTTGAGACTTTACTCGTTCTTCAGTATCTCCCTGCAAAGCAAAAGCATCACACAATAAGATAAAGGGCTTTTTACTACTTTCTATAAAAGGGCTTACGACTTCTTTTTTAGCATCTGCAGCTTGCGTATCTTTCTTGCTTTTACGTCCCGTAGTTTCTACCTGACCGAGCATTAATCGATATAGCTGAGGATTACTGGTAGCAAATTCTAAATAACTGGCCCCATAAGCTAAGACAAGTTCTCTTGGCGATAATGTCTTTTTGGCTTTTAATTCAAGGGCCACCGATTCCATGATCTCAGCCATATGCACAAAACCCGCTTCTGCGATGCTTTGTATCAGCTCTTTTTTATTTTTGAAATGGGCATAGGGCGCCATATGAGAAACCCCCACCTCTGCCGCGATCGCACGCAAAGATAAAGCATCAGCACCATCACGCAATAACATTATATTGGCTGCTTCTATCAGCGAAGCTTTCAAATCACCATGATGATACTGTTTAGAGCTCATAAGAAAGTAAATCCGAGGAGGTAAAAAATTAGGCCGCAGTATAACCTAAACCTCCTATTCAATTGTATTATTAACTGTCCAAAGCAATGCCTACCTTCAGCGCTTCGAACCAATCGAAGAACTGCCCTACTTCTTTGCCGCGAAATATACGTCCATGCTGGGGCAACATCATATCGATGTCCAATTTCCTCACCCTTTTCAGCCAATGAGCTTTTGCTTCATTACTAGGCATCCAGCGCTGATGAAAGAATTTCATTTTAGCGCAATGGCTATCAAAATTTTCGATGAATAAAGAGCTATCTTGTGGCTCTAAAGCCGCGCCAATATCCCCTGAAAAGAGAATCTTAGCAACGGGGTCATAAACATGAAAATTAGCGGAAGAGTGAAGGTAATGGGCAGGAATGAATTGCAATGTAACATCCCCAATCTTTAATTCACCACCCCCGTCTTTGATGCCACAAAACTCAATATTCTCACAGCCAAAGTGACGAATAAATCCCTCCCACAAATTGGGAGTATAGAGCTTAGCTTTAGGTATGACTTGGTCCCACATTCCCAGCGATGAGATAATATCTGGGTCTTGATGCGACGCGAATAAGTGAGTTACCTGTTCTAATGGAATGAATTTCAATATGGTCGATAACATTGAAGAGAATATCTCGATACCCCCAGGGTCAAGTACCAAGGACTCTTTACCACTGACCACCATATATTGGTTGGTATCAATAATTTTTTCAGGTTTATCAGGATCACGAGCAAACACATACCATTGGTGTTTCTCATTAAATAATAATTTTGCTTCCATGAGGTGTTCTACCTTTAAAATAGTTTACGACAGCAAAAGCCGATCAATATAAGACTTAGCACCCAGCACATGCTGTTTTATTTTTTCTGAGAAAACATCGATATTATTCGCCATGTCTTCCAAAATGCCTTGATACTCATTTGTTTGAGTCGCCTCTAAACGAAACGATACCGCCACGACTCGGCTTGCTTGCATGTATTGCTTAATTTCTTCTAGCTGACTTTCTAGGCTTCTAATTTCGATATTAAAACGTTGGTTAATATCCGCTTGCTTTTGCTTTGTCGCAAAGATGATTGCACCTACTTTTTCATTATCAGTTTTTTCTTGGCTATCTAATAAATGGTCGACCAGAGTATTCTGACGCCAGCGCTCAACCGCCATATGAGAGATATCAAGCGAGATTGTATTAATTGCTTCAGCAAGCTTAATCGTTTTAAGCGCAAGATCGGCAAAGTACTCTGAAATGACTTTTAACCCAGCTACGCGACTACCTGCACGATGCACAATGGCTTGGGAGTTTTTTGCCGCAAGGGATAACTGACGCGCAATCATGCTGGCACGATACAGTTCGCCCGCAACTTGAGAGGAGGTGATTGCCGATTTAACCGGGCTGTATTCTTTGACCATAAGCTTGAAACTTTCTATTAGCTTTAAGAAGTTATAGACAAAGCATAGTAGAGCTTATGAATGAACTGATGATAAATATAAGATTATTCGCTGCAATGAACGAATAACCTTAAATAAACTAAGTATTTATTAGATAGACAGGTTTGTCTTAAAAATACTTAGCGTAAAAGCAAATGCTGAGCATGAAACTCTAGGTGCTGCTCAATAAAGCTCGATATAAAGAAGTAGCTATGATCATAGCCTTCTTGCATATTGAGCTGAAGTGGGTAATCACTTACTTTAGCTGCATGTTCTAATGAGGCAGGATTTAACTGCTCGGCTAAAAAGTTATCCGCACTGCCTTGATCCACCAGCGTAGGCACTTGTTGGGATTTATCCACAGCCTGAGTCATCAACATACTAGCATCGTATTTTTGCCAAGTTGATTGATCGTTACCCAAATAAGCACTAAACGCTTTCTGTCCCCAAGGACACTCTAGCGGATGGCAAATTGGGCTAAACGCTGATACTGAGGTATAACGATCAGGATTTTTTAGGCTAATCGTCAACGCGCCATGGCCACCCATAGAGTGACCACTAATTGCACGCTTATCCGATACCGGAAAGTTTGCCTCAATCAAGGCTGGCAATTCTTCCACCACATAATCGTACATACGATAATGATCTGCCCAAGGCTGCTCGGTTGCATTTAGATAAAAACCCGCACCCAAACCTAAGTCATAAGCGCCGTCTTCATCGTCTGCAATACCTTCACCGCGTGGACTCGTATCAGGGGCAACAATGGCAATACCCAGCTCAGCGGCTTTTCGAAAAGCCCCTGCTTTCTGCATGAAATTTTCATCCGTGCACGTTAAGCCAGACAGCCAATACAAAACGGGCACTTTTGCAGCCTCTATCGCTTTGTCGCCAACCACTTGCGGCGGTAAAAAAATAGCAAAGCGCATTCCACAGTTTAAGCTTTTCGAAAAATGCTTAAACTGCTTATGCTCGCCAGCGAATACACGCTGGCTGCTACTTTCTTCAAGAACAGCAGACTTTTCTATTATTGATTCAGGACTATTTGTCAAAATGAATTACCGTACGAATACTTTCCCCTTTGTGCATTAAATCAAACGCCTCATTAATGCCGTCTAATGCCATGGTATGCGTAATGAAATCGCTTAATTTGAATTCACCCGCCAAGTAACGTTCAACATAACCGGGTAATTCGCTGCGGCCTTTAACACCACCAAATGCGGTTCCACGCCAGACTCGTCCAGTCACTAACTGGAAAGGTCGAGTTGAGATTTCTTGGCCAGCACCGGCCACACCAATAATCACCGACTCGCCCCAACCTTTATGACAGCACTCAAGTGCGCTGCGCATCACATCGACGTTGCCGATACATTCGAATGAAAAATCCACACCACCGTCGGTCAATTCAACAATCACATCTTGAATAGGCTTATCAAAATTCTTCGGGTTAATGCAATCAGTTGCGCCTAGCTGCTTCGCCAGCTCAAACTTAGATTCATTAATATCAATCGCAATAATACGACTGGCTTTTGCCATTGCTGCGCCAATCACCGCACTTAAACCAATGCCGCCTAAGCCAAAGATGGCTACGGTATCGCCTTCTTGAACTTTCGCCGTATTCATGACTGCGCCCATACCCGTAGTCACACCACAGCCTAATAAACACACTTCTTCTAGCGGTGCGTCTTTATTCACTTTCGCTAATGAAATTTCAGGTAATACGGTATATTCAGAGAACGTAGAACAGCCCATGTAGTGAAAAATCGGCTCGCCGTCTTTATAGAAGCGAGTAGTCCCATCTGGCATTAATCCTTTGCCTTGAGTCTCTCGAATCTTTTGACACAAGTTGGTTTTACCCGATAGGCAGAACTTACATTCGCCACACTCTGGGGTATACAGTGGAATCACATGGTCGCCAACAACAACACTTGTTACGCCCGCGCCAACCTGTTCAACAATACCGCCACCTTCATGGCCTAGAATCGCAGGGAAAATACCTTCAGGGTCTTCACCCGACAAGGTGAACGCATCGGTATGGCAAACACCAGACGCGACTATGCGAACTAATACTTCTCCTGCACGCGGCAGCATGACATCCACTTCTTCAATCGAAAGTGGTTGATTTGGACCCCACGCAATCGCGGCTTTAGATTTAATAAACTGATCTGACATAACAACGAGCCTCTGCAATCTTTGGTATTAATGAAGACATAATTTCAAGGTAATTAAAATGATACGGCGACTAAAGGGTACTGATACTAATAGTAGCTGCTCATTTTACTTAATATAAGACTATTATAATTGTTTCTCAAATAATGATAATATAGCTAATTTGAAAGTTACTTTTACACAGCTGTAACAGTATCATTTAATCATGCGCTCAAATTAAGCAGGGATTCCAATGAATAGTATGCAATGGCAAGGGATATGCGAATTTACTGCCGTTGCAGAAAGCGGCAATTTCACCCAAGCGGCAAAGAAATTATTAATTTCAACAGCTCAAGTCAGCCGTCAGGTAAGTGAATTAGAACAGCGCCTCAATACCAAGCTGTTTTACCGCACTACCCGCAAAGTGACGCTTACCGAAGAAGGTCAGCTATTTTATCAACAATGCCGCAGTATTTTAGATGGGCTAGAAGTAGCTGAGCGCTCGCTCACTAACTTGCAATCGACCCCTCAAGGAAAGATCAGAATTTCGGCTCCCGTGACTTATGGTGAACGTCATATTATTCCTTTGATCAATCAATTCTTACTACAATATCCACAAGTAGAAATTGAGGTTCAGCTAAGTAATCAGCGCATTGATCTTATTGAAGAAGGTTTTGATCTCGCCATTCGCTTAGGTCAATTGAATGATTCGAGTCTCATTGCTAAACGTATTTCCTCACGGCAGCACTTTCTCTGTGCTTCACCCAGTTATATAGAGCAACATGGCAAGCCTGAAACGATCAACGATTTAAAGCAGCATAACTGTTTATTAGGCAGTGCCGACTTTTGGCTTTTTGCCGATAAGAAAGTTCGTATCAGTGGTAACCTGCGTTGTAATAGTGGTTTAGGGTTAGTAGATGCTGCACTCAAAGGCATCGGCATCGTGCAACTACCAGAATATTATATTGCCGAACACATTAATAACGGCGAACTGATTACCTTATTAGAGCAACAGCAAAGAGCAGAGGAAGGAATTTGGGCGCTTTACCCGCAAAATAAATATCTTGCGAGTAAAGTGAAGTTACTGATTAACTTTCTACAAGAAAATCTTTTAAGCGTTTAATGGTTTAAACGCTTAATTAATATTTTATCGGCTGAGATAAACCCAGGTCCCCAGATAAATATTTGAGCTAATAATAACCCCCACAAAACATGCAAAGTATAAGCGGCTGGCGCGATTGCTTCCAAGCTAGCCACGGCAACGAGATTAACAAAGAACAAACCCAGCGCGGAAAATCGCCCTAATAGGCCCAATACCAATAATATCGGAAGTATAAGTTCGCCTGCCGTTCCCAGCCAAGCGGCTATTTCAAAATGGATAAACGGTACTGAATACTCTTCTTCAAATAAAAATAACGTTGTCTCCCAATCTTTTATTTTTGTTAAGCCTGAAGCAAAGAATACCCAAGCGACATAAAGCCGAGCCGCTAATAGTGCAAGCGGTTGCAGAATGTCTATTTTTCTCGATATGGCATCATATTCTGAAATTAAGTACGTTATTTTTCCATTGTGATTATTCATGGTTTTTCCTCTCATAGTTAGATAGCTTCAATTATTTAGCGCTCATTATTTAAATAGTCTCAATGCGGCTGATCGTATTTTCTTGAATTGCTTTCGGTAGCCATTCTTCAAATAAAAAGGCAGAGTCATTATGATGAAATTGGCTACTCATCTTCTCTAAGGCTTGACCGATTGATAGGCCTTCAGAAATAAGTTCAAACCAGTACTGCTCTTCAATACTATGTTCGCGCACCTTAGCTTTAAATTGAGGCCGGTATACTAATAATTGCTGGCCTATCCCCTCGGCCATTTTTAATTTTGCACGAGTTAGGTATTTCATCGCATTCATATGATTAGCCTGATAAATATCCAAAATAGGATAATCTGAAACTAATAGGTTAATCGCTGGATTAAGCACAACTCTTAAATGATCAAGATCATGACTGGCTAGCAAAGACATCGAACTAAGCTCAACAGAAAAATCTTTGGCACGATTTAAAACATGCAATGAATAATCTAACGTCGCCATATCCGCAACATACGGATAATCATCAAGCGCAGGCAACTGAGACAGCAGCGCAGAAAATTCACGTCCCCAGGTTCCCCAATCACCCGAGCCAGGAGGTGAAGTTAATAGCAGCTGCTCGACACAATAAGCAAATAACTCAGCACCAAGCAATTGCTCAACGGTGGGAAAACTAATCTCTAGCGCTCTCATTGCATTAGCATGAAGATTTCTTTTATAAACAGCCAAGCCTTTTTCATCGATGTCGAATGAACAATCAGCTTTAAGTATGGCGGTCATTAATTGTTGTTGCTCATTCATCATTTAATACCTCTCGCGCTAATGTGCGGGCTTTTTTTGCTTCATTTAATAAAGCATCCCACTGAGGTAAGTTGTTATCCCATTCAATGAGCGTTGGTATCGCACCGAATCGCTGCAAAGCAAGTTTGTACAACTGCCAGCCAACCTCACTCACAGGCTGGCTATGGTCATCAATCACAAACTCTCCAGAATCTACGGGCGTATAGCCTGCAAGATGAATTTCACCAATTAGTCCTTGCGGTATTTCTTGCAACCAATTTTTAGCGTATTCAAATTCACTGTCTGATGAAAAGTTATTCGCATTAACAACCAAGTTATTCAAATCAACCAATAAACCACACTGTGTGAGTTCCGTCAGTTTGACTAAGAATTCTGTTTCCGAAAATGTTGAATCTGTGGGTTGTACATAAGCTGATAAATTTTCTATCAGTATTTTATGACCTGTTGATTGCTGTAATTCATTAATATTATTTGCCATCGCTTGTAATGTTGTTTGATTAAAGGCAATGGGTAATAAATCACCCGCGTGCTGTATTTTTCCATTCAACTCTGTCCAAGAAAATGCAGCGTGATCAGACATTAAAAAAGGATTAACAACGTCGATTAATTCTTTTAACGAATCCAAATAATCGTATTTAACCTGGGCATAAGAGCCAAGCCCTAATGCGGTTGAATGTAAGCTTACTGGGTAGCACTGAGCAACTTCACGAATGAGCGCCCGACTCGCACCACCTTGTGCAAAAAAGTTCTCAGAATGCACTTCAACAAAATCAATTATTTTTTCATCGGCAATAGCACCATAAGGCTGAGACAAAGCATCAGCATAATGTTGATGACGTAACCCCACACCAATCATTATTGAGCTTTCATTAATCGACTTCATTAAAGTTCTCCCAACCTTAGGGTGATACAATTCGTTCTTTACGAACGGCTTTCGTTATAACGTTTTTTAGCATCTGCTTTTTTCAAACCGCCTAACTCTAGGCAGGTTCCTTTAGCAACAATTTTCCATTCGCCAGGATCATTATCGACCGTCGATTGTCCTGCACAGGAATGCGTGCCAGCAAGATTGCTGCAATCGTTCTGGCCCGCTTTTGCGACGCCATAACATTTTTCTTTTCCTGCTGCGTGTGCAGGAGCTGCAGTACCGGCTGCTAAAACAGCCAGTAAAGCAGCATTAGCGATGAGTTTTTTATTCATCTTTAGCTCCTTTACTGATCGTTGAAAAAATTAGCCTTCGTTTAAAACAGTAGCATTTAGGTTTTTAATTTCAGGCCAGTTATGTTCAGACGTTTCAACATAGCCAGGGACATCTGTAAGCCATTTTTTCTGTACAGCCTTGTTTAAGTTCAAGTACAGCTTGTTGTTTTCAATGTACCAAGCTGTTGGATCAACCGTCAGCTTCTTCTCTAGGGCAACACCCATGGCACAGAAACCACCGTATTGAGGTGCATAATATTCTGGATTTGCACGGAACTTATTACGATTTTCAGCACTCGAAAATTGATAAATAGCGTTCTTATACGTTGCCGTATATTGCGCACTGCCGTGAGTCGGTTTACCGTCTGTGAAATACGAAACGGTATCGTAACCACTAATCGCGACATCGTTTTCATCAGCATTCATATCAATATCAGATGCAAATGTCAGGCTACTCAGCGCTAATGCACTAACGGTAAAAACAGACTTAATTGCGTTAGAAAGATTCATAGGTATTACTCCACTTAAGGTTGGGTTTGTTTTATAGAACGTTTGTCAGTGGAGCTAGATTACGGTTTTCTTGCTGGTAAGTGGGATGATATAGTCCATACTTTGATTCAAATCGTCCAGAATCGTACAATTTCAGTCATTTTATTGCATTAGAGGCCATCAAATGGATCGTTTATCAGACATTCTTCTTCGCTTTTCTATGAATGCTCAAGTATTTTTCAGTGGCAGTATGTGCGGTATAAAGCCTTTTGGTTCCAGCGATAAGAGTGAAGGGCATTTGCATGTATTACGCTCTGGCACGCTAACGCTAATGGATGATAAGGGTGAGAAAAAAGTATTCGATCGACCCTCTGTTATCTTTTTCCCACAAGCGACGCATCATCGAATTATTGCCAATGAATCTGACCAAGCCGAATTGGTCTGTGCCAATATTCATTACAATGATGGTTTTAATAATCCGCTAGCGAGTGCTCTGCCTAAGTTTTTATATTTTGATATCGCCGATTCTGAGTATTTAGGACAGTGTGCTAATTGGTTATTTGAAGAGGCTTTTAATGAACGCTGCGGCAGGCAGCCAATGATAGATCGCTTGAGTGATATTTTTCTTATACAAGTACTTAGGCAAGTGCTTAAAGACGGTGATGTCGCCCATGGCATGCTTGCGGGACTTTCACACCCACAACTAACCCATGTGATGGTTAAAATTCATAAACATCCTGAGGAGAATTGGAATTTAGATTCACTTGCGAGTATAGCGGCGATGTCACGTTCAAAATTTGCTGAATTATTTAAAGCGACTGTTGGCCAACCACCAGGAGATTACATTACCGATTGGCGTCTATCTGTTGCGCAGGGGTTATTGAAAAAAAATAAATCGGTTGGCTTGGTGGCTAATGCGGTAGGTTATGAAAATGGCTCAGCACTAGCCCGAGTCTTCAGAAAGAAAACTGGGCTATCGCCAAAAGAGTGGCTAGATAAATTTAATGCACCCTCTTAATAAGCCTTTGCAGATTCAAGCAGCAAGCACTGAATCGTTCAACTACATCATTTCTTTCATTGAACCAATCGCACTACCAACACCCACTTTTAATTTAAGCTTGAACAATTCGTAAGATTCACCCGCTGTTAGCTCTTCATTATCGCTGCAGCGTGGATCGGTTCGTTGAATCAAATCAATCACTTCTTTGGTGATTGGAATGGTTTCGCAGCCGTGGGTATCTTCACAGACCATATCCCACTGAGGCTTAGCTTGAATATGACAAGCAAAGCAATTGCCGCCAAAGCGATTCACAACATCAGCAAAGCCGCGCTTACGGATTTCTGAGCCTTCTTCCGAAACATCCAGCTCAAAGAACTCCCAATCTTTTGTCACAGGGCTATAGCCTACTTCGTGCTTAACCATGACTTCACCAGGCACCAACTGCACAACAGAACCAGGGGGATAAACCCCACCCGTTTCAGAGTTCGCTACCGCTAGCGTGCCCTCAAGATCGCCTTTTAAATTATCCACATAAAAGCCACGTACTTTCGTCATATCACGAATACAGGTGAATGTACTCGCCGTAACTGGTAATTGCCCTTGCGCGGTTACAGCTAAAGGCACTTCATTCTTACTATCACTAACCTTATCTGCGGCTGAGACGCTAAATGCCATCCCCATGGATGCTATACCCAAGGTAAATATAACGGCTGCCTTACTTGTCCACGTCTTAATCATTGTTTTATCCCTTTAAATAATCACCACAATATTATATTGTTCAAAACAGTATTGCACACAATGAATATAATAATTTTTAAGCAAGACCAGTGCATAAGCGCACGATGCCGGACTCGGATTTTGCATCCAATTTGCATCCAAAAGCCAAACATGTACGTATCATTCTTAATACTAATAATTCTAACCTACGAGAAAGCTTATAACATGATGAATAAAGACTCACTTTTGGAACTACTCAGTGCTGCAGCACTAGGAGATAAGCAAGCCTTTGCTAGTTTGTATAATGCAACGAGTAGTCAATTGTTTGCGGTTAGTTTAAAAATGCTAGGACGACGTGAATTAGCAGAAGAAGCACTGCAAGAAGCCTATGTAAAAATTTGGCATAACGCGGCGGAGTATCAACATGGTAAAGGCGCTGTACTCACATGGATGATCAGTATCGTACGCTATCGTGCCCTAGACATGCTGCGATATCAGAAGGTGCGAAAAGAAGATCAAATTTCTGAAGAATATGAGCCACCAGCACCCGACCTTCAAATTGACAATGGACCTGAAGTCAATAAAAGCAAACTGGATAATTGCCTGGGTGAGCTGGGAACACAACAGAAACAAGCAATACACCTAGCCTATTACAATGGGTTATCACACCATGAAGTCGTTGGATATTTGGATATCCCATTAGGCAGTGTCAAAAGCTTAATCCGTCGTGGCTTGCAAAAATTACACAGGTGCTTAGCTCTATGAATTATTTGAATCCTCAACTCAAAGATGCACTCGCAGCCGAATATGTATTAGGTACCTTGCACGGTGGTGCACGTCGTAGATTTCAAAAACTGATGCTGCAATACCCTAGCCTGCGTGAAGCAACTTGGCTATGGGAACAACAGTTACATGGTTTAAATGAAAGGCTCACACCTGTTGAACCGGATGCAAAGGTATGGAACTCGATTAAAGAACAATTAATGTTTGATTCCGTACAAGATGCAGAACCGATTAAGGTTAAAAATCAGAACGTTGTTATGCTTAATACATCGCTCAATCGCGCTTGGAAAAGTGTTACTGCACTAGCCACAGCAGCGACTATTTTGATGGCGATCGTATTATTTGATAAACAAAACCCTGATGCTGTTTTGCCACAGCAAGTCGCGGTCATGCAAACCGAGCAAGCAGACACCTTGTGGCTGATTGAAGTAGGTGAAAATAGTATCGACGTTCTCGCCACTCGCAAGCTCACCCCAGAGCCGAATAACGACTTTGAATTATGGATCGTGGCTAAAGGTATCGAGAACCCGATTTCTTTGGGACTACTGCCCAAATCAGGCAAGCTGTCGTTACCTAAACATGCTGACTTTGACTCTATGGATATTGTCGCGCTTGCCGTTAGTATTGAACCATTAAATGGCTCACCCAATGGCCTGCCTACGAAGGTACTGTATACCGCAGCATTGGCGACGTTATAGCCAATTAGCCGCTTAAAACACTGAAATTAAATCAAAATGGCGAGTACAGAAATGTACTCGCTTTTTTTATGTATTCTCCTTAATGAAACCCGAAATAAAATTTATTTAATTCTTTTTTTAAATAAGTGCATCCAGATTCGAAGCTCGGCCGTTTATTACTATGAACATATTAATAACAATGAATAAAAGGACCGAATTATGAAAGTATTTAAAGCATCGTTAATTGCAGGCTTGGTTTGCAATAGCTTATTGAGCGCAAGTGTTATGGCATCAAGCCATAGAGAAGCGCCCAACCTTACTCGTTTCCCAACCTTAGATTCAACCGACTTTTATGCCTTTAATAGCTATGAAGCTGAGCGCGAAGACTACGTGACATTCATTGCAAATTATATTCCCTTACAAGATGCCTACGGCGGCCCCAACTATTTTGCAATGGATCCTGCAGCGGTTTATAGCATTCATATTGATAATGATGGCGATGCGGTCGAAGATTTAACCTTCCAATTTAAATTTACCAATCAACTACCCAATAACAATGCAGGTATAGCCCTACAAGTCGGCGCTGAAGGTGATAAGCGCACCATCGCTGTACCACTTAAAAATATTGGTGGTATTACTGCCCAAGACCAAACTGCCGCAAACTTTATCGAATCTTATCAACTTACCCTAGTAACAGGACCTCAAAAAAACCCGTTACAATCTACGTTAATCAATAATAGCGATACAAACTTAGGTTCAACCTTTAATAAACCATTAGATTACATTGGTAATAAAACATTCGGCGATACCGCAGCGTACGCTAGCTATGCGAATCAATTTATTTACGAGTTCAATCTACTCGGTTGTGAAAACCCAGGTAAGGTATTTGTTGGTCAACGTAAAGACGCTTTTGTGGTTAACCTAGGTGAAACATTTGATTTAGTTAACTATGTACCAGTTGAAGGCGATAGTGCTCCAGGTAACAGCGATGGACAAGGCTTTCCCGGCGGCATTACGCAGTCTAGCGATAATGATGACTTGTTAGATAAGAACGTAACAGCGTTATCCATCGAAATACCTAAATCGTGCATTACCGGTGAAGGCAACGGTACTATTGGCGCATGGACAACAGCCAGTTTGCCGCAAGCTCGCATCCTAAACCCAGATGCAACCATTGGTAAAACAGAGGTCAATGGAGGAGCGTTAACTCAAGTGTCTCGCTTAGGTAATCCCCTAGTGAACGAACTTGTTATCGGCCTGAAAGACAAAGACACATTTTCAACGGCACAGCCAAAAGATGATGGCCAGTTTGCCGATTATGTTACCCACCCAAGCTTACCGGAATTGTTAAATATTCTATTTAAGGATGCGGTAAATACCACTCTAAACGCTAATATTGAAACCTTAGCGCCAACGAACTTTCCTCGTACTGATCTGGTTACTGCATTTTTAACTGGCTTTCCGGGCGTAAACCAACTTGCAACGGTAACACCCTCTGAAATGTTACGTTTAAACACAGCAATAGATGCAACCGCCAGTGCTAACCAATCAACATTTGGTGTGGTCGGTAATGATTTAGCCGGTTTCCCAAATGGTCGTAGACCTGGTGACGACGTAGTCGATATTGCCCTGCGCGTAATGATGGGACGCTTATGCTATCCGATTCCAGTAGGTGGAGTGGATACCGACTTAGGTTTATGCACAAGCGAAGATGCAAGTGTGGGTGAAGTCGCTTTTACTGATGGCGCACCTGTAAACGCAAACATGATGTTGGATGTATTCCCTTACTTATCTACACCCATTTCAGGTTCTAAATAAGGAGTATGGTGATGAAAACTATGCATATATCTGTGGCGGTTACTCTGCTAAGCATGAGTCTGATATCAGGCTGTAATACAAAGAGTAGCAGTAATTCGACAGTGACTGAACAACCTCAAATGAATCAAGAGGTGAAGTTTTCAGCATTAAGTCGTGACGCATTTGCCCAAGCAAGTGAATCTGAGCCGCTAACGCTTAATGGCCTAGAGATAGAAAACGACGTCATATCAGCAGACTTTTATAACGACTTACTGACAACTCAATAGATCCCTTTTATTCACAATAAAAAGTAAAGAAAATAACTAGCCAAGGATGGCGGTGTGGAGTTTAAATGCAAAAAAACATAAAAAAAACTTTATTAATCTGGGTGGGTGTTTGTATCTTTAGTATACACCTACCCAGTATTGCCGCACCCTACACACCTGTCGATGGCAATGAAGTTATTGCCAACTGGCAAGTTCTGGATACTCAAAAAGAAGTTATTAATTTGACTACCGTTAGGGAATTTATTGAACAAGGTCAGTATCCCGGAGAGTCTGATTATCGCTATAGCCGAGCTAAAATATGGCTGCAAACACAAATTAAGCAAAACAAAAATCTATCAACCGAAATATTCTATCTTTATGCCAGAGTACTGCAGCACCAGCATCAGTTTGATAGCGCGCTAAAATATTTAGACGATGCCTTAGCGCTTAACCCTGCAGATACCAATAGCTGGTTACTAAAAGCCAATATTCACATGGTGCAAGGTGATGCCGGTTTAGCCAAACGTGCTTGCTTAGCCATGCTGGGTAAAACCAACCTTATCGTGCTATCAGCCTGTGCCCTAGACGTTGCTAGCCAAGATGGTCAATTAGACGATAGCTACCAAGAACTTTCTCGCCTGCATACATCACAAGATCTATCTAATAGCACAGAGCAACGCTGGATTGTACAAATGTTGGCTGATATGGCTCTAAGAAATAATGATCCGGCAGCAGCGAATGCTCATTTGAAATACTTCAATCTGAATAATGCGCCAGTGAGTATTCTTACTCTATGGGCCGATACACAATTCGCCTTGCAACAATATGAAGAAGTATTACTTCGCTTAACACCCATCGTAAATGCCCACCCGATTAAAGATGACGCCTTACTACTGCGTTTAGCAATAGCAGAAAAAGAAAATTCTAAACGGCCTTATTGGCAGAATGTATTCGCTCAGCGGGTCGTATTACGCGAATTAAGAAATGACAATTTACATGCTGCAGAATTAGCACGTTACTATTTAGACGTTAACATTCAGCCTGAAAAAGCGCTTCACTGGGCAAGAGTTAATTGGCAGGTCGCACAACAGCATGGCGACCGTAAACTGCTCGATCAAGCAACAGAGCTTTGGCAAAAAGATAATAGGAAGACTCAGTGAAATATATTAAAGCAACGTATTTTTATCGCAGTCTATTCGTATTACTCATGCTGTGCATTAGCTATACCAGCTACGCTCATCAAATGAGTACCAGTTATTTATCGATGACGATTGATGATCAAGGTCAAATAGCAGGTTCGTGGCAAGTAAGGCTGTTTGATATCAATCAAAAATTGCCCATTGATTTGAATAAAGATGGGCAGCTTATTTGGTCGGAATTACAGTTGAATCAATTGGCCATCGTCGATTTTTTACAGGCTTCTTTGTCGATAAGTCGCGATCAAACTTGCCCCATATTATTTGAGGGTAAACAACAAATTGATCAGCATTTTAATGAAGGCTATTTGGTCAGCCAATTTTCCTCTAGCTGTAAATCATCTGGGCCGTTAACCATTAACTACACCGCCTTTTTTGACATTGATTCTGACCATAAAGCGATTGTGAATATTAACAGCGAAGAACATCAATATTCACGAGTGATCAGTTATGAAAACCCGACACTATTGGTCGATCTGTTACAAAGTCAGTTACTGGCTACTTTTAATGAGTATACCTACCAAGGCATTATTCATATCTGGCTAGGAACAGATCACATTCTATTTTTATTAGCGCTGCTCTTAACCTGTGGATTGTTTAGAAAAAATGGCACTTGGCTAGCTATTGCTAAACCCGCACAAATCTTTCGTGATACTGCCTGGATTGTCACTGCTTTCACGTTAGCCCACACAATAACTTTAACCGCGACCGCCGCTGGTCTTATCAATCTTGAAAGTCGATGGGTAGAATTAGGAATCGCTATTTCTGTCTTAATGGCAGCCCTCAATAATGTATGGCCGGTAGTGCTCAGACTCGGGTGGATTACTTTTGCTTTTGGTTTGTTACACGGAATGGGTTTTGCGGGAGTTTTAGGCGAAGTCGGCTTACCTTCTAACCAGAAATTGTTAGCTATTTTTGCCTTTAATTTAGGTGTTGAGATTGGTCAGCTCGCAATTTTAATCATCGTCTTGCCGTTATTGCTTCTCTTTAGCCAACAACATTGGTATCGACGCTGGGGAGTCCAATGCGGATCCCTTGCTATTGGAATAATGGCGATAAAATGGTCGATTGAACGTTTTTAGTCTTCTTATTAAAACAAACGGCTTCCTGCCGTTTGTTGATTTTTTTAGCTAATCACTTTCTAGCCTCTCATTCACTTGCTACTTGTTTCGCCGTTTAAAACATCTAAACGCCTAAGCGCCACTTGATAGTAAGCAACCGGAAGCACTAACAAAGTAAGAATCACAACGCTGATCATGCCACCTAACATAGGCGCTGCAATGCGGCTCATTACCTCTGAGCCAACCCCTGTGCCGTACATCACAGGTATCAAGCCTGCGATGGTAGCTAATGCGGTCATCATCACAGGGCGTACTCGGTTTACCGCACCATGCAAGATACTCTGCTGTAATGCTTGCTGACCTTGAGGCTTATCATCCAGCAGCGCTTGTTTAAGATACTGCAGCATAATTACTCCGGTCTCTGCTGCAACACCCGCCAAAGCGATAAAACCAACCCCCACCGCTACCGAAAAATTAAACTGGTAATACAACATCATTAAAATACCGCCGACTAATCCCATTGGTAAGGTTAATAAAATCAGTGCAACGTCACGGGCATTTCGGAAATTCAAATACAATAATAAAATAATAATCCCGAGAGTTAACGGCACCACATAACTGAGTTTTTCTTTTGCCCGCTGCATGTATTCATATTGCCCCGCCCAACGAATGGCATAACCAGCAGGTAAATTAAATTCACCACTGGCTAATTTATCGGCCAAAATCTGCTGAGCATTTATTACATAACTTCCAATATCAATGGCGTTCTCACCACGGCTTTCAATATCGATATACGTCCAACCGTTAATACGCGCGTTTTCACTTTTTATCATCGGCGGGCCATCTTCAATACGAATAGTAGCAACATCACCTAACGTAATATAATAGCCCGTTCCATTCTTAGACGGAGTAATGATCGGTAAGCGTGCAAGTTGCTCTGGCGAGTCACGATAATGCTGCGGGTAACGCAAGTTAATCGGATAACGTTTATCCCCTTCGACCGATTCCGCAATATTTTTCCCACCAATCGCACTGCTAATGATTTGCTGAACGTCTTTAATGCTCATGCCATGTTGCGCAGCCTGACGACGCTGTATATCAATTTTAATATAACGTCCTCCTGCAACTCTTTCTGAATAAACAGAAGCCGTACCTTTTACCTCGGCCAATATTTGCTCAAGCTGCTGACCGATTTGTTGAATAACCGCCAAGTCAGTGCCAGAAACTTTAATCCCTACGGGGGTTTTAATTCCCGTCGCTAACATATCAATACGGGTTTTAATCGGCATCACCCAAGCATTAGTTAAGCCTGGAAATTGAATTAACTGATCAAATTCTTTGCGCAAATCTTGGCTGGTTAATCCTTCACGCCACTGATCTTTAGGTTTGAGCTTAATGAAGGTTTCGATCATCGTCAGCGGTGCTGCATCGGTTGCGGTATCGGCGCGGCCAATCTTGCCAAACACATGCTCAACTTCAGGCACGGTTGCGATTAATTTGTCTGTTTGCTGCAAAATTTCCCGAGCCTTACCGACAGACAGCGCGGCATAAGTGGTGGGCATATACATTAGATCACCTTCGTCTAAATCTGGCATAAACTCACTGCCGATTTTCGTCGCTGGATACAAGCTTGCTATCACGATCAATAGCGCAATGCTTAATGTTGTTTTGGGGAATTTAAGAGCGCTATTCAATAGCGGCTTATAAGCGGCTATTAATAAGCGATTGAGTGGGTTTTTATGTTCACTAAGAATGTTACCGCGAATAAAATACCCCATTAATACAGGCACCAAAGTAATTGCTAAAATCGCAGCCGCCGCCATGGCGTAGGTTTTAGTGAACGCCAATGGGGAAAAGAGTTTTCCTTCTTGAGCTTCTAAAGTAAATACCGGTAAAAAACTCACGGTAATAATCAACAGACTGAAAAATAAGGAAGGGCCAACTTCACTTGCCGCCCGACTCACGACCTGCCAGCGATTAACATCGGTTAATGGCTGCCCCTTTTCTAAAGAACGCTCCATATGTTTGTGCATATTTTCGATCATAACAATGGCGCCATCAATCATCGCCCCAATGGCAATAGCAATACCGGCGAGCGACATGATGTTTGCATTCAAACCTTGCAAGTACATAACAATAAACGCCATCAAGATACCAATTGGCAAACTAATAATGGCAACCAATGAAGAGCGCACATGGAATAAAAACAAAATACAGGCCAAAGCAACCATGATGAGTTCTTCCGTTAGCTTCTCCCATAAATTGTCGATAGCGGCACCGATTAAATCAGAGCGATCATAGACCGTGACTACCTCGATGCCTTCAGGTAAACCTGCTTTTAACTGGGTTAATTTTTCTTTCACTCCTTCAATTGTTTTTTGAGCATTTTCACCAGATCGCATCACCACAATGCCACCCACAACTTCGCCTTGACCATCAAGTTCACTGATACCTCGACGCATCTGTGGGCCTTCGACAATATTAGCGATATCACTGAGAAATAATGGTTGGCCATTAGCCAGCCATTTATTCGTCAATGTATTGCCCGTCATGCCAAGCGGTATATTTTTTAGGTCTTCGATACTTGAAATATAACCAGTAGCGCGAATCATATATTCCGCTTCGGCCATCTCGATCACCGACGCTCCGACTTCTTGATTGCCTTGCTCTATCGCTGTTTGCACTAACGATAATGGAATACCATAAGCCCGTAATTTATGCGGATCTACTTGCACCTGATATTGCTTCACCATGCCACCAACGGCAGCAACTTCTGAAACACCCGCGACGGTTTGTAATTCGTATTTTAAAAACCAATCTTGCAGCGAGCGTAACTCTGCTAAGTCTAATTGACCCGTTGTATCGGTTAGCGCATAAATAAAGATCCAACCAACGCCTGTAGCATCTGGACCAAGTTGAGGCTTCGCGCTGGCAGGAAGTGTATCGGTGACTTGACTTAAATATTCTAGAACTCGGCTTCGCGCCCAATACAAATCGGTATCATCATCAAAAATAATATAGACATAAGAATCACCAAAGAATGAAAATCCGCGTACGGTTTTCGCACCAGGAACAGACAGCATAGCCGTCGTTAAAGGATAAGTGACTTGGTCTTGTACTACTTGTGGCGCTTGCCCTGGATAAGAGGTTTTGATAATAACCTGTACATCTGATAAATCTGGAATAGCATCTACTGCAGTATTTTTTACAGCAAAACCACCCGCAATAATAATCAGTGCGGTGATTAAAAGAACCCAGAGACGATGGTGAATCGACCAGTGAATAATTTTAGTAATCATTCGTGACTCTCCATTTCAGAAGAACCCATTTCAGAAGAACTCAATTCTGTAGCATCCATGCGCTGCAAGTCAGAATCAATATTTGATTCAGAATCAATTAAAAATTGCGCACGGATAACAACATTATCTCCTGCTTCTAGGCCTGATAATATCTCAACCTGCTGATTAAAGAAGCGTCCTGTTTTAACCGCGACTGACTTAAAATAATGAATACTTTCATTTGTATTCATACCTTGCGAATCATCTTTCCCAGCCACAGACATCACAACTCGAGTTTCCTGCTGAGTACGGATAAGCGCTGAGCTTGGGATTACTAACGTCTTTTTAGATAAACGAATATCTCCCTTAAGATTCATCCACATATTGGGCTTTAATAACTGCTTGGTATTATCAACCAATAAGCGCAAACTTAATGTGCGTAAAGCTTCATTGAGGGTTGGTCGAATATAATCAAGCGTGCCCTGCCATACTTGCGTTGGCATTAAATCCGTCGTCAGCGCCCATTCAATACTGCCCGGATACTGGCTTAACCAAGCACCTTGGCGATGATCAATTTCCGCCTCTACAACAACGCGATCAAAACCGGCTAACGATAGAATAAGATTTTCAGGTTTTACATACATGCCCTCAGTAATTTCAAGCTTTTCGATAAAACCATCTTGTGCAGCATAAAAGGAAGTGACTTGATTGACGCGCTTACTGCGCTTGAGTTGCGCAATAACTTTCTTATCAACCCGTAACGATTTAAGACGATTTTTTGCTGCTCGAATTAAATTGTCATTCTGTGCATTAATTGCCCGTAAATAATCTTCTTGGGCACTGATCAGCTCTAACGAATACAAACCGTATAAAGCTTGGCCTTTTTTAACTTTTTCGCCAACATCGGTGACATATAACTTCTCTACCCAACCACTGGCCCTTGCATGCATATGCACCAAGTCTTCTTTAGCGTATTGAACGCGACCACTGCTGATAAAATTTAGCTCTGGTTGAACCCACTTAGCTAAGGCTGTTTTTATACCGAGGTTATTACTGATAGCGGCGGATATTTTGACGACTCCAGCACTCATATTTGAAGCAGCCGCATTAGAACTGGCATAAACAGGCACCAAGTCCATTCCCATAGGAGACTTCCCTGGCTGATCTCGACGAAAATTAGCATCCATCGGCGCTACCCAATAAAGCACGTCAGGCTCAGCAGTGCTATTAATAATGGCGGCCTCTTTAGCAGGCAAAAAAACTGAAAAATGATCGGGCATAATGGCTAAAATCGATAGGGTAATGATCCCACCGAATAACATAGATAATAAAATTTTCATGATGTTTCTCTAATACACGACAAGCCGAACATTCAGCTTATACTTAAAAATATAAGGTTAAGTTAATGCAATTGCTTAACCCGTTAAATATTTGTCTGTATTAAACGATCGGAGGTCGAAAGAGTGCTGAACTTATTTGATGGGGAAAACCCAGTTGCGAGTAGCTATTTGCTTGCTCGTTATAGGTAAAAGAAGAGGTTACATCTTGCGTAAGAAAAGGCACTGATGCGGAGCCACTGCTATCAGGGCAAGAACAATCATGCTGGTTGGTGATGGTTGGCGAATCGCAGCAGTCCATGTTGTTAGAAGCATCTATTTCGGCAGAAGGCACCATTTGGTGGCAAGGAGATACATGGCTTGTTTCCGCCTTTTGCATTGTGCAAATATCGGCTAGCCCCCCCCCATGCCTGCCCGATAAAGGACAGTAACAAGCTGAGCACAAGGCTCTTTATGCTAATGGGATGCGTGCGCAAATAAGATGTCATTACTCTAGAATACGCTAGTGGGTAAAAACGTCAATCGACCAAGCTAGATAATCCCTTTCTAGCTTGATGCCTTTTATGCTTTAAAAGCTTTCGTGAGGCCCGAATACTTCGTAGTGAATGTAATCATTCTCTACGCCTAGCGTTACCAATTGCTGCTTGGCAAACTGCATAAAACTCACAGGGCCACATAGATAAAAGTCAGCTTCTATTAACGGTAATTGATCTGCAATGGTGCTTATGTCCATAAATCCATGCAGCGCAGACTCAGCACTTTCTGATTTATACCAAATGTGGTTGATGACCTTACCTTGTTGAGCAAGATCAGTTTGTCGCTTCTTAAACGAATGTTGCGCCACATTTTCACAAGCATGCAAAAAGAATATATCCGCGGTATCGCTCTGCTTTTTTGCGACCAAACTTTCGAGCATCGCTTGCATAGGCGTTAAACCAACCCCTGCTGAAATTAATACCTTAGGTTTAGCATTCTCTTGCAGATAAAAGTCGCCAGCCGGAGCGTATAGGGTTACTTCATCGCCTAGCCTTAAGCCATCGTGCAAATAGTTCGATACAATGCCTGGCGTACCGACAATTTCACGCTTCACTGATATGCGGTAACTTTCACCATTGGCTTTATCCGATAGTGAATATTGGCGAATCTCCTTAAATTCACTGTGCTTAGGCTGAACTTCAATACCAATATATTGCCCAGGTTGGTAATCAATAACAGCGTTACCATCGACGGGTTCAAAGACTAAACTTTTTACCAGCTCAGACTCGATACGCTTCTCAACCAGAATAAATTGTCGACCGCCTTTCCAGCCACCGACTAATTCTTCGCGCTGCTGATAAAGCTCACTTTCACGATGAATAAAAATAGCGGCGAGCGCCTGATATGCCGCCGTCCAAGCATCTTCGACTTCTTTAGTGAACTGCTCTGGCACTAACTCACGCAAGGTTTCGATTAAATGATGCCCTACTAAATCATAATGCGCTGGCTGAATGTTAAGGCTGGTATGCTTTTGTGCAATACGCTCAACCATCGTTAATAGCTGCTCAACATTATCAAGATTTTTAGCGTAAGCCGCGATGGCCGAAAATAAAGCAAATGATTGTTTACCAGACGCTTGATTACTCATGTTGAAAATATTTTGTGCTTCTGGATTGTGGGTAAATAAACGATTATAAAAATAGTCGGTAATTGCTGGCCCTGATGCTTCTAATAATGGCACCGTGCTTTTTACTAATTCTATTTGATCATTATTTAACATGATGTCTACTTCTCTTTGATTTTTTGGATATCTGGATTGCTATCAATATTAAAGGGCTTCGCCAATACCTTCTGCATTCACTATCTAAGCTATTGCGAAGAGTATGCCAACTAATAATATTCATATATTTCAATAACTTACGAATATTAAAATTAAATATAAGTCAAAATGACTCAGATAATATTAGAGTCATTTTGACTCTTTTGTGCTATATTGATTTTATCTTTTACTCTGTAATTAGCATTGAGACACAATCATAATGGCGAATATTTCTTACTCTTCTCTAATTGAATTAGCGATCGATCTAAGCAGCGGCTTAATCAACAAAGATAGATTTGAACGCCTATTAACGACGGTACGCAAAACAGTATCCTGCGATGCCGTGGTCTTACTTGCTCGCCAAGGAGACCGCCTTAAACCTTTGGCATTGCAAGGTCTAAGCTCTGATACATTAGGTCGTCGCTTTGAGATTGACCAGCATCCTCGCTTTCAGCATATCTGCACAAGCAAAACCCCGGTACGCTTTGAAAGTGATAGCCCTTTACCTGATCCTTATGATGGATTATTGCTCGCCATGGAAGGTGATCTACCCGTTCACTCTTGCATGGGCCTGCCACTGTTATTTGAAGGCTCTTTAATTGGCCTACTCACCCTTGATAGCCTCACGCCTAATAGTTTTGATGATATCCCTCAGCGCACGCTCGATATTATTTCCGCCATGTCAGCAGCAACGTTAAAAACCGCCCTAACCCTAGAATTATTAGAGCAACATGCATCTCATAGCCGCCAAGTGGTTGCCGAATTAACCCACGAAGCCTTACTCAAAGATGGTGGTGAGTTGATTGGGAATAGTGCGGTAATGAGAAAGTTAAAAAAAGAAATTCAGATTGTGGCGCAGTCCGATTTTACGGCCTTAATTTCTGGCGAAACGGGCGTCGGTAAAGAGTTAGTTGCCAGAACGCTGCACCAGCAATCTAGCCGCAGTGAAGGACCCTTGGTTTATGTTAACTGCGCCGCACTGCCAGAAAATTTAATTGAAAGTGAGCTCTTTGGTCATCGCAAAGGGGCTTTTACGGGCGCAAATGAAAACCGCTCAGGTAAATTCACCATCGCAGATGGTGGCACTTTATTTCTTGATGAAATTGGCGAAATTCCTCTAGCCGTACAAAGCAAGTTATTGCGGGCATTACAAAGCCAAGAAATTCAGGCCGTAGGGCAAGATAAAACTCATACCGTTAATGTGCGAATTATCGCAGCGACCAATAGAAATTTAGCGCAAGAAGTTGACGCAGGGAATTTTCGTTCTGACCTATATCATCGCTTAACGGCTTATCCCATCTTGGTTCCATCGTTACGCGAACGCGATAATGATATAGGATTGCTAGCAGAGTATTTTATTGAACAGACACGGCGCAAGCTCGGCATACAGCAAATAAAATTTGCAGCTGACGTGACTCAGTATTTAAAACAATACGATTGGCCCGGCAATATTCGCGAACTTGAACATACAATTAATCGTGCAGCCTTAAAAGCTAAGAGCCATACACTGAGTAGCGGCTTTGCAGAAACAGAAGTTGTAACCATTGAGTTGTCTCATATCGGGCCGCTTACCCATACTTTAACTGCAAGTAGTACCTTAAGCGCTGACCACCACACATTAGTATCAGCGGAAGTGCCTAGTGTAGGTTTGCCAGCGCTGGAGCTCGGTATAAAATCAGCAACCGAAGATTTCCAACGCCAGCTCATTAGCAACGCATTAAAGCAATACCAAGGTAATTGGTCTGCGGCTGCCCGAGCATTAAAAACAGATCGAGCAAACTTAAACCGTATGGCTAAACGCCTTGGCATTAGTATCGTTAAAACGATACATACCTAATACGCTAAATACCCCTGAATGCATTACATTTTGGATACTTCATATTCAACATCCTTATTTTTTAGTGCTGTATTCAGTTTCTAAGGCTCTCAATTGAGTTGAAATTTCTTTCATCTTGTCATGAGTTTTTAAGTCGATATCAATTTTTCGATCCATTGATCTTACGATAGGAAAAATACTATTTTCCATGGTATCCGCCAAAGCCTTTAATACTTTATCCAAACCAGGAACAGGTTGATTTATGACTTCTACTTTTGGAGCGGCTTGTCTTGAAGATTGCTCAGCAATCAGCTTCATTCCTGAAGAGACAATTGATGTAAATTGATTAATGGATTGATTCAAACCCTGCAATTGCTCAATACTGGCAGTTTCGTACGGTTGCTCTTCACTTCTACGAAGTACTTCTGCTTCCAGACGCTGCTGCTTATCTTGCGCACGTAGTTGATTGGAAAGTTCAGCATTCTCACTGAGCGATTTTACACCACCAACAAGATCAACCAACTGCCCAATTACCTTGCCACCAACATCGGCATCGTCGCCTCCCATGGCTTTATTACGCACAAAGTCAGACTTTATTTTAGCCCAACGCGCCGCTTCTTCTTCTGTCATCTCGCCGCGTAGTTCTGCAAGCTTCAATAAGTTTTCTTCAGAACCATTGGTTAATAACTGCGATTCACCCACATAATGATCAGCGATCATTTGCATCAGTTCATCGTGATTCATTACAGAAGATACCTTCTCTGCCATCTTATTCATATTACGGTAACTACCCTGTAATCTAAATGATGGCTCAGTACGGTATTCATCCGATTGCGCGGCCGAAGCAATGTACTGCTGGTTAATTTTTAAAACGACGTCTTGAATCACAAACAACTTCTTCAATACAGCCGTTATCTCATTCAGTTCAGCACTGCTATATTGATGACTTAAATCTGTACTCGCAATATTTTCACCATTAATCATCCGTACAATTTTATACAGATCATTTAAGTCTCGCGTTGCTAATGGCGCTAGAACTGAATTGGAGGTCATACAGTTTTCCACATAGCTGAGCGCGAACTGCTCATCCATACCGCCTAAAATATCACCTAGGTTGTAAATATCAGCACGGTTAGCCAACATATCAGGGACTTGGAATGCTTCGCCAGTTTCGGTATAAGGGTTACCCGCCATCACGACACAGAATTTTTTACCACGCATATCATAAGTTTTAGACTTGCCTTTCCAAATACCTTCAATACGACGAGTGCCGTCACATAATGAGATGAACTTTTGCAAGAATTCTGGGTGCGTATGCTGAATATCATCAAGATACAGCATTACGTTACTGCCCATTTCTAAACCTAAATTTAGTTTTTCTAATTCTTGTCGAGCCGTCGCATTCGGTGCTTGTTCGGGATCCAATGATAAAACGTCATGGCCTAATGAAGGGCAATTAATCTTCATAAAGATTAACCCCAAACGACTTGCGACATATTCCATCAAGGTTGTTTTACCGTAACCCGGTGGAGAAATCATCATCAACAAACCCATTAAGTCAGAGCGCTTATTCTCACCCAAGGTACCCATTTGCTTCGCTAAGTTATCACCGATTAATGGCAGGTAAGATTCATTAATTAAACGGTTACGTACGAACGAACTTAAAGGTTTGGGCTTAAAAGATTCTAAGCCTAATAAATCTCTTTCTTCTTCGATAATCGATTGACGCATTTCATGATAATGATGAAAGCCAACTACAATACGATTTTTGTGGTCATCTAAACGCTGTAAAAACTCATCAACGGCCAGCGTAAGGGTTTGCTTATCAATTCTAGGGTGATCACCTAACAAACCACTGATGGTTAATTCTGTATCTACTTCTGTTGGGCGGCGCTCGATTCTGCCTTCAGCATTAATCATCGCCACGGCTTCAGGAATGTATCGCTCTAGATCTGCTAACCCTTTGCCTTCGACCAAAGCAGAAAGCCAAGAGTGGCTTAGAATCCAACGCTGTGCGACTTTCCCTTTCAGTTTATCTAAAGTCGCATGCAGCTGACGCCACGAAGCATCACTTAAAGAATGCTTAAGTTCATTAACCAACTGCTGTGCGTATTTACTGCCAATAAATTCAATACGATCACGACTTAATTCATGCACTAAATAATCGGCACTGCGACGAACATCACTGGCTAATATAGGCAATTCATAATGTGTAAAAAAGTCATCGAATGCTTTGCTTATTTCGCTATGCAGTAATTGAATCGCTTTATTATTATTAAAAATTTCCTTCATCTGAAACGCTGACTGTGCGCGTTCGTGCCAGCCTTGTGATTGCTGCTTCAATTTTAGTAGATTAGTATCAGCATCTCGCTCTAAGTGCTGAAGGTTGGCCCAAAAAACCTGAGCCAAACCACGGCTTAATGGATCAAACTTTAATTGGTCAGCACTGTCTAGCGCAGGTAATAATTTTTGCAGTAATAAAACAGCATCGTGATCATGAATACCTTTTTCATAACCTTCTTTATAGCGCGGATTGGCAAAATCACGGACAAGACCCTGTAGTTTTTTTTCATCCAGCAGTGCATGATTAAGCAACTCATTACTTAACTCATCGGTATTATTATCAGCCGCATCTAAGATCAATGCGACAAGATATTCACTGCGATAAACCTCTGGGCTTTCAGACTCAAGTGCCATTTCCCAAAAAGGCCTTAGCTCTAAGAGGTCTGTACGGGTCAACTGTTCAAAATAATCAGTACCCGTTAAGTGAATATTTAACTCACCTTCACGCGGCACAATGGTAAGATCCAATTCTTGCGTATTAACACTGAATTTATGACGTGGTCCCAACTTAATAACGTTGCCGCCATTTTCATAAATATCCGTTTTATCTCTTAGCGAGCGTAATGCTTGCTCTTTTATCGATTTAAAACGCGATTCAATATCGTCTGCTTTAACCGCATTATCTAACTCACGTAAGCGCTCAACCATCTCTCCCGTTTTAAGCACCAATGAATCTGACGCGAAATACGTATTGAGTTGTTCAGCATCAGAGAATTTTAACGAGCGACGTTCAATACTGCTTAAAATTCGATTAGCGGCATCTGTCACTGATTGCGCTTTGCGTAATCGCTCATCCAATAACTGCTGTTTATGGCTTTCAAAAGATTGATAAATCTCATCTCTTTTCGCCATAATGTCACTGAGAAATTCTTCAAAATCACTGAACTGACTTTCAAGTTCTTCTAGCTGGACCAGTAGACGAGACAACTGTTCATCACAACGTTCTGGTGTCGTCGACATACCCAAGGCATTGGTGATGCTTTGTGAGAATAATTTAAACTGTGCACTAAACTGAGCAATCGCCTCTTCTGAGCCCACCGATTTTTGCTTGTGTTTAGCCGCTGCTTTACTCTGATTAAGCTTTGAATACACTTCTGAAATAGCATCAATAATGCGAGTACGCACCGTAGCATCATTTACTTTTAAAGAAGACATCAGCTCTGATAATAAATCTAGTCCTGAGGCGGTCTCTTCTATCTGTTCAATAACAGGAGTAAGAACAGCAATGGTTTCAGCATTAGCTACTTCACTATCGAAGGTTTTAATTTTATCGAAATACGGAGAAAGTGCAGCGTCTTGTGATAGAAATTCAACCGTACTTTCACTCAGTTTTTCTTGCGCTTGAATAAGCTGATGATCCAGTTCGCCTAAGCGATCAGTATCGATGTAGCGATATTCTTTAATCGTCGCAAGGTGACCTCGCTGTTGACGCAGCTTATTTAATGCAGCAACAAACTCTTCGGCAAATTGCCAATTTTCAGGACGAATAGAAGCAATTAATTGTTGCTGTTCTTCCTCAGCATTCGACATGGCCAGCTGAGACTGTTGACGAATACTTTGAACTTTTTCAAATTCATCAATCACCAATTCAGAGGTTTTTGATATTTGCTTTATAAGAGAGGCGATCGAATTATTTTTATCGACAACAACCTCATGGCTATTTGAATACTCTTCGATCCAATAGTGTGAATCAAAAAAACGGTTCGCCGTTTTACTTAACTCTTCATAAATTCTTGCCGAGACTGTTTGATCAGAAATCATGCGATGCAAACTGTATAAATCAGACACCCCACGCACTAAAGACGCATTGCCAATTTTACCAAAAAAACTTTGGCTTACATCTGCCCGGCTCGCATAATCATCGCTCACAAAAGCGGTTTGCCACACTTGCATAGGGTGTATGCGCGTTGGCTCGCTTTCCGCAGAGAAAATGACCAATATTCCATCTTCTGCTAAAGCATAGCCATGGCCATAGATAGGATTCTGCATTGATTTACTGATGAGATTATAAGAAAAAAGTCCAAATAATCCTTGTTCAGGTTCGTAAAAAACAAAGAGAACATCTTCCCCATTAGGGGATTTAATCATACGCTTGAATTTAAGAGACTGGCCTTCTTCTAATGACGCTAAACCGTCGCCTTCAAACGTTTTCATTTCACCGGTTTGCAAATAATAGCCACCCGGAAAGATGATGCCATGATCTTCGGGCAGCTGAACACATGACTGCCCAATATCATCAATTTTGACGACTTCGTCCGTCAACGAATTAAATACAAAATAACGCCACTGTTCTTCTCGATAAGGCAATATTTTTAATAATATAAGAGCGCCAACACTGGCGTAAAAAAATTGCCCATCATCTAAAGATTGAGTTTTATCTTCTACTGACTCACTGAAAATTCCTTTGCCATTTTCAGTATTATTTTCAATTTTAATGGTTAAATCACCATTAATGGTTTCTACAAAGACTTTATCAAGAATATTGATATGAGGATGACGACCATGAACGGTATTTTCACGATCTGTTTGTATCCACTCAAAATCGTATGCACTCGGCAGCTGAATATCACGCTCGCCTCGGTTATCGATATATTTAATATCTTTACCGTCTGCAGAAACGGACCAGCGAAAAACACGTATATCTTCTAAACGCTCTCCAATTTGAAAGCCCGCTAATAACTTGCCATCTTTAACCGTTAGCTGCACAAGTCGAGTTTGCTTGTAATAGCGATACAACTCTAGAAAATCACTTTGGAAAGAAGGCGCCGCTAAAAAGCTGTTTTCATAGCTGGCAGGCTCAAGACTGTAGTTATCATCATCGTCATTTTTCAATTTAAATAACGAGAATACATCTTCAATATGAGTTTCTTTTTTAAGACCAATAAAAACGTTATAACCAAAAAGAAGATAGTCACCAATCTGGACCATATCTCGTGCGACGCAGTTATTTTCTGTGCGCACACGCACACGAGAAACAACGCTAAGATCTGAACTTCCAAATTCAGATAAACGTGCATCGTTTAGTGCCCGAGCTTGGTTATTTAATAATCGCCCTTGCTCAACTAAGCGCTTACGAATAACTTCGTAAGCCCCCCCTTCTGCAACGGCATTTTCGACTTGATTAGGGTTTTGCTCAGCCATAGCGAGATCCTTGTGTTCTTACGATTGTCCCTTAGGACGAAGAGACAGAGAGCGTATTTGCTACGCCCCCTGTATTAGCTTAAATACTCAATCGTATTAACTTTCGCTATCGCGGGTTTCTTTTTTCTTACTTTGATTGTCCATCACGGTGGCTAATAAAGCGCCGACGGTGCTGCTTTTCTGTGCAACACCATCAATCGCTTTGCCTAGTGACAAGGATTTAGAGAAGGTATCAAAGAAGTGACCTTCACCACCAACAATATCAATCTTCGCTTTTTGCAGCGCGGTTGAAAGCACTTCTGCGTTATCACGCGCAATCTCTTTACCTGCATCCAGAGAAGCAATGGCTTCTTTAAAGGCCGTCTCTAAACTCATACGGAACTCTTCGTGATCTCGAGCTTGTTCGCTCATGCCACCCATGGCATCAAATTTCTCAACCAAACCTTCAGCTTCTGCTTTAAAGTGCTCACGAGTAACATCCGCTTCTGCAAGACCCACATCTTTCGTTGCTTGTGCCTGAGCACTGCCTTTAGCACTGATGACTTCTGCATCAGCCAGACCTGTTTCACGTAGCGCTTTACCTTCTGATACGCCTTTCGCAGCAACAACCGCAGCTTCCGCTAGACCTTCTTTCTCTAGAGCATCGGCTTTCGCTTCTTGCACTTTCGCTTCGGCTAGGCCAGTTGCGGCTTCTTCTGCTTGAGTACCTTCGGCAAGTTTCTTCTTAGATTCCGCTTCTTTAGAGGAGGCTTCTAAATTCGCTTGTGCCAATGTCGTGATTTCTACGGCTTTAAACTTAGCAGACTGCTCTTCTGCCTCTGCCGCTTTCACTTGCTTAACTTTTAGTTCATCAGCATCTGCTTCTGCTGCTAATACTTGGATTTGCTTCAAACGATCTGCTTCAGAAACTTCACGCACTTCTTTAATGCGCTCTTCTTCAATCGCTACGGTTTTATCAACAACAACACGCTCACGGATTACGTTAGCAATTTCTTTCTTTTCGATTTCAATGGCTTTTTCAGCTTCAATCGTTTGCAAATCCACTTCACGCTCACGTGCAACAATTTCTAAATCTTTAGCACGAGTCACTTTTTCAACTTCAATCACCACAGCACGCTGGCGATTTTGCTCAGCTACTTCAATTTCACGCTTTTGGTTTTCAGATTGAACGGCTAAATCTTGCTCAACCTGAATACGAGTAGCTTCAGACTTTCCACGTTCTTCTTCTTGGACTTTCAGTGTTTCCGCTTCTTCACGAGCACGAATCGTCGCAACTTCTCGTTCTTGCTTTGCTTCAGCATCGGCTTGCTGACGCTCAAGCTCTAGCATAGCTTCGCGGGTTTCAACGTTTTTCTTTTTAATCGCCAATGATTCATTTTGCTCTAACTCATTGGTAATTACATTCTGGCTAGCGGTTAGCTGTGTGATTTTCTTGATACCTTCCGCATCAAGAATGTTATTAGAATCTAATGCATTTTTGGGAGTTTGCTCTAAATAATCAATAGCAACATCTTCTAATACATAACCGTTTAAATCGTCACCAATAACTTCTACGATTTTTTCACGGAACTGCAGGCGGTTTTCAAACAATTGAACAAATTCAATTTGCTTACCCACTGTTTTCAATGCTTCAGAGAACTTAGCAGCAAAAAGGTCATAAACCGCTTCTTTATCCGATGCACGATCAGCTCCGATAGACTTAGCGACTCGTAAAACATCTTCTGAAGTCTCATTAACTCGAAGATAAAAAGCAACGGTAATGTCCGCACGCATATTATCTAAACAAATAAGACCATCTTTACCACGGCGATCAACTTCTAAGGTGATCAACGATACTTTCATTAATTCTTTTTTGTAAATAACAGGAATTACTAAAGCACCCGTAAAATGTACTTTAGGCGTCGAGCTCATGTCGTTGACGATTAAGGCTGTGCCTTGTGCCACCTTGATATAAAAAGACTGGAAGACAAATAAGACCCCCATAATAATAATAACGCCAATCCCTGCTACCGTTAGGATCGGCATTAATATTGATAAATCAGCCATAACAATTACTCCATCTGTTTTAGATTTTAAATTTCTTTAGGTTAGTTTTTTACTGTGTTATTTCAAAAATTCTGTTTCAGAGATGACCCGATAAGCATGCTGATCTTTAAGATATTCTAGCAATACTACTCGATCACCTTTTTTAAAGGTTTCATTATTTAACGTTCGTGCTTTAAAAATCAATCCTGCTCCACCATCGGCTAACAATACCTCTCCAAAGCGTGAATCAAGTCGCAATGAGCGCACAATTGCCGTTTGTCCAAGTACATTTTTTACCGTGTTATTGTTCATATTTTTGAATAACGGCCTTAATGGTTTAATCATCTGGGCGGTTATCAATGCTGATATGTATAAGGAACCGATTAAAATGGGTAAGCCTGCAAGGTATTCTAAAAAGCCGTCTGGGATAATGGGGAATATAAAATAGACGGCAAAGTAGCAAATTAACCAGCCAAACAAGATAAGAAAAGATAGGGTAATCGTTAGCGGAACGCCATTGAGGTTAAGCTTCAATAACAGCCCAGCCAAATCGTTCACTCCACCATCCGAGCTAGCATCCCCTTCTGGCATATCGATGTCTAGAGCATCAAGATCAACAATACCGAGTACAGCAATTAACCAATAAACGGTGACTAATGCGAGCAGCAGTGTGAAAAACAACGTCGGAAATGAAGCAATATTCTGATAGAAAGGGTCCATCTTATCGCTTAAAAATATTGCAAACATTTTAGCATCCTTGTTCTATTCACCATCAATAAGGTGAACTTTATGGTGCGCTATATTAACGATTTTTGACGCCGTTAACAGCCGTTTTTTGCTTCAATTAAGAGCAATAAGCAATTACTGCTTATTTTTTAACCGCTCCAATACGTTACTCGCTTGCTGTCCCTGATTAGCAATACCCGCTTTCTGCATTTTTTCATGCAACGATTGCTCAGCGCTGCTCTCATGAAGCTCTTCAGTCGCCTTCAGCTTAGCGGCGGTTAACGCTTGCTTTTGCTTAATGCGCTCTAAAGAATCCATCGCCGTTTGCAGCTTTGTATTAGAGCCCGCATAGCGCTGCGACACAGATTCTTGAGCTCGCTGCACGCTTTCGGTCGCTTTCACGGTATCGATTTGCTGCTTCAAGCGTTTGATATTATTATCTGCAGAAGCAATCGCCGCTTTTAAACTACTAGCACTGGAAGAAAAGCCAGCTACCGCCTCTGATTCAGAGACTTGCTGATTTTCTAACTCGGCAATTTTTTCAGCAATTTCCAATGCCAAAGCATCATCTTTTTGCTCTAAAGCTTTAAGGGCATAACCTTCATATTCAGCAATACTGTCTTTCAACGTATTTACTTTTTGTTCAGCTACTTTTTGTTGAGCAATAATAGATACCAAGCTTTCTTTAGAAAACTTCAGTTCATTTGAGGCGTCACGCACCTCTTGATCTAAAATTCGAAGCGCTTGCGTATCGATAACCGCTTCACCTGCTTCGTTCACGCCACCACGTAATGCCGTTAACATTTTTGACCATAAATTCATGATTGATCTCCTAGACCTTAGTTAAATTAAGCCAGTTCAGGCGTAGGTTGAAAGGTTAAAAATTCAGCATACGCTTGAGTTGCTTGAATCACATTATTTGCCAACATATCGATTTCAAGCACAACATTCGACAATAATGACGAGGCGCTTAATGCTCCAAACATATGGTAGACAGAGTCTCCGTTCGCCATCGTATCTAAACTGATGGTCGATAATGGAAAATACTTATGGGTACGAAGCACTGCATTATTGAACCCTGCGACATCCGCCACATCATCAACAGACCACAGTACAGATTCAACAACAATCTGCTCACCCACCACCGTGATGAAAATGGGCAAATCACCAAATGCTTTCATCTCGATGAAAAGTGATGCATCGATGCCATCAATTAATTCGATGCTGGCTTGCTTGGTAGCAAATAGAGGCTCTTGCTCTAATGCCGCTTTCAGGCTCTGGCTTGTCCATAGCTCTGGTAATTCATGTAAGTTTGTCATAACAAACTCTCCTTCTTTTATCGTTTCAACCAAATTGGGCTCACGTAACGTCTTCTCCGCTTGAGAAAGCAATCGTGCGTTCTCTGGGCGAATCCAAACTTCCTTTTTTACCAGCCCCTGCTCTCTTAAGCGGCGGCGGAATTCTCTTTGATAATGCGCTGATGTTTTTTGTGTCATAACCCACAATACCTATTACATGTAATGGTGTCAATCATCACATGTAATAAATAATATTATTACATGTGATGCCAAATATAAGATTTTCAGACTTAAATATACAGAGGTTTAGGGATTTAATACTGTAGAGAGAAGAGCATAAAGAAACAAGTTATGATGAAATGAAAGAAGATCTATTGAAAAAGAGAAAAAAGAAGGCGAAAAATTCGCCTTAGGTATTGGAGTTACTAATCCACAATGTCTGATATGGCGCTAACTGAACCAACATATCTTGGTGCGTCATTTCTTTACCCGAAATAAGATCAAACCAGTCGTCTGTCGTTACTAAATTAATATCCGATAGCATAAACTCTTGCTCTACCTCACTGATATTGCTGATGCAAAATATGCTTTGTGCTTTATCAACAGATTGACGCCAATAGGCAAAAATCGAGTCACCTAAATGCAATGTGAATTGTGCCGCATTCGGGTGGAAAGCTTTTTGCTGCTGACGTATTGCTAATAATTTTTTTAGCGCAACAAATACTGTTTTATGGTGACTTTCATCAGCGATAGAATCGGTATCGAGATACTGATTGTATTGGTCTTCAGCTAGCAGCATTTCTAATTCATCATATTGCCATTGATGACGGTTGATCGATCGGTTATGGCCTGAATGCTCCATTCGCTGATAGTCATTGCGAGTCGCCAATAAGCTGTGTACGTAGATACCAGGAATGCCTTCTAGACCAAACATGATCGCATGCGCGCATACAAAACGCGCTATGCCTGCATGCTCCATACCTACGGCATCCTTGCCTTTAATTGTTCCTTGCAGGGCATCGAATAACGAGATGTTTACTTCATACGGTTTCTGAATAGCTTCGCCTTGGTCATTCTCTAATGCTCGCCAAGAAATTCGTCCACCGAAGCTTTGCAAGGTTTCGACTAATACTTGAGTTTCATTTTCTCCTAGAATGCCTTCAACAGGCCTAAGTCCCATGCCGTCGTGCGAGGCGATAAAATTGAAGTAAGTCGTTCCTAACTGCGCCGGTGGCATACTCATTAGCCACAACTTTAAGTGATGACTATTTCCCGTTAGCAAGGTATTTACTAATAACGGTGGTAATGCAAAGTTATATACGCAGTGTGCTTCGTTAGCATTACCAAAATAAGAAAGATTCTCTCGGTTAGGAATATTGGTTTCTGTAATGATTACCGCATCAGGTTGCGTATGCTCAATCAACAGTCTTAATAACCGCACGACATTATGGGTTTCTTCTAAGTTAATGCTGGGCGAAGCGACTTTTTTCCATAAAAAGGCAATCGCATCTAGGCGAAAAATACGCACCCCCATATCCAGATATTGTCGAATAATTTTAACAAACTGAATTAATACTTCAGGGTTTCTAAAATCAAGATCGACTTGATCATGACTAAACGTGCACCAGACATGCTGCATGCCGTTATTGGTCATAGTTTCTCTTAGTAACTTACTGGTTCTGGGTCTAACGACCTGAGATAAATCGGCGGTCGGCGACTGCGTATAAAAATAATCATGCCCTGGGCCTTCGCCTTTTATAAAATTTTGAAACCATAAGCTTCGACTTGAGCAATGATTAATCACCAAATCAGCCATTAAGCGATAGCGTTGACTAATGCTTTGAATGTCTGCCCAGTCTCCAAGAGATTCATTCACACTAGAGAAGTCCATGACTGAAAAACCATCATCAGAACTAAAAGGGAAAAAGGGAAGAATATGCACACTATTAATTAAGCCTTCACAGTGCTCATCTAAAAAGTGCTTTAAGGTAATCAGCGGCTTTTGATGTTTGGCTAAGAAACTATCGCCATAGGTAATCATTACGGTGGATGATTGATCCCACAAATCGCTGGGGCGCACTTGGTCATGAGAAGCCGCTTGCTGACTTGCTCGCTCTAACCGCATTTCAATTAATAGCTTTTGTGCAAAGACATCAAACGGCATTTCAATATCCGTTTGATGGTAGATCATTTCCAGCAAGTGCTGGCTACGCTGTAATAATACAGAATCAAATAAGCTCATCGCGTCATAAACTCCTTATTATCTTCTTCTACCGCTTTATATAATCTTTCTAAGATATCGGGCTTGGCGCTGATCACTCGGTTCCAACTGGGAATAAAAGGCGTTTCCATGGGTTTATCTAAAAAAGCTTCCCCCGCTTTCATAATATTTTGCGCGAATAATTCAACGGCTTTTTCTTCAGAGTGAATATCCAACGTTAAGCCATTCATAACAGCATCATTATGATAGGTTTCAATAAAATCTAATGCGATTCTATAGTAGGTTGCTTTAATTGAACGAAACGTTTCGGTATTAAACGTTTTACCATTGGTAGCCAGCTTTCTGAATAATGCTTTGGAAATATCAATCGACATTTTTGATAAGCCACCTTCATCATTATCTGACGATAAGTCTTGATGCTTATGATCATAAACATCAGCAATATCAACTTGGCATAAACGGTTATTGGCATAGTTTCTATGCATCTCAGATAACACACCAATTTCTAGACCCCAATCACTTGGAATACGAATATCATTTAATACATCTTTACGAAATGAAAACTCTCCTGCGAGTGGATAGCGGAAGCTGTCCATAAATTGTAGGTATTCCATTTCCCCAAACATTTTTTTGAGTGCGCGTAATAATGGCGTAACAAGTAAACGACTGACGCGGCCATTAATTTTTCCATCCGCGACACGAGCATAAAACCCCTTGCAGAATTCATAATTGAATCGAGGGTTGGCCACAGGGTAAATCAATCGTGCTAATAGCTCTCTATCGTAAGTAACAATATCGCAATCATGAAGGGCAACAGACTCTGAACGATTTGAAGCAAGGGTATAACCCATGCAATACCAAACATTTCGCCCTTTACCCAGTTCTTTAGGGGCTAAATTTAACGCTTGCAGCTCTGCATCTAGCGCTTGCAATCTTGGCCCTTCGTTCCATAGCACTCGATGATGTTGTGGCAGCGCTCCAAAAAACGTAAGCGCATGGCGATACTGATCTTCATCAGCACGGTCTAAGCCAATCACAATTTCATTCAGATAATCAGCCCCTTTTAAATGATTCACGATATTGGGCAAAGCATCCCCTTCCAACTCGGAAAATAGCGAAGGTAGAATTAATGACATTGGGCGCTTTTTACTAAATTCTCTTAATTCATCTTCGATGTCTGCTACAGGTCGATGGGCTAGATTGTGTAATGTTGTCACTATGCCATTTTGATAAAAGTCAGCCATAATATTTCCTTATTCTTAATGTTTAATTCTTAGCGTTGTAATCGTTAATTTCTAAAGGTATAAAATTTTACGTAAGCCCGAATTCCAACCTCGCGGTCCAAATTCTTCTGAAATAGAAAAGCCAACGTCTCTGGTTAATTTAGGAGGTTCGTGCACAGGGGAGCGAATAATGAGCGCAAGGTCGGCTTCCTCCAGCATGGCAATATCATTGCCGCTATCACCAATAGCAATGGTCTTAATAGCGTCTAAATCGCCTTGCTTTTTATATTCAGAGGCGAGCCAAGCAAGCGCGTCACCTTTATTACAAAACCCACTTAAATGTAGAAAGCGACCGCCTTGCAATACATTGCCACCGCGCTCTTCTAACCATTGGATAAAGTCTTGTTTTGCCTTATCCACACCCAGCCATGAAATGGGCTCACCATATTCGCGATCGTTGGCTTGCTGCGCTTGGGTAAAAGATAGTCCTGTTATTTGTGCAATAACTTCTTCTTTCATTGCCGCAAAGTGACTGAAACTGTGAGGAAAAATGGTTTTAGCCTGATTAAGCAGCGATAACCAATGGCTTCGAGTTTGGCAGAATCTAAATACCCAAAAACCGTCTTGCTCGATGCAACCTTCCGGTTTATTCGCAAAATAGCCTTGCGGAATGTATACCGCTGCACCATTTTCAATAATGAAAGGGTGTTGGTTATTTAATTCTGTGCGCAAGGCCTGAACTTCTGCCCGGGTCTTACTGGTTGTTAATACCACGGGAATTTGATCTTGCTCTAGCACGCCTAATAATTCATCCGCGGCTTGATGGCTATAACTGTCGTGATCCAATAAAGAGCCATCTAAATCGGTAAATACAATCCAGTTATTGGTAACATTCCCCATTATAAAGTCCCCTTTAATGCCACATTATGCAAACCAAAACGAGGATCATCCGGTAAAGGGTTCGGGGTTAAATAAGCAGCTACTTGGCGTTTATTAGTTAACTGAAATAAGTGCTGGCAGTTTTGTGGTAGGTATTTCAAACTGTGGCGCGTTAGTCGCTCATAATGCTGAATGAACTGCTTAATTTCTTCTGCCGCCATAATGTGATTATTCGATGAGCTGCCTGTTAAATCCGAACGGGCTGCCAACTTTTGTTCCTGCTCAAGACGCCAGTTATAAACACAACTGAAGCTGGGGGCCTGCAACATAATTAAGCGATCAATTAATTGCCAAAGCTCTGGGTAGTTTGTTACGAGCTGTTGGTTGATATAGCTACGCCATTCGGCATTGGGATCTTGAACCAATTCCAGCTCATTCATCGGCTCGAGCAGTGACTCTTCCGCTTCTGCCGTAATACCTACACACCAGCCTTCTAAGATAATGATATCCAGTGGTGTTTCTACACGAGACCACAGCTCTTCAGGAAGCCGCTCATCTTGAGCTTTATTAAATTTGGGAATTTTAACGTCGCCACTGTTTTGTGATAGCTGCTGTAGAGTATCTAGCGCCAGTTCTAAATCGTGTGTCCCCGGCACTCCACGCGTTGATAATAAAGGATGCACATCGGTTGCAAGCTGCTGCCTTTGCTTACGCGTTAAATAGAAGTCATCAATTGAGATTGCGACTGCTTTTAAGCCTCTATTTTGCAAACATGTGCATAAATAGTCGGCTAGCGTGGTTTTCCCAGAGCCTTGGCAACCATTAATGCCTACGACCAATGTGCGCCCTGCACTAAAATGGTGCTTAACCAAGGTCTCGACAATAGGATCAAACCAAATTGATGCCTGCTGTAAATAATGCTCGGGCAAGCTGTTCCTTGTGATGAATCCACGTATTGCGCCCATAATCACCTCTAAACAATAATTTGCGACCGCGCTTTAAACACGGTGCTTTATAGAGGTAGAGCAGGAACCGTACCCTTTTTATAATTTCAGCAAAATTTCTTTAAATATTCATAATTGCTGTCATATTTCTGTAACATTGATCCTAGATACTCCTCATCACTGAATAACGATTCGACAAAAATATCTCTTACTTAGAATGATCCAAGTAAGAATGACTATTAAACAGGAAGTAATGATGAAAAAAATTCTAGCCCTAAGTGCTGCATTTGCAGCGTCTGCAATCAGCATGTCAGCTAACGCTCAGCGTGATTACATCAGTATTGTTGGTTCTTCTACGGTTTACCCATTCTCTACGGTAGTAGCCGAACGTTTTGGCAAATCGACTAAGTTCGCAACCCCTAAAGTTGAATCAACGGGTTCTGGCGGCGGCTTGAAATTATTCTGTTCTGGTGTTGGTAGTGCAACGCCTGATATCACCAACGCTTCTCGTGCAATTAAGAGCTCTGAAATTAAGCTTTGTGCAGAGAACGGCATTAAAGACATCATTGAAGTCACTATCGGTTATGACGGTATCGTATTAGCGAATACGACAGAAGCTGAGCAAATCTCTTTGTCTCGTCGTGAAATCTTCCTAGCACTTGCTAAGAACATTCCTAACCCAGATGGTAGCGAAACGTTAGTTGAAAACCCATACCAGACTTGGAACGAGATTAACCCTACGTTACCAAAATCTAAAATCGAAGTGTTAGGCCCACCACCAACATCCGGTACTCGTGATGCATTCGCTGAGCTTGCTTTAGAAGGTGGTTGTAAGACTTTCCCTTTCATTAAAGCAATGAAGAAGCAGGATAAGAAAAAGTACAAAGCAGTTTGTCATGCGGTACGTGAAGATGGCGCTTATGTTGAAGCGGGTGAGAACGATAACCTAATCGTACAGAAATTGGTTGCAAACCCTTCTGCACTTGGCGTATTTGGTTACAGCTTTTTAGAGCAAAACTCTGAAAAAGTTCAAGGTTCATTGATTGATGGTAAACTACCGACTTTCGATGCGATTGCTGAAGGTTCATACCCAGTAAGCCGTTCTTTATTCTTCTATGTTAAAAAAGCGCACATTGGTGTTATCCCAGGTATCGAAGAATATCTTGCTGAATTTACTTCAGAAAAAGCAATGGGTGACTACGGCTACTTAGCTGAGAAAGGTATGATCCCAATGACAGCTGAAGAACGTAAAAACGTATTGTCTACTGTTAAGAACTTAACACCTCTGGCTAAGAAATAAGCCAGTTTAAAAGTAGTACGCATCGCCGGGGCTTGTTCTGATAAAGAATGAGTCTCGGCTTTTGTGTATTAAAAAGAAAATTAAACTACGGGTAAATAAATAAGCAAATGAACTTTAGTAGCCTGCTCATCATCGTCATTATTGTTCTCGGAGGCGCCTATTTTTTAGGTCGCAATCGCGCGCGAGCAATATCTAATCAAGGATTGCGAATGCATTCTTTGCCCGATCACTACGGTACCTTAATGGCCTTATGGACTGGCGTACCGGCACTTATCCTATTAATGACTTGGCACTTGCTGGAAGGCCCAGTTATCGATTATTTATTAATTGCTCAGCTACCAGCCGACATTCAAGCCGCTGACCCAGCTCAAATCCAATTGGCTATTAGTAAAGTATACAACCTAGCGTCTAGTTCAGGCCTAACAGCTGACCCAAGCTTGATGCCAGCAGTTGAACACCTAGCAGCACTTAACGAACGTACTGCAATATTAAATTCTGGTATTGCCTTAAGCCTATGTCTGGTTTGTTTTGTTATTACTTACCGTCGCATACAACCTAAATTGCGCGCACGTACCGAGATGGAAGGCATTGTGAACCTTCTATTATTATCCAGCTCTGGTATCGCGGTATTAACCACCGTCGGTATTCTTGCGAGTGTGATGTTCGAAGCTTGGATGTTTTTTCAACAAGTTAGCCCAATAGAGTTTTTATTCGGTACAACCTGGTCACCTCAGGTCGCTTTACGCGCTGATCAATCTGGATCATCCGGTAGCTTTGGTGCCGTGCCCTTATTTGCAGGTACTTTATTAATATCTTCTATTGCGATGGTGATTGCTGTGCCTATCGGTTTAATGGCCGCCATTTATCTTTCTGAATACGCCAGTAGCAATGTACGTAAATATGCAAAACCCGCGTTAGAAGTATTAGCGGGGATTCCAACCGTTGTATACGGTTTTTTCGCAGCGCTCACAGTGGCTCCCTTTATACGAGTATTAGGAACCGACTTAGGCTTAGAAGTATCGTCCGAAAGCGCACTCGCCGCTGGCTTAGTAATGGGCGTAATGATTATTCCTTTTGTTTCTTCATTATCGGATGACGTCATCAACGCAGTGCCACAGTCTATGCGGGATGGCAGCTACGGATTAGGCGCGACTAAAAACGAAACCATTCGCCAAGTTATTATTCCTGCGGCCCTACCTGGTATCGTTGGTGCCGTGATGCTAGCCGTATCTCGTGCGATTGGTGAAACCATGATTGTTGCCATGGCAGCAGGCTTAGCGGCAAATTTAACAGCAAATCCACTCGATAGTGTAACCACGGTAACGGTTCAGATTGTGACCTTACTCGTTGGTGACCAAGAATTTGATTCACCTAAAACCCTAGCCGCTTTTGCTTTAGGTTTGGTGCTTTTCTTAGCCACACTTATTTTGAACTTTGTTGCTTTGAAAATTGTTCAGAAATATAGAGAGCAATATGATTGATTCAAAAACACCCCCTTCAAATACTTCAACTGAGTCGAATAATATGAAGCCGACACAGCTAACAACCCGTCAAAAGGTTGAACTAAGTTTAGGCCGTCGCCGCGCTGCTGAAACACGTTTTCGTTTCTACGGAATGGCGTCTGTTTTCTTTGGTATGTTATGCCTCGTTGTATTGTTCACCGATATCGCCAGTAAAGGCACTTCGGCGTTTAAACAAACGAGCTTAACAACGGATATCTTTTTAGATAGCAGTTATTTAAACCTAAGCAAAGATAGCCAAGCCGATGACATTCGTTTTGCTAACTTTGAAGGCTTAATCAAACGCCAGTTTGCTAAAAACTTTAAGCCAAATGGCCGTAAAGAAACCCGCGAGCTGTTTAAATTGATTAGCCCAGGAGCATCTTGGCAGCTACAAGAGCTGTTATTAGCGAATCCTGAGGTTATTGATACGACAGTTAGCGTCGAGCTATTAATGGATGATGATGTTGACCAGTGGTTTAAACATGATCGCGACCTAGAAGAAGATGAGACCAATGATCGTCTTTCTGAAAAACAATTAGCTTGGTTAAATAGCTGGGTTGAAGAAGGCCGCTTAGATAGCCACTTCAATACCCTATTCTTTACCAATGGTGATTCTCGTGAGCCGGAGCTTGCGGGTATTCATGGGGCAATTAAAGGCACACTATTAACCCTAATGGTTACGCTTTTATTATCTTTCCCTATTGGTGTTGCCGCAGCTATTTATCTTGAGGAATTTGCACCACGCAATCGCATGACAGAGATTGTTGAAATTAATATTAACAATCTAGCGGCAGTACCTTCGATAATTTTTGGTTTATTAGGTATGGCCATTTTCATTAATATTTTTGGTGTCGCACGATCAACACCGTTATTAGGTGGTTTAGTATTAACATTAATGACGCTACCAACGATTATTATTTCTGCGCGTGCCGCCATCAAATCGGTTCCACCTTCTATTCGTGAAGCAGCTTATGGCTTAGGAGCATCAAAGAACCAAGTTGTTTTTCACCACGTATTGCCATTAGCCATGCCTGGTATGCTAACAGGTACTATTCTTGGTATGGCACAAGCACTGGGAGAAACAGCACCGTTATTAATGATTGGTATGGTTGCTTTCGTGGTTGACGTACCAGGCTTTATTAACGATCCATCAACGGTTTTACCCGTACAGATTTTCTTGTGGTCCGACAGCCCTGAACGTGCCTTCTTAGAGCGTACTTCCGGAGCAATTTTAGTTTTATTGTCATTTTTGGTATTGATGAATACCACCGCTGTAATTTTACGCCGTCGCTTAGAGCGTCGCTGGTAGACCAAACAGCCTGAACTAAAAGACCCTATCAGATAGAATTTACAGCAAGAGCTGAAAGAGGAATTGAACATGAGCACAACGATGCAACACATTGAGAACCACGTAACTACCGGCGTTCCACTAAGCCAAAACCCAAAACTTTCAGCGCGTAATGTGGATGTTTTTTATGGCGATAAGCAAGCAATCTTTGACGTAAGTCTAGACATTGGCGCTAACGAAGTGATTGCCTTAATTGGCCCTTCTGGTTGTGGTAAATCGACTTTTTTGCGTACGCTAAATCGCATGAACGATACCATTGATATTTGCAAAATTAAGGGTGAAATTTTACTCGATGATGAAAACATCTATGGTGCCGATGTCGATACCGTGCCTCTGCGCGCACGTGTCGGCATGGTATTTCAAAAACCTAATCCATTTCCTAAATCGATTTATGATAACGTCGCCTATGGCCCACGCATCCACGGTTTAGCACAAAGCCGCATTGAGCTAGACGAAACCGTTGAGAAGAGCTTACAGCGCGCAGGCTTGTGGAATGAAGTGAAAGATCGCTTACATTCTCCAGGTACTGGTCTTTCTGGTGGTCAACAACAACGCTTATGTATTGCGCGTACTATTGCCGTTGATCCAGAAGTGATTTTAATGGATGAACCGTGCTCTGCATTGGACCCTATTGCAACTGCAAAAATTGAAGAGCTTATTGATGAATTACGCGAAAAATACACCATCGCCATCGTAACTCACTCAATGCAACAAGCGGCTCGAGTTTCACAACGCACAGCTTACTTTCACCTAGGTCAATTGATTGAAGTGAACCCAACTAAGCAAGTTTTTACCACCCCACAGCACGAATTGACGGAAGCTTATATTACTGGCCGTTTTGGATAGAGCGTTCGCACCGATCGTTTTAATTAAGGCCTGATGACCATCGGCCAGTCTTAAATAAGGATAAAATAATGGACATGAATTTCAACCAACACATATCACAGCAATTCAACGCGGACCTACAAGACATCCGCAATCAAATGCTGGCGATGGGTGGATTAGTACAACGTCAAGTTGCTGATGCTATTGAAGCTATTTGCACGGGCAATACCAGCTCGGCCGACAAAATTATTCAACGTGAAGATGACGTTGATGAAATGGAAATTAACATCGACCGAGAATGCACACATATTCTTGTGCGTCGCCAACCTGCTGCGTCTGATTTACGCATGGTGCTTGCGGTCTCTCGCGTTGTACGTGACTTAGAACGCATGGGTGACGAAGCGGCTAAAATTGCTATTCATGCTTTAGAAGTTGCTAATGGTAATCAAGCGGGCTCTAAAATGTGTAATCAATCGATTCGCCATATGGGCAGCGCTGTTATCGAGATGATTTCAGACGCACTGGATGCATTTGCTCGTCACGATATTGAAGGGGCGATTGAGGTTGTGCGTAGCGATAAAATGGTTGATGAACAATATGCATCAGCGATTCGTGAACTCAGTACCTATATGATGGAAGATCCTCGCTCTATTGGCCAAGCGATTAATATTTTATGGATTTTACGCGCCATCGAACGTATCGGTGATCATGCTCGTAACATTAGTGAACAAGTGATTTATTTAGTGAGTGGTGCAGATGTTCGCCATAGCTCTCTTTCAGAAATGGAAGAGCAAGCACAAATTGATTCACAAACTTAAATAATAAAAATTATTTTGGCGTCAGATGTCTAATTCTTTTAAATTAGGTATTTGACGCTAGTTTCAATAACTCACAATACTTTTTAACTATAAAAACACCAAAAATCAGTGGATTCTTCATCCTTTAAGATACGAATTTTTATTTTTCTTGATTACTACTAAGCATTATTTCTTCTAACCTCCTGATCTATAACAAAATTTTATAATCAATAAAATTGAAATATTTTTGTCATATCGTCATATTTCTGTAACATTCATAAAACATAATCATCTCGATCTTAAAAACAACGTATAAATAGATTTTAAAAATCTACGAATGGAATGGAAATTAAAATGAAAAAGACAGCACTTTCTTTAGCAATTGCAGCCGTATTGCCAGCGTTCGCCAATGCAGAAAAAGTTGAAGTTGAAATGCCTGAGTTCTACGGTAAAGTAAACGTATCAATACAAAATACTCAAGAAGAAGGTAAAGGTAGCATTTCTGAACTTGTTTCTAATGCTTCTCGCTTAGGTGTTAAAGGTAAGATTGAACTGAATCATGGCCTAGAAGGTATCTACAAACTTGAATATGAAACTCAAGTTGATGATGGTGATAAAGACGGTCAAACATTCACTCAGCGTAATATTTATGCCGGTATTAAAGGTGGCTTTGGTCAAATCATTGCGGGTAAGTTCGATACCCCATTTAAGAAAGCTCAAAATAAAATCGACCTTTTTAACGACCTTGAAGGCGATATCAAAAGTGCTATTTCAGCCCATGAAAAACGCACAGCAAATACCGTTCAATACAGCACGCCTAAGATGTCTGGCTTAGTCGCTACAGTTGCTCATATTGCATCTGAAGATGAAAATGTAAACGATGGTACTTCAAGCTCGTTAACCTTCACTCAAAAGAATGTCTATGCGGCTATTGCTTATGATACTGATGTAGAAGCAGATACAGATGCATTACGCCTTGTTGCTCAATACTCAATGGCTGATTTCACCGTGGGTGCTTTGTGGGAACAAGATAATACTGACGGTTCTGATAACGATAAAGAAGGTTGGGTTTACTCAGCGTCTTATAAGTTGAATTCAGATATTAAATTGAAAGCTCAATACGGTGAGTCTGACATCGTTAAAGATAACGCTGAAACTTACAGCTTAGGTGCTGATTATAAGCTAGCTAAGAACGCTAAAGCTTATGCCTTTGTTACTGACGAAACATTTGGCGATGATACAAGCAATGACTACTACGGTATTGGCTTAGAATATAAATTCTAATTCAGATACAAACTGTTAGCTAAATAAAAACGCCTCTGATTGCAAAACCAGAGGCGTTTTTTTATGCCTAAATTATTGGCCTATATTGATGGCCTAAACCTCATGCTGCTGATGCTTTTACATTATCTAAAGAATCAATCACTGCCTTTAATACGAATACGTTCTGCCGGTATCACAAAACTAAAGCAACTACCTTCTCCAAGTGTCGATTCAATTTTTAATTGGGCATCGTGATGCTCAAGAGCATGACGCACAATCGCTAAACCTAAACCCGAACCTCCCACCGTAGATTCTCGTGATTCATCGACACGATAAAAACGTTCCGTAAGGCGTGATAAATGATTAGGAGCAATACCATCACCTTCATCTGCGACAGAAATTTCTAGCCCTTTATTAGAAGAATGAATACCGATTTTTATCTGTGCAGCCTGCCCTTCTTTTCTTCCATATTTAATCGCGTTCGTCAGCAAATTCGTAAGCACTGAGTTTATTTCTTCAGCAAAACCAAGAATCTCTATATTGGAAGCACACTCGCATTCAATATTAGCCTCAGGAATTTTTTCTCCGGTTAATGATTTGGGTATATAGCCTCGCAACTGATCAACCCCCATCGCACACAGTGATTGAAACTCGAACCAATCACTGCCTATTCCTGCATTATTACTTTCTAACTTTGAAAGGTGCAACAAGTCGTTAACCAAGCTTTTCATGCGATCGCTTTGCTCACCCATTTGGCGAACGGCTCTCATAACGCCAGGGTTGACATCCGCATCCACTAACATCTCTAAGTAACCATTAATAACGGTTAACGGTGTTCTTAATTCGTGAGAGACATCTGCAATAAAGTGCTGTCGCATTTGTTCAACGCGCTGGCGTTCAGTGACATCACGAATAATAATCACTTTTTGATCAACCCCAAACTGGGTAACTTGAACCTGAACAATCAGATTGGATCGATAAGGACTTTTAAATTCAATGACCTCACGATAATCACCTTTTTTGAAATATTTAACAAAGCTAGGAGCTCGAAGTAGGTTGGTAATATGCTGACCTTTATCGGTATCAACTCGCAAGCCTAATAAATGGCAGGAGGCACGATTAAAAGCGGTCATAAAGCCTGCTTGATTGGTAATCAAAATACCATCCTGTAAAGATTCAATACCTTCTGCAATACGCTTAAGTTGCTTCTTCTGTCTTTTCAGCTTTTTATTCAATAATCGCTCACGTCGAATGATTACATCGGCGCTATAACCGACTAAACCACTATCCTGAGGGGCAGGACCTTGATTATTACTCCAAAGAAAAAGTTCGTTTAAACGCCTCAACATGAGTACTTGAGAAACAATTAAACCTACGAAGGCTCCTAATAAAGGTCTATCAAATGACATTCCTGCTGCGGTTGCCAATAAGACAATAAGTGCGATGCGTAAAAGCTCACGCTGCCAAGCTATTTGTTGCAAAATGCGGCATCCTTACGATGGTTGAAAATCACTCTGTTTTAAATTCTTCGTCAGAAAATCGATAACCTGCGCCGCGAACGGTCTGAATCATTTTGTCATGATTCAAAACCGCAATACTTTTTCGCAAGCGGCGGATATGAACATCTACCGTTCTATCTTCGACATACACATTACCGCCCCAAACTCGGTCGAGTAATTGCTCTCTAGAGTATACGCGATCAGGGTGTAACATGAAAAATTCTAATAACCGAAACTCAAGCGGCCCTAGATGTATTTCTTCCCCGGCTAAATTGGCTTTTTTAGCGGAGCGATCCAAAGTCAACTGTCCTGCCGCTAATCCTTTACCTTCAATATCGACATGGCCACGACGCAATACAGCCTTAATGCGCGCGAGTAATTCACGCGGCGAAAATGGTTTTATTACGTAATCATCAATACCTGCCTCAAAGCCATTAATTTTATCATCTTCGTCGGATTTCGCGGTTAAAAGAATGATCGGAATTTCTGCTGTATTCTCTTCTCGCTTTAATCGTTTGGCCAGTTCAAGGCCTGTCATCATTGGCATCATCCAATCAGCCAAAATCAAATCTGGCGCCTCTTCTAATACCATTTGATAGGCAATCTGACCATTAGCTGCGCGCTTAGTTTGATAGCCTGCCATTTCTAGGCTGGTCATAATCATTTCAGCAATCGCTTGCTCATCTTCTACAACTAGAATGTTGGCTACTGCCATGATGATTCCTCTATGATATTAAACACGCGAATAAATCGTTTTCTAATTCTGCTTTATTGAGTTTGTCATTATGAATGATTTCAATACGACTTTGCGCTAATGAGCGCGTTGGCATTTCGCTAAAAACTTGATCCCGCACGTTCATTACTCGCGTGCCTTTGTTAGTAATCAATAACCCTTTTGCGCGCTCAACATTCAACGTTAATAACCACTCACTTAAAGCTTGATGATCAAATATTTGATTCTCTGCGAGTAGCCAACCAATGGAATAATATCCCATACCTTGGTTTTCAAACGCGCAATAAGCTTGCCCATCAGCCAGACTTACAGGCGCCATTACATCGGCATCATTTTTTGCCTGTGAATGTTTATCAGAATGCGTATGTGAGTGAAGTTGGTGAGCACTAATACTATGACGATCGGTATGACTCTCGATATCTAACCAAGCAAGATTAAGCTGACCATGATTTACCCAACCAAGGTGGGCTTTTTTAGGTTCCATTTTCTCAGCAAACCGATAAAAATTCTGTTCATCTTCTGCGGCCGCTAAATCGGTTTTATTTGCGACTAAGACATCCGCCAATAAGCATTGATCGTTAAATGTTTCATGCTGCTGATATCTAGGATTTTTTAATTGTCTAGGATCTAATAAACAAATAGAGGCTTTTAATTCTGCATGATCTCGATACGCTTTACTGGTAAGCGTGCGAATTAAATTTTTAGGATGGCCTAAGCCTGTGGGTTCAATGAGTATGCGATCGGGTTTCTGCTGAGCAATAATAGCCGACAATGCCGTTTGAAAAGGAATGCCAGAGACGCAACATAAACAGCCTCCAGGTACTTCACTGATGGTCATTCCTGATTCGGCCGACAAAATTGCACCATCAATGCCAACTTCACCAAATTCATTGACTAATACTGCCCATTTTTCATGCGCAGGTTTCTGTTTTAATGCATGCAATATCGCTGTCGTTTTGCCAACGCCTAGAAATCCCATAATTATATTGATGGCAATTTTTTTTGTCATAATTCCTTCATTTAATCTGTACTTAACTATTCACGGTTCATCATGCACACGACATGGATAAATTATGCTTACAGCTTACGCAATATCACTAACGGTGGCTGCTTAATTACCGTACTTAAACTTCGGTTGGCCAATGCCGCAATCACGACTCCTGATGCAATAGGAACCCATAGCCAATAACTCAGGTGCCAAGGATATTGCATTTGAAATAGTTTTTCATACAGCAACCAACACATCACTTCCGCTCCAGCAACGGCAATCATACCAGCCAGAGTACCTAACAGCATAAACTCTAACCATTGCATTAATCGCAGTTGTTGACGCTTAGCGCCTAAGGTACGCAATATCGCGCCCTGCTGCAGCCGATCTTCTAAGCTTGAATGCAAAGCGGCTAATAATACAAGCACACCGGCTAAAAGTACTAAGGCTAATAAATACTCAACCGCAAGGGTGACCTGGCTTAATATTCCTTGTATTTGAGTCAGCACCTGACTCATATCCAGCAAGGTAATGCCGGGATAATCACGAATTATCTGAGTTAATTGAGAACTCTTTTCTGCTGGAACATAAAAACTGGTTAAATAATTGAGAGGCAATTTATCCACGATATCAGGAGAAAAATAGATGTAAAAATTGGGCTTTAAACTGCCCCAGTCTACTTTTCGCACACTGCTTATACGCGCACTGATTGTTTGCCCCGCTACATCAAAGGTCAGCTGATCGCCAACACTAAGCTGCAAACGATTAGCTAAGCTTTCAGCGATAGACAGCTCGGAAGTAGCTGAATGAAACCATTCTCCTGCGGTAATCATATTGCCTACAGGTAATTCACCACCACCACTAAGCACCAGATCTCTTTGAATAGCAGGATCTTGTGCATACCGCTCATCATCATTGACCGAAACGTTATTAATAGCGACCAATCGACCAGGCACCATAGGAAATGCGGTTGACGTCGTGAAGCCAGCATTGTTTAAGGCTTGTTGATAGGGCTCAACTTGATAGCTCTGAATATTCATAGCAAAGAAGTTAGCACTGTCTTGGGGTAGGTTCTTTTGCCAATCTTGCAGTAAGTCATTACGCACAATAGCAATAATCAACATAATCATCATGGTTAGCGCAAACGCTAAAATCTGAATGGAAGTTCGATATCGGTCTCGATTTATTTGCCGCCAAGCAAATCTCATTGTCATCGAGAACTTGGCTTTTGGCAGAACGTTATCGATGAGAAAAAGTAAAAATTGTAATGAAAATAATAAAATCAGCAATACAAAGAATCCGCCCAAAATAATCAGTAAGGTCATCACAAGGTCTTGGCTAAACCAATAATTTAATAAGGACATCATGACTAGCCCAAGGCCATAAATGGCCCAACTATTCCAGGCCATAGGCTCAAGCTCTCGGCGTAAAACCCGTAATGGCGATACTCGTCCAAGACGTAATAAGGGAGGCAATGCAAAACCTAATAATGTAATAGGGGCCGTTAAGCTAGCAATCAGCCAAGCAGACATTCCCGCGCTCGGCAGCACGGTGCTGGTATTACCTTGGTGCAAAGTAGAGGCTAATACACCACTGAGCATTTCTTGCCCCACATAACCCAAAGCAAGGCCAATAACGCTGGCAAATACCGCCAAATACAATAATTGATAGATATAAAGCTGAGTCACATAAGAACGATTTGCTCCTATTGTTCTTAATAAAGCACTGCTATCAAAATGATGACGGGCATAATCCTGTGCCGCCATGGCGATGGCAATACCCGCTAAAATAATCGCTAACATAGCCGCTAATGATAAATAGCTGCGAGCTTTTGCTAAAGAAGCGGCCAATGCTTGATTATTATCAGTTAAAGATTCAAAACTTTGATGACTCGCTAACAGTGGTTTCAAATTCATCTGCAAAGCTTCTAGCGCTAATGTATCCCCTGCCACCAGCATACGATAGCTGACTCGACTCCCCGTCTGAACGAGATTTGCCGCAGCAACATCATCAAAATTCATCATTAATCGAGGTGACAAGCTATAGAAATTACCCGCACGATCACTTTCATTAACCAAAATGGCGCTGATCGTTAATTTAATCGCCCCGACTTCAATGCGGTCGCCAAGCTGTGCATTCAACAGCGCTAATAATCTAGGCTCTAGCCATACCTTGCCCGCACTCGGGCCTTTTGCAGCCGTCGGGTTTGCTTGCGTTCCTAGCTGACCTTTTAGCGGGTAAGCATGATCAACCGCCTTTACTGCGGCAAGCGCCATCTCTTCGTTCAATAATACGACACTTGGGAATTCTAAGGTGGTTGCTGTCTTCAGGCCAAGACCTTCTGCTTGCTGATACCAGTTTTGAGGAATCGCTTCGCGCGAACGAATGCGTAAATCCGCCCCCAGTAATTCGCTGCTTTTATTCAACATAGCGCTGTCTAAACGCTGGCTGAAAACACTGATAATCGTTGCCGACGTTACCGCTAAAATAAGCGCTAATAAAATTACGGTCATTTTGCCAGCACGAACTTCGGCGACTAAAAGCCTTAAGCTGAGCAGAAGTAATTGCGCTTTATTGTTCATTAATGGCACCTTTCTCCTTCTGTTCATCTTCTACCCGCTGCACATCTTTTAGAACAACCCCATCATGGATTTGTATGCTGCGCTGACACCGCTGTGCTAAATGGTCATCATGAGTTACCAAAATCAAGCTGGTTCGATTTTGCTGGTTTAACTCAAATAACAGATCAATGATTTGCTTGCCCGTATTTCTATCTAAATTGCCTGTGGGCTCATCCGCAAATAAGACATTGGGCTCACAAGCGAAGGCACGGGCAATCGCGACACGCTGCTGCTCTCCGCCAGAAAGCTGAGTAGGATAATGCTGTACTCGTTGACTCAGCCCCACTTTATCTAACCACTGCTCTGCAAGTTTCTTACATTGTTTCAACGAATACTGATTGCTCATTTCTAGCGGCAATCTGACATTCTCTAACGCGGTTAAAGCAGGCAATAATTGGAAGTTCTGAAATACAAAGCCCACACCTTTTGCTCGAACCGCTGCACGCTGATCTTCATCTAATAAATGTAAGGGCTGACCATTCAGCCAAACCTCTCCAGACGTAGCCTCATCTAGCCCTGCCATGATGCCTAATAATGTCGATTTACCACTGCCAGAAGCGCCCACAATAGCTAAACTTTCTGCATGCTTGATCTGTAGGTCCAACCCTTGCAAAATGGTCAGGTTATCAGTCCCTGTTTTCACCTGTTTTATGACATTTTTTAGATTTAATAAAGGAGCTTGAAGTTCATGTTCAACCTTAGAATTCATCGTTTTCTTCACCTAATGGCTATTACGCTCTGGTTAATGCTTAGCTTGAGCTTACCTCAAGCCCAAGCTGGGGAAAACAACCCATCTGAGCAATACACTATTCTAATTATGGGAGATAGCATCAGCGCGGGATTTGGTATTGATAAGAAAAAAGGCTGGGTAGCCTTGTTAGAGCAAAAGCTGGCGACAGAAAAAACGCGTTATAACATCATTAATACCAGCATTAGTGGCGAAACAACCAGCGGTGGAGCCAACCGCATCACTAAATTATTAAAACAGCACCAGCCTAATCTCGTCGTGATCGAGCTTGGAGGAAATGATGGCTTACGTGGCAGCCCCATCAAGCTAATAAAACAAAACCTAAACTATATGGTACAGCAGAGTAAACAAGCCAAGGCTGACGTCTTACTACTAGGCATGCGCATCCCTCCTAATTATGGACAAACCTATAGCGAACTATTCGCTCGCCAATATCAATCACTGGCATCAGAACATCGTATTGCTTACGTTCCTTTTTTATTAAAGGGTATTGCAGGTATTGACGGGATGATGCAAGCTGATGGCATTCATCCAACAGAAGCAGCGCAAGTCATCATGCTAGATTGGGTATATGAAGGCATTAAAAAAATAACAATAACAAGCCACTCTCACTAGACAATAAAGAAGCTATACTTTGCTAGACGAGAAAGCATGTAGAGGTGCAAATTTGTGAGGTACCTAAAATCGCTGCAAGGAAGCCTGCCGAAGAGTACTATTCGTAGTACGATTTATATCTCGTGGGGCCTGCTAATACTCACATTCATCGTCTATGCAAGCTACGCTTGGCTGCAAACCTCCGATCGTTTACTCACTCATTTAGAAAGTATGAACCGACTGATCTCGACTCATACACAACAGCGCGCCCATACTCTTTATTCTGAGCTCCATTCTCTGGAAACAGAGCTGCAAGAGAATGGAATTAACCTCAATCAAATACAACACGCTAAGTACGCCAGCTATGATTATGTCTTTTTAACCAATAGCCAAGGCCAGTTAATGTCGTCTACTTTTAATAACGACATTGGTTTTCAATTTAACTTAACTAAATCACTCTTCACATCCCAGGCGCTGCAGCAATTATTATCAAAAAATACCACCAGTTTTGCGCCAACCATCAGTCTAGGTATTGCTAATAGCAGCCAATATGTGCCTATTTGTAAGGCGATCAAAAGTCCAGAGATCACTCTTTTATGCTTAGCCATCTCGACTGAGAATGAGTTATTCAACTGGCATGCTTTTAATCATATAAACGATACAGCGATTAGAATCATTACCGGTGATCACAATCTACTTTATGCTGATCCATTACCCATGCATAAGCGGGCACTGCTAGGAAGCCAAATTCCACAAGCAGCTCTTAATCAAAAATTTGATGCTGACAACATACGTAGACTCGGTAATGGCCGCTTTCATAATCAAACCGGCCTGGATGATATAAGGCGCTTAGGGGTTGTGCAGTACTTAGATAAACAAGATTTATTCATAGCGCTCTCTATGCCAATGACAAAAGAAATAACTGAGTGGCTGAAACAAATATCAATTCCATTTTTAATGCTGATTATATTCCTAGTCATGAGCTGCATATTCGCAGGCTTTTCGGTACGTTTATCGAATCGCATAAAAGAAAACCAAAAACTGAATGAAATTACGACCCTTGAGCAAAAAAACACCCTGCAATTACTCTTTTCAAATTTGCCTGGCATCATCTATCGCGTACGCATTCCAGACTATAAAGTACTTTTCATTACGGAAGGCTGCCGTGAGCTGTTGGGCTATTCTTCCAATGTTTATTTATCAGGCCAGAAAACCCCTTTTGATGATATTCATGAAGATGATCAAGAATTATTGGTAAAACATGCCGAAAGCATGACCCATAAAGAAAATCACTATGAACATATTTTCCGCATTAATAACCCAAATGGTGAATTAAAATGGGTTATGGATCGAGGTCGTGCTATTAAGAAACCTGATGAAGATAGCCAAGGCTATTTAGAAGGTATTTTGGTCGATATTACAGAACACATGCACTCACAACAGCAAGTTGAGTATTTGGCGACGAGAGATCCTTTAACAGAGCTCGCCAACCGTTATTTATTTAATGACGAACTCGTTAATTACATTGATCGCTATCGTGAAAATACAAGCATTGCTTTGTTATTCATTGACCTTGACCGCTTTAAAACCATCAATGATTCTCTCGGGCATCAAGTAGGGGATCGCTTATTAAAAATCGTGGCGCAACGCTTAAAAGATTGTGTTGATGAGAATGATGTTTTAGCCCGCCTAGGCGGTGATGAATTTATGATAATGATGAAAAACCCTTCAAGTATTGATGCTGTGAAAGCCCTTGCAACATCAATAAATTGCGCCATTAACAAGATCTATGAACTCGACTATTACAAATTAAATACCAGCTGCAGTATTGGTATCAGCATGTACCCTCAAGACTCATTAGAATCGCATATCTTATTACGTAATGCTGATACAGCCATGTACAGTGCGAAATCGAAAGGTGGAAATAGCTACCAGTTTTACACCGATGAAATGAACCAAAAAGTTAACTCACGCTTAACAATAGAAAATGAATTACGCCGAGCCATCATAGAGAATGAATTTGAAGTGCATTACCAGCCACAAATTAACTCTCGTACAGGCGAACTCGAAGGTGCAGAGGCGTTAGTGCGCTGGATTCATCCTACCGCGGGCATGGTTTCTCCTATTGAATTCATTCCAATTGCAGAAGAAACGGGATTAATTAAAGACATTGGTGACTGGGTATTGAATGAAGCGTGTAATACATTCCAGCGCTGGAACTTAGAGTCTCATCTAAACCTATCGGTCGCGGTGAATGTTTCGGTTGTTCAGCTAGATGATGGTTTCGTATTGAAGATAGAAGAAATCCTCAAAAACTCTAACTTTAGCAGCGCAAATTTAGAATTAGAAATTACTGAAAGTGTCTTAATGGATAATGTTAAAGAGAATGTTCGCATCCTCGAAAACATAAGCCAGCAAGGTGTTCGCTTTGCCATGGACGACTTTGGAACAGGATATTCATCGCTTAGCTATTTGAAACAATTCCCCATTAGTAAGTTGAAAATTGATCGCTCTTTCGTTAACGACATCACCGATGATAGTGATGATGAGGCAATCATTAGAGCCATTATTGCAATGGGCCAAACACTCAAGCTTCGAGTTATCGCTGAAGGCGTCGAAAACCAACAACAACTTGCGTTATTGCAAGCAATGGGATGCGACAGTTACCAAGGTTATTATTTCAGCAAGCCTTTAGCAGCGGATGATTTCTATAAGAAATACATACAACCAGCCACGGCAAAAGGCTAGGCAAGGATTAATCCTGCAAAAGCTGACCACTGTTTGCATGAACCTGTTTGGCCTGCTCACGTATGCCCTCAAATATTTGCTGCACACTCGGCTGATCATTGATCAAACCTTGAGTTTGGCCGATAAATTGAACGCCTTTTTGATAATCACCTTCGACGGTCGCCGCTTTTAAACGTGGCACCGCGGCACCAAAATACGCTAACAGCTTAACCTTATCGACCATGGCCAGCATGCCTAATAATACTTTCCAAATTGGCTGCTTTACCATCGCCGCAGCTTTCATTGCTTCGATGCAGGCTAAAAAGAAATTCATTGGCTTCTTAGTAGCTTTTATACCTTCTGGCGTCCGCATTACGCGGGCATAAATACCATCAAAGTTTTTAGAATAAATCGTATCTTGCTCAGTTTTTCTAACGACGGCATCTTTCATATTTTGATGGAGTGGACTGTCTGAGCTTGTAGCTAAACGTGAGCCCATAGCAATACCAGCGGCACCTAACGAAAAGGCCGCCATGAGCCCTCGCCCATCGGCAAAACCTCCTGTCGCAATTACCGGAATATCAACAGCTTGGCTAATAGCAGGAACCAAGACTAAAGAGGTCACATCGCCGCCATGAGCTGCCGCTTCATGCCCTGTTACCAATAGGGCATCAGCGCCACTTTTTTGAGCCGACAGAGCATGTTTTTCAGTAACCACGGTTGCAATAACCTTAGCGCCATATGCATGGGCACGCTCAATTAATTGATCCCCCTTACCCAGCGAAAAATTGATCACGGGCACCTTTGCCTCAATAGCAACATCAGCATTCGCTTCCGAACCTGGCATTAATAAAGTAATACCAATGCCAAAAGGCTTATCGGTTAAACGTCGGATTTCTTCGATGGCCTCTTTGGTTTCTTCTGGCGTTAAAGGGCCACTGGCTAAAATCCCTAAACCACCGGCATTAGAAACGGCGGCAACAAGTTTTGGCGTAGATATCCAGCTCATGCCTGGCAATATAATAGGCATGTCTATGCCCAATAGTTCAGTAATAGCGGTTTTCACAGCAACCTCAAGATAAAAAAATGAGGCACACTTTACCGATTATTAGGATATTAGGCTAGATTTTGGCTGAATAATTTAAAGGGGAGGAAGTACAGCCTAGCGATTATTTTGAATATAATTTAGAAACATTTGCTGACGTTGCTGTGGATTCATTCTGCGCATTTGCTGAACACGTTGTTCACGTTGAGCTGAAGGCTGAGTCTGAGGCTGACCTGCTTGATTAATCGATTGGTAAAACTGATTTAAAGCCCGTCTTTGCTCTGGGCGATGATTATTCCATTCGATATTATTTATTTGAGAACTGCGAGAAAATTCAGATAAATCGGTTACAGGCTGCAATATTTTGGTCGAATCAGCGAGCGTATAACTGCTGAAAACAAGACTAATAATGGCGCCAATCAAAAATCGCATATCTGCGCTTACTCAAAGGTTATTTAAAATAATTAAATAGAGGGTTAAAAACTCACTCAATACAGTCTACTAAGTTTCGCTACAATGTCACGCCACGAACCGTAAATGCTGGGTAAATTTTAAGGACACTTTTTGCAACAAAGTAATTTAATGCTTGTTTAAATAACAGCTTATTTCTAATCCTCCTTCTGGGTGATTACGAATATCCATTCGCCCATCAAAACTAATGATTATTCGATGCGCAATCGCCATGCCTAACCCATAACCTCGGCTACCTGCTTTTTTCTGTTTAACATCTTGATGCAATCGTTCTCGAGACTGCTCGGCACGATAAAAGGGCTTGGTTAAATTTGGCAGATGTTCTTCCGCAACACCAGGGCCATGATCTCTGATAATAAGAACAAAAGTATCATCAAGCGATTGAATAGAAATCTCTACTTTCGTATTTTCAAAAGTATGCAATAACGCATTTCGAATCAGGTTTTCTAACGCTGAACTTAATAACTTATTATCCGCCATAACCCAGCAGTGATCAGTTTGAAAACATACTTCTATGCTTTGAGCTTGTTGTTCAAAATGTGCATCTTGAACTACTTGATTCACAACTTGAATAAGGTCTGTTGCCTGCCACTGTTCAGGGTGGCGCTCAACATCCAACTTAGCCAGTAACAAAATCTCGGCAATCATTTCATTAATACGATGTGTTTCTAAATCAATACGATCTAAGTTTTCGATTACGGGAATACTAGCATCCATACGCGCTAACTCATTCGCGATTTGTAAACGCGCCAACGGTGAACGTAATTCATGAGAGATATCACGCAACAAACCTTTTTGATCGGCAAGCAACCTTTGTATACGCTCTGCCATGACATCAAACTCACGACTAAGATCACCAATTTCATCTCTACGTTTATTTAATGAATAACCAGAACGGGCCGTTAAATCTCCTCCCGCGATGGCTTTAACTGTTTTTTGTAATCGTTGCAAAGGCCGTGAGAGGTAGCCGGTTAATAAAAAACCAATGCCTGCAAAAAAAACAATACCGACACACAAACCCAGATAGATATAGCTTTTAACATCCAATACCGCAAAAGGATGAAGGAATTCAACCACCAGCAAATAGAAATCGCCATCAAGCGAGGTAAGCGGTGCTTTGACCAATATTTCACTGCGATTGAGAGGTTGTATTTTGACGTGGAAATCACTAGCCGAGAACGCATAGTCGGAAACGGGAGTCGGTACCTCTCCGCCGAGAATGTTCGCGCCGCGATTATCAAAGACATAGGCATTTACATTAGGATGCGCTTCAAAAGTAAGTAACCATTCGACCAATAATGGCTCGCCTCCGCGCTGCAACATTAATTCAGCAGAGGAAATATAGCCCTCGGTAGGGGCGATTATATTATTGGTTTCATTCGATAATTGGCGATAAAAGACGGCATAAGCAAGCGTCACCAGTATCGCGAGTACACTGGTTAAAATAAAAGCAAAATAGATTTTCCAATAGATACCGCGCACTTCAAACACCTAACATTTAATGATTAACCTTACCGATAAATCGAGTAGATACATTAAGTATGCGCTGCAACGTACATATAACCAACACCACGAATTGTCTTAATTCGAGTTTGGCCATCGTCATGGACTCCAAGCTTTTTACGAAGATTACTTAAATGCATATCAAGGCTACGATCGAATAACGTTAACGATCGTGACATGGCCTCTTCGGCTAGCTGATTTTTTTCAACCACATTGCCAAGATGTGAAACCAAAGTATTTAAAATATTATACTCAGTAACCGTTAGCTCAAGAGGTTCATTATTTTTTAATACATGATGCTGGCTGTGATTAATCTCAAGCTCATCAATGCGTATCACATCCGCATTTTTAGTGACGGGCTCTGGCTGACTACGACGCAATACCGCTCGTAGGCGAGCAATAAGCTCTCTTGGGTTACACGGTTTTGGTAAATAATCATCCGCCCCAATTTCAAGGCCAACAATACGATCCATCTCATCGCCTTTTGCCGTTAACATAACAACGGGCAACTGACTTTTCTTACGCAGCTCAGTTAATACTTCAAGCCCCGTCATGCCAGGCATCATAACGTCCAATACCATCGCATCATAAGGCTGTGTTAGCGCTTGGCGCAGTCCATCAGGACCTTTATGAACTTGATCAACATCAATCCCTTCTCGTTGAAGGTATCGTGCTAGCAACTCACAAAGCTCTTGATCGTCGTCCACTAATAGAATTTTCATTTTTTTTATGCTCTACAATTCCTTTGTGCCATTAAATAATGATACAGCGTTATTGCAATAGATATTTACACTTTCTAAACACTTAATGCTGAAATAGTGTCAGCAGAGCCTTAATAGCGATCTCGCTCAGTCTGATCGACCGTGTTCGATAACGAAGGAAATTGCTTCTTCAACGGCTTCCTCAACTTTGGTTTTAACTTCATTGAGTTCATTCGGGGACATATAAAAAGCCATATCAACTTCATAGCGATAGTATTTGGGAGGCAGCCTATTTAGCGCAACACAAGCAACGTCGGCCATGAAGTCTAAACTAGGCTCTTCTGGCCTATCGCCCAATTGCCGATGAATCTCAGTTGCTACAACTTGCTCATAGTAATTACTTATATAATTAACAATCGCCATATAATATTCCTCTGTCTTATCCTTTCACTCTAGCCTATCTAAGCTTAAGCGTGAGTCACAACAACTAGAAAACTACTTTTTAGCTAACAACTGGTCTATTTTGCTTTCCAATGACATTACTTTTTCTTCCAGCTGCCCTAACTTCTGGCTATGCTCCACTTCTTTAGCGGATAGCTTATCCTCTGATTCCGATAAAAAGAATGCAGAAAAACTGGCGGTTAACATTGAAAACAAAGCAACCCCTAATAAAATCAGAAAGCCAGCAAATACCCTTCCTATCGGTGTGATTGGCACAATATCACCATAACCTACCGTAGTAACCGTTACCCATGCCCACCAAATACCATCTAAAGGAGTTTCAATTCCAGGATCAACCGTTGCCATAATAGTGCCTGCAAACACCACAACGAGAAAACTGATCATCAAGGTTGTTCCGAGATTATTATGGCCTAATATTTTTCGAGCAGAAGAAAACATGCTGAATAGCAAAGAGAATAAAACCAGTAGGCGCAAAATCCTGAGCCCACCGGCTATTGGGAAAACATCCCACAACCAAGGCATTCCCCAGATGATAATAACCAGTGCTCCCCAGTTACTTTTCAAAAAAGCCGTTTTATCATTGACCAAACTGCTCAGAACCACAATTTCGATAACAAAGAAGGCCCATATTAACCAATCACTATAAAAGGTTAATAGTGGGGTCATCTTATGCGCATCGATATACCATTCTAGAATGATCCAAAAGGCAATCAGTATCATTGGCCATTCAAATAATCGCCCAGCCTTAATTGCACGATAATTCTCACCACGATCAACGCCTGAAAGCCCGAAAAATCCTGCTAAGTTGTTCTTCATACAGTTAACTGCCCTATAAAAACGTATGTCCTTGCAGGATGATAGCCAAAGCTAGAATTCGTTACCATCAATGCTCATTAATAAATACCCGGATCAATTTCAATCTTGTGCACTTCACCACGCCAGCCATCAAAGCCACCATTGAGCATTTCAATACCTGTGAAGCCCATGTGCTTTAACGTCAACGCCGCTAAAGTGCTGCGTCCGCCATTCTTACAATAAATCAATATGGGCTGCTGAGGATCCATTAATTGAGGGTGATTGCTTACTTTAAATTCTAGCACTCCACGGGGAACATTAATCGCATGAGGCAAGTGACCCACTTGAAATTCTGCGGGTTCTCTCACATCCAAGACCACGACTTTTTGCGACAACATTGCTTCTGCACGCTCAGTATCGACAATCGTTATTTGATCGCATGCATCGGCTAGCATGGATTTACAGGTTAATATTTCACTTTTCATGACAATCTCTCTATATAACTACACAGTTATCTACTAGAATAACAAGCTTATTGAGTCAGTAATAGATACATATTAGGTTTAATTACTCCAAAGTAATTTTATCGATCTTTTACATTTAGTGCATATTTTATGTGACACAATGTAATGATTATTAATGAGACCGTATTTCTGCTACTGAAAATTACTGCACGACGCTTCAAGCAGCTCTCTAATTAACGCTTATACTCAAAAGAGTACGACCACACATTGATTATCTCACCCTGGATCAATAAGAATGGAAAAACGTGAACATCCTCGATTTGAAAGCCACATTGAAGCCAAGCTCATTTCAGCTGATGGCGCTAGTTATCAATGCTATGTTTCAGATTTTTCCCAAGATGGATTACACCTTTATTGGCCAGAAAGTGAAGATTACAATATTCATGAAAAAGAGACCCTTCAACTTTATTTAACGATAGAAGGCTCACCGTTAAATATCTCTGTCGAATGTTTATTCAAAGAAAATAACAATGCTGGCTTTAGACTGATTCAGCCTAATGATGATTTATTTCTAAAACTTCAAAGTATAAACCAAGCCTCAAGAAATCGTGGTGAACTATCCGATGAGAAAAGAAGCCACTACAGAGACCTATTTATACAGCGAGTAAAAGAGACTAGCCAAGGAATCATTAAGCAGTGGCATAGTGAAATTTTAGAAGCGCTATTTTCTCACGCTAACAAGGCACTGAATAATGCAGAACAGCAAACATTCTATAGTGCAGAACGGTTATTAAAAGATGAAAAAAACACCCTACAAAATGCATTCATCCAAGCCATTTCAGCGCAATTAAAGTGCTGGATTGAAGGAAAACCGCAACTTACCAATCGCATTGAACATTCAAACCATGAAAATCAAAGCCTCTCACTGGTACAACAAGATGATTTTGAAGACTGGCTACTCTCAAAAGTAACCAGCACACACCTACAGTCACGTTTGAGCCATGGGTCATTTGAAGTACGACAGCTATTGGATATGATCTCTGAAGCGAAGCCAGAGAATTGCTTCAATCCACTCGGCGCCAGTATTATTACGGAAGCGTTTCGTGCGGCTATCGAAAAACTGAATATTGAAAGCGATGTACGCCAAGTCGTATTTGATGTGTTCGAGCAAGTGGCTGGGCATCAGCTGCAAGCCGTTTATCAATGGTTGATAAAACTCATCGATATTCCATTAGTATTTCGTCACCGCCCAGTGCAATCATCAAGCAGAGCAAGCCATACTGCCGTCGCTCAAAATGACAGCGATGAACAAGACACCTCCCCATCAGAACCTCAAATATTGCCTAATAATACTGGCCAGCAGATACCGTCAGGCAGCTCTAGTCCTTCATATGCAAGCCCTGCGCACTCAAGCACTGCACATTCAAACACGGGCTCGATGCATTCATTTCGTCAGCATCAAGCCGAAGCACAGCAAGCGTATAGCAACATTCAAAACCTATTAGCACTGCGTTATCAACGCATTGAAAGCGGTTTATCCAGTGCAGGTATTGCCAACGAACTCAATGCCCCTAGCATGCCTATCGCTAATCACAGCCAAGTGCAAAGTGCACTGCAACAACTATGGCAGCAATCCGATACCCGTGTAGGCCATGTTCGTCAAGATTTAGAGCAAGCTCTCGCTCATCAAGAAATAGGCTTACCACTAGAGAATCGAGAAGCGTTAGATACGTTAGAACACGTCACTCAAAATTTGGTGAGCAGTGAGCAAATATCAGATTTCGTCAAACCGTTTATTGAAGAGCTCGAACAGCCGCTCTCAATGATGATGTTGAATGACCCTAGCATGATGTTTAACCCACATCACCCTGGCCGCGTCGCACTCAACTCCATTTCTAAACTGGGTAGAATGACGACAACAGGGCAAGAAAGAGTCAGTGAACAACTGAAAATATTACTTCAAGAGATTGATAGTAAAAGCTCACCTGAAGAACTAGAAGCGCAATTAGAAAGCTTACAAAATGGCGTTGATATAATGCTAGTAGAAGCTCAGCGCCGAGCAAAAATGAATGCAGACCGTGTTGCCCAAGCAGCAGAGGGTGAGCACAAAGTTGAACGAGCACGTAAAAAGATATCGCGTTTAATTAATAAAGATACTTCTGGAAAAACCTTACCTGCCATCGTTATGGAATGGTTAGAACAAGGCTGGACCCCGCTATTAACGCTTACTTATTTACGGGAAACATCTGAAAGTAAGCGTTTCCGAGGCGCGGTGAAACTCTATCGCCAAGTTCTCTCTTTATTTAATCCAACGAATGCAGGGCGTCAGGAATTATTTGACCGCTTTAAGCCTCTCATTAATTTAATGCACAACGAGCTCGACCAACTTAACGGCATATTACCTGACCACAATCGCTGGCATGAAGGTATTATCTCGGTTGCAGAGCAGCACTTGAAAACGGGCGAAATTGAACAAGTTATTGAAGTGCCTGAGCAAGTAGAAGAAGAAAAACCAGTCCTTGAAGGTAAAGGCGCCCGCAAGGCACTTAACTTACAAGTGGGTGATTGGCTATTACTTGTTGAACAAGACCAAAATGTCTCGGTTGTTTGGGTCGCAGAAGACGGGTCCAAGTTTGCTTGTGTGAACCATAGTGGTATGAAAGTTATTGATTTCACACTTGAAAAACTTGCGGCGGCTTTAGACGATGGCAGCGTGAAACGTCTGTACGAACAAGAAGAATCTGCGGTAGATCAAAGCTTAGATACCCTCGTTCAGCAAATTTATAATGACTTATCGGCGCAGGCCAATACCGATGCGTTAACCCAAATTAGTACACGCCAGCACTTTATGAGATTCCTAAAAGAAGAGGCGGCTAAATCTCATCGCTCCAATTTAACACATACCCTGTGCTTAATTGATATCGACCAATTTAAATTGATTAATAGCGAATATGGCGTTGAAGGTGGCGACCAATGCTTAAAAGCTGTTTCAAAGCAGCTAGTTAAATTTGCAGGAAATACATTAGATTGTGCCCGCATGGGCAGTAATGAATTTGCCATTTTATTCCAGCATAGCGATCTCGAAAAAGGCGAAAAACGCGCACGAGAACTAAAGCAAATACTGGAAAAAATGGATATTGTGAGTGAGAACAGTAAATTCCGTATCCATTTAAGCATGGGAGTATCCGAGCTTAGCTACCAGGTAGCCAATGAATTGGATCTAGTAGAGTTTGCCGAATCGGCCTGCTTACTCGCAAAAGAAAAAGGTGGAAGTCGAGTCTATCGCTATATTGAAGACGATAATGCTCGCATAAAACGAGACGAATTCATGTCTTGGGCTAATAAACTGAATCAGGCACTGGATACCAATGAACTGCATCTGCTATGCCTTCCGGTAACGGCCATCCAAGAAGCAGAAAAAGAGTTACGCCAATATGAAGTTATTATCAGTATTGAAGATGAAAATGGCGTAAAAATTCCGCCTTTAGAATACCTGCAAGCAGCTGAGCACTATAGCCGCATGCATCTGGTCGATCGCTGGACACTAGAGCAACTGATTAAATGGATGAGCACTCATAAAGACGAAGTGGCTAACGTTGATCGATTCATGCTGAAACTTTCTGGCTATTCTATGAATGATGACTCTTTATTAGCTTTTATTTTTGAGCAAGCTCGTGAGCATGATATTCCTGTGGATAAATTCTGTTTTGAACTCAATGAAACTTCTGCCATTCAAAATATTGAAGATGCTGCAGATTTCATGCACGAAATGCGCAGTTTAGGCTGTGAATTCACGCTATCCGATTTTGGCACAGGCCAGTCTTCGTTTGAGTACCTGAAACAACTGCCCGTGAACTATGTAAAAATAGACCATACTTTCATTTCAGAACTGGTCACCAGCTCTGCGGACTATGCCATGGTTAAATCCATTCATGAGATTGCGCATTTTATGGCGAAAAAGACCATTGCCGAGCAAGTGAACGATGAAGATACGCTGAATATTCTTCGCAGTATTGGTATTGACTTAGCAATGGGCGGGCAGCTAAATAAAGCGATTCCTCTTAGCGAGCTATCGCATTCACTCGCCTAATGCAGCAATGTCGATTGTTATAGTTGCCAGAAAAGACTGTCGCACAAGAGATTGGTTAAAATGTCGTTATAAGCAGTGTACAATTCGCTCTCATTTTTTTGTCTCAGTATTTTTATGACCAGATTCTTCATCATTTTAGCCATTATCAGCATCCAGGCGTGTTCAATCGGCAACCTGCCGCACAACCTATCACGCTCGATGATGAACCAAGAAGATCCAGAATTAGTGCGTACAGCAGCCCCTGCTTACCTATTAATGCTTGATGCCTTAATAGAAACCTATCCCGATGATGAAACCTTCTTAATCCCTGCGGCTAAACTTTATGGCGCTTACGCCGGTGTTTTTGCTAATGATGAAGCACAAATGAAGCGTATGGTTAATCGTGCTAAAAGTTATGCTCAACGTGCCTTGTGCGAAAGTGAAGAAGACTTATGCAGTGCTCTCGATCAGCAAATCGAAGATATCAACCTTGAACTCGCTGAACTGGATGAAGATGAGTTAGTTATTGTCTATACCTATGCGGCATCCTGGGCCAGCTGGATTCGAGCGAACAGCACTGATTGGGATGCCATCGCACAACTTCCTAAAGTAAAAATTCTATTTAACTGGGTGCTCAAATACGATCCAGATTATGACAACGGTACCGCCCAAATTTACATGGGCGTTCTAGAGTCACAAATCCCACCCTCATTAGGTGGTCGTCCTGATTTGGCAAAAGCGCATTTTGAAAGTGCTATCAAAGCGTCTGACGGCAAAAATTTAATGGCTAAAGTATTATATGCTCAACAATATGCTCGCCTTTTATTTGAACAAGAACTTCATGACCGTTTATTAAACGAAGTACTCAGTGCTGAGGCTAAAGCAGAAGGTTTAACGTTAGTGAATCAGCTTGCCAAAAAACAAGCAAAAGCATTACTTGCAGATTCCGCAGAATATTTTGAATAGCGTTTTAACTGAATCATGTCAACCCAATTTAACTTTGAGTCACATATTATGAGCTTTATAAAAACACTGATTGTATCCAGTTTTATTGCATTCTCTTGCAGCCAAGCCTTCGCCGCGACGTTAAAAATTGCGACGGTGGTGCCAAACGGCAGCAGCTGGATGAATGAAATGAAGGCGGCAGCAAAAGAAGTTAAGAAAAAAACAGAAGGCCGTGTGAAAATCAAATACTACCCTGGTGGCGTTATGGGGAGTGATAAAACCGTATTACGTAAAATGCGCTCAGGCCAACTTCATGGCGGAGCCATATCAGCCGGCGCCTTAGCGCACATTTATAACGGCGTACAAATATATAGCCTGCCGTTCACCTTTAATAACCTTGATGAAGTGCGTCATATTCGTAAAACATTTGATCCTATCATCTCACAAGGTCTGGCTGATAACGGTTTTCAGCTGCTTGGCCTATCGGAAGGCGGTTTCGCTTACCTTATGTCAAATAAAGCGCTTACCAAAGCCGAAGATATTAAAGGGCAAAAAGTTTGGGTTCCTGAAGGTGATTTAATTGGTAACGAAATTTTTACCGTTGCGGGCATTAATCCAATCGCCTCTCCCATTTCCAATGTTTATACTGGCCTTCAAACAGGTCTGCTCGATACCGTGACCATCAATCCATCTGGGGCAATTGCTTTACAGTGGCATACAAAAGTCAATCATATGGCTGATGAACCTCTGCTTCTCATTATGGGAATGTTAGTCGTTGATCAACAAGCCTTTAAGAAAATCAACGAAGCTGATCAGAAAATTGTTAAAGACGTAGTCGCTGCAGCCTTTAAACGTTTAGATACCTTAAATGCAGAAGGTGATATCGGAGCCCGTGCAGCACTGCAAAAAAATGGCATTCAGTTTGATAAGCCATCCGGCACTGAATGGCGTGAAATTGCAGACAAAGCCCTTGAGAATTTAAAAGCCGTTAATGCTTATCCAGCAGATACTTATAACGACTTACTTCAAGCCTTAAAAGACTATCGCCAAAATAAATAAGCTTGGCCTGCTAGATTAAGTAGCGGGCTCTTGCATTTAAAGTCCGTCATTTAATCCATAGCGAATTTCATTCATGCCTAATCCTACAATCCAGCGCTCTCTGCGCTGGTTACATCAGCTAGAAGACCTGCTCTTAGCACTGGTTCTTTTTATTATGTTAGCCCTCGCCATTACAGATATTGCTATGCGATTAATCACTGGGGGCAGCTTGATTTGGATTCCGCCAGTATTACAAATATTAGTACTCTGGCTAGGTTTGCTGGGTGCTCTGTTAGCCAGTCGTAGTCAAGAACACATTGCCATTGATGTTATTAGCCGTTTTGTCGGCCCATTAGGAAAAAAAGTGTGCGGTATCAGTGGCAGTGTATTTGCTGCTCTCATTTGTGCCATTGTCGCCTACTCAAGTATTCAGTTTATTCAACAAGCCATTGAATACGATGATATTGCGTTTGCACAAGTGCCTGCTTGGCCATTACAGCTGATTATTCCTTTTACCTTTTCACTGATGTCTGTGCGTTTCTTCCTGCATACATTAGGCTTTATATTGATTAAAAACTATCAACCTAATCCTGCTCTTGCATCTGATTCAACAATGTCTAATTCAGACATGAGAGGAGAGAATTCATAATGGCAATTTTAATATCCGCTTTATTTTTATTGCTGGCACTCATGGGTGCCCCTCTTTTTACAGTGATCGCCGCGAGTGCATTGTGGGGGTTCTTTCAACAAGACATTGGTTTAGAAGTTGTGGCGATCGAGATTTACCGCCTTACTGAGATGCCTGTACTGACCGCAATTCCACTTTTCACGTTTGCTGGGTATTTATTAGGTGAAAGTAAAGCACCACAACGCCTTGTGCGCATTACCGATGCATTATTAGGCTGGATGCCAGGAGGCCTCGCTATCGTAGCCCTCATCGCCTGTGCATTATTCACCGCTTTTACTGGCGCGTCAGGGGTAACCATTGTTGCGTTAGGAGCACTGCTTTATCCTGCGCTTAAAAATGCAGGCTATAAGACTAATTTCAATCTAGGTTTAATTACTACATCAGGCAGCCTAGGGCTATTATTTGCGCCATCACTGCCATTGATTTTATATGGTGTTGTGGCACAGCAGCTTGCTCTAGATATTCCGGTAAGTATTGACGATCTATTTTTAGCGGGGATTATTCCAGGTACCTTAATGCTCGTTGCACTATCAATCTACAGTGCCATTCAACCAAGGGATCCTGCCGCGTTAAAAAATGTGAAAACATTTGACGCTAAAGAAGCAATTGCCGCAATTAAAGATACGGCTTGGGAAGCGCCACTTCCGTTTATCGTATTGGGGGGAATTTACGGTGGTTTTATCGCCGTATCTGAAGCGGCTGCCATTACGGCGTTTTACGTTTTGCTGGTTACTGTCGTTATTCGCCGAGAAATTTCTTTCACTAAACTGCCTATCGTTATGCGAGATTCCATGAAACTCGTAGGGGCAATCATGGTGATACTTGCCGTTTCATTAGCCTCAACCAACTACATGATTGATGCAGAAATTCCGACATCCATTTTTGATTTTATTAGCGAGCACATTGATAGCCAGCTAACGTTCTTGCTATTACTTTTCTTATTCTTATTAGTGCTTGGCATGATGTTGGATATTTTCTCAGCGATTGTGATTATGGTCCCTATTATTTTGCCAATCGCGATTGAGTTTGGCATTCATCCTGTTCACCTTGGCATACTGTTTTTAGCCAATATGCAGCTGGGTTACTTTACACCGCCAGTCGGAATGAATTTATTCATTGCGAGCTTTCGTTTTCAGCGACCCGTTACCGAACTGTATCGTGCAACGATTCCCTTTTTCTTCATTTTGCTCACTACGGTATTACTAATTACTTATGTACCTTGGTTGAGCTTAGTTTTTATTGACTAACCCTATCTTGAGCTCTATGTCGAAACGTAAACTTTGCCATCATTGTGAACGCCCAATAAAAACCTGTTTATGCGATGTCATGACCTGTTTGGATTGCGACTATGAGCTTGTTATTTTACAAGACCCAAAAGAGGCTAAGCACGCACTTTCATCCGCCCCTATTCTGGCCAAATCAATCACAGGGGCACGCTTAATCATTGGTGATACGTTCAACCCAGAAGAAGTATTAGGAGATGATTGGCAAGGTAATAGTTTATTAGTCTTCCCCCATACAGAAGGCTTATCGAGTGAATACGCGCTTAAACAGACATTCAAATATTTACTACTGCTTGATGGCACATGGCGAAAAGTTGCACGAATGATGCACACAAACCCTTGGTTAACCGAACTGCCTTGTATCGCTATTGAATCCAGTAATGGCAGTGAATATCAAATACGAAAATCCCCTCGAGAAGATGGTCTATCAACGATTGAAGCCGCCGTTCATACCCTAAATGCGTTACACCCACATACCGATTTTTCTGATATTTTGACCGCTTTTAGAAAAATGATTACCTATCAAGTGGATGCTATGGGAGAAGAAACCTTTAACAAAAATTATCAGCGCCCATGATATGAAAATGTTAATCTTCAGCAATGAAACAACCCGCCCGTGAAATACATAGAAGTTACGATGAACTTGGCCCGATTCAAGTTCTAGATGATGGCCAAAAACGTTATCTTGCCTTTGGCACTGATGATGAACAAAGCTGTCAGCTTAAAAGCCAACCTTGTTTACTGCAGCATGAATATACTCGCGCCATTTTATTAGCATTGTTAATGGTAGAGCCTAAACACATCACGATTATCGGTTTAGGCGGTGGTAGCTTATTAACGACACTGCATCACTTACTACCAGATTGCCAGTTACAAGGGGTTGAGCTACGGCGTGAAGTTGCCCGCCTAGCCTATAAATATTTTCAGCTCCCTAAGCATGAGAATATAAAAGTGCAGATTGCTGATGGCTTTCAATACCTTGCAACAACTGAAAATTTTTCAGATCTCATTATTGCCGACATGTATCTTGCTGAAGGTATCGATCAGCAACAGTTATCTGCAACTTTTATTGCCAATAGCTACTGCAAGCTAAAAGAAGGTGGATGGCTAGTCTTAAACTACTGGCTCGATCATAAAATGGAAGAACACCTCGCCAATGCCTTGCATGAATATTTTGATCAGATATTTATGTGTGATACCGGTGGTGGAAACTGGGTTATTTATGCAGGAAAAGTCGACATCAATAAGACCATTATTGATGATCAAAAAACAAAACCTTTATCTAAGACCGCCGGTTTCTCTCTGGATTACTTTCGCCGACGCCTCGTGACGATGGCTTAATAACCCATCAATAAATAAAGCTCTGCACTTTAAAATATTGTCTATACTGATTTAACCAGTAAAAAATAGGTTAGCACCGTGTATTCAATAGGCATAAAATTTCTTAATCAACTTACCTTTACCCGTAAGTTTCAGATCATTCTATTTACCTTATTACTGCCTATCCTATATGCATCCGTCGTGATTTATATAGGAAATAGCAATAGAATTGAATTAACCACGAATAGAATCGTAGGCATTGAAACGATCAATAAGCTCAAACCATTACGGATCATCGCGGCCAAGCACCGAGGCAATTTGGCGCAATGGTTTGCAGGTAATAAAGATGTTGAGACCACAATACGTTCGCTAGAACAAGAGATGACACAGGCATTCGATATCGTCCAAAAGGATCTCGGTAAGCCTTTCTACCTAGACGACGAGCGACAATCTTTTAGCCAACTTAAGCAAGCCTGGGGCAAGCTAAACATTGATAGCATTCGACAAGGAAAACCCGAAAAAAGCTTTTCACAACATACTTTATGGGTCAGGCAAGCAGACAATTTAATTAGAGATATCGCAAATCAATCAGGTTTAAATCGCGACCTTCATGTAACAACATACAAGCTAATGGAAATTGCTGTATTTAGTATTCCTCAGTTGCAAGAACAGCTAGGTCAATTACGAGGCATTGGTGCCGGTGTCGCGACGAAAGGGAAGTTTGATGCTAACTCATTTGTATCTGCAAGCACCCTATATGCTGATGTACAAGATACGGTTATTAAAATTGAGCATGAATTTTCAATGCTCAAAAATATTTCCCCTACTTATATTCCTAACGAATTCAAGCAAGCTAAAGACGGCACCAAAGAATTTAATAAAATAACGAAAACGCAAATATTAGATCCTGAAAAGCCTACTATTTCTGGCACTGAATACTTTGCAGCAGGCACTAGCGCCATTAAACAAGCGGCACTATTACATCAGGCTATCAATAGCCTTTATCAAAAAGAACTGTCAGAAAACAGACAAAAAATGATCAATGAAATGATCTTATCTCTAGGCGCTTTTGCACTTCTATTCTTAATCAGTTGCTATCTGTTTATCTGTTTAAAAATAACGGTCGATCACAATGCCCACATTACACAAAGCATGGCTGCCGATTTAGAAGAAGGTCGCTTGAATCAAGAATACCACTCTGACAGTAAAGACGAACTCGGCAATACCATCAAAGCGCTAAAAACATCCTATGCAAAATTAAGAACGATTGTTTCAAAAGTACGTACCCACTCGGAAACGCTCTCTCACTCTTCTGGCGCTTTATCTGATGTATCGGCAGAAGTTAACCAGCTTGGGGATGAACAAAAAAGTCGAGTTACCATTATCTCCGCCGCGGCTAACAATCTGGCCGCTACTGCACAGGAAGTATCCTCCCATTGTGAAAATGCGGCAAACAAAATGCACGAATCACAGCAACAAGCGTCATTAGGGGCAACGCACTCACACTCATCTGCAGAAGTTATTAGAACATTAGCAAACAATGTGAGAAATGCAGGTGACGAAATCGGAGATTTAGCTCAGCAAGCAGCATCTATTAGCACCGTTATTGATGTTATTAAAGCCATTGCCGAACAAACCAATTTATTGGCACTCAATGCCGCAATCGAAGCCGCTAGAGCTGGAGAACAAGGCAGGGGGTTCGCGGTGGTCGCTGACGAGGTACGTACTTTAGCCACTCGCACGCAGGCATCAACCAATGAAATTGAAAATACAATTTCAAGCTTACAGAAAGTCGCAGAAAGAGCTGTCTTAGCAATGGCAACCTCTTGTGACCAAGCCAATCAGAGCGAAACGGAAGCAACTCAAACCGGAGAAATACTCCGTAATATTGAAACATCGATCAATGAAGTGAGTGGTTTGATCGAACAAGTCGCTGCGGCGGGTGTTCAACAGGCCGACGCCGCTAATGACATTGCTCAAAATATTATAGCGGTTGATGATGCTTCAACAGATTTATTAACAAAAGCTAAAAACATGTCGACCATTGCAAATGAAGTGGGTCATGACAGCTTAGAGCTTGATAAACAAATGCAGTCATTTAGCGTATAGAATGAATTAAATAGCCCGAGCGCACCAAACAATTTTACCGGCAACAGGATTTGTATCTCTAGCAGAAGGCGCTATTGTCCAATTATTGAACTCTGCGTTATCACTGATAACGCAGAGTTCACCTTGCTGATCGATTAAGCGTTTAGCCATTAAACCATCTTCACTTTGCAATAAATATAAACCTTCACTACTGACGGTTTGCTGTGACATATCCACCAAGACACGATCACCATCCTGTAACGTTGGTAACATGCTATCTCCACTAATAGTTACAAATACCAGCTGCTCACTCGAGACATTAAGCTGGCGAGATAAGAAAGATTTATTAAACGCAAAGTAGTCTTCAACATCTTCTGCGACCACTTCATTTCCTAAACCAGCTGACGCTTGAACATCAAACATAGGGGCAAAAATTAAATCATTATGATTCGGGGTACCCGCAACTTGGCTCCCCACACTCTGCTCTCCGGTTAATAACCAGGTTAAGTCCACCTTGTACTCTTCATACAGCTCTTGTAAATACGCCATTGAAGGACGGCTCATTCCACGGCAAATTTTATAAATATGGGACGCCGATTTACCTGTAAGCTCAGCAAAGTGTTTTTTATTACCTTTCGCTAATTGGTCAACAACCAGCTGAAAACGACGAGAAAAAGCAGTAGACATGAAATACCAAACATAAAACGATGAGGAAATTAGCCGCGCAGTATACGCGGCTATTTAAAGGGATCAATCATAAGCAGAAATTAACGGCTTCTATTACGGCCACCAGAACGATTACCCGTTTTTTCTCCGTATGCACGCGCTTTTTGACGGCCCTTTTGTGCGGTACGAGAGTTCTTTTTATTCTTTGCCACAGGCTTGGTTAAGTCAGGTTCATATCCCGGATACCACGATTGCGGAACACGATCATCCAATACGGCTTCGATCTCTTCTAACAAATACTCTTCGCCCATAGACATCAAAGAAATGGCTAAGCCCTCTAATCCTGCACGGCCTGTTCGCCCTATACGATGAATATAGTCTTCAGCAATATAAGGCAATTCATAGTTAATTACATATTGCAGCTGTTGAATATCCAACCCCCGAGCAGCAACATCAGTGGCGACTAAAGCACGCACCTTACCTTCTTTAAATTCTTCCAAAGCACGCTCACGCGCACCTTGGGATTTATCCCCATGAATCGACTGGGTTTTAATACCGTCTTTACACATTTCTTTAGCAAGCGCATCTGCCCCTTGCTTCGTGCGAACAAAAATTAAAACTTGCTGCCAGTTTTTGGAACCAATCATAAAAGAAGTTAGTTCGCGCTTTTTGTCTTCATCAACCACATAAACCATCTGCTCAACTTTCGCGGCGGTGGTATTGCGTGCATCTACTTCAATCAACTCCGGATTTTTTAAAATGTTTTTACTTAACGTAAAAATTTCTTCGTTAAAGGTCGCCGAAAACAACATGGTCTGGCGGTCACTAGGAACTCGCTTCAAAATACGTTGAATATCGATAATAAAACCCATATCCAACATACGGTCAGCTTCATCAAAAACTAAAAATTGCAATTGAGACAAGCTCACCGCTTGCTTTTGCATCAAGTCTAATAAACGCCCAGGGGTTGCAACCAACACATCCACACCGTCTGCTAGCGCATCAACCTGTGGATTAATGCTCACACCACCATAAGCAATCGCGCAGCTTAAACCGGTATCATCACCGTATTTAACAAAACTTTTATATACTTGCTGAGCAAGCTCACGCGTTGGGGTTAATACTAATCCACGCAAAGGCTGAACTTCGTCAGACGCTAGCGGGTTTTCTTCACGAATATTCAATAAACGGTGCAAAATAGGCAATGCAAATGCGGCTGTTTTCCCCGTACCCGTTTGCGCCCCAGCCATCACATCTTTTCCCAATAAAATAGCAGGAATTGCAGCCGCTTGAATAGGCGTAGGATTTTCATAACCCGCAGCAGTCCAGCCAGACATTAAGCGTGGATCTAAATTTAACGAGGAGAAAGACATAACCAATAACCTTAGCGACTGATGCGCTAGACAATATTTAAAAAATTTTAAGAATAAACTAAAAAGAAACGCGACTATTTTTTATAAAAATTGGAGCGACCTTCGGGCTGACGACGAAAACGCTTATAATTCCATTGATACTGCTCAGGACAATCGTTAACGCACTCTTCAATGCTTGCATTTAAGGCCGTAGCCGCCGCTACTTCATCTGTATTGCGAATTTGTTCATTCCCTGGTTTTAACACGACACAAAAACGACCATTATCTAAACGCTTAGCATAAGCAAATAATATGGCCGCTGAAGACTTACTCGCCATTTTACAAACAAGCTTACCGGTTAATGCCGTTTGTCCAAATAATGGAGCAAATACACCACCTTTTAATCCAGGCTCTTGATCAGGTAGAACACCGATTATTCCTTTATTTTTAAGAACCCTGAACAAGGACTTAACACCACCGCTATCAGCAGGTACAAGATCAATCCCCACACGCACACGTGTTTTATAAATAAAATCATCTAGTGCTGGAATTTTTGCAGGTTTATACATCGCCGTCATATTGAAGTAGCGGCGAAAGAATATGGTCATAACCTCCCAGTTCCCAAGATGCGGGACATTGAAAATGATGCCATTTTCTTCTTCCATTGCTTTTTCAAGATGCTCAAGACCTTCGATTTTAACAATTAAGTCTTGCACTTTATCAACAGACCACATAAATGACATACCCATTTCGGCATACAACTTCCCTAAAGAAATTAGACTTTCACGAGCAAGTAATTCAATTTCTTTTTCACTGTAATTAGGATAACAAAGACGTAAGTTAATCTTAGATACTCGTGCCGTATCAGTAAACCACATCATCTTGCCTATTGCGGCCCCCAAAGCTTGAGCAGCAGGTAAGGGTAAAAAAGAGACCAGGCGAATAAGGCCAATGCCTATATAAACAATAAGATTTTTCACAGCTATTCCTACACTTTGTTTTGTCGTCAATAAATGGGGGATATGTTGACTAGAATAACATCATGCAGCAACGATCTCGATATTTTCGTCGACGGCCCTTGCGCTTCTTTGTTATTAACTCAGAAACATGGCGCATTTGAACACAATACAAGCTTCGTAGACTGGCAGTATCTAAACCATGAATTATAATTTATATTATCAACTATAATGACGAAAAGGACATTCGATGAACGATCTCTCATTTAAAAAACTCAATACCCTACCTTCAAACTCGGGCATTGCAGAACTGAACAGAGACGACCTAAAATCCTTGATTTACGGTGCTTGTTTTTTTGCTTCTGGTGGGGGTGGCCCCATTAGTATGGCACTGCAATTTTTAACTAAAATTGATAAAAATATTCCCCTTATTCAAAGCCAAGCGCTAAAGCCTGATGAAAAAATAGTCATTCTAGCAGACATGGGGTCTCCCGATGCCGCCACAGAAGGACGTGGCTATACAGCCCCCGTCAATGCCTATAAAACCATCTCTTCTTATATCCAAAAGACGGATAACAAAGACATTGCTTACTTCATGCCCATTGAGACCGGTGCTGTAAATTCACTGATTCCGTTCTTCATTTCGTCACAACTAGACACACCTGTACCGGTAGTTGATGCCGACCCATCAGGGCGTGCTGTTCCTCAATTAAATGAGATATTATTAGATATCAATGCTCAAGCGATATGCCCAGCGGCTGTCGCCTCAGATACCGAGGCCAGCATGGGATATCCTGTATTTGGAGCGAAGAGGAATATCAATCAAAAATTTTTACCGATTTAAGTGCCACAGAGTTAGAAGAGGCAGCACGTATAGAAGTCAGCAAACCAAGTTATCAGCAAGTAGGCGGCCTTGCTTGCTATCCCTTAGAAAGTTCATATATCGCTAGCACTGAATCTGATAAGGCACTGGTCCATAACTCCGTAAGCTATGCCATCGATTTTGGAAAAACACTTTTGACCTATCCAGAATCAACCGTTTTAGCACAAAAACTGAGTGCTATGCACATTAGCAACTTTTGTTTTATCAATGGCAAAATATCCAATATTGATAACCGCACGGCTTCAGGCTTTGATGTGGGCAAGATCACACTCACTCATAATGAGGGCACGCTTTGGATATACTATAAGAATGAAAGCCTATTAGCCTGGGACCCAATTACGAAAAAAGCCTTAGCAATCGCACCAGATTGTATTAACCTATTACTCTCTAAGAACAGTCCTGGATTCCCTTCGGGAACACCGTTATCAACGGCGGATATCGAAGAGCAGCAATATTGCACAGTTTGGGGAACGGCTTGCTCCGAAAAGATGAGAAACCCTGTCATTGAATCTCTATTTCAAAAAGACATTCAACAAATACTGGCAGCGTTTCCAGATGACGGCGTACAGATTGATGGATATACAAATCTCGAAAGCTTAAATGGATAGTACATGGACGTAACAACAAGAAGCGGATTAGAAAACAGCTTACTATCGAAACTTTGGAAAAAGTCATTAGATAACATGTTCATATTAAAAGTCATTGAAGATGAATTTTATGTGGTGAGCACTAATGAAGCACAACAAGAAGCTGTTAGCATTGAAGCGTTAGAGCACTTCGATAAACCCTTAAGTGAAGTGCTTCCGCCAGAGATGTACAATTTTGTTGTCCCCAATTACATGCGCTGTATTCAAGAACACTCCCCTATTCAGTATGAAGAAAGCGAAGCTTTTACCAGTGGCGATGGCAGCATTCGCCACTGGAGCACTATGCTCTCACCCATTAATAACGATGACGGAGTTACCGAGTATATTTTTGGTATTGCACGTAATATCACTGAACTTAAAAATGCAAAGCAAGCAGCTGAACAATCAGCTATAGAAGCCAAGAAAGCCAATCAAGTAAAGACGACTTTTTTAGCAAACATGAGCCATGAAATGCGTACCCCGTTAAATGGCATCCGCTGCGCTCTTGAGCTGCTCAAAGAATCAACCAATGAGAAAGAACGATCGGAACTGATCAGCATAATAGAAAGTTCAACGGAAGCGCTGTCGACTCAAACCAGTGATATTTTACAATACGCTAAAATAGGTCGAGGTAAAATTTCGCTTCAGAAAAAAGATTTTTCACCAAAAAAACTCGTTGATTCAGTTGTAAAAATTATTGCTAATAGCGCTGAAATAAAAGCTATTAATCTAACGGTGACGATTAGTGAGCAAGTACCTGAAAGAATAAATGGTGATCCTGATCGAATAAAACAGGTTCTATTAAACATCGCTAATAATGCCATCAAGTTTACCAATAAAGGCAGCGTATCTATTTTTCTTGAAGACGACAGCATAAATCAGCAATTAATTTTCACGGTATTAGACACCGGCATTGGCATTGGCATTCAAGAATCGGATCAAGAAAAACTTTTCAAACCTTTTAGCCAAGTTGATGATTCCACCACACGACAATTTGAAGGTAACGGCTTAGGGCTTGTTATCAGCCAAAATTTGGTTAACTTAATGAAAGGAGACATCAATCTCACTAGCAAACTTGGCCAAGGTAGCGAATGTCAATTTACCATTTCCTATTTACCCGCCAGTAAAGAACCTCAAGCAAAACCAACCATAGAAAGTTTTAATTTAAACAACGTGCATATTTTAGTCGTAGAAGATAATCCGACAAACCAAATCGTCTTAAAAAAGATTTTAGGCCAAGCGGGTGCCAACATCGCACTTGCCAATCATGGTAAACAAGCACTAGAACTGTGTGAAAATAATTCTTTTGATCTTGTTTTAATGGATTGGCATATGCCTATTATTGATGGCATAGAAGCAACAAAAATATTACGAGAAAATAAAAAATACAGCCAGACACCTATTTTAGGTTTGACTGCGAGCGTAATGGAAGAAGATATCAAAGCATGCGTTGATTCAGGTATGAATGAAGTAATTTCTAAACCCATAAATCGTGAAGAGCTGTTCGGTACTATAACAAAATACACAAAACAGCCTCACTGATTAGCAATAATAAAGAATCTACGCACGACTATAAATTAAGATGCTAGCTGGTCATGAAGACCGATTAATAAATTCTTAGTCTGCTCCCAGCTTAAACAAGGGTCCGTAATAGACAAGCCGTATTCAAGTCCTGCATTATGCGGCCCCTTCATGCCTTGATTACCTGCTTTAATGAAGCTTTCTAACATAATGCCTGAAATAGCTTTATTACCCGCTTTATATTGCGCAACAACCTGAGTTGCAATGTCTAATTGACGCTCATGTTTTTTCTGCGCATTAGCATGACTGCAATCAACAATTACTTTGGCATGAATATCATTATGCTCTTTTGCTGTCGTCAATTGCGCGATCGCAGATTCAATGCTTTCTGCATCGTAATTTGTTAAATGTCGACCGCCACGCAAAACAACATGAGTATCAGAATTTCCTGGCGTATCCAGCATAGCAATATTGCCATCAACATCCATTCCTAAGCAATGATGACTACGGCTAGCAGAAACCATTGCATTCACCGCGGTATCAACAGAACCATCAGTACCGTTTTTAATGCCAACAGGCATTGATAAATGGCTAATCATCTCACGATGAATTTGTGACTCAGCAGTACGTGCACCAATAGCAGTCCAACTGATTAAATCTTCTAAGTACATCATCGTCATCGGATTTAACGCTTCAGTTGCTAAAGGCAAACCCAACTCAACTAACTGCAATAATAATTTACGCGATACTTCTAAGCCTTTATTAATATCCCCAGCACCATCATGGGTTGAATCTCTATCAGGATCATAAGCCAACCCTTTCCAGCCGGTTGTCGTTCTAGGTTTTTCAACATAAGCACGCATAACAATCAATAAACGATCCGAAAGTTGCTCATTCAAGTCGGCCAAACGGCGGCCATAATCTAAAGCGGCTTCAGGATCATGTAGCGAGCAAGGCCCTGTAATAATCAATAATCGATCATCCTTACCCTGCAATAACTGACGAATTTCTTGGCGCTGCTGATCTATCTGCACCTGCAAGTATTCTGGCAAAGGCAAAGCCTGCTTTAATGCACGCGGACTTGGCAAAGGGCGAACGCCTGCGCGTGAATTATTCAATGCGACAACTTCGCTGATCCGGGTTTCTTCTGCTAATGCTTGTACGTTGCTATTCATGATGTACTCCTAAACTTAATTATCCCCCTTCGATATTTCAATTTTGTGTCGACAAAACCGAACAAAAAAAAACCCCGACCAGCTAACTGCTAATCGGGGTTCTTTAAGCAGTCGGCTGATGTAGCCGGGCTGCTTATTGAATTCTAGTAAACGAATATCAAGTGCGACCCAGCGTGAAGCTAAAATAGCCCCAGAAAAACTCGGTAAAGCACCAATACTGCTTTGATAAACGCAACTCTTTTGACAAGCACACAGAATTACCGCTGCAAGAAGCAGAGCGGGTAAGACATGGTTTAGTCACAGCGTTTAAAATGTTCATACATGCATAATAACCAACCAATCTCAGAAAGCAAGCAAGAAAGTGTTAAGTTATTGCAACAATCGGGCGCTTATTCAGTGTAATAAGTTGTCCACTTCGTCAGCTTTTAACCCCCTAACAATTGATCTATAATTCAGTCACTATTGAATTAATTCGCTATTCTCGAACCACTTTATGAGTTACTCGCTATGACATATCCACGTGACATGATGGGCTACGGCCAACACAGCCTAGACCCTAAATGGCCTAACAAAGCCAAAGTAGCCCTTCAGTTTGTTATCAACTACGAAGAAGGTGGTGAGAACTGTATTCTACATGGCGATAAAGCATCGGAAGCATTTTTGTCCGAAATCGTCGGCGCTCCTGCCCTTGAAGGCGTGCGCAACATGAACATGGAATCTATTTACGAATACGGCGCACGTGCAGGCTTCTGGCGTTTACACCGCATGTTCACCGAACGCGATATGCCCGTAACAGTGTATGGTGTAGCCACCGCACTGCAACGCAATCCAGAAATCGTTGCCGCAATGAATGACGCCGATTGGGAAATCGCCTCTCACGGTCTAAAGTGGATCGACTACCAGTATGTCGATAAAGACGTTGAACGCGAACACATCGCCGAAGCCATTCGTATTCATACCGAAGTCACAGGTAAGCGTCCACAAGGTTGGTATACCGGCCGTATGAGCCCCAATACTCGCGACCTAGTGGCCGAAGCTGGTGGTTTTGCTTACGACGCTGACTCTTATGCCGACGATCTACCGTATTGGTGCTACGACTACGATCAGCCTCACTTAATAATTCCTTATACGCTTGATAGCAACGACATGCGCTTTGCGACCAACCAAGGTTTTAACTCGGGCGATCAGTTTTTTACCTATTTAAAAGATTCATTTGATGTTTTATACGCCGAAGGCACTGGCACCGAAAAATACCCTGCCGCTCCAAAGATGCTGAGCATTGGTTTGCATTGTCGCTTAGTTGGCCGTCCTGGCCGTGCAGCTGCACTAGCACGCTTTTTAGATTATGTGCAAAGCCACGAAGATGTTTGGGTCACTCGCCGCATCGACATTGCCGATCACTGGCGCGCAACACATCCACCAAAAGCATAACAACCGCTAACATTTAAACAGCAAGCTAGGCTAGCATCAGGCTGGTCTAGCGCTGTACTAACAAGCTCTGTTCCCAACTCCCATTCCAACCCCTCACAACACCGTATACTTACACAACTAAACAAATTTTATTGATTACCCAAATATTATATTATAACATTGCACCAATTCGATAGGAAAATAACATGACTAAAAACGACAAGCGCTTACCAGTAACTGTTTTATCTGGCTTTTTAGGTGCGGGAAAAACAACTTTACTCAATCATATTCTGCATAATCGTGAACACCGCCGTATTGCGGTTATTGTTAACGATATGAGTGAAATTAATATCGACGCAACACAGATTAAAAACTCAGTCTCGCTTAGTCGCACAGAAGAAAAACTGGTAGAAATGAGCAATGGCTGTATTTGCTGCACCCTACGAGAAGACCTTCTAGAAGAAGTCACCAAGATGGCTAAAGAAAACAAATTTGATTATCTAGTCATTGAATCGACAGGGATTTCAGAACCTTTACCAGTTGCCGAAACGTTCACTTTTGAAGATGATCAAGGTGTAAGCCTTACTCACCTTGTGCGCCTCGATACCATGGTAACGATGGTCGATGCGTTTAACTTTTTACGTGATTTTCATGAAGCACGACAGCTAGTAGAAACCGACGAATCATTAGGGGAAGAAGACCAGCGTAACGTAGCCGATCTATTGGTCGACCAAATTGAATTCTGCGATAAATTAATCATCAGTAAATCCGATTTAATTAGCAGCGAACAGCTGGTCGAGTTAAAAGCCATTTTAACCAGCCTGAATCCTGTAGCTGAACAAATTATTGCTGATCATGGGCAAGTACCTTTAGACAAGCTATTGAATACTCAAGCTTTCAGTTTCGATCGCGCTAAGCAAGATCCTGGCTGGTTGAAAGAAATGCGCGGTGAACATACCCCCGAAACAGAGGAGTACGGTATCAGTAGTTTCAGCTATCAAGCGCGACGTCCTTTTCATCCGCAAAAGTTTTTTGATTTTCTGTATCAAGATTGGCCCGAAGGAAAATTGATTCGCTCTAAAGGTTATTTTTGGCTGGCCAGCCGCCCGCAATTTGCCGGTCATTGGCATCAGGCTGGAGGCATTGCGCACCATGGTCCAGCCGGTATGTTCTGGAAAGCCATCCCCGAAGATCAATGGCCACAAGATGAAGAATCGTTATCTTACATCGAATCCTTATGGCAAGAACCGTTTGGTGATATGCGCCAAGAGCTTGTATTCATTGGACAACGTATCAATGAAGCCGCCATGCGGAAGTCGTTAGATGAATGCCTATTAAGTGAAGAAGAAGTATTAGCGGGACAATCAGCATGGCTACGATTGGATGATCCTTTCCCAGCTTGGCAATAAGCGTTATTTAACGCTCTTTTATTTGATCTATCTTTAATTTGAGTATTGATTGTTATGTTATATCGTTTTATTTCAATGTGTAGTCTGTGTAGCGGATTATTAATGCCATCGGTCCATGCAACCGAGCTGGATACCGTCGTTATTAAATCGACGCATCAATCATCAATGCGCAATATCGTACAACCTGTTTTAGTTGTCGATGAAGAGGCGCTGAAAAAAAGCCAAGCCAAATCACTCGGTGAGTTGTTGGAGCAACAACCCGGTATTAGCAACGCCTCAATTGGCCCTGGTGTTGGTCGCCCAGTGCTAAGAGGCTTATCGGGCAGCCGCGTAAAAACGATGGTCAACGGTCAAGACAGTTCAGACTTATCAGCCATGAGCTCTGACCACGCCCCCATGGTCGAAATCACCAATGCTCAGCAAGTCGAAGTGATATTGGGCCCCGCCACCGTACTGTATGGCAGTGGTGCAATTGGTGGCATCGTCAATGTATTAGATCGAAGCATACATCACTTTCCTATTGATGAAGTGCAAGGCAGTATCAAAGCAGGCATCAACAGCAACGACCAAGCACAGGTTTTAGCAGCCGAACTGAATGCGGGTAATGGTGAATGGGCCATGCATCTAAATGGTTTCGATAAATCTTCTAATGATTATCACAGCAATAAAGACCGTGTAGAAAATAGCGATACTAAAAGCCAAGGCGGCGGCATTGGCATTAGTCGCACATCAAATGAATACGGTTTTATTGGTATGAGTATTCATGTTATCGAACAAGATTATGGTGTTCCGAATCTTAATAATATGCCGACCCGAGTTCGCCCTAAACAAACACGCATACAGCTATCTTCTTCTTGGCTCAATCCTATCGTGGGTATTGAAAACTGGGAAACACATGTCTCGCATATTGATTATGAACACGATGAACTGACCGTGCCGGTTACCGAAGGTTTGTTCGATAAAGAATCTTTCGAAGTAAATTCTAAACTGCAGCATTCAAGTATCACTGGCTGGCAAGGAACCTTAGGGATTCATTTTTCTCAACAAGAAATAAAGCTCTGCCATGACCATAGTGGCTGCTCTCAAATTCCTGATTACAGTGACCAAACTTGGAACGGCGAACAAGGTAATTTATTTACCTATAAAGAAGGCTTTCAGTTTGTACACGATACGCCAATGCCCATCACTAAAAGCACTAACGTCGGATATTTTTTAGTTGAAAATAAGCCTTGGAAAATTAATGGCTTCGCGGAAGGATTGTTTGAACTAGGTGCTCGTATTGATGCAAAAACCATCACCGCCGATCCTGTATCGATACAACCTTCGTCTAGACGCTCACAAGCATACTATGAAGATAAACATTTTTTACCGACAACGTTCTCTGCCGCCAGTATTTGGAATATTAGCGATGGTCAACGCTTATCATTAAATGTATCACGCGCGCAAAGAGCACCCGATGCAGAAGAGATGTATTGGAATGGAGATCATCACGCAACCTTTTCTTATCAGCTAGACAATATCAATTTAAACGAAGAAACAGCCTATACCGCTGATTTAATTTGGAATGTGAGTAGCGATAACTACTTCGTTAGAAGCGCAATTTATCACTACTTATTCGACGATTTTATTTATAACGATCTAAAGGAAGCAACAGATCCCTACCACGGCAATGCGGTTTATCAGCATGAACAAAAAGATGCGCGATTTTTTGGGTTTGAGTTTAGCTGGGAGCAACGTCTCAGTAATACGATATCAACAGAATTAAGCCTAGATGCCGTTCGCGCAGAACTATTGGAAGGTGATGAAAAACACATTCCTCGACTGCCTCCCGCTACTGCATCGTTCAATATTAACTGGCAAAAGAATAACTGGATAGTTTCCGCTACAAACCGTTGGGTTGCTACGCAAGATCGAGTATCTCGTAATGAGAGTGCAACCTCTGGTTTTCAAGAGCTGGATTTAAAAGCTGATTATACCACCCGCGTATTTAACAAAGAGCTAACCACCAGCCTAACGATTAACAATGTATTTAATAGCGCAGGTACAAATCACGTATCGTACCTGAAAGAATTCGCACCGAATTCAGGCCGAAATATCCAACTGCAAACACAATTATATTATTAACCTAAAAAGGAAAAATAAATGCTCAGCATTACTAAAAAAACCATTCCGCTACTCATGACGGCCGTGCTGTTAACGGCCTGTGAAGATGGAAACGATAATAAAACAGAGTCACATCAAAAAGATAATTTTGATGTGAATAAAACTGGACGCTTAGTCGTTACATCCGCAGCTGAAAGTAATCCCGAATTAGCGGTTTTCAATTCTAAGGATGGCGCTCTTATTGATCGTTTGAGTTTAAGCCATGCCGCTAGCAGTTTGTATGCATCACCACAATCTCGTTTTGCCTTAGTTGCACAACGAGATCAAAATAAAGTTCAAATTTTAGATGGTGGTTTATATCAAGAAGACCATGGCGATCACCTACACCCTTATGAAAAAGACCCTAAAATAATAGAACAAGTATTTAATGGTATACGCCCAACACACTATCGCGATAACGAAACTCGCTCAGCCTTTTTCTTTGATGGCGATGGCGACAATGCGTTGCTATCCAGCGTTATCGATTTTAATGACGATGAAATTCTAAATAACAAAGCTCGCTCTTTAGAACTGACCAACGCGATGCATGGTGCAGCAGAACCACGAGGAGACTTTTTATTAGCAACCTATCGTGCAGCTAATGCAACTAGCGTATTACCCGATCAGATTGAGCTGTTTAAATTCAATAAAAATAGTGGTAATTACGATACGATAAAACGCTTTTCAGAAACTTGCCCATCCCTTCATGGTGCTTTCTCAACAGAAGATGCCAGTGTGTTTGGCTGCTCTGATGGAGTATTAGTAATTCGCCAAAATGGAGATAACTTCACCGCCGAAAAAATCAATAATCCTGCCGGAATGGAAGCCGGTGTTCGCATTGGTAGCTTCTCTGGTTTTGCCGATAGCAACCTCGTAGCAGGCTGGGCACGCGGCGCATTGTATGCGGTGAATTTAGATAACAGTACAATTGAACTGGTCGATTGGAAAAATGGCACCGCAGCAGAATACAGTACCGCAAAAATGGATGACGAAGGCGATATTCTAATGGTATTGAATAAAGCCGGTGGTCTGCATTTATTAGATGCAAAAAACAATTTTAAGCACCTAATTGAAATTAAAGCATTGAATGCTTTACCTGTATTCGCACCAGGAAGCCATGGCCACGTTAGTATTACATCCAGCAAATCAAGTGACGATGTTTATATCACTGACGCCGTGAATAACCAGCTAGTGGTAGTGAATCTAGAACATAAAGAATTAGAAAAACCGATCAGTTTACCTTTCACACCTAAACATGTTGCTTGGGTAGGTATAGCAGGTGAAGGTCATGATCATGA
>CAWVSY010000003.1:0-94914 GCA_963933055.1 uncultured Oleispira sp.
GTCATTTCGCTAATGCCTCGGTTGCTTGCTCGGCGTCGGGGATGCGCAGCTCGCCTGAGATGAGTTTGGGAAGCAGGGTGTCGCGGAGTTTTTTTAATTCTTCATTCTGTGCCTGAATCTGTAAATTCTTATTGTAATAAGTATTTAACATGATATTAGAAAAGGCTTTCAGAACATTACCATCGCTAGGGATTGCTGCTTTAATCAATGATAATTCGTTATATGTTATTTGAGGAAAAGTACCAGAGCGCAGCTCTGCAATTCTTTGTAGATCAGAAATAGTTTTATTTAATGTCAGCAAAAAATATACAAATCTAGAGTTGGCTTTTTCTTTCGCTCTCAAGACCATTAACTTTGTTGAAACAACATGTTCAGTCCCATCAAAATATACATATGCAAAACGTTTATTCTTAGGTCTAATTTCACTATATAAAATATCGTCTTTTTGTATCATTTTCTTCGCTTGTCCGGGAAGAGTTGATACTTCCGAATAATTTTTATGCAAAAAATTACCTGCCTCGATATCTCCCGTATTCAAAAAAATAACTTTATCTACTGTTTTTAAAGGATAAGTATTTGAAATAGTATCAGCGAGCTCAGTGATATTTTTCACCCCCCACCCCTTCGGCACCCAGCCCTGAATGCCGACACTGGGTTCGTCGCTTTGCTCAAATGCTTGTGGGAATAAATGATGAAAAGCGTGTGCGGCGGTTTGTCGGGCTGAACCCCGACCTACATTGTGTACGTTCAAGCGGCGCTGGGCGTGGGGCAATAAGGGTTCTGGGATGTTGTGCAGTGGCGCGTTGTTATGCGCTAGGTTGTGGGCGATTATATTGTCGAATACGGGATCAAAATCCACGAACCAGCTTTTGAATAAGGCTTGGGCCATGGCTTCTAGGGTTTGGTTGGTTTCGCGGTTTAGTTGAATTTTGTTGTCTAGAGAACCCAAGATATTAGAGATTTTCTTTTGCTCGATCAAAGCAGGAATTGAAAATCTTAATCGCTCAAAAGTAGCTAAATTAATATTATCTTGAACCGAGCCAATAGCCTCACGCTGAAGTTGCGCCTTTAAATAGCGAAAACGATATTCAATGAATCGAACATCGCATTTATTCTCATCAGCTATAAATCCAATCACACTATCAGGAAAGCAGGCGGGGTAACTGAGTATTCCTGTTTCAGCAATATTTGCAGCTATGGTTATACACATCGTTCCGGCAGGCCATAAACGACTCTGAGCCAAACCATCCTCGCTATAAGTTTGAGAGTGATTTGTTATTAAGCCGCCTGAAGCTTTTACATCTCCCGTCTGAATAAACGGATACGCGCCTCCATATAAATGCTCAGCATACCTAGGGCGATGCCTCGACTTTCCTCTTGCCACTTCACCTAAGTCGTTCAGCCCAACTTCCTTCCATTCACTCCCCATAACCCAGCACCTCCAAGTTCTTTTTAATCGCGGCGTCTAGGGTTTGTGCGTCTTGCATTTGCTGGTACAGGGTTTGGCTAAGATCGCGCATTTTGTCTTCAAACGGGATGCCGTCGTCTTCGATTTCGGCTGCGCCGACGTAGCGCCCAGGGGTGAGCACGTAGTCGTTGGCTTTTATGTCGTCGAGGGTGGCAGATTTGCAATAGCCTGCAATGTTTTGGTAGACGTTATTTGCAGGGGCGTTATCTTGTCGGGCTGAACCCCGACCTACATTTTGTGTATCTTCCTCTTGTCGGGCTGAACCCCGACCTACATTTTGTGGGTTTTCGGTTGGGTTTGCGGTTTCTGTGCCGCTGCGCCATGCGTGGTAGGTGCCGGCGATTTTGGCGAGGTCGTCGTCGGTGAGTTCTTTGTGAATGCGACTCGCCATGGTGCCCATTTGGCGGGCGTCGATGAATAGGGTTTCGCCTTTTCTATCGCGGCGTTCTATTGTGCCGTCTGGATTTTTTACTTCGCCTTTGTTTTTGGTTAGAAACCATAAACACACCGGTATTTGGGTGGTGTAAAACAGTTGGCCAGGTAGGGCGATCATGCAGTCTACGTGGTCGTTGTCGATGATTTCTTGGCGGATCTTGCCTTCGCCGCTGGTATTACTGCTCATCGAGCCGTTGGCGAGTACAAAACCTGCGGTGCCCGCTTCAGATAGCTTGGACAGCATGTGCAGTATCCAGGCGTAGTTGGCGTTGCCGGTGGGCGGTGCGGTGTAGCCTGCCCAGCGCGGGTCGTCGACCAGCTCGCTTTCGCTGCGCCATTGTTTTTGGTTAAACGGCGGGTTGGCCATGATGAAGTCGGCTTTTAGATCGGGGTGCTGGTCTTTAAAAAAGGTGTCGCCTGCGACTTCGCCTAAGTTGCCGCTGATGCCACGAATGGCTAAGTTCATTTTGGCCAGTTTGTAGGTGGTGCTGGTGTATTCTTGGCCGTAGATCGAGATGTCTTTTTGGTTGCCGTTGTGGCTGTTGATAAATTTGATCGACTGCACAAACATGCCGCCCGAACCGCAGCAGGGGTCGTAGATTTTGCCCTTGTAAGGTTCTAGCATTTCGGCGAGTAACGCGACTACCGATTTTGGGGTATAGAATTCGCCACCGCCTTTGCCTTCAGATGCGGCAAATTTGCCTAAGAAGTATTCGTATACGCGACCAACGAGGTCTTCTTCGGCGAGGGCTTTGGCCTCGGCGTTTAGGTGTTCTTCACCTTCTTTGATGCCTGCTTGTTCTTCTACATACGTATCAATATTGTTGATGGTATCGAGCAGCGCGGCCAGTTTGTTGCTTTCTAAGCCTAAGCGCGAGAAGTAGTTGTCGGGCAATGCCCCCGCTAACGATTTGTTGTTTTTTTCGATGGTATGCAAGGCGGTGTCAATTTTTAGGGCGATGTCGTCTTGTTTGGCGTGGGTTAATAGTTCTTGCCAGCGCGCTTCTACGGGTAGGTAGAAGACGTTGTCTTTGGTGTAAAAGTCGACCATGTCGACATAGTCACCCATGCCTTCGTTTTGCAGTTTATAACGCTGGGCTTCGAATTTGTCGGAGATGAATTTTAAGAAGATGAGGCTGAGTACAATGTGCTTGTATTCACTGGATTCTACCGAGCCGCGCAGTTTGTTGGCGCTATCCCATAGGGTTTCTTCGAAGCTGGTTGTTTTTTTAACGGCTGCTTTGGTCGCTTTTTTAACGGCGGCTTTTTTAGCGGGGGCTTTGGTTTTTTTGGCTTTTGGGGCTGTCATGACGACCTGCAATGTGCGGAATTAGGGGAATATGTATATAGGGCTACTTTATACTCAGATTGAGCCTGATAGGCAATCGACCACCATAGAATTCCTCTTCACAACTAGAACAGTCCGTTCATATTATAGAGGCTATTATTCCGCATATTTCGCGGTATTATAAACGCTATCATTTTTCCATATTTCACGCCTTTTATAAGTTGTCATTGTCTTGCAAAATCACTCTCTTAAAGCTGATGCGTATCTCATCATCGTTACTTTACTGGCCGCTATCAGTTGGATGTTTTCTAAAGAAGCCGTTAATGAAATGCCTCCTTTGTTGTTTATCGGCAGCCGATTTTTATTAGCCGGAATTTTTTTAGCCTTATTCTGTAAGCGTTCTTTGCTAGGCTTAGACCCCAAGCAATGGCTAGTATCGACTCAAATAGGTATCTTGTTTGGCATGGCGATGTGCTTATGGATTTTTGGTTTATTTCACGCTAAAAACTTAGGTGAAGGTGCTTTCATAACCAGTATATCCTCAATTCTGGTTGCGCCGATTAGCTATATGATTTTTAAAGATAAGGTACAAAAAAGTAACTGGGTTGCATTACCTGTCGCCTTTATTGGTTTAGGTTTACTAGGGTTAGAAAATGGCTTTCACCCTGAGCCAAGCCAATTATTCTTTTTAAGTGCCGCTATTTTATTATCCCTTACGTTTATTCTTAATGGCCGTGCCGCTGTGTACATGTCGGCGACGGCCTTAACCGCAATTTCATTATCATTTGTGGGGATTATGGGAATTATTATTTCAGCATTCACTGAAATTTGGCCTGAAGCCGCAAGCGTATCGATGTGGCAGTGGCTCTTATTAAGCGCACTCATTGGTACCGCCGCTCGGTTCTTGCTGCAAACCTACGCTCAAGGGCTAACAACACCTAGCCATGCTGCGGTGATTATGATTTTAGAACCCATTTGGACAGCACTCATCGCCGCCTATTGGTTTAGTGAAAGAATGTCTGCATTGCAATTGACCGGTTGTAGTTTGATTTTCGCAGCACTGATTATTAATCGCTGGTCTAATGTTAGAGTATGGTTAAAAACCCGACCAAGTTAACGATCATCATTCTCTTTCTTGCCACAATGCTTCAAGATCTTCACTTAGGTCTTGATAGATGTCTTCATTAATACCCAATTGAACATAACAAGATTCTTTAACATCATCCCAGCCTTCAATATTCTGCCGACGCTTAAGGCTGCTGACTAAGTTATCTGTAGTTTTCAATATGGCTGATGATAAACCGATATCCGTAGAAATGACTCTGGCTAAATCGGTTAAGTCGCCATTAGGATCCGCACAAATTTCTTGTACTTCAATCAAGATAGAGGGCATTGAAGGAATGCTAAAACCTTCAGATACATGATTAATTACATCCTGTGTAATTGCGATCATAATTTATAACTCAAGAGAATTTATTCATATCAATGAATGTTAGCTTAAGATGAGAAAGCTTGTATTTTTTATCCTAGACTAAGTCAAAAGAATTAAAATAAATCTCTGAGTCGTGTTCCCTTGCCCTTAAGATTAAGCTGCGCAAGTAAAAGCTCGGCCGAAGATAAGGCATCCATGAGCGCATTATGAGCAGGATAAGCGGGCAAGTTATAACGTGATCGGCATTCTGCTAATCGTAATTCACCAGTTTCAATATGATCTTTGTGCCGTAATAGTTTTTTTTGTTCAATCGCTAACGTATCGATAACAGGTAAGAGCATTGGGCTTGAGAAAAGCTCCATGCTGGCTTTATTTAAATAAGCCATATCAAGCGGTGCGTGATGAAAGACAAGAACTTTACCGGCGGCCAGCGTCAAAAACCGCTCAACCACAAACATGATATTTTCACCTTGTTGTAATTCACAGTCGCGTAAATTATGAATCGTTGCACTTTGCCCTACCGTTTTTTTTGCTTTTAATAAATGATGCTCGGCGCTGGATAATTGAATCTTTGCATTTTTTATCACGACCCAGCCAATGCTTAGAATTTCTCCTTCACGGGCATCGAGTGATGACATTTCTAGGTCAGCGACCAAGAATTCAACATCCTGAAAAGGCATCGAGGGTTTAATCGTATGTTTATGAAAACATTCACGCCAACAATGCGTTAACAGGTGCCCATAACGCGATTGATTCACAAGGCGTTGAAAATAATACTGCTGGCAACGTAATAAAAGAAGATGCGACCAAAGCATTAGCCAAGTCCTTGGCGATATTTTAATTTAACACCCTGCTGTGCATCTTTAACGATACCAAAAGCATCTTTTAATTGTTTCGCAACAATTTTTGATAATGAAGCAGGGTTAACATAATTACTCGGGGTTTGTCCGTTCACGATTTCTTCGGCCTGATGTACAAGACGCAGCTGCATAAGAACTTGTAAAGCATCTTGTAGGTTGCGGCTATCAACAATGGTCATTGCTTTGCAATCAACCAGCGCACGTAAACGATCAATGGTATTGACTTCAAATAAACCATTAGCCAATGCGTGTAAGCGCACAATATCAATAATAGGAATAACACCGCGTTTTTTTAAATTAAGTTCGTGGGCATGTTCACCATTTTGTTCAACAACAAAACGTCGAAAAACCCCCATAGGCGGCGCATTACTTAATACATTCTGGGCTAACGCGGCTAAAAAGATGCTATTGCTTTGTGTATGGTTAAGCATATGCGTTTGTAATTTTTTGGCGAGTTCGTTATCGCCATAAATTGTGCGCAAATCAAAGAATATACTGACCTCCATCACGGCTCGCTCGGTAGGTGTTCGCATCCAACGATCGACTGTTTTCATCCATTCTTTTAATGGTTGGCGTAAGTTATTATTCGTTGCCATGATATTTCCAGGACAATAAATATAACCACAATCATTTAAACCATTACACACATATTCAGCTAACTGTGAAAACCAAGATTCATCTTCCGGCTTCATCTCATCACTTATTAATAATGCGTTATCTTGATCGGCACCGAGTAATTGTTCTTTGCGTCCCTGAGAACCAAAGCCTAGCCAACAAAAAGGCACTGGTGCTGGCCCTATTTCTTCAATAGCGAGCTCAATTAAACGCACGGTAATGGCATCACTCAAGGCTGTTAGCACATGACTTAGTTGGTTAGAGCGAATACCAGCATGCACCCATTGAACTAATAAATCGGGCATTGCTGCCACGACTCTTTTTAATTCTTGAGTCGTGGTTTGACGACCAATATGTTGAACTAAAAATACAGGATCATCTTTACGCGCAAGCATTAAATCGGAAGCGGTGATGATGCCGGTAACCTTTGTATCTTCCATGATAGGGATGTGATGAATGCCTCGCTGAGTCATAAATAACGTTGCATCAAAAATTGAGCAGCTAGGAATCAGTGTCAGTGGATCTGGTGTCATAATTTGGCTGACTGGCTGATCTAAAGATAATCCTTTGGCGACGGCACGCGAGCGTATATCACGGTCTGTTACTATGCCGACTAAATTCTCATCGACCATAACTAATATTGAAGAAAAACGATGCTCTGACATTAATGCAGCGGTTTTTTGAATACTGGTATCTGGGGTAACAGACAGCAGCTCATTGCTCATCAAGTCACTGAGGGGGCGCATCATATCGTTGGGTACAGGCTCGTGACGAGCTGCACGCCGAACACGACGGCTGCGCTGGCTTGAAAAAAATCGATCAAATGCACGATAGTCACTGCGCAATTGCTGATAAGGAATTTCAGGTAATGTGTAAATTAAAGCGTCTTCAATTAATGTCGCTTTAATACCGGGCTGTTCAACATTGAGCCCACCTAAATTGAAACTGTCACCTTCTGCTAGGCGATCTAATAATAAATCTTTAGCACAACGTAATTCAGCCGCGCCACTGCGTAAAATTCTTAGGCCGCCGTCCAGATCTTGCTTGCCAAATTGACTGCCTTTGCTGTGATAGCTCACCTCAATGTCAGAAACTACTTGCGCAATAACAGCATTAGGAAGCTGATCGAAGGGCAAGCATTCGCTTAAAAAATTATGGATGGCGATTAATTCTGGGGACATTAACGGTATTACCTAAGGTCACTGCTGTTCAACTAAGCATCAAAAGAAAAGTCTAATCTACTCAATTGGGATTGGCGTATGCCTAAGATATATAATAGTACCATTTCAAACATAAACGCAAAAAAACCCAGCCTTAAATAAGGCTGGGTTTTATTTCTACGTTTTAAAAAGCGCTTTCTTTATTACTGTTTGAGTGCGCTTAGAATTGCCAGGATTTACTATTGTTGCAGTAACCCGCTAGAAACGTGCCACACCATTCAACATTGTCTTTTAATTCGAACATATCATCTTCTGGTGTTGCCGTTTCTTGCCCTGCAACAATGCTCCAACGGCCTTTATCTGCAAGTGGTTTTTCTGCATTCATTAATCCAATTAGCGCTTCAGTATCCGTTGATGCTGAAAAACCTTCGGATAAATCTTTGGCGTCAAATGCCATTTGCCATAAATACCAGAAGCGTCCATTTACATGTCTTTGGCCTAGGTAGGACGTTGAAGATTCGGACCCTGCGACCCAAGGTGTTTGCAAATAGCTGATAGCAGCGATATCACGCATTGCTGTATTGACTCCACCAGAAGTGGTTGACAGTATAAATGCATCACTGGTTTGAGATACGTCGTAGAAAGCAATTGCGGTACCCTTTTCCACCAGCTGATCAGCAATTGCACGGCTGATTTCTTCATTCCATGGCTGCTTAACTTCGCTAGGATTACTTCCAGCATAACCTGGGTTGTAGTAGTCGTAATTATAGCCACTGGTAAAACTAGCATCTGTCGCAATCACATTCGCGGCAGTTTCAATATCAATGTCTCTATTTGCGATTGCTTGTGTAACCAATGCCTTTGCTGGATGTTCATCCCAATACTCATCGGCAACGTATGTACCCGCCCAGTATGGATCAATCATGGCTACTCGATCTGGCACCAAGGCTCCAGTAACATTGTTTTTATTTAAGATATACGCTGCGCCATCAACCATTTGAGCACCTAATGAATGACCCGCGAGTCTAAATTCATTATCTTCCATATCCGCGAGCGAGCTTTCTAGTACTTCTGCCATTAAAACAGACATGGGTTTAGCAGGTTTATTAATAACTTGGCGATCATGATCCCATATTTCAGTATCCGTCATCGGCTCTGCAGATGGCTCCGTTTCTAAGCGCGCTGAACCGTTCAGGGAATAAGGCGATATGGCATAACGCATATTAGCGGTATTCCAAATTTTAGACTCTGCCTGGTAAGGGGCTCCTAGTGCAAGATCATCATCAGCCATTTGGTTCCAATAAAATGCACCGAAGTTCCAGTCTTTATTTTTCCAAACCATTACCAGGTCGACATTTTCAGTCATACCACTGGTAAATCCAGAGGTGCTATCGTTAATTAAATGATTAAAACCTTCTCGTCTATAGTCCGCTACAACACTCTCTTTTTGCCAACCATGGGCATAGACTAACGTATCGTTTTCTGGGGCGTAATAAGAGGCATCTACCGCTCTTCCTGGCACGTATTTCACCGCATCGGTGGCACTTTTAAACCAATATAAGCCGTAGTCAACATCCGTCGTTTTGAACGTCCAGCTCAACTCTTCTGCTGGTGTACTTAATACTGTGCCTTCGCTTGATGTAATTGCCGCAGAAACGGTGACTTGATATTCATAGCCTGGCTTAAGACCATTCCAGTTTGGTTTGCTATCAGAATAATAAGCAAATGTTGAGCGGTCTAAATAAGGTTTATATTCGGGTTTAAAGGTTAGGCTTTTTTTGTTTTCTGCCAAAACCCAGTCGCCCGTGATTAAATTGTTGTTATTCAAATCAGAGTCTGCAAAAGGCGTCTCTTCCATATGCAGCCTTTTAACTTGTATTGTCGTATCCGTAATTGATGCGGCATCAACCTCTGCATCAAACTCAATTACAATATAACTGTGTATCTCAACATTCGTTTCAGTTGTATTATTAGAGAAGGCATTTTCATAACTTTTGGTTTTATCGAACAAACCTTTATCATAATAATGACCCGTTATATTAAGTGTTTGCTCTACGACTTCTGGTTCCACGACTTCTGGTTCCACGACTTCTGGTTCTTCTGCTGATTGCTCTGCGACTGTTGGCTTCTGCTTAGTTGATTTATTATCATTATCTGCGCCACACCCCATCAGTGAAAGAAGTATCGTTATGGGAAGTGCTATTTTTATTATGCTCATAGTTAATCCAGTGGGCTTTTATTATTGTTAGTGCCATGCCATTTTCTATAATACCTCTGGTTTAAGAGGGCATTAAAGAAGCCGTCATCATTGTCAGTTCACACGATGACGTAGCAAGTGAATCCAAAGTTTTATGGAAAGTACCAACAAATAAAATCAGCAGCCATAAAAATCCTGCGAAATAACCACAGAGGCTATTTAAATAGCTCTAGGGTTACAAAAAAACTCATTTTCTCCCTACCTATTTATAAGACACAGGCATAAAATAGCAGCCTATTAATTAGGGGCAAAAGGAATGCACTTTTTAGTGCTATTTGTAACTAAAAGAGATATTTATAATAAAACAAGGAATGGTAATAATAATAAGATAATCAACAACATTGCGAACGTAAAATGAAGAATAAGAGCGTATCAGGCATCTATTTCACCCTATTATCTAATTACCTTGCAAAGATATCTTGCAACGCGTCTACCCAAAAGACTTTAGAGGTAGAAACTCATGATTTTAAATATGCTCCACGCGCACGCCTTGATCGCAATGAATTAGAATGCCTGATTCAACGCATAGAAAAGACCACAGGAAACCTCTCATTTGGTTTAGATATTGGCGACAATATTCACCCTTCTGATTATGGAATTGTGGGCTATATTTTTATGAATTGCGCCGATCTAAAACAAGCGCTAAATTATTCTTTCAAATATAAACGCATTTTAAATCACGCATTGGGAGGGGACTTTTTTCAAGACGGCGATTATTACCATTACCAGTTGAATAATTCACTGGATAATAAAAATCTTGCCCCTCTAATTGAATTAGATATGGCTTCGGGCATTCAACTAGCGCGTTTTTTAGTCGGTAAAGATCTGAGTTATCGAGTTAAAATAAAAACCATTCACTTTCAGCACCAGCCTTTAGCGCCACTAGAAACATACCGACGTATTTTTAATTGTCCAGTACGCTTTGGCCAGGCAAAGAGTGAACTTGTGATATCAAAAGAAGTATTAAACTTACCTATTCGCTCAGCAAATCCTAGAATGCTAAAAATGCTATTACGGAAATTTGAACGTATTGAAAAAGAACTATCGACTCAAGTTTCATTTGGACAACTTGTTCATAGCTACTTACTCGAACATAAAGCCTCTAATTTACCCAGTGCTTCCCAAGCTGCTCGAGATTTTCATGTAAGCCCGAGTACCTTAAAAAACTATTTGAAAAATGAAGCCTTAAATTATTCTGCAATCTGTGACGCTGTACGAAAAGAAATTGCTATAAAAATGGTGCTTGATAACGAAACACAAATAAAAGAAATTTATTCTTGCTTAAACTTTGCCAGCCCCAGTGCCTTCAATCGTGCCTTTAAACGCTGGACTGGACTCTCTCCTACCCAATATAGAGCGTGTTAGGCTATTGTCTAAAGTCATCGTTGAAAGCGACGTCATAATTAATAAACTTTAAAGCCGCATCGGCATAGTACCAAGTTTCATTAATAGCAACCGCAATACGTAAGCGCTCTAAATCGGCATCTGGAGTGACCATCTCAGTCGTCCAAGTAAAACCTTGCTCATCATTATTTTGCATCGCATGAGTATTTAATTCTTCACCCAATCCATTAACCCGCGCACCAATAATATTTTGTAATGGCTTTGAAGAGCTAATCGTTAGACGTAGGCGTTGATTCGTTATCCATTCCGGTTTTATATTTAATTGCACATCGCCATTTTTTAAATCACACGCGCCACTGCTATAACGACAATTTGATTTTTCTAGTAATGCATAATGTTCACCTGCTTTTGCAGCATGGGGTTTTTCAGCGACCACGGCATCAACAGAAAAATAACTAATTAAGGCGAGTACTGGCGCAACGAGCATTGCGACAATTACATGTTTATTTTTATAAAAAGCCATAAAATTTTCCTATCAAAATAATCGGCCTTTAGTAAGGCCGATTATTTTTACCCTTATTGATTAATGGTCGTGTGCTTCTTCGACACCGCAAGGTACTCGAATGTGCTCGACCAAATCTTGTACTTCTTGTGGTGGTTCGCCAGTGACTTTAGAAACCGCAAAAGCGACAACAAAGTTAACAACGGCACCCACTACTCCGAACGCATTAGGTTCAATTCCTAAGAACCAATTCGCTGGCATGTCGCCTAAGAAAGCCGTATCCGCAACAAACATAATGCCTTTATGTTGGAACACATAAAGCAAGGTAATTGTAATACCTGCAACCATACCCGCAATCGCACCTTCTTTATTAATGCGCTTACTGAAAATACCCATCATTAACGCAGGGAAGATAGAGGATGCTGCCAAACCAAAGGCAAGAGCAACCGTACCTGCGGCAAAATCAGGAGGATTAAATCCGAGATAACCCGCCCCCGCAATTGCAGCAGCCATCGCTATACGACTGGCTCTAAGCTCTTGTTTCTCAGTAATGTTTGGTGCAATAACCCCTTTCAATAAATCATGAGAGATGGCCGATGCAATCGCTAATAATAAACCGGCAGCGGTTGAGAGCGCGGCTGCTAACCCCCCTGCAGCAACCAGTGCGATGACCCAGTTAGGTAATTGTGCAATTTCAGGGTTGGCTAATACCATAATGTCACGGTCAATTTTCACCATTTCATTTTTAGCAGGATCAGCCACGTACTGAATTTTGCCATCACCGTTCTTATCTTCAAATTCTAATAATCCCGTCGTTTCCCAATTTTTAAACCACTGTGGACGTTCATCATAAGTAAGATTTTCACCTGCAGTAGGCTCAATCGTATTGATTAAATTCAAACGAGCCATACCCGCAACTGCTGGAGCCGTGGTATATAAGATTGAAATAAAGATCAACGCCCAAAATGCAGAAGCGCGGGCATCTTTTACTTTAGGAACGGTAAAGAAACGGATGATTACATGAGGCAAACCTGCCGTACCAATCATTAGCGACATGGTATAGGCAAACATGTTTACCGTGCTCAGACGCGTTTGCGTTGTGTATTCGGCAAAGCCTAACTCACTAACAACTTGGTCGAGTCGATCTAACAAATAAACATCAGAACCAATCATCGTACTGCCCAAACCAAGTTGAGGAATAGGATTACCTGTTAGGTTCAAAGAAATGAAGACGGCAGGAATGGTATAAGCCAAAATCAAAACACAGAACTGAGCAATCTGAGTATAAGTAATGCCTTTCATTCCACCCAAAACAGCGTAGAAGAAAACAATACACATACCGATTAACAAACCAATGTCGTAACTTACTTCTAAGAAGCGAGAGAAAGCAACTCCAATGCCTTTCATTTGCCCAATAACATAGGTTACCGAACAAATAATTAAACACACCACTGCAACAATACGCGCAGTACGTGAATAAAAGCGATCACCAATAAATTCAGGAACGGTAAACTTTCCGTACTTTCTTAAATAAGGCGCTAACAACATGGCTAATAAAACAAAACCACCTGTCCACCCCATTAAGAAAACTGAACCACCGTAACCCATAAAAGCAATTAAGCCAGCCATCGAAATAAACGATGCTGCTGACATCCAATCGGCGGCGGTTGCCATTCCGTTTGCGATTGGATTAATGCCACCACCCGCTACATAAAACTCTTTGGTAGAGCCTGCTCGAGCCCAAACTGCAATGCCCATATACAGTGCGAAGGTTAAACCAACGACAATATACGTGAGTGTTTGTAATTCCATAATATGTTACCCCTACTCGTCATCTACGCCGTATTTACGATCCAATGTTGCCATCAACTTGGCATAGACAAAGGTCAAAATAACAAATGAATAAATAGATCCTTGCTGAGCAAACCAAAAGCCCAACTTGTATCCACCCAGTTTGAAAGTATTGAGTTCTTCAACAAATAAAATCCCGCAACCAAATGAAACAATGAACCAAACGATTAACAGCTTTATCATTATTGCGACATTTTCTTTCCAATATGCTTTTGCATCATCTTCTGATTTAAACGCCATGATTTAATTCTCCGTAGCTTAATATTTTTATAGTAAAAATAGCCTTTTAGAACACCCACATAGACGTAAGCTGTAAGCGATTTAAATCACCATCAGCACCACTTTCTACTTCACGCTCAGCAATAAAGTATTCACCACCAAAGGTTAAGTTTTTAGTCGGAGAGTACATTAAATTCACATTGGCATTGTTAATCTTTTTAGTCGCATCTGCTACTAGCGTATCTGGATTATCTGCTTCAGAGTAAGCATAAGAAATCGTGCTGCGTAACTTCTCGCTCCACATATGTCGATAAGCAACAAAGCCGCCCATAGAGGTAATTAATTCAATATCACCATCTGCTTCTACCGCACCATCACGGAATGCATTCAACGCGATATAGCGCCCTAGCTGACCTTGACTCAGCATGAACTTCAAATCGTCACCGTTACTAAACGCATACTTGCCCGAGAACGTTACGCCATAACCAATTTGGCTATCGTCTTCATCGTTAGCTCGGTCGTTGTAATTAATTTGACGCACCATCGCCGCTGCACTGTAGTTTAATGCGCCTGTTGAACCGTCATAGCGACCAATTAAATCTGGCATGCCGCTATCATCAACTTGGTTATCGTCAAAACCGGAACCGCCGTCATACAAGCTAACCGAAGGGTTCTCAGCGGCAATCATAAATTTGCCATTGCCCATCGCTTGGGTATAACGCACCTGACTTTGTCGAACAAAAATTGTGCCCGATGTTGGGCCAAGAAAATCAACGGACTCAGGCAGCACCGCGGGATTAAAAAAAGTACTCCAAGTTTGCCCAGCTAAAATCGAAGAATCTGCAGAATTTTCCCAGGACAGATAGGCATGTCTTAAACCATTACTCGATTGGTTGGTTACACGCTCATCATTACCCGCATTAAAATCCATTTCTACATGACTTTTAATCTCACCAACCTCAGTCATGGTTGCCGTTTTAAACCAAAGACGACTAAATTTAGAATTGGTATCAAAAACCACATCGCCTTTATCACTACCGTCACCCACAGCAATCGTAGAAGGCACTAAAAAATCATTACCACCTGAGCGTTGTTCGTCAGAACTTTGGCTGAACAAAGCATCAAACTTTATAAAACCACCAAAGCTATAATTGGTTTCTGCGGCATAAGCTGTCGGCGATAATATGAATAAAGACCCACTGACGACGCCAATAGTCATCGCGAGTTTATTCATTGTGTTTTTAATCGTATGCTGTTTTTTATTAGTAATTTTCATCTGCAGGGCCTCTACGGGATTATTAGCATCTTTAGTCGTGAATCATTTCTTATGATTGTTATGATTACCTATCCAGTAATACCTTGAACCGAGCACTAGCAGTATTAGTCTTTAGTCTAAGGCGAACGATATAGGCGCAAATAGTTCAATTTGAATTATTGCCTTCTAATAAGAGTAGAAGAAATAAGAGCAGCTGCTCATAGACAAAGGTCTAATAAAAAGAATACCTGCTCAGGCCAACGCAGGCTTATCGCTAGTCAGAAAAAGCCATAAGGTGTACATTATATGGAGGCGAATGAAGATCATCATTTACAAGGAAACATCATGCTTCAAGCGGCGAATATCATTATTGCTGACGACCATCCATTATTCCGTACAGCGCTCAAAAGCACACTGGAAGCGCACATTCCAAATTCAAAAATCATAGAAGCAGGTGATCTAATAAGCTTACAATCCTGCGTTGAAAGTTATAAAGATACGAATCTAATTCTGCTAGATTTGCACATGCCAGGAGCTGAAGGTTTTAGCTCCATTATTTTTCTTAGTGCCCATTATCCTAATATTCCTGTGATTATTATTTCTGCTCACGAAGAAAGTGACATCATTCGTCGATCGATTGATCATGGCGCAAGTGGATTTTTACCTAAGAGCTCTTCCGCAGAAGAAATCTATCAAGCAATTGATGAAGTACTAAATGGTGGTATTTGGATGCCTAAGAATGTTGCCGAGCAGCCAGCCGTAGCTGATGATGAGTTGGATGCCGCTGATGCAATTGCCTCATTAACGGCCAAACAGTTTCGAGTCGCGAGCATGGTTAGCCAAGGATTTTTAAATAAACAAATTGCCTTTGAACTCAATGTTACCGAATCAACAGTAAAAGCTCACATGACTGAAATATTCAAGAAGCTGGGAATGCACTCACGCACACAAGTTGTTATGATTTTTAGCAAACTTGCGATTAACCCTGTTAATAGTTCAGCCGATTTTAATTGAAAAATTTCTCCTCAAACCTTTAAACCTTTGCTCAGGTTAACTATCGAGCAAAGGTCCAAACGCCTCACAATTCATCAGCATCCTAGCTTATGAAGCTTTTTCCTCTTCAACCTCTAAGAAAATATTCTCTGAATTATCGTGTTTACCCAAAAGACGTGGTCTTTCAAGTAAGAAATATAATACAAAGCCAATAACAACCGCATAAATAGTCGATTTTGGATCAGGCATCGCAAGCGTAATAGCAACAATACCCGCTACGCCTCTTTCAGTAGAGTTTTTCAACTGCTCCATTCCCACCAAAATACAAATATAGGCGGTTAAAATCAGTGTTAATGACAAGGCTATCGGCAGCACTGGCTTAAAGAAAGTAACCAAAGGAAGCATGAACAAGGCAATTAAACCACTGATCCAGAAGGTACCACCACCACTGTAGATCGACTCCATAGATTTTTTACCCATCGCGTATCGCTCAACAATCGTTGCATGGGCTGCAGTAAATACCGGGCCCGACAAACCTGGCCATGGCGCAAGGAAGGAATGCAAAGCATTACGTGCGGCAGTAACCAAATGCACTCGATTAATATTTTCCTCGACCGATTCATCCGGGCGTTGGTGATCTACTCGCTTTACAAGAGTAAAGCCAATAATAATATCCCCAAATGCAATCACGTAAGCAATGATCGCTGTTGGAATAGCCAATAGAAAAACATCATAAGACGGTAAGCCTGTTGAAAAAACTAAGTAGTTCCACATTAACCCGAAATCAGGCTGCGTAATCCCCATTTGAATGTCTGGCAACGGGTATTCCCCAACCATCCAGCCAATAACAATCGCAGCAATCATCCCAGTTACCAATCCAAAGTTTGCCAATTGCTTAGCAATCGGATTTTTTTCGATCACGTTTTTAAACGATAAAGAAAATAGCACATACGCAGAGACCAAAGAGCCGATAATAATCGAGATTGGCGTCGTATCAACACGACCACCTGACTTTAACTCGCCCATCAGCGCAGCAATACCAGCACCAATAATAACCCCTGATTTAAGTGAATTAGGAATAGAAGTAACGAGCTTGTCTCCTAGTTTGGTAATCCCCAAAAATAGAAAAATGAGCGTCACTTCAATTTGCAGAGCAAACATCGCCTTAATCGCTTCTGGCCCTGGTTCAAAGCCTTTTAAATAGAGTAAAACCACAGGAATTGCAGGAGTAATCCAGCCTGGAACTAAAGGCACACCCAACAAAGAAGGTAGAATATAGCCAATACCCGCAATAAAGGTAAATGCTAACGCGGCCTCATAAGGCATACCTAAGTAAGTTTGCAATAATGGAATCATTGCCAAACTTACAACAAACATAAAAAACCCCTGAAGCATTTCAGGATATTCCCAGCGATAGTGCACAAATGGAATTCTTATTTTAAACGGTCCAGCCTTCCAAAAAGGCTGCTCACCGGCATATTCTCGTTGTTGCGACATAATGGTTCCTATTCTCTCATCTAATTTTTATATTTTTTATTACGAATAAATTAAAAAAATAATTATTTATTTTTTTAATTTACATTTAATGACAACAAAAATACTCACATAAAGAGCGAGTGTCCATACAAAATAATGGCTTATTGACAATAAATTCAGATAGCACCACCATAACGACATAGTGAATTTTCATTGATGAAAAAATCTCTATAAAACAAGGAATTACATTAAAAATAGAATTTGTTAATTTCAATTTTTCGACCTTTATTAGACTAAAGTTCTATATAAAACCATCAAAAAAAAGAGTAAGAATAAGAAATAAATTTATTTAAATATTTAATAAAAAATTAATCATTAAATTAAAAAATATTTATTTAATAATAAGTATCGTAAAAAATAAGATAGAAACATTGAAAAAACATTAAACCGAAAAATAAGCGCCAAGAGGTTCTCGCTAGTCAGAGCAATGGATAAGGTGTACATTGTATTCATACTAATAAGAATAATTGTTCACAGGAATATTCCATGCTTCAAGCATCGTCCATCATTATTGCTGACGACCACCCGCTATTTCGTACCGCACTGAAAGGGACATTATTGACTCAGATAGCCGATGTAAGCATCATCGAAGCGAGCGACCTTGCTAGTCTGCAAACCTGTGTTGAAGAAAATGATAATACCGATCTCATTCTTTTGGATTTGCATATGCCGGGAGTCGAGGGCTTTAGTTCAATCATTTTCTTAAATGCCAACTACCCAAACATTCCTATTATTGTTATCTCAGCTCATGAAGAAACTGACATAATACGCAGATCCATAGACCACGGCGCTAATGGTTTTTTACCCAAAAGCTCTTCCGCAGAACAGATTTACCAAGCGATTGATGAAGTTTTAAAAGGAGGGATTTGGATGCCCGCACATGTCAGCGAGCACCCCGCGATTGAAGATGAAGAAATGAATGCAGCCGATGCCATTGCTTCATTAACGCCAAAACAGTTCAGCGTTGGCACAATGGTTAGCCAAGGTTTATTAAATAAACAAATTGCCTACGAACTCAATATTACCGAAGCGACGGTAAAAGCACATATGACCGAAATTTTCCGTAAACTTGGCGTCAGTTCACGCACGCAAGTTGTGATGACTTTTGGACAACTCTCGATTAATCCTGTAAATAGCTCAGGTCGCTTTAATTAGCATTCATTTTTTTAGCTCTGCGTAACGCGCGATTCATCGAAGCTCGTAACGAATTGGCGACAATCGGTTTTGGCAAATAAAGATAGCCCGCCGCTAGAACCTTATCACGTACCTCATCACTATTATCAGCACTAATAATGATTGCTCCAAGCTTCTGCTCCCAGTGATATTGCAATGCTTCTAAAACATCCAGCCCCGTTTCATTATCTAAATGGAAGTCGGCCAAGACTAACTGCGGAGGCTGGTCAGACCGCCACAAATCCAGCGCCTGACGCAGATTGCTTGCGGTGATCACTTCACATCCCCATTGCTCTAATAATGATTGCATACCCGCCAAAATTCTTGCTTCGTTATCCACACACAAAACCTTCACATGGGCCAAATTGGGATCACTAAAACGCTTTTTAACCGTTGTTAGTTGCTCTTTTCCAAGCGGCACCGTAATGCGAAAAACCGACCCTTTGCCCAGTATGGAATCTAAAGAAATTTCATGACCCAATAACTGAGAAATATTTTGTGCTATCGACAAGCCTAACCCTAACCCCTGCATGCTACTGCCAGGCAAACGCTCAAACTCTTTGAATATCCGCAGACGATTTTCGTCTGAAATGCCAGGGCCCGTATCCCAAACTTCAATCACCATAACCCCTGGCGCTCTACGACACCCCAGCAATACCCGGCCTTCTTGGGTATAGCGCAAAGCATTTGATAAAAAATTCTGCAAGATACGGCGTAACAAATGGCGGTCGGTAAAAAGCCACTGCTGGCAATCAACCCAATGAAAATCTAAATGCTTATCTTCAGCAAGAATGCCCGCTTCCGCCGCCAACGATTTTAATAATTTGTGCAGTGAAAAGTTTTCACGCTTGGGCCTTTCTTTCCCTGACCGTAAACGAGAGATATCGCGCAAAGAGTTAATTAAATGCTCGGACTGCAGCAGAGCATCATCTAACTGATCAACGGTTTGTTTTAATTTTGCATTACCTTCTGTTTTTGTCATCTGCAATAACGACGAAGTAAACAACCGCGCCGCATTAATCGGTTGCAATAAATCATGGCTCGCAGCGGCCATAAAATGGTTTTTACTTTCATTCACCGACTTAAGTTCTGACTCAACGCGGCCACGCAATTCATTTTCTCGTAATAACGAATCATTAACATGCTGCAGTTCCGCCGTTCTATTTTTCACCCTCTGCTCTAACTGCTGTTTATTATTTTCTAATTGCGTGAGCATATTGTCATAGTCACTGATATCAGTATACGTCGTTACATAACCGCCGTTTTCCAAAGGGGTTCCACAAATTTCAATCACTTTATCATTGGGTAAATGGCGCTCTAAACGATAGGGTTTGCCTGTGGCTAACTGCTGCATGCGTTTCGCAACAATGGCATCAACATGATCATTATCATTGCCTAAATAGCCTCGAACCGCGTTGTAGTAATACACCTTAGAAACATCACAGCCGATGTAAAGTAAGCGCTTTGGATAATCAAACATCTGCTGATACTGCTGGTTCCAAACCACCAGCTTTAAATCTTTATCCACAACGCTAATGCCTTGCGGAATGGTATCAAGCGTTGTTTGCAATAAAGTTTGGCTAAATTGAATTTGACGAGAACTGCCACTCACCAAAGATACAAAATCTTGCAAGAATAAGGGCTGGCGACGGCTCAATAACTGAATTGCTTTACGCGCAGACACCGCACCAATAATAGCGGCTAAGTTGCCCTCTATTGCCATCACCACAAATTTTGGCGCTTGGTCGTTGGGTAATAAGCGGTGGCCTAATTGCTGTTCAAACTCATGCCAGAGTTTAATGCTGCGCGCATCACCAATTAAGGGGTGAGCCAGTGCCTGTAACTGATGCACCTCGATACCCGAAGGGCTTGGATCAAGAGGAAATTCACTTTCATAATCAGCGCCATCCGACAGCATGAATACGCTGGCTTGACGAACATCCAAACTGGTTAATCCAGACACTTTTGAAACACCCACAAAAATTACGACATTAACCAATAAGCTCCAAAATACCCCATGCGTTAACGGGTCCCAATGGCCGCTATAAAAAAGATCATGCGGCCTCAACCAAGCAATTTGAAAAAGCCCCTCAGTTACCAGAGATGATTCAGCCGTTAATAGCAAAGGTAATAGCAAGCAATAGAACCACATAAACATGCCCGCAATTAAACCCGCCATCACACCTTTACGATGCGCGGCGGGCCAATATAAAGCAGCCCAAATAGCAGGAATTAATTGTGCACAAGCAGCAAAAGAGGTTAAACCAATACCCGCCAAATTTTCGCTGTTCAACATAATCTGTTCTAGCCACCAAGCCATCAATAAAATGCTGATGATTGATATACGGCGGATTAAACGCAAAGAATCTGCTAAGTCAGACGAACGCTTTTTTTGATGAGAGCTAAAACGCAGCCACAAAGGCACAATCAACTCATTGGAAATCATAATAGACAGCGCAATCGTCGCGACGACCACCATGCCGGTCGCAGCTGATAAAGCACCGATAAAAGCAAAAGCCAGTGTCATCGACTGGCCATTCCAACTGGGTAGCATCAATACATAGCTATCAGCAGGAACACCTATGTCCGCAAGAAAAACGGTACCAGCTTGAGCAATAGGAATGGCTAATAAAGCAAACAAACCTAAATAAAGGGGTAATAGCCAACGGGTATAACGTAAGTCACTCTCTTGTTGGTATTCAACCGCCATCACATGGAACTGGCGAGGCAAGCAAACAATTGCGGTTGCCGCCAATAACATTTCAGTGATGAATCGAGCCGATAAAATTTGATCAAGATTAAATTGTGGTAGGTTTTCTAGCAAGGCCATATCATTATCACGCAATAAGCCCCACGCCAGCACAGCAACCAATATAAACGCGGCCAACTTAACCACCGATTCGGTTGCGATGACCGTCATTAATCCGCGCAACCTTTCAGGGCCATCAATAACACGAGTTCCAAATACAACGGCAAACCAAGCCATCACCATGGCTGTAGCAATGCTCGAACTGAAGTCGCTGCCCAAAACACTGTAATTGCGCCAATCGGTACTGCTCCACGCAATGTCCACAGCACGCAGCTGCAAGGCAATATAAGGCAAAGTACCCACGACTAAGACTAAGGTAACGGCTGCCGCCAAAGGCTGATATTTCCCATAGCGAGAGCCGATAAAATCAGCGATCGACGTTACTTTATTGCGGCCACTGACGGTGATTAGCCGATGAAGAAAACGCCAACCAAAAACAATCAGTAAAATAGGCCCAAGATAAACCGGAAGAAAATGCCAACCACTATTAACCGCCTGGCCAACAGCCCCCAAAAAAGTCCAAGAGCTGCAATACACACCAATCGATAAGGTATAAACAAGAGGCCGCCACCAAGGCTGCTTAATTCTATGGCCGTAGCGTTCGGTTAACCAAGCAATGGTAAACAGTAAGCCGCCATAACCACTGACAATTAATAATAAAGTTTCACTATCCATGACGACCTAATCGCAGTATTTATTAACTACCTTACCTCTATTGCCTCAGGCTGAAAAGAACAATAGGTTGATGTATTGATAACAAAGGGTGCAGTAATTTGAACAGTCTTTATAATTGCATAAACCGCTAGGCCGTACATTTCGTTTGCCGTTAACGTTTACACTTAATATAGAAACAACATGTCCATGAGCACGCATCAGAACAAACAGTTTTCAGAATCAGAATCTGACCTTTTATCTGAAATAATGGCCGCTCGCCGCGACGTTCGAGGCAACCGCTTTTTAACAGAAGCCCTTGACCCTGATGACGTGGATAAAATCTTTGCCGCAGCGTTAATGGCTCCTTCAGTTGGTTTTTCTCAACCTTGGGAGTTTGTCAGTATTACTCAAGCCGATACTCGCCAGCAAATTGCCGACAGTTTCTTTGTTGAAAATGAAAAAGCAAAAGCCTTGTTTAGAGCAGGCAACTACCAAGCAGGCCAACTAGAGCAATACGAACAACTCAAATTAGAAGGCATAATAGAAGCCCCTCTCAATGTGGCCGTCTTTTATAACCCACAAAAAGGGCCCGTGCTTGGGCAGACCAGCATGCCCGAAATGGGACGCTATAGCGTCGTTTGCGCAGTGCAAAACATGTGGTTAAAAGCGCGCTCGCTCAATATAGGCATTGGCTGGGTCAGTATTTTAGACCCCGAAAAAGTAAAACACATTTTACATGCTCCCCAAGATCGAGAACTGATTGCTTACTTATGCATAGGTAAAGTCGATAAATTTTACGATCAGCCTGAGCTAGAGATGCTGCAATGGCAGCAGCGCAAAAAAGCAGAGCAAGTCATTTTAAGCGAACGCTTTGATACCTAGTATAGTGATGTTTTAACCCAGTAATAGCTTTTCTATTTGCTGCTTGCACCATACCATCGCCGGATCTTGCTCTGATTTTTTCTGCCAATACAGATGTACTTCTAACGGCTCAGCCTTAAAAGGCAGCGGTAAAATACACGTTTTACTGTGCGCATTTTCAGCATCGCATAACGCAGCCGCATAGGTTGTAGGCAAGGTTAATAACCAATTGGTTTTTTCAATCACTTTTGCAGCGGCATAATAATGCTGACAGCGCATGGCGATATCACGACTTTCCCCTAAGCGTGATAAAGCAATATCTTCTACACTCGGACCATCAGGGCGACTGGAGACCTGAATATGCTTCGCGTTCAAATACGCATCAATATTAAAGTCAGCCGCAGGAATTTTGCTTAACGGATGACCTTTCGCCACCATTACCGATAACTCCTCTCCACCTAGTAGCTTATGATTTAGCTGCTTAGACACGGGAATTAAAACATCCGCCGCAAAATCAATGGTGCCTCTAACCAAAGCATTTTCAATATCTCGTCGCGCCAAGCGAACACTGCGAATACGAATATTAGGCGCGATAGCCTGAAGGTGAGATGCGATTTCTGGCAATGCTTGCGCTTCTAAAACATCTCGCATGGCAATCACAAAGGTACGTTCGGCAGTCGCAGGATCAAAAATAAGCCCATCGATTAACGTAGACTCCAAGTGCTGCAAACCTTCTCGCACTCGCTCAATAATCGCTTTCGCTAACGGCGTTGGTACCATTTTTTTGCTAGAGCGTTCAAACAAAGGATCATCAAAGCGCTCTCGTAAGCGTGATAACGCATGACTCACCGCGGGTTGAGATAAATTAAGGGCTTCGCTCGCCCGCGTGAGATTGCCTTCTCGGTAGATAACATCAAAAACAACAAATAAATTCAGGTCAACTCGAGAAATATCGATATTTTTCATAATCTGACGTACCTAACCATTGGCTTTAATTTAGACTTTAACCATAAACAATAAGAATATAGTCTCATTAAAACTATTCAGTTCATAGATAGTTTGGCAAATTTTAGTATAGTGTTATTAATTCTATTGATGAGATACCTATAATGAGCAAAGTTTTAATTACAGGTGCTGCAAGTGGCCTAGGTCGCGCACTCGCTTTACGTTTCGCCCGTGAAGGCGATGACATCTGTATTGCTGACATCAATATGGAAGGGGCAAATGAAACTCTAGACCTTGTTAAAGCAGCCGGTGGCAACGGTTTTACATACAACCTTGATGTTACCAAGCCAGAGCAATGGCAACATCTGCTCGAAGAAGTTGAACAACGCTGGCAGCGCATTGATGTTGTTATTAACAATGCTGGCGTCGCTACGGGGGATCGCATTGAACAAGGTGAATGGTCAACTTGGGAATGGGTTATCGACATTAATCTTAAGAGCGTTGCTTTAGGTTGCCGTACTTTTACCCCAATGATGAAAAAACAAGGCAGTGGTTACTTCATTAATACGGCATCGCTGGCGGGCTTAATGACCGCTCCGTTAATGGCTTCTTATAACGTTACAAAAGCCGCCGTTGTCGCGTTAAGCGATACGATGCATTACGAACTAAAGCCTTACGGCATTGGCACAACCGTATTATGCCCTGGTTTCTTCCGCACCAACCTTGATAAAGGCATGCGCACCAGTGATCCGCAGCTATTGAAAATGGTTGATAAAGTCTTCGAATCATCGGAGTTAACCGCGGATGATGTTGCGAATATCTGCTATCGCGATATGAAGAAAAACAAACTCATTTGTAACCCTCATAAAATGGGCCGTCGCGCCTATTTCATCAAACGCTTTATGCCGTTCTTGTTCTCATATATGGTCGGTAAAACAGCGACAAAAATGAAAAAATACGACCCAGCTTTCAATAAAAAATAAATTTTCCTAGGGTATTTTGATGTCTGAACAATTTATCGACCAAGCAAAAGCATTGCGCACTAGCGATGCTTTTGACATGCAAGCCGTTCACGATTGGCTGACTCAGCAAGGTGTTGAACTTGGCGATCAACTTCCCGAAGTAAAGCAATTCTCGGGGGGCGCTTCAAACCTTACCTACCACCTAAAATATCCCGACTCTATCAAAGGCGGCGACTTGATTTTACGCCGCCCACCAGCAGGGCATAAAGCCGCTTCTGCTCATGATATGAAACGTGAATTTAACGTGATGCAAGGCCTTAAACCGGTATACCCGTTTGTGCCCGACATGATCGCGTTTTGTGATGATCAATCCATTATCGGTTCTGATTTTTACGTAATGGAACGATTGAACGGAATCATTCCGCGCAATAACCTTCCTCGTGGAATGAAAATGACGATGGCTGAAAGTCGAAACTTCAGCATATCCGTTTTAGACAAACTCATTGACCTGCATAAAGTTGATTACAAAGCCGCAGGACTTGACCATTTAGGTAAAGGCCAAGGCTATGTAAAACGTCAGGTTGATGGCTGGAGCGGTCGCTTCACCAAATCCAAAACGTGGAACGTACCCAGCTTTAATAACACAATGGGCTGGCTTAACCGCAACCAGCCTGATGATGTGACTACCTGTATCATTCACAACGACTATCGCATGGATAACGTTGTGCTAGATCCTAAAGATCCTCAGAACATCATTGGCGTTTTAGACTGGGAAATGGCGACCTTAGGTGATCCATTAATGGATCTCGGCAGCAGTCTGGCGTATTGGGTACAAGCTGATGATGATTGGGTTATGCGCCAAATTCGTCGCCAGCCAACTCATTTAGAAGGCATGCTTACCCGCGATGAAGTGGTTGATTATTACTGCGCCAAAATGGGCTTCGACAAATCAAACTGGGCCTTCTATGAAGTCTTTGGTTTATTCCGCCTTGCCGTCATTGTGCAGCAAATTTATTATCGTTATCACCATAAGCAAACGGATAATAAAGCGTTCAAAAATTTCTGGTTAATCGTGCATTATATTAACTGGCGCTGTAATAGAATTATCAAAAATAGCGGCATTAAATAAGAATGAGTACCCAATAAATATGGCTTCTATCTACCTCGTGCGTCACGGCCAAGCGGGTTTTAACAAACTCGATTACGATCAACTCTCTGATCTGGGCCACCAGCAAGGACAGTTGATTGGTGATTCGCTTACTGCACGTGGTATAGAAGCCAACTTGGTTGTCCATGGAGCGATGCGTCGCCACCGCGAAACCATGCAAGGTGCTCAAAAAACTTGGCATGCTTACGGTCCGGTTATCGAGCATGCTGGCTTCAATGAATTTGATAGTGACGACGTGATCGCCGCCGCTCACAAAGAACTGAATATTCCAGGCTTTTACAAAGACGGAATCGCCAGCAATAACCTTGTGCAGAAAGCCGCATTAGGGGCTTATCTCGCGCGCCAAAAGAATCCTAAAAAAGCCTTCCAAGACTTGTTCTCATCTTCTATTGATCGCTGGGTGAGTGGTGACTTTGATGAAGACTATATTGAATCGTGGAATCATTTTACCCAACGCTGCCGTGATGCCTTAATGGATACCGTCAAGCAAGCCGCTGGCAAAGACGCCGTCGTCTTCACATCTGGTGGTCCCGTGACAGCTATTGCTCAATATTGTTTAGGCTTAGATAACGAACATGCGTTTAAACTGAACTGGTCGCTCGTTAATGGGGGAATGACACAACTACTTTACAACCAGCAAGGAAAAATCAGCCTTGCTAGTTGTAACGAACAAGAACACTTAATCAGCGCAGGCAAAAAGTTTTTAACCTACCGCTGATTTAAAATGCAGAAGGGTTATTCGGCATACCCTTCTGCCATATGCAGGTCTTTTAACTTCACATAATTCGCCGCGGTATACGGGAAAAAGCGTGATTCTTTTTCAGTCAGTGGACGCGCTTTTTTCGCTGGGCTACCGACGTACATAAAACCACTTTCTAAAACTTTACCCGGTGGCACCAACGCCCCTGCGGCAACAATCACCTTATCTTCAATCACCACACCATCCATCACCATGGCTTTCATGCCGATTAAAACCTGATTACCAATCGTGCAGCCATGTAACATTGCCTGATGCCCAATCGTCACATCATCACCAATAATTAATGGATAACCGCCGGGGTTAAAATCGCTGGCGTGAGTAATATGCAATACCGAACCGTCTTGTACACTGGTGCGCTCACCAATACGGACATGATGCATATCGCCACGGATCACCGTTAACGGCCATACGGAGCTGTCTTGGCCTATCTCAACGTCCCCAATGACAACCGCACTGGCATCAACAAAAACTTTACTGCCAAGCTTAGGCGTCATACCTTGGTAGCTGCGAACTGATTTTGTCATTATAACTTCCTAGTCTTGTTTGAGAGAAAGTATGCGACGTATCTTGAAATATATCCATTCGCCTTCATCTAATTAACATTCTAGAATCATTTATTCATACCGTTTCACAGGCGAGCCTACTTCTATGTCTACTATCAGCGACAATCCTTTATTACAGCCAACCGCCGCAAATGCTTTACCGCCATTTTCTCAAGTAAAAGCCGAACACGCTCAACCTGCGATGGAACAACGGCTAACCCATAACCGCCAACGCATTAATGAATTATTAGCCGCCATCAACTCTGGTGAAACACCGGTTAGCTGGGATGCCCTAATAACGCCAATGGAAGCGTGGGATGACGAGCTTAGCCAAGCTTGGTCGCCGATTAGCCATATGAACTCCGTTGTGAATAGCGATGAATTACGCGATGCTTATAATGCTTGTCTGCCACTGCTAAGCGCTTACTCGACTGAAATGGGTCAAAACCAAGACTTATACACAGCCTATAAAAAATTAGCGGATAGTGAAGAATTCTCGACATTAAATACCGAACAGAAAACCGCCATCGAACATGCATTACGTGATTTCCGCTTGGCAGGTATTGCGTTAGAAGGTGATAAAAAATCACGCTACGGTGAAATCAAACAACGCCTATCTGAACTTACCAGCAAGTTTGGTGAAAACGTGATGGATGCGACCCAAGCTTGGTCAAAAACCATTACCGATAAAAACGAGTTAGCAGGTTTGCCAGATTCCGCTTTAGCATTAGCCAAGCAACAAGCTGAAAGTAAAAAGAAAGAAGGTTACCTATTCACCTTAGACTTCCCATCGTATTTCCCAATTTTGACCTATTGCGAAAATCGCGAACTGCGCCATGAAATGTACAAAGCGTATTTAACCCGCGCATCGGATCGCTATTCCGAATCTGGCGGCGATAATAAGTTTGATAACGCCGAAGTGATGAACGAAATCTTAGCGTTGCGTCATGAACTGGCGCAGCTATTAGATTTCAACAACTACGCCGAATATTCTGTTGCGAGCAAAATGGCGGAAGAACCACAGCAAGTTATCGACTTTTTAGAAGACCTTGCCAATAAAGCCGTTCCACAAGCGAAGCAAGAATTCAGTGAGCTAAGCGCTTACGCCAAAGAGACTTTTGGCTTTGATACATTACAGCCTTGGGATGTAAGTTACTGCGCTGAGCAGTTACGTCAGCACAGATACAGCATCTCGCAAGAATTGATCCGCCCTTACTTGCCGATCGATACGGTATTAAAAGGCATGTTCGAAACCGTTCATCGTTTGTACGGCATCGATATTGAAGAGCAAACAGAATTTGATTCTTATCATAGCGACGTGCGTTTCTTCCACATTCAAAAAGATGGCGACGTGATTGCCAAATTCTATTTTGATTTATACGCCCGTGATAAAAAACGTGGTGGCGCATGGATGGATGAATGCCGAGTTCGTAGAACCTTAGCCGATGGCACCTTGCAACTTCCTGTCGCCTACCTTGTATGTAACTTTAGTCCAGCCGTTGATGGCAAACCTGCGTTATTAACCCACGACGAACTCACAACTCTGTTCCATGAATTTGGCCATGGCTTACACCACATGCTAACCCAAATAAAAACAGCGGCGGTCAGTGGTATTAATGGCGTTGCTTGGGATGCGGTCGAGCTGCCAAGTCAGTTTATGGAAAACTGGTGCTGGGAAAAAGAAGCCCTTGCCTTTATTTCAGGTCACTACGAAACGGGCGAACCTTTACCCGATGATTTATTAGAAAAAATGCTGGCAGCGAAAAACTTCCAAAGCGCGATGATGATGGTTCGTCAAATTGAATTTTCGTTATTCGATTTCCGCATGCACAAGGAATACAACCCAGCATTAAACGATGCCGAAAAAGCGAACTATATCCAAAGCATCGTTGACGATGTCCGTAGCCAAGTCGCAGTGGTTCCAATTGTTGATTACAACCGTTTTCAAAATAGCTTTAGCCACATTTTTGCCGGCGGTTATGCCGCCGGTTATTACAGCTACAAATGGGCTGAAGTATTAAGCGCAGATGCCTTTTCACGCTTTGAAGACGAAGGAATTTTCAATACTGATACTGGCCAAAGCTTCTTAACTGAAATTTTACAGAAAGGGGGGAGTGAAGAGCCCGCTGTGTTATTCGAACGCTTCCGCGGACGCGCACCGACAACCGATGCACTACTGCGTCATTGTGGGATTCAAACATCAACGAATGCTACTGGAGCTTTATAATGGGCCAGAAAATGATTCAAAAACGCTTTATCGCAGGTGTTGTTTGCCCAAAATGTGGAGAGATGGATAAAATCCGCATGTACCGTGATGAAAACGGTGATGAACTGCGTGATTGTGTCGCGTGTGGTTTTACTGAAACTTATGCACAGCATAAAGAAGCGAAAGAAGCCGAAACCAGTGAGCCTCTTTATGAAGAGCTAACGACTCGGGTAACACCAGTAGGTAAAGCGCTTTACGACGACGAAGAAAAGCCGCTTAAAATTATGGACCCTGGCGCTAACCGCAAAGACCATTAAGCGTACATATCGCATGAAAATACCCTTACATATTTTCATGCACCTACACCGCATTTTATTATAGTATACGACCCTTCAAAGGTGCTTGAGTTATAATAAATGGACTGTCGTTTCCCACACCGCCTCAGACTACTGATCATTAGTCTGAGTTATTTTGCTATCAGTTATCTTAGTACTGGATTTTTAGCTGCCAGTAGCCCTTCGGTTTCATCCTATCGCAATGGCTTAGATGCGTATCAGATTTTCATTGATTGGATGATCATTCCTTATTCGACTTCCATTCTATTTTATTGTTACAGCATACTGGCGACTAAAAATAGATTAGATTTGCGTATTCTATTGGCCAAGTTGAGTTGGGCAACTTTCATTGCCAGTGCTTTTTTCTTGATTTTTCCAGCACAATTTTCGCAACCTCTGCCATTAATAGAAAATAAGGTATTTGCCGTTTTTTATTCATTACTGCACACCGTAGACAATCCTTATAATCAAGCGCCATCATTGCATGTTATTTTTTGTGTGATCTTTTATCGCGAAATACCCAAGTTAATCAAAAAGCCCATCATACTATTCGCTAGCCGCTGCTGGTTAATGCTTATTATACTTTCGACTTGGTTTACTTTTCAGCATCATAGTATCGATATTTTAAGTGGTTTAATAATTGGGGTCTGCATCAATTATTTTATTAATAAGCCTCAGCATTACATCGGCAGTATTTATTTAATGATGAGCGGTTTGATGATTCTTGTCGCGAATTTTATTACTGCAAATTCAGTCGAGAAAATCCCCCTATTAATCATTACCATAAGTTATTACCTAGCACTGAGCTTTGCGCTTGTAAGCATTGTATATCTGAAGAATAAACCGGAATTATTGGGTAAATCACAATCACATTTTAATATGCTAACTTGGTTACTCTACGGTCCCTATTTATTAATTTATCGTTTGCTGTGGTTATTGAATAATTACCACTTACAGCGCCATTCACCCCACTCGGAAATCATCACTCAGGTTACTGAGCGATTATGGGTAGGACCACGATTGTCAGAATACGATCTATCTAGACTATTTAATCAACAAAAAGAAACGTTGCTGACGGATATCAGGTTCATCGATCTCAGTGCAGAAGTGGCTGAGGTAGATGGTATCAATGAAAGTCACTACCAGCTCTTTTCTATGCTAGACCTACAAGCTCCTTGCTTTAACAAACTCCGTTTGGCAGTGCAAACGGTTCAAGCGGCATTAAAAAATAACGAAACCGTTTATTTACATTGTTCAATGGGCTACAGCAGAAGCTTTTTAGTCGCCTGTATTTATTTGATCGCTTATAAAAATCAATCCGTTAATAACGCTAAAAATTATTTATTATCACTAAACGATGCAATCAAGTTGCCACCGTCCTATATAAGCGATGATGACTTAATTGCCATTTCTAAAGATTGCACAATAAAGAATTTTAGGAAAGCGCCTAATGAATAGCAGCTTTATTTTATTAGCTAGCATATTAACCCTGCTGAGTGGATTTTTATTAAGTGTGAAATTCTCGCATAAAATTCACCTTGAAAATACTATGCACAAAAAACTGGTCACTTGGTGGATCATTGTCGCGTCTATTTTACTGGCGGGTCAGCTCTCAATCGGTTTACCTTTTTTAATTGCCGCGACTATTTTTAGCTGTGTTTATGAGATTTATGTAATAACAAATCAAAAAAGAACATATTTAATCTTCTTAGCCGCGTTGATTATTTTTCTTATGCAGTATTCGATCTATTACTCGTACTGGGCTGATTCAGCACTGCTTTTCTTTATCGTTTTTTTGCTTCTAAAAAGTTTTAACAATAAGCAGAAAAACGATCATCTCGTTTTTTTATTCGCCAGTTTCATAGCAATTTTTGGCTTAAGTATTACGAGTTTAATTTTGGCTTTATCAATTGGTAATACTAAAGAAGGGGCCATGGGCACTTTGCTATTTTTGGTATTCATTAGTCAAGGGAACGATATTGCGCAGTACAGCTGGGGAAAGTCGTTGGGTAAATCAAAGATTGCCCCTAGCATTAGTCCTAATAAAACTTGGGCCGGTTTTATTGGTGGATTAATTACGTTCACTGGGGTGGGTTACTGGATAGGCAGTAGCTTAACCTCTATGAATGCTATGCAGTCAGCTTGGGCTGCTATCATCATTTGCATACTTGGGTTGCTAGGCGATCTCTTAGTCTCTTATTTGAAGCGCAGTTATCAGCTTAAAGATACTGGAACCATGTTGCCAGGACACGGCGGAATGGGTGACCGTATCGATAGCTTGCTATTAAGTAGCCCAGGGTATTTTCTCTACCTATTAGTATTTATTGATTCTTTTTAGGTTTTAGAAAAAAAGTTAATACCTTATCGGGTATTAACCCAAGAACGATCATCAGAAAATGCATACGCTTGGGGAAAATCACCTGTTGTTTTCCTTGGGCTATTTTTTTCACAATCAGTGATGCCGCGTAGTCTTCTTCTACAATAAATAATTTTCCACTCGCATCACCTGAGTTCAAAAACCTTAACTGATGTGTATTAATATACCCAGGTACTACCGACGTTACTGCAATGCCGTAAGACGAAAGTGCCGTTCGGTAAGTATCACACAAGTTTAATACGCTGCGTTTTGTCGCGCTGTATAAACTAGCGCCTGGATAATGTATCAGTGCGGCAACCGATGATAATGCTACTATATGGCCCATTTTTTGAACCAGCATCTTCTTTGCCGTTAACGACATTAATTGATTTAAGGCCAATACGTTGGTATTCAATAGTTCGAGAGTGTCTGATTCAGATAAATTCTGTGCTCGGTTATTGATATAAATGCCCGCACAATTAATTAACAAATCAACGGATCGATTTTTATAATGATCGAATAAGTCGAGTAATTGCTCTTGGTTATTAATATCTAATGAATAGCTCGATAGGTTGTCAGCATGGCGATATTCCCAAGTATTTAACTTACTAACATCTCGACCACAGACACAAACATCATGCCCTTGATCTAAATAAATCTCAGCTATCGCACGCCCTAGCCCTTGGGTGCCTCCTACAATAATGATATTCATCATATGCCTATCCTTTATGAACTGCTTTATAAGCTGTGTTATAACCTGCCATATACTGACTACGAACCTGCTGTTTAAAGTCTTCGTAATCACTAATCACCAGCCCTAGCTCATTACGCCACCAGTTAATTTTCTTTTTAATACTGGCCATCGGTTTATCGTGAAGTACAGGCAACCAAGTGACGCATTCATGCGCATGAAAATCATCTAGTCGTTGCTGAGCATCGAAACCAAAAATAGACTGGATTACTGGAGAAGCAAAAATAGTATCGAAGTCTTCTTTGCGCTCTGCAATGACATCATCAGAGCATTTTTTTGCCAATTCAATAGGAAATAGATTACTCAAACCGCCAATATACATTTTACCCTTCAGCACTTCTGGTTGGTAATAATAACAATCTGCAACTGAAATACGCATCGCTTGAGCATAAGAGACATCATTCAAAAATATCAACTCCGTCGATATTTTCTTCGTATATTTAGCCATAGTAGAAGCTTCATTTGCTAATAAAGCCGCTACTCTTTCATTACAAAATAATACCTCAGAAAATATAGCATCATGGCTATTTGAACCGATCTGTTCTTCCTGATAATTTAATTGTGTGCCCATTATTAATACATCAGGCGCATCAGGCAATGGCTGCGGAAGCGTTGGAAAGGATTGGTCAAAACGAAATAACCAAGTATTCATTAAATCTGGAAGTCTGGTTGAAACTCTATTCCACAATTTTCGTTTCAGTGCTGAAAATAGAATACGGTGTATCTGATTACCTGGCCCTGTTTGCTGGCTTGCCCAAAAGCGATGCATATCTTTTGAACTTATCCAATCTAAGCGCTTTTGAGGGTCTTTTATCGAAGCTATTAAGTGAGCGACGATACTACCACCACAACTTGCGATTAAAAGATCGGGTTTATGGCCCATATCTAATAATGCGTCATAGCGGCCTAATAACGTCGCGTATTGATGCCCCCCTCCCGATAACATAAGAGCTTGCTGATATTTAGCAGGAGGCTGCTTGTTAGAGCTTAATACATCATCACCTAACACTGAGTATTTAAGCCTTTGCTGATTTAACTGAACTCATTTTCTGAGCAACGGAAACTGTAAATATTCCTTGAGTATCAATTTGCATTTCCAGCTTATGCAAGCCAACATGCGCAACAAGTGCATCCATTTCAGCTTGAATTCGAGGCCTCATCTGCCAAGGTTCGCCACTGTGTTTATCTAATACCGCGCCAATGAACTCTAATTGAGGATGCCAAGGCTGATTGGTATAAATCAAATAGCCATTATCTTTCAGTTGATTAGCAGCACCGGCTAATGCAACCAACGCCTTACTATTATCCGATTCCAGCTCTAATAGCCCAGAAATAACAATGACATCAAACTGCTTCTCAACCTGATAGCTTTGTTCAACAAAAGCATCTTCTTGAACGTATAAAAATGTTACTGCTTCACTCTCATTAAGCCCTTTATTTTGAGCATAGCTTTGCGACTGAGTCAGGTTATGCTGAACATAATCACGTAATTCAATGGTCACTGGTAATGAATGATTCGTTTGCACTCTAGTAGCAAAATCAATCATATAACGACCATTACCACAGGCTATATCCAATACTTTTAATTCCGCTTCTCGAGTTGCAGCCTCTGCACTGTATTTATCTAATAACTGATCAAGAAATTCTTTACGCTGGCGAATACCAACCCAGCCAGGACTGCTCAAATAGGTTTGATCAATCAGCTTACCAATCGCGCCCGTTCCTTGTGGAGTATTTTCATAAACATGATCTAACGACGAACCCGAATCAAAGCCGTGCTGCTGAGATATTTTTATACCTTTACTTAGCGGACCAATGTATTTAAATACTAAACGAGTAAACCAATAATCAAGACGTGGCCCTAAAAACTTTAAAGCATCCTGCTGATCACGACTGTAACCCTGTTTATCTTGATCTAAATAATCTGGCTGCTGAATTGGTTTTTCGAAGGCACGCTGTACAAAATCTAAACTGCGCTCAAATGCTAGGTTTCTATGATCTTCATGGAAAATAGCGTGGAAAAAATCAGGATAATACTGCCATTCCTTCCAGCCAGAATTTAATTTCAAATAGAAATCACGCTGAGGTTTGTTTTTAACAACCCAATCGTTTCCTGCACACAACATCAACGTTGGTACTGTTATGGCGCCGGCATCCGCTAATAAACGCGTACCAGTATCGTACGTATCAATTAATAAATCTGTCGCAATGCCTTTAGAAATCAGAGGATCTTCATTAAAAATTTTCTGCTGTGCTCGATCATGAGTAAGCACTTTTGATTTTACATAGCTCGTTACTCGATTCATAACACCCAGCTTTCTAGCAAGGCGCAATAGTGGAATAGCAAACGGCATGTACAATTTAATACGGAAAGCGGGTGCAGCCAGCACTAAGGCCCTAATATTTGGAGCATAATCATGAACCCAGCCCGATGCAACTAAGGCACCCAAGCTATTTCCCACAACCGCTAAGTTTTCAGTCTTTAGACGGTGCTTGTTTGCTAAATGCTCAATGAATAAGTTGGCATCTCGAATAAGCACAGAAAAACTTTCTGCCGCATCTCTTTCTCCTTCAGATTCGCCATTACCACGAGCATCCCAAGCAAAAACGTTATAGCCCTTATCGCTAAAAAATTCGGCCAGCTCAGCCTGTCTACCGGAGTGTTCATGGCCACGATGAAATAATACGACCCAGTTGTCTGTCTTTTTCTTAGACGGCCAATTTCTATAAACTAATTTACAACCATCAAAACTGTTGAAATATTCTAATTCAGGTAACATTTTTAACCTCGTTCATCCGTTGAAATTCCTAAAAACACGATCGCTTGCTTGTTTTTAAACTGCCCGTCACTCGGTTAAAGCAAGTAACTAATAATAAAAGATGACCAATAATAAAAAACCAAAAGCTCAGTTCTAAACTATCTATACCCATACCAATTAGTATTGCGAAAACAGATAGAAATACTGCTCGATCACTTTTCCCTAATGGCCCAGAGTTTTGGCGTTCACCCCTTATTATCTGGCCCATTAACGCTATAAATTCAGATAACCAGGTAAGCAATAATAAGGATACCAACCAATAAGCGTCAAAACCCGTCACAGCAGAAAATGCAAGTAACAAGGCAGCATCCGCTAACAGATCGGTGATTTCATTCAGCATAAAACCTAAATCAGTTTGCTGGTTATACTGCCTTGCTAACATACCATCAATTGCATTACCTGCCATTCGAATCAACATAAAAACAGGCAGCGCAAACCAAATCATCAAACTCGGAATAAAGTACAGCATTCCTGCCATAACGAGGCTGCTAATAAAGACCCCTAAGGTCACTTGATTCGCAGACACATTAGCCCGATACAATTTCAACATAATAGGATTGAGCAAATTTTGAAAACGTGATTTTAGCTGATAGACACTTAACAATTTGATGATTCCAACCATTTAAAATAATAAAAAGTTAATACTAATAATATTAACTTAAGCAAGAGAATTTAAGCACCTTAAACAATACCTTGTGCCAACATCGCATCGGCCACTTTTACAAAGCCGGCAATATTAGCGCCATCAATATAGTTAATGCTTCCATCTTCACGCGTACCGTACTTTAAGCACGCCTTATGAATGCCTTTCATGATTTCTAATAAGCGAGCATCTACTTCATCGCGAGTCCAAGAAAGACGCATTGCATTCTGGCTCATTTCCAAGCCAGAAGTTGCGACACCACCCGCATTACAGGCTTTACCTGGGGCGAACAAAATACCATTATTTTCAAACACAGCAATGGCAGCAGCAGTACATGGCATATTCGCGCCTTCAGCAACACACTGCACACCGTTTTGTACCAATAGCTGGGCATCATCAACATTGAGCTCGTTTTGAGTCGCACACGGCAACGCAACATCCATTTTTAAGTGCCAAGGTGTTCGTCTTGAAAAATACTCTAAACCAAGTTCTTTTGCATAATCTTCAATGCGTCCAAGCTCTTCATTTTTAATACGCATTAAGATCGACAGTTTTTCAGTCGTAAATCCTTCTGCATCGTAAACCGACCCAGAAGAATCTGATACAGAAACAACATGCGCTCCTAGTTGCATCGCTTTTTCTACCGCATGCTGAGCTACATTACCTGAACCCGATATACCAACACGGAGGCCCTCAATAGAACAGCCAGATTTAAGTAACATTTCTTGTGCAAAATACACAATGCCAAAACCCGTTGCTTCTGGTCTTATTAAAGAACCACCAAAGCTCAGCCCTTTTCCTGTAAAGACACAGTCGAAACGATTAGTGATTTTCTTCAACATGCCCGTCATATAGCCAATCTCTCGAGAACCAACACCAATATCTCCTGCGGGGACATCTGTATCTGAACCTATGTGGCGATATAGCTCAGTCATAAAGGCCTGACAAAAACGCATCACCTCGCCTTGGCTTTTGCCTTTAGGATTAAAGTCAGAGCCTCCTTTACCAGACCCCATTGGCAGCGTAGTTAAAGAATTTTTAAACGTTTGCTCAAACGCTAAAAATTTAAGGACTGATTGATCAACAGAAGGGTGAAAACGAAGCCCTCCTTTATACGGCCCAATTGCGGAGTTATGTTGTACGCGATAGCCACGATTGACTTGCGTATCACCATGATCATCAACCCAGCATACTCGGAATTGAATAACTCGTTCCGCTTCCACTAAACGTTCCAATAAAGCATTTTCAGCATAATGAGGATTTTTTGAAATAAAAGGCCAAAGACTCTCTATAACCTCAGCAACCGCTTGCAAATATTCAGGCTGACAAGGGTTTCGCTCAGCGACAACTTCTAAAAACTCTTCGACTGATTTGTAACGCATAAAATATCACCTGTTAAGCATAAAATGATCTAACTGTTTATTAATTAACAATTTTATCATGAAAGACAGGCTAAAATAACAACTTCATAATGCTTAATGATTATCCAAGTTTTAATATGCGAAAATCGCTCTAACATAAAGACTGATGAAGAAGAGAGCACGAGTGAACACAATACGTTTTATCTATTTTTAGTCGAACAGTTCATAAAACTATTCATTACTATGGATATTGAAAAGCAAGCGTCTACAATTTCCTATAGTATGCCGCCGATAAACTGGCTAATAGGAAGCTAAGATGCATCGTTCTAAACACCTTATCACAACAATACTGACCCTATTGTTGAGTATTTCTGCACACGCTTCAGTATCCCCTGATGGCATTTGGTCTGATTTATCAAATCGAAACATAGTACCCAAGGCGTATGATTACCGCTCTATTAGCGCCCGTTCAGAAGAGCTGGTGAATCAACTAAAAAATGCCCCCTTAGAAGGCTATGGCGAAACAGGTTTAGAATTTTTTCTTCCACTTCCTAATGGCGAATTTGAAAGAGTCAGTGTTTTTGAATCTCCAATAATGACCCCGGAGCTTGCTGCAAAATTGCCAGAGTTAAAAACCTATAAGGTTTTCGGCTTGGATAACCCTCAAATATCAGGGCGATTAGATGCTAGCCCACAAGGTTTTCATGGGTTCTTAAATACCGAACATGGCGCTATTTATATCGAGCCAGAATCAAGCTATCAACCAAACGCTTCAAGTGAATCATACCGCAGCTTCAATAAATCAAATTTTCCAGCAGCTGAACATGCACATAAATGCACGGTTGTCGGTCACGATCATAATAGTGCTAACCCTCTGCAATCATTGAGCAAAAGGCTTTCAGATAGCTCCGCAATGAGAAGTGCAGGTTCAACGATTAGAACCTACCGCTTAGCTTTAGCCGCTACCGCAGAATACACGGCAGCAGTAAGCGCTGGCACCACAACGACGGCCAAAGGGCAAGCTGCCATTGTAACGGCCATTAATCGCATCAACGAAATTTATGAAAAAGAAGTTTCGATAAGATTTCAGCTAATTGATAACAGCAATATCGTATTTACGGATGCCGATACCGACGGTTATACAAATGATAATGGTTTTACTTTGTTGTCGGAAAACCAAACCAAATTAGATGCAGTTTTAGGCTCTGCTGCTTATGACATAGGCCACGTATTCAGCACAGGCGGCGGCGGTGTGGCTTCTTTAGCATCGGTCTGTGACACCCCCCGTAAAGCACGCGGGGTTACTGGCTTGCCTAACCCCGTTGGTGATCCTTTTGTCGTTGACTATGTGGCGCATGAAATGGGCCACCAACTTGGTGCACCCCATACCTTCAATGCCGGAGGTAATTCATCAAATTCATGTGATGATTCAAATCGATCAAATCATACTAGCACTGCAGGTGGTACCCCACTATCTGACTCGGCCTATGAACCTGGCAGTGGTTCTACCATTATGGCGTATGCAGGCATCTGCTATCCTCAAAACATCCAAACTCGCTCTGATCCCTATTTTCATGCGCGTAGCCTAGAACAAATTCGTGAATTTGTTGAAAATGAAGTTCCTTTCCCAAATACCCAAGGAGGGTCTTGCGGTATAAATGCACCGACAGGGAATACACCTCCTTCAGCAGAGGCTGGCGATAATTATACAATTCCTGCCAATACACCGTTTGCATTAACAGGTAATGGTGATGATATTGATGCCGCTGATGTGGCTTCGCTTAACTATACTTGGGAGCAATTTGACCTAGGTTCAAAAACGGTTAACCCTACCGAAATGCATACCGATTCTGATACACGACCTATCATTCGTTCACGCCAAGGAACCGGCTCTCCTACTCGTTATATCCCAGCATTAGACGCGATATTAGAAAACAACTTAACCAAGCATACTGGCGAACGCTTACCGACCACCGATCGAGATATGAAATTTCGTTTAACCGTACGCTCAGGTACAACGGGTTTTAATCAAGACGATATGACAATAACCGTCGACAAAGATGCAGGCCCACTGATTGTTAATAAGCCTAACGCTGGAAGTGTATTTACAGGAACACAACGCATCAATGTCGCTTGGGATGTCGCGAATACTCAAAATGCGCCCGTGAGTTGTTCACACATGAACATTCAACTCTCAACAGACGGAGGCCAAAGCTTTTCGACAACCCTCATCGAATCAACCGCGAATGATGGAGCTAAAACGATAGAACTGCCCAATATTTCAACCAACCAAGGACGCATTAAAGTTCAGTGTGTTGATAATATTTTCTTCAATGTATCACCGGGTGATTTTACAATTGAAACCACAAGTGTATTCAATATCTCTGCTTCCTCTACCGATAAAGCTGAAGGAAATTCTGGAAGTACTCCTTACCAATTCACCGTTACTCGTACAGAAAAAACGTCTGACATTTCTAGCGTTTTTTATACCGTCGCTGGCGCTGGTAATAATCCCGCAGACAAGACAGATTTTGTTAATGATATTTTTCAAAGCGGAACCATCACCTTTAATCCTGGCGAGCTAAGAAAAACCATAACCATTAATGTTGCTGGCGATACCAATGTTGAAGAGGATGAAAACTTTATAGTAATACTATCAAGTCCTACAGGAGCATTAATCAATACAGCCATAGCGACTTATACAATTATCGATGATGATACTGTCGTTAAACCTGAATCAAGTGGTGGCGGTGGTGGTGGCGCATCTGGAAAATTTATATTTATTCTTCTACTGCCTCTACTCTTATTAAGACGCCGATATTGAGAAGTAGATAGTCATAGTAACTAAAAATAAAATATTTAATCATTTTAATTTTCTATAATGATACTATTGTATTTTTTAGCATAATCGATGAACTTCAACTGCAGCTCTAAATGCCTCGAATTATGAACTATATCTCCCATAGACGGCGCTAGCTTTAGCTTATACTTCTTTTGGATTAATACTAAAGAATCACTGCTCACCCCAGGGACCTTGGGCCCAATTCTAGTACGATACGCCCACAGCCTAGTATCACCTTGCTTGATTGCTTTTAAAGCATCGACAGCAGGGTCTGCTTTTTCAACCCATAACAAGTCAGAATAAACCTCAATAGGGTCATAAGCACTTAATGCTTGTTTCTGTTCAACTTTTTCTTCGCTAGCCGTTGTGGCGGTATTGGTACAAGCGCTGACAGATAGTACTAAAAATATAAACGTTAATTGTTTTTTCATAAGAGCCTACGGCTTATTAATTTTAATACAATTTTGTCACACTATGTTTCTTAAACATACTTTAAATTTCTCTTTAAACATATGTGAAATAAAAACCGTCAAATTTCTTACTCAGATACTTCCAAAAAATTTTAAACACACTAAAAATTAGAGAGCGTAACAATAGGAAGACATAATTAAGCATCCTTTTTGAAAACTTGGGTTAGGCTATTGTTTGAACAGTTAATCAAGTAATTCATTCAAGAGAATAGGAAATATATATATATATGAAAAAGGAAATTTCAATTTCTTTGTTGGCTTTATCTTTAGCTGCTTGTGGTGGTGGCTCTAGTAGCTCAAATAACAACTCAAGTGCTTTAGATCCTATGAGTATTTCTTCATACTCTTCTGATGCAGCAACAGATACTTCGCCAGTAGGTACTTGGATTGGAGTTTATTCTGGCATAGCCTTCATTGACAACATTGAAGATTCAACCTACAAAGGAAGAGAGCTCTTTACAATTAAAGAAGAAGGGGATAATTATATTATCACCTCTTGTGACGATTTTATCGCCACTTCATCCATCACTAAAACTGAATTTTTTGATCGTACAATTGTAGACAACAGTTCTTTAGATTCGACTGAGCAATATACTCAAACATTCACATCTAATATTAACTTCACTAGAACTAGCACAACCACGGAGAGTGTCAATGGCTCAGCTGATTACAAATGGGAACAATCAACTGCTGCCATAAAAATCAATGACTCTACAGATATTAATGAAAATATTAGTATTACTTCTCAGAATGATGACTTAGCAACTAGTAATTTAGAAATCAATTGCGCAGGCTATAACGTAAGCTCCGAAGGACACTCATCCTTTAATATGTCAAATGATGATACGGATATAATTTTACAGAATTTCTCGGCGACAGGAGAGCATATAGTTTACTTCAATAAAGATTCTACAATAGAATTTGACGAAGAAGCTGCTGATACCGGAGTAGACATTAGCTTAGACGAAACAAACAACACTGTTCAAAATTATTCAGTAACTGCTAATTTAAGCAGCACTAATCACACAGGAACTTTCAACGTAAGTGTTGATTTTCAGTAATACATTTTTAAAGCCAGTACACGTTGTGTAGTGCTATTTTAATGCACCTGTAAATAATTAATAAACATTTACTCTCACTCAAAAAATTCCAGCAAGTGCTGGAATTTTTTATCCTTTATCACTACTGTCCAGTAGTTTTCAGTGCGCGGTCATATCCATTAACCGTGACGCCTTCGACACTACTTTTTCGGCGTACTTATCGGCTACCGCCTGCATGGCAACCACAAATCAGTCGCAATTTGCGCGTTAACTGCAGAGTTACCGAAAGTTCCATATGAGTAATTATTATAGCGATTATCTAAGGGCACAAAAAAGCCCAGCATTGCTGGGCTTTTTCATAACAATCAATTTATCGTAATCAATCGTATATTAACGATTCTTTATTTACGAATACCTTCTAGGTACAGTTCAATTTCAACATGTGTTGATGCTGGGCCTAGGTTGTAAGTAATGCCATAATCAGAAAGCTTCAATGTTGTTTTACCTTCGAAGCCTGCACGGTAGCCACCCCATGGGTCTTTACCTTCACCAATTTTCTGTACTGGGAAGCTAATGCTTTTCTTAACGCCGTGTAGCATGAAGGTTCCTGTTACAACGGCATTATTGTCGTCTTTAACTTCAAAACCGGTACTTTTGAAAACGGCTTCTGGGAATTTCTTTACATCAAGAAAATCAGAGCCTTTAATGTGCTTATCACGTTCAGCATGGTTAGAATCCAAGCTCGCCGTTTCAATCACAATTTCAACTTCCGATTTTTCTGGTGCCGCTGCATCGTAAGAAAATTCGCCATCAAAAGTATTGAAACGCCCTAATAACCAGCTATAACCTAGGTGCTTAATTTTAAACTGAACAAACGCGTGAGCGCCGTCGGTATCAATTTTGTAGTCAGCTGCTTGGGCGCCGACTGAAAATAATGACGCCAGTGTTAAAGCCGATGTTGTCACCGCGGTTAATAATAGTTTTTTCATACATCCTCCTAAGGATAGGTTTTATTGTAAGTCAGTTTTAGGGCGAATCATTTTTAATAAAGTATCATCTTTATTCACAACATGATGCTTAATCGCAGCCATTGCATGCAGCGCCACCATTAAGATTAAACTCCAAGCCAGTAGCCAGTGAATATCACCGGCAATGTCTTCTTGGTTTTCAAAGCTAATCGACATGGCAGGTACTTCGAATAATCCAAATACTTCAATGCCTCGCCCATCAGCTGTCGAAATTAAATACCCTGTCACCATAAGCGCCAGCATCACAACGTATAATAATAAATGTACTAAGTGAGCCGCTTTCTTCTCGATTGGGCTGCCACTAATCGCTGGGCTGGTATTAAACCAACGCCATGCAATTCTCACGATCCAGACAAGCAAAAGGGTAAAACCAATGCTTTTATGCAGATCAAGAGAACCTCTATACCAAGGATCGTAATACGTTAGCTCAACCATATATAAGCCAAGACCAAAGATCCCAAATAGACCAAGGGCCATTAACCAATGTAAGGCGATCGCTAACCAGCCGTAACTGCTTTTACTGTTCTTTACCATGATGTTTCTCTTTGCTCATGATGTGAATTCAATAGAGCTACTGTACGCTGAAATCACTTGTTGAAAAATAGACAAAAAGGGGAAACTATTGTGCATTTATGCACAAAGGCTATACCCTAGTAGTAACGCTATCAACATCAGGACTTATTCCATGACTCAAGCAAGCTGGGACGATTTCCGCATTGCCTATCAGGTCGCTAAATCGGGCACGCTCACCAAGGCTGGCAAGATGCTGCAAATGAATCATGCAACGGTACTGCGCCATATAAACCGTCTAGAAGAAGCTCTTGATACTAAATTGTTCATCCGTCATCAGCGTGGGTATCAGTTAACCGATGCGGGGGAATTGGTAGTAAAAGAGGTGCCAGATATTCAGAAATCGTTTAGTCGCTTAGAAAATTTAATGAGCAGCGCCGAAAAAAATATTAGCGGCAACTTACGCATTACTACACTGAGCGATTTTTCGCCCTTATTAAATCCTGCCCTAAAAGCGTTCCGTCAGGCTTACCCTAAATTACGCATTCAAATTATTGCAACAGATGACATTATTCCGTTAGCCACAGGGGCGGCGCACGTTTCGTTGCGAGCAGGTGGTCAGCCTAACGAACCTGATCTGATTGTTAAGAAGCTTAATCCACCCGACATTCATTATTACGCAGCTGATTCTTACGTCGCAGAGTACGGATTACCAGCCAATGACCGTGAATATAATCAGCATTTATGGGCACTTCCAAGTAACGAAAAACGTAAAATCCCTTTTGTAAAACAAATACTTAAACATATTGATGAAGAGCAAATCATCTATCAAAGTAATCACTTTCCAGATATTCACAATGCGGTAATTGAAGGAATGGCTATTGGCCCAATGGGGGTTCATCACGCCAATAAATGCGATAATTTACAAAAATTGGATATTCAGTTCGATACGGCCATTGAAGGATTTTGGTTTGTGTATCATAAAGATTTAAAAAACAGCGCTCGAATTCAAGCGCTGTTTGGATTTTTGGAGCAGAGTTTAGGCAGCTTGCCTTTAAGCAAATTGTAGGTGGTTATCTAAGCCCATTTGAGTCGACATACAAGGCCAAGATTGTGCAATCTTCACTAAGTTATCGTTCTCTTTTTTATCCATAAAGGCGAGGAATTTATCGTTACCTTCATAGGCTTTATTCTCACCAAAAATGCCTTTTGCCGCAACCATAACAACTTGCTCTAATTCATTAGCAAACGGTTCGCCAATAAGAGAATGAACAATCACGTTCGACATTGTCATATCGAATGGAATCATTGGCTGGCCGACGCGCATAATGTAAGTATCGTTGACCTCTTCAAACAAGCGGTGAGCCAAAAAGGCTTCATTCATCAATGCTGGCAAACCCGATACTTGATTCAATTCTTTCGGCGGTGCCATAAAGAAGCCATCAACAACTTCTAATATAGGGCTCACGTAATGAAGCAATCCTGCCTCAATCGCACCCTGATGAAGATCTTCCAACATTTGAGGCACTTGTTCTATATAGCGCACAACAAACTCATACAAGCGCTCAAGGGCTTCCGTTTCAGGCAATTGAACAATCCGTTCAATCGTTTCGATACGCTGTTGTAAGACCTGATGTAGTTGTCCAGTTGTTGCTTCTTGAGCGACAGATTTTTGAATCAACTGTTGTAACATTTCCGTGTTCATCACTTGGGATCTCCAACTACTTAAAAATAAATATATTTTTATAAGGCGGCTACTTTAAAAGCGGTTTAATAAATAATCAATGGCCTCAGGCGGCGTATTTGATTATTAATTAGACGCTTTCATTATAAAAAACCGTTTATTATATTTTTTAAAAAAGCTAATAAAAACAACAAGTTAGTAGCTCTCTCTAACCGTTATAGAAAAAGTATAGTAAAGTTTGACGCGCTTGCTAGTTTTTTTCGACAATTAATTGATGATTGTTCAGTATTGTCAGGAATGCGGGCACCATAAAGGCCGAACGAGCCAATAAAAAGGCATAGAAGGCAAGCCATAAACCATTGTTACCTAAGCCCTGTGTCAGAAACCAGACGGGTAAAAATACAACCAAGGCCGCGAACAACATACTATTGCGCATTTGAGCGGTTGCCTGCATACCAATAAAGATACCATCCAGCCAATAACTGCTGCATCCAATCAGGGGTAAAAATATCAACCAAGGGCTGTATTCAATCGCTAAAGCCAATACCTCTTCTTGATCGGTCAGTAACCCTAAAAGGTTTTCACCTTGCCAAGCAAAGCCACCTACCATTATCAGAGCAATGATTAAGGCATTGGTTCCCGTTAACCAGATACTTCTCTTTAATAACTCGAATTTTTTCGCCCCCAGGCTTTGCCCAACTAATGTTTCAGCAGCGTGCGCAAAACCATCCAGAGCATTCGATATCAATAAAAGTAGGGTAAGCATAATGGCATTCACCGCCAAAACGAGATCGCCTTGTTTCGCCCCTTGGGAAGTAAAAAAAATAAAAACACTGAGCAAACATAAAGTACGCACAAAAAGCTGGTGATTAATATTGACTAAAGGTTTCAGCTCTTGCCAACTTGGCCAATGAAACGGTTTTCTATCAGCCCCCTTGATTCGGTTGAGTGTGCGAACAGCCCAATATAGACCCAGACTCGCAGCGCTATAATCAGCGCATAACGTTGCCCAAGCTACGCCGTCACTACTAAAACCATAGCCATAAACCAAAATGATATCGAGCAGAGCGTTGATGCTATTACTGACGATTAATAACAATAGCGGTACCTTGGTTTCTCCGCGACCAATAAACCAACCAATCAATACGTATTGCATCAGCACCGCAGGCGTTGCCATTAAACGAATGCTGGCATACTCAACCGCCAGCGCTTGCACAATGGGACTACCACCAATAAAGGCAATGATAGATTCGAGCATTAAAAATGCGAAAAGCATTAAGGGAATACTAATCAATAAAGCCATCAAAGAAGCATGCTGTAAAATGCGTTCTATATTGGAATGATGAATACCCGCAGAGGCACTCATATCAGATTCGGCAACCCCCATTGCATGTGCACTTAATGACGTTGTGCCCATCCGTAAAAAGCCGAAACTCCACAGCAACAGAGTGACAACCTGCCCTCCTAAAGCAACGGCTCCAAGATAACTGACATCCTCTAAATGACCGAGTACGGCCGTATCGACTAGGCCCAATAACGGCACAGTAATATTACTGAGCATAATCGGCCACGCCAATTGCAAAATACGTTTTTGAAGTTGCAGCATGATATGAACAGTTTCTGTATGATGTGAATAAGAATGTAATCTATTTTATTGGAGTTACTTATGTCGGTACCAGAAAAAAATTCATTTGCGGGTAAAAAGATTTTTACCTTAATATTTCTAGCCGTATTATTATCGGTAGCCATTGCTATTTTTATGATGAATAAAACGGAAAAGCCACAAGACTTGCGAGACTTAGGCGCTTATATTTTTCCGCAATCAATAGAAGTATCCGACGTAGCTTTTCTAAACGAAGAAGGAAAAACGGTAGGCAAAGCTGACAACATCGGAAAATGGTCTTTCTTATTTTTTGGATATACTTTTTGCCCTGACATTTGCCCAACAACCCTAGCCGTAATGCAACAAACTTGGGTTAAGCTCAGTCCAGCCATGCAAGCTAAAACTCAAGTCGCCTTGGTCAGCGTCGATATCGAACGCGATACTCCCGATCAGCTAAAGACCTACATGAATTATTTTGAAGAAGACTTTACCGCTTTTACAGGCAACGTAAATTCATTGCGCAGTTTTGCAGCCCAATTAAATGCGGTATATGCCAAGGTTGAAAGAACAAATAAAGACGGAGAAATCGATACCGAGCTAGGCTACTTAATGGATCATAGTGCAAACATCACCATACTCGATCCAAACGGTAATTATTATGGTTTTATCAAACCACCATTTAGCCCAAAGAAAATGTTAGCCATCATTACCACCATTGAAAATGGCGATAAGTAAGCATAAAAATAGATCTTTAACTCGGCTGAAATAATGCGCGTAATTCAGCCGACGTTAAAGCACCGCGCAAGCGCTTTATTTTTCCGTTAACAGGAAAGAAGTAACTTCTTGGTAAATCACCAAACCAACGAGAATCAATATCATAACGCAGCTTCTCTGCATCAACATCAGAAAACCCCCAGTTATCCAATCCTCTTAGATTATAATCGGCTAACATCTTTTTTACCCGCGTTTGTTCATCCATACTATCGGTATTAATTAAGGTTAATTGATACTCAGGGTATTGACGATGAAGCTCTGATATTTTTTTTAGTTCTGTAATGCAAGGAGGGCAGTCAAATGACCAAAGAACAACAAGATGATCTTGCTTATTCTTATCCGCAACAATTTTTTCAAAACGGCCCATATCCAATGTTTTTAAATTAACCTCTACCAATTCTGCTATAGAAGAAAGTTCGATAAAACGATAGCCTTCATTCTGAGTATGCCAGCTCAAATATACCGAGTTTGAATTTTTAACTAATAGTGGATGATCAGAAGCACCCGCTGTTGTGCTAATCACACGGCGATCACTCCAGCTGGTGCCAGAATTTTTTGACGTCTTCAGTAAGATATCCGTTTTCTTACCATCGAATTCTTTCCAAACCAAAAACACCATTTGATCTTTTGTCGCACGTTGATTTGAGGTCAGTACATACGGATGCGCAGATTGCTTATCGATTTGGCCAAACCCCATCGGCTTATAATCACTGATATTAAAACCAGAGATACTATTGCCGTAAAACAATACGTAGTCACTGTCTTGCTCTTCATTAGAAACATCATTAAACCACGTTGAGTGAATAACATTATTGCTATCAACATCTAACGCAGGGCCATGATGTGGGCAGCCATCGATATTCCACTGCTCGTGACTCAAACGTATTTTTTTATTAGGCTTCAGGGCGGAACGGAAGGTTAATAAACTGTGGTCGCGAATTTGATTATTAATATCGTTGCCATAAATATCACGCCAAGCAATCACGGGTAGATTATTATTATCTAATGCCATCGCAATGCGACAACAAACACAGGAATTATCTGAAAGATTCATATTCTTGCTGAACGTCTGACCTTGATCATCGGAATAGCTGTAATACAAAGCACCACCAATATATTCTTGCTGCTTATCTTTTGCGGCTTGTTGATCGCGTTTATCTAACCAACTGATAAATACCTTACCGTCATCACTCACCACCATGGAATCAAAACGATGGCTGATCTCTTGGTGATCATCATTGACGGTAATAGGCTTACTAAAAGTTTTTCCACCATCAACCGAACGACTAAAACGAATATTACCGGTATAAGGTTTATTTAAAGGCTGTGTCCAAGAAATATAAATATTGCCCGCATTATCCAACTGAATTTTTGCGCGATTTTCTGCACGGGCCGTAATTTTCTCAGGGGCACGGTTCACACTCAAAGGCTGACTAAAGCTAGCGCCATTATCTACCGAATGCTGTACATAAACATGGCCGCCAAATCCCCAAGCCAACCACAACTTGCCATCAGGGCCAAAGCTCGCAGAAGGGGCCTTGGCACACTTTAGCGAAGCAATGGTGCACGTCGTTTCATTCTTACCTTTCCCAGCAGCAGAGCTGCCGTGCTGCATCGCATGACTACTGATACTCAATAAAGCGATGAACAAAAATGAAACGAACTTGGTCATGTGAATAACTCTCTAAGCAAAATATAAAGATTCATTAAAACGAATAACTAGCAGATAAATAAGCCGTACGTGGCATGCCTGGTGAATACTCAAACTTTTCAGCATTGCCAAACGCCGCAGGCTTGTAAGTAGCATTGGTTGCATAGGTTTTATCTTCCAAGTTCAAAATACGCGCACTTAACTTAAACTCTGGCGTCACTGGATAGTTAAAACGAATATTCAATAACTGGTGCCCTTTATACGTTTCCGTATTCGCTTGATCCATCCAGTACTGGCCCAAATGAACAAACTCTAATTCCATTTTACCACCCTTTAACTGGCTAGGATGATAAGCCACCGCGACGTTGCCCATATCTCTAGGAGCCGCTTCAAGCTGGTTATCACTATAATCAGTGTTCGCATTCGGTTTCCAATCTTCATAAGTAAACTCAGTATAGGCATACGAAACTGCAAGATCGATATCGGCATGCAACGACGCAGTTAAACCTGTTTCAATACCTTGGTGTAACGTTTTACCCGCATTCTGTGTTTCACGGCTACCATCAGCGTATTTGAAGGTTAAAATATCGTCTTCCTTCACCATATAATAAACAGAAACTTCATAGTTCACTTTGGTATCCGCTCTGCCATCAAAAGCGCCACGCAAACCAACCTCATAATTATCTACTTTCACCGGATCAAGTTTAACCGTATTCGTCGATTTACCTTGGCGGAATAACTGACCTTGCGACGGCACTCTAAACGCATGGCGATACGACGCGAACGTATTTAACTGATCGTTAATTGCATACGTCATACCCAACTTAGGGCTCAAATGTTTGTATTCAACATCCGTATCTTCTGGGCGTCGATGATTACCAGAATCCAATGCCGTTAACTGATTATCATAATCATACCGCATGTGATCAAAACGCAAACCCGCGTTTACGCGTAACTTATCGGTAGGCGACGTTTCAACATGCACATAAGGCGAAATAGAAGAAAAAGTGACATCGTAGTCATACAGCTTTTCCGCCTTAGTATAAGAGGTATAAACATTACCTTCTTTTGTCACATTAATTTTATTTTGATCCATAGAGCCTGGGCTGTAATCAACATCGGTTCCTACAATCAAGCGCGTACGCATAGCGGCAAAGTCTTGACGATATTTCATCATCAAACCCGCCGACTTATTTTCCGTTTTGTACGTATTCGGATCGTAGCTCAAAGACCAGTTCGGTAATAACTCCATGCTGTTATAACGAAAATACGGCGTAATGCTGTACAACCGACGGCCGACTTCTTTTTCAAACGCACTGGATAAACGCAGCGACTCAACTTTACGCATAGAGATTGGCGTATAGTTGCGCGTAGGATGATTTTTATAATCATCTTTTAATAAACGCGAAGAACCCGCTGTTTGCTGATCAATATTTGAAATATTCAAAACGGTTTTAACTTTCACACCGTTGTCTAAAAAAGAATCCAAACGGAAGTTAGCACTTTGACGATCGTAATCGGTAGAATCTCTCCAGCCATCGGTATGGGTCAGATTCAAATCTGCACGAATGCCATGATTCAAAGTTGCGGTTCCACCGCCAATTAACAAACGCTGCCAACCAAAACTGCCCAACTCTAAACTCACATCACCTTCTGTCTCTTCCGGTGCCGCCTTCGTACTCACATTAATAACCGCCGCCATCGCGTCACTACCATGCAACGCACTGCCTGGGCCTTTACTCACCTCAATACCCGCCGACTGAGGTACATTGATTTCATACAACGCATTGTGGTTAAAGAAACCCGTAGAACGAGTCGGAATACCATCTTCCAAATAAAGATACACAGCACCCGTCGTAATCGGCTGACGAATCGCCGTCATATGGCCTTCACCACCTGTAACGTTCACATGAACACCCGGCATACGATTTAAAACTTCAGAAGGATGACCCGGTTGTAAAAACTCGATTTCTTCTTGGCTAATTTGACTGGTACTGGCAGAAGTTTCTGACTTTAACGCCGCTTCGCGGGTATCGGTAATCGTAACAGGCGCAAGCTCAACTTCATCGTTATTAACGGGTGCTGCTAGTGTAAAAGAGGGATATAGAAGGGTAGCAATGGCTAACGCTAAAGGCTGCTTATGTTTCATTTTCAACTTCTGCTATAAAAGAACTGCATGAAAGGAGTGGATATTAAAGAATTGGGCGCAGTTTATAGAGGCAGCCTACCTTTTAGAATGCGACACAATGTCACACCCCTGACGTAGATCAATATAAGGTTGGCAGGTTAGTACATGAGTGACTCAAAGAATTGATCAACTAGAGAAAAGTCCTTCACTCTGGTAGTGATAACGGCAAGAAATTATCGTTAAGTGTGTCTCATTAACCTCATAAACCAATCTGCTTGTATCGTCGATTCTGCGTGACCAAAAACCAGTTAGGTTTTCTTTCGATTCATTAAAGCAGATCTTTTTCCGTCGTTTGGCCTACATTGTATTGAGCGATAGATTTGTTGAGATTAGCGGCATTAGCAGGAGAGCGAGTTAAGTGGATTGTCTCCATTAAACTGTTGTAATAATCCATAGACATTATGACCGCATCTTCGGCATCTCGACGTATGATAACAGTGCAATCGGCATCATTTTACCTGTAAAACACTCGTTTGAAAGGCATAAGCTGAAGCAAATTTTATTAACATCATCAGCGTGAATATTGATATTTGCGAATACGATGAAGATTAAAAAATATAGGTTTCATTGATGGCTCTACTTTTTCTTTGCGCTTGTGTTATGAGTCTGGGGGCGCTGGTATGACCTAAGTATCACCGCCCCCAGTTCCGCACTAACTTATTACTACACACTTTTAATCTGTTTTTATATTTAACTCAGTGAAGCTATAGCAACTCATAGGTTTTAGCGATTCAGCATCCCACCAAAAAGGCACATATTCATACTCATTATCTACTTCAATTTTATATTTGCAATTGGTCAATGAGTCCAACCAATAATATTCAGAATATTCTGCTTTAACTGGATATTTTACTTTATTTATACAATCTACAACAGTCAAATTTGAAGCAGGTAGTTTGGCAAGAAGAATAGCAGGAACAATAGGTATTAGAGGGGGTCCTACTGCTACGACGTCAAACAAAACTGTTTTTCTAATTTCTATAGCTTCACAAGAATCACCTTGTACGGTTTCTATGGATGTAATCTCAGTTTTTTTTGAGATAAATGAACACCCAGATATAGTTATTAGTGTTATTAATAATACATATTTCATAAAATTTTAATCTTCATTAGATCGCGCTAACATCACCAGAGATCATCCAATTTTTTCACACGAGCGGACAAATAACATTGTAATTTGAATGTTATACTTTTAATTTTTCATGCTGGTTCTACAAGAATCTTCGATGAGCCCTTCTAACATAGCTGCATACGATGGGTATTTAGGATTCCAAGTATAAACGAGTTTCTTATTTTTTTTATTTCGAGCATTAAAAGTATTTAAACCCTGAGTATAAGCAGCACAAGATTTTTTAATCTCGCCTTTATTTGAATATAAATCTCCAATTCCGACAAACGCATTTGCAGCCCCCCAATAATCGTTGCCTTTTTTATATGATTTTATTGCTTTCTCATAAAGTGAGATTGACTTTTTCTCCGTCGAATCATAGCTTCCCTGCTCTCTGAAATACTCAGCGTGAGCATGATAACTAGAGCTGTCATAAAGTACACCAAGGGAGGTATAAGCACTGCCAGCATTAACATAATCATTATTTCTTTCAAATATTTCGGCAGCTTCTTCGGCTAATTTTTCAGCAAAAATAGGATTTCCTTTCTCAATTAGCTTTCGAGAATAATAAACTTTCACAAAAGGGTCGTTCAAATCGGGAAATTTCACTGATTCTAACAAAGATGAGGCTTGGCTTTCGAAGGCTTGGTTTTTAACATCTACTGGAGCTTTACGTGATAACTCAAAAAACACTCCTGTATCTTGCTCAACTGGGTCAATGCAATTCATGCCAAAGGTTTCGAGAATTGTATAGCTCTCAGCTCGAATAATATGATTGTCCTTGGACACAGAATGATGAACTAAGCACGTTTCGTTTCGTCGACTATCTAACTTCTCATGATTTGAAATAACTTCATAGCGACCTGGCTCTTCTTCGACAGATCTCCGGTCTTTGATAAGAGAAACAAAATCATCTTTGGAAATCTGAGAACTTTTAGACGGGAGCTCAAAACGAGTTATTCCAATAATATAACTTTCATCAGGATACTTGCCTTCTCGCGCGAATATTATTGGGTATCCATTTCTCTTCACCAGCGACCACGAATCACCAGGCGGTAAATTAAAATCAAAACCCGGTGCCGAAACTTTCTCGCCTCCGGCAAACTGTGGATATTTTTGGATACTCGAACACCCAGAAAGAATCACTACAAGCATTGCTAAAAATACACGACTCATTTTATCTCCTAAAAAATTGCATAACACTGCGCTATACGAACAGGGGGGGCGCATAACAGCTTATAAATGAGAAAGGCTAACGAAGAGAAATTTTCTTTGAAATCAAACGACTCTCCCTGTTGTTGATATTTACAATACTATAGTTAACAGTCGTTTGGGTCAATCGAACAGACCCTGACACCAGCGATCTGTTTAATAATTTACACTCATAAAAGCAGCTACTTTCTAACTGAATTAAACACCTGACTCATCACAAATAAACCCGCTGCAGACACGACAATACTTGGCCCTGTTGGTGTATCCCAAATAAACGAGAATGCCATACCCGCGCAAACTGAGGTCATGCCAATAACGCTGGCGAGTATTGCCATTTGTTCTGGGCTTTTTGCCAGTGGTCTGGCGGCAGCGGCAGGAATAATGAGCAAAGCACTAATCAATAATACGCCAACAATTTTCATCGAAATCGCAACCACTAAGGCTAATAATAAAACCAGCATGGCTTTTAATCGTCTTACTGGGTAACCATCGATTGCGGCGAGTTCTTCACTCACGGTAGAGGCTAATAATCCGCGCCATTGCCAAATTAATAATCCGACAACTAATAAGCCACCGATTAATATCCACAATAAATCGGTTTGATTCACGGCTAATAAATCGCCAAATAAATACGCCATTAAATCGATGCGCACGTTATCAAAAAAGCTTAATACCACTAAGCCAATGGCTAACGATGAGTGCGATAAAATGCCTAATAATGTATCTGATGCAATGCCGGTGTATTTATCGAGTTTCAATAAAATGAGCGCTAACATCGAGCATGAAAGAATCAATGCTAACGTCAGGTGAAGATCAAATAAAATGCCTAAAGTAATGCCGAGTAATGCGCCATGCGCAAGGGTATCGCCAAAGAAAGCCAATCGACGCCAAACCACTAGGCTACCAAGCGGTCCTGCAATACCTGCGACACCTAAACCAGCAAATAAGGGTAATAACCACCAACTAATCATTCTTTTGTGCCTTCAATATGACCATCGGTACAATGCTTGTGGTCGTGGTGATGAGTGTAATGAGCCAGTTCTGGAGCAAGTTCACTCGTCAGTGCAAGAGGGACATCGTGCTGGCCATGCTGATGGCTCTTCTCATGTCCAAAAAGTGAATTATATTCTGGGCTAATGCTGACTTGATCGGGGTGGCCAGAACAGCAGACGTGTCCGTTTAAACAAATCACACGATCCGTTTGCGCCATAACCAAATGCAAATCGTGAGAAACCAAAACAATGCCGCAGCCAAGTTCATTTCTCAATTCAGGCAACAGTTGATATAACTCGCGCTGACCTTGAATATCAACGCCTTGTACAGGTTCATCCAATACCAATAAGTGCGGTTCTATTAATAACGCGCGCGCTAGCAAAACACGCTGCCATTCGCCTCCCGATAAACGCTGCACGGGTTGTTCGGCCAATGCAGTAATTGAAAGGCGTTCTAACCATTCTGCGACACGTTGTTTACGCGCACCGGGGGCTAACATCAAAAAGCCCGTAACGGATAATGGCAAGCGATCATCAATGCGTAATTTCTGCGGCATGTAGCCAATACGTAACCCTTTACGACGAGTTACTTTGCCTGAGTCTGGTGTATTTAAACCGAGTAAAATTCTTAACAAGCTCGATTTGCCACAGCCGTTAGGGCCAATAATGGTAACGATTTCATTTTCACTAATGGCTAGATCAATGTTCTGAAGAACATGGCGATTACCCCATGTTTGATTAATGCCACTGGCGCTAATCAAGACTTCAGCTTCTGTTTTAACGACTGCGAGATCAGGGTTCATTGGGCTTACTCCGCGTTAGCAGACGATTGGCTAGCAGCACATTGCGGGCAGGTGCCCAATACTTCCGTAAGCTGTTTATCCACAATAAAGCCTTCATTTTTTGCCGCGTTTAAAAGTGCTGAGAACCAAGGCTGTGGATCAATCTCTTGTGCTTTGCCACAAGTTTGACACAGCAAGAAACAGCTATCGTGTTCGTGCCCAGGATGAGAGCAACCGATAAAGGCATTCAACGACGCTAAGCGATGCACAAGGCCTAAATCGAGTAGAAAATCTAACGCCCGATATACGGTTGGTGGCGCGGAGTTAAAACCATCAGCCGCCAGCGCAGGTAACAGATCATACGCTCCCATCGGTTTATGGCTTTGCCATACCAGCTCTAAAACGCGCTTGCGAATGGGGGTTAAACGCACCCCTTGTTCAGCACACATTTGAGCCGCTTGCTGAAGCGCTGTATTGATACAGCCTTGATGGTCGTGAGGATGGTAAGCAGATGCAGACATAAAAAATAACAGATCAGAATAAAATTAAAGGTTATAATATTACACTTTGACCCATACTGTTTATACAAATTTATGAAAAAACTATTTCCTGTACAATTTCCTGCCTTTCTAATGATCACTGCTTTATTGGTCGTCAGCCTGTATACCAGCGCAGCAGATGCCCGCATTTTAGTATCGAATAAGCCACTCGCCTTAATTGCTGCCGCAACTTACCCGACAGAACAAATCGACATTCTTGTACCCGATGGCATGTCGCCACACGATTACAGCCTGCGCCCATCCGATATCGATAAGATTCGCCAAGCAGACAAAGTTTTATGGGCGGGCGATCATATGGAACCGTATCTCGCCAAATTTGCCAAACAAGCGCCGAATAAAAGCTTGTGGTTAGACGCAACTCACTTGATGGAAGATATGGGTTTGTACGGCAGTGATCCTCACGTTTGGCTATCGCCAGAGCTGGCCATTGAGATTAGTAAGCGCATTGCCGAGTGGCATCCGGTTGATAAAGAGCAAGCCAAAAAAGATCATCAAATTTTTGCGAGCCAGCTCACGCAGCTGGTCGCCGACAGTAAAACGACCTTAGCGCCGCTTAAAACATCCGGCTTCTTTGTTTTTCACCAAGCGTATGATTATTGGTTTCAAGCCATTGATATTAAACAGCTCGGTGCATTCACAGTCTCTCCTGAGCGTAAACCCGGTGCTCGTCATGTGCAGAAAATGCGTACTCAGTTGCAAAATAATGAAGTGACTTGCGTTCTGTCAGAGCCTCAATTTAGTCCTGCGTTAATCAATACTGTTATAAACGGCTTACCGATTAAGCAAGGTGAGTTAGACCCCTTAGCTGGCTCTAGCACCCTGCATAAAACAGCCTATGTTGATTGGTTAAGCGATATGACGGCAACCTTGGCAAAATGCTTGATGAATTAATTTTTCCCGCGCATAGTAGACAAAAGCACAAAAAAGGATGGCTTTGTGACGTCTACAGTAGAAAGCGTTTTGCAATCGCTCCGGCAGGAACATGGTAATAAGCAGCACGAGGGTACTCACGAGATTGTGCATAATAGCGAATCTCTGCGCCAGTATTATCAGCGTATTCGGCAGCAATCACTCAAGCTTTGCAATGATCTTGAGATTGAAGATTTTGAGTTACAGGCCGATGCTTTTGTTAGCCCAACAAAGTGGCATTTGGCCCATACCAGTTGGTTTTTCGAAACCTTTATTCTAAAAAATATCCCCGACTATCAAGTCTTTCATCCGCAATTCGAATATCTGTTTAACTCTTATTACAATACCGTTGGCAAACAATACCCTAGAGATAAGCGCGGATTAATGTCGCGCCCGACAGTGCAAGAAGTGAAAGCGTATCGTCAGTATGTTGATCATAAATTATTGGCGCTTATCGATTCAGAAGTCGATGTAAGTAAAACGCACATTGATTTGGTGATTTTAGGGTTAAATCACGAGCAACAACATCAAGAGTTAATGCTTACCGATCTTAAATATAATTTATCGTTTAACCCGCTTTATCCTATCTATGCAAAAGCAAAATTCCCTAAAGACCAAGCGCCAGACAGTGAGCAAAGTAATGCTATTACGCCCTTAAAATTTATTGAATTTGGCGGTGGCATTTATAACTTTGGTAAGAAGGGTGATGGCTTCAGTTTTGATAATGAAATACCAAGGCATCAAGCTCTTATCAATGATTTTCGCTTAGCCAACCGCTTGGTAACGAATGCAGAGTTTTGCCAGTTTATAGATGATGGCGGTTATCAAGATCCACAATATTGGTTAGCAGATGGCTGGGCTTGGGTACAAAACAATAATATTGAAGGGCCACTTTATTGGCAGCTAGAAAGTGAAGATGCAAAACAACCACAACGTTATGAGTTTCGTTTGACTGGCTATGGGCAGCTACATCCTGAGCAGCCTGTTACTCATGTGAGTTTTTATGAAGCCGATGCTTATGCGCGCTGGGCAGGAAAACGTTTGCCTTCAGAGTATGAATGGGAGGTCGCGAGTAAAAAACGAAACATTGAAGGGACGTTTGTTGAGTCACAAAGTTTTCATCCGTTGGTGGTTAAATCTTCTGATGAGGGTATGCAGCAGTTGTTTGGTGATTGCTGGCAGTGGACCCAAAGTTCTTATGCGCCTTACCCTGGCTTTAAAACACCTGCAGGTGCCGTGGGTGAATACAACGGCAAGTTTATGTGCAATCAAATGGTTTTACGGGGTGGCTCTTGTGCGACGCCAAAAGATCATTTACGTCTAACGTATAGAAACTTTTTTTACCCTCAAGATCGTTGGCAGTTTACCGGTATTCGTTTAGCCGAAGATGTTTAATTTGAGATTGACCGCAGAGACTCGAAAATATGAATTTTAATCAGCAATCGTTTATTAAAAAATCTTCGCGTAAGGGTTTACGTTTTTTCGACAATCAGCCTGTTGCTGAAGATATTTTGTCAGAGGTAATTGCGGGGTTGAGTCAGCCGCAAAAGGTTCTGCCTGCTAAATATTTTTATGATGAGCAAGGTTCGCGATTATTCGAGGCTATTACGCAGTTGCCTGAATATTATCCTACGCGCATTGAAATTGATTTATTACGCCAGCATAAGGAGAGTATTGCGAAGTTAGTGAAAGATGATGTTTGGCTTTTAGAATATGGCAGTGGTGCGAGTCTAAAGATTCGTTTTTTGCTGCAAGCAATTCGGCCAAACTGTTATGTGCCGATGGATATTTCTAAAGATTTTTTATTAGCGTCGGCTGAAAGTTTGATGGAAGATTATCCTTGGCTCGATGTTTATGCGGCGTGTGTTGATTATTCTCAGCCAGTTCGCTTACCTGCGGATATGATTACCAGTGCACAAAAATTAGGATTTTTTCCAGGTTCTAGCATCGGTAATTTTGCTCCGCATGAGGCACAAATATTTTTGCAAGGTGTGCGTAATACTCTTGGTAAAGATGGCGCGATGTTAATTGGTGTTGATCTGCAAAAGGATAAGCACATTTTAGAAGCGGCTTACAACGATTGCCAAAATGTAACAGCGGCGTTTAATTTTAATATTTTGCATCATATCAATCGTATTTTAGGTACGCAGTTTAATGTAAATTATTTTGAGCATAAGGCGATTTATAGCGAAAATAAAAGTCGTATCGAGATGCATTTGGTAAGTACGATGGATCAAATTGTTAATATTTCTGATTCTAGTATTAATGGTGGCGAATCAAAAAATATTATTTTTAAAGCAGGCGAAACGATTCATACCGAGAATTCTTATAAATATTCTAAGCAGGGGTTTACCGATTTAGTTGAAGGTGCTGGCTTTGAAGTTCGTGAATGTTGGTCAGATAATAAAGAATATTTTGCGATGTTTTATTTGCACTGCTGTTAAACCTAAATAATCAACGCCACAATTCGATGATTTCTCACGCGCTGTATTAGGTAGGTATTTGGCCATTGCGCGATCGGTTTTGGGTGTGACGTTTAAGGCCTTCTGAGGGATGGATCCCGAAGAGAGTCTATAGGGACATATTCACGACGTGCCGTAAAACGGCATACCCAATGGCGATCTTTAGCTCAATGGCAATGTAAAACTAAGCACATCGGCGTTTTTAAATTAGTCCTTCAAAAAACTAATACTGAGTCTCGCGATGTCGAACCAGTTTCAAGAAATATTCCATCGGATCTTTCTCGGTCGTAACCAAGGCCGCCATTGGATCTTTGGCAATGGCTGCTGCCTGATGCTGCTGCGTCATAAGACGGCTCAACCAAAAACGTAGCGCAGCCGCGCGCAAACACATGCCCCAAGACTGTTGCTCTAATTCGGTTAATGCTCGCACCGACTGATAACCCTCCATCAACGCAGGCAAGCTGCCTTCAATCCAAGTACCGTTATTATTCGCACACCAATCATTAGCCACAATCGCCAAATCAAATAACCAAGCATCTTGGCAAGCATTATAAATATCTAAAATTGCGCCCAGTTTATCGCCGTTGTTATCAGCACTTTTAGATTCATCGATTTCAAACAACGCATTATCATGAAATAAATCACCATGAATCAAACCACGCGGCAGCGTAAACCAAAGCTCCGTATGCGACTCCTGAAATTCAATCTCATCCACCAGCACCGCTTGTTGCTCATCCGTCAATAGCGCATCGCCCGAAGAGCTCACAGCCAAACTTGCTTGAATAAGCTCGCGACCTACTTCCGGCCACCAGCGTAAACCACGATTATTTTCCTCAAGTTCCAGACCTTCACCCGCTAGATGGAAGCGCGCCAAAGCAGCCCCAATTTGCTCACAATGATTAGGGAATATCTTTGCAGGATGAGAACCCGGTAAACACGGACAAAGAATCGCCGGTTTATCTTTCAGAATATGCAGATACTTATCTTGCTTATCAGCAAGCGGCCCAGGAACAGGCACACCTTGCTCAGCCAGATGACGGCCAATATTAATAAACCCCTCAACCTCTGCTGCATCATGATGCTCAAAAATCGTTAATACATACTTATTGGAAACCGCACCCGCTAAGGTTTCTACAAAAAAATTCGTATTTTCAACCCCAGCACTGATTCCCTGATGACTTTTATAATCACCCAAAGAAAATTGGCCAAGATAAGTGGCGACTTCACTCGCAGAAAGATGTGTATAAACAGACATTAAATTTAGACTTTATAAATCGGTGAACGCAGTGGGCAAGATAAGCAGTTATCCACACAATGCTAAAAGAAGGATTCAAATACAGGTTCATTCAACGCGATGACTACCAGCGAAAAATAACCCAGCTTGGTACAGAGACATCAGGCGCATCGGATTGAATATACTGGCCATCTTCAGCGCCTTGCACGTCAGAAGGTTTTAAGTAATAAGGCTTACCATATTTTGGTACAACCTTAATTTCAACAATTTCACCGCCACGGCGATACTCATAAAAGGTTTTGTCGGCTTCATTGCGAATAACAACTTCTTCACCCGTTGGATCAACGGCATGAACAGAAGTACTAATCAGTGCAAAAGCACAGGTGAAAGTCACAAGTAGGGTGCGCATCATGATAAGCTATGCCTCATTCAAATATTAAAAATCATCTCTACTCTCATTGTACCCTTTTTACACCTCAGTGCACCGAGTAACGTATTTAGAACAGACTAGAACAGAGAAATTGCTACGGATAATTTTATGTCAGAATCTGCATCAGCACCCACTATTTTAGTAGATGGCTCCTCCTACTTATTTCGTGCTTATCACGCCATGCCCCCCCTGACCAACTCGGATGGACACCCTACAGGGGCTATTCGTGGCGTAATCAACATGATGCGGAAGCTGCAAAAAGACTACCCAGAATCACAAATCATCGTGATTTTTGATGCCAAAGGTAAAACCTTCCGCAACGACATGTACCCAGAATACAAAGCCAATCGTCCATCAATGCCCGACGAATTACGTGTTCAAATACAACCCATTCACGACATCATTAAAGCCATGGGCTTGCCGCTATTAGTGATAGACGGCGTAGAAGCCGACGACGTGATTGGTACTCTGGCGGCACAAGCCACAGAAGCCAAACGCGATGTCATTATCTCTACAGGCGATAAAGACATGGCCCAATTGGTTAATGAACATATCAGCCTAATTAATACCATGACAGAAACCTTCATGGATGTTGATGGCGTCGTAGAAAAATTCGGTGTTCGCCCTGACCAAATTATCGACTACCTATCCTTGATGGGAGATAAAGTTGATAACATTCCAGGCGTTGAAAAATGCGGCCCTAAAACCGCTGTTAAATGGTTAGCCGCATACGAAACCATGCAAGGTGTGATCGACAATGCCGATTCAGTAAAAGGCAAAATCGGTGAAAACCTGCGTGCCGCTCTAGACTTCTTGCCTCTTTCTTACGAACTCGCGACCATTAAATGCGACGTAGAACTAGAACAAGATATTGCGGATATCGAAACTCAGCCCGCCAATAAAGAAGCGCTTTTAGAATCTTTTACAGAATTTGAATTTAAAGGCTGGGTTGCGGAACTGGGTGGCAAGTTAGACGCAAAAGTCACAGACTCCAAATCGACTAAAGATGTTACTAACGAGGCAATAGTAGCACCCGCTGAAGTAACCGAAACCGATTACCAGATCATTTTCGAGCAAGCTCAGTTAGATGAGTGGTTTGAAAAGCTAAGCAAGGCTGAACTCTTCGCCTTCGATACCGAAACAACGTCACTGAATTATATGGAAGCTGAAATTGTTGGTTTCTCTTTCGCCATCGAAGCAGGCAAAGCGGCTTATGTTCCATTAGCGCATATTGGCCCCGATACTCAACTAGAAGACGCACCAACGCAACTAAACCGCGATGCCGTTTTAGCTCAGTTTAAGCCGCTATTAGAAAGCACAACGAACAAGAAAGTTGGTCAGCATTTAAAATACGACGCTCATGTTTTAGCCAACTACGGCATCGAACTGAAAGGTATTCAATTCGATACCATGCTTGAATCTTACGTCCTCAATTCCGTTGCTAGCCGTCACGATATGGACAGCCTAGCCTCGTATTATTTAGGCACCAAAACCACCAAGTTTGAAGACGTTGCGGGTAAAGGCGCCAAGCAAATCACTTTCGATAAGGTCGAAATTGCCATCGCCGGACCTTATGCTGCGGAAGATGCTGACATCACCTTACGCTTGCACCAAACACTTTGGGCGCAGCTGAATGACAGTGATAAGACCGATCTAAAAAGCGTTTTTGAAGACATCGAATTACCGCTGGTAGAAGTATTAACCAAAATCGAAGCCAATGGTGCTTTGATCGACCCTGATATTTTACACGAACAAAGCGGCCAGCTAACGGCGCGTTTAGCGGAGTTAGAACAACAAGCTCACGACGTCGCAGGGCAAGTATTCAATCTAGGTTCGCCGAAGCAACTGGCTGAAATCCTGTTTGAAAAACTCGAACTGCCCATCGTGAAAAAGACTCCAAAAGGTGCGCCTTCTACAGCGGAAGAAGTGCTGGTTCAACTAGCAGAAGAGTATGAACTGCCCAGACTGATTTTAGAAAATCGCAGCTTAAGTAAACTAAAATCGACCTATACCGACAAGTTGCCGCTAATGGTTTGCCAACGAACGGGCCGCCTTCATACCTCGTACCATCAAGCAACTGCGGTAACAGGGCGCTTATCTTCAACCGAGCCTAATTTGCAGAACATCCCGGTGAAAAGTGAAGAAGGGCGTCGTATTCGAGATGCCTTTATCGCACCAGAGGGCTATACCATGGTCGCGGCCGATTATAGCCAAATTGAATTACGTATCATGGCGCATCTATCCAATGATGAAGGCTTATTAACCGCATTCGCCAATGGCATTGATGTTCATACAGCAACCGCAGCAGAAGTTTTTGACGTGACGATCGAAAACGTTGAACCCAACATGCGCCGCAGCGCCAAGGCGATTAACTTCGGCTTAATCTATGGCATGTCAGCTTTTGGTCTAGCCAAGCAGATAGGGGTTGGTCGTAATCAAGCACAAGAATACGTTGATCTGTATTTTGAACGCTATCCAGGAGTGAAGTCTTACATGGACAATACTCGTGCGGATGCTGCTGATGCAGGGTATGTTGAAACGATCTTTGGTCGTCGCCTATATCTTCCTGACATCAAGGCCAAAAACGGCCAGCGCCGTCAACATGCCGAGCGTACAGCGATTAACGCACCAATGCAGGGGACTGCTGCCGATATCATTAAGAAAGCGATGATCAAGGTCGCTGAGTGGCTGGCGACCGAAGAATTTGATGCGCAAATGATCATGCAAGTACACGATGAATTGGTATTAGAAGTTAAAACCGAACAGCTAGAAGCATTCTCAGCCAAGCTAAAAGAAATTATGGAACATGCTGCTGAGTTATCCGTACCGTTAATTGTAGAGGTCGGCTCAGGTAAAAACTGGGGTGAAGCCCACTAGAAGAAAGGCATGAAACCTAATGGTTATATAGAACGCTTGTTTTAATAATTAACTAGCATGGCGCATTTTTAAAATGCGTCTATAGTTATTTTATGCAAGCAGAGAGTGTGCTTCCAATACCTTCATTAGGTCTAACGTTGCTTCTAATTTTAGCAGCAACGTTGCTCTTTCTTCGGTGATTCCCCAAAGATCCGAAGCCTAGCCCGGTTGATTCCCCCAATTATCAATCGGGCTCTTTTTTACCTGTAAGAAAGTCCTTCTGCGACTTAACCCAAACAGTAAGCAAAAAAAAGCCCTTACGGCTTAAAGCAGTAAAGGCTATTTTTTTATAATCTAAGCTATTTATAAATTATCACTGCTCAGCAGGAGGCTCATTACCTTCGATGAATGGAGCAGGAGCATCCGCGCCTTCAACATCGTCTTCATGAAACTCCGTATTGTCCATAAACCACGTCGTCAGATGCTTGCGTAATTCTTTTACGCCATCGCCTTTCAACGATGAGAACATCTGAACCGTTGCCAGTTCGCCCATATTGGCAACCGCTTTACGTACTTGCAGCATGGTTGCAGACGCAGGCCCACGCTTAAGCTTGTCGGCTTTGGTTAATAGAATATGCAATGGCATATTCGATTCGTGCGCCCAATCGACCATGGTTTGGTCAAATTCAGTCATTGGATGACGAATATCCATGACTAAAACCAAGCCGCGTAGACAATCTCGCTTATCTAAATAAGCGCCTAATTGCTTTTGCCACTCAATTTTGATCGCTTTTGGTACTTTTGCGAAGCCATAACCCGGCAAATCGACGAGGCGATAAGGCGTATCATCTACTTGGAAAAAGTTAATTAACTGCGTTCGACCCGGCGTTTTACTGGTTCGAGCAAGCTTAGTTTGTTCGGTTAAGGCGTTAAGCGCACTCGACTTACCAGCGTTGGAGCGGCCTGCAAAGGCGATCTCTACACCGTCCCATTGAGGGCACTGAGTGAACTTTGCGGCGCTTTGCATGAACCGAGTCTTGGTATAAATCAATGTTTGTGCATTTAACATAAGGTAAACGTAATGACCGTTAGGAAATTAATGGTATATAATTATCGGCTTTTGTAATCCGACGATCAATTGTATCATAGTCGGAAGATTCAAAGCCGTGCATTTTAATTTAGCTCCCAAAGAGGAAACTCAATATGAAAAAACTAGCACTTCTTGCAACTTTAGTTGCAGCGACTAGCTTTAATGCCAATGCTTTTGATGTTGACGCAAAATATAAGCAAACTTGTAGCATATGCCACGCAGTGGGTGTTGCGGGCGCTCCTAAAGCTTTTGATGAGGCAGCATGGGCACCCCGTATCGCAACAGGTATGGATGCATTGGTTGCTAGCGTTAAGAACGGTAAGAACGCTATGCCACCAAAAGGCTTGTGCAATGATTGTACTGATGATCAGTACAAAGCATTAATTAAGCACATGTCTACAAGCAAATAATTAATTTTTTATAATAACTGGACCTGACGATGAAAAAAGTACTGATTAGCTTAATCGTTTCTGTTGGCCTTATGTCTGCTGCACAAGCAGGCGATGCGGTTGCAGGAAAAACCAAAGCAGCCACCTGTGGTGCCTGCCACGGCGCTGACGGTAATAGCTTAGCCCCTAACTTCCCTAAAATTGCTGGCCAAGGCGAGCGTTATTTAGTGAAGCAAATCACCGATATTAAAAATGGTGACCGTCAGGTTCCAGAAATGATGGGTTTCGTAATGGGTTTGAGCGAAACAGATATTGCTGATATCGCTGCTTATTTCGCTGGCCAAGAAGCAAACGGTGGTACTGCTGATCCTGCGCTTGTTGAAGCCGGTAAGCGTATTTTCCTAAGCGGCAACCAAGCTACTGGTGTTCCTGCCTGTATCGCTTGCCACAGTGCTGACGGTAAAGGTATTGCAGCTGCTGGTTTTCCACGCATTGCTGGCCAACATGCCGCTTATACTGAGAAACAGCTAACGGATTTCTACAATGCTAAGCGTACCAACGATGCTAGCAACGTAATGCGTGACATTGCTTCTCGTATGCATATGGATGAAATCAAAGCAGTTTCTAGCTATATCCAAGGTTTGAAATAACCTGACCTGCTCTTTTTGACCCATTCTCTTTGAGAATAAAAGTGTCATAGAGTGTAAAAAAGCGGCTTCGGCCGCTTTTTTTATGGCTTCAATACCTACCTAAGACTGAACCTTTATGCCACAATCGCTGTCAATACACCTTTTATAAAACTTATTAAAAATCTTTTTGGAGATTCAAATGTTAAGACGTATCGTTGCCAGCGCAGCCATTCTTTTTGCCAGTATCAGTGCTTTTGCGGGCGATGGTCACGACCACAAAGAAGCCCCTATTGCCGACATGAGCAAAGCGTATAAGTTAATCGCACAGCCTCAAGCCGTTCCTGCTAATGGTCAAGTGCACGTTGAAGAGCTTTTCTGGTATGGCTGTGGTCACTGTTTTTCTTTAGAAAGCCATGTTGAAAGCTGGGCTTCTAAATTACCTGCTGATGTTGAATTTACCCGTATTCCTGCAATGTTTGGTAAAGCTTGGGTTATTCATGCTCAAATGTATTACATCGGTGAGACTTTAGGTTTAACTGAACAAACTCACAGCGCTATTTTCAAAGCCATTCACATGAAAGGCGAACGTCTTCAGCGTAAGTCTGAACAGCAGAAGTTCTTTGCTGATTATGGCGTAAGCGAAGAAGACTTCGATAAAGCCTATTCATCCTTCACCGTTAAAAGCCGTATGAAGCAAGCTGACAAGCGTATTCGCGCCTATCAAGTAAGCGGTGTACCTGCGGTTGTTGTTAATGGTAAATACTTAATCGATGCTTCGTCCGCTGGTGGTCAGCACAACATCTTTAAAGTGGTTGATTATTTGATTGAGCAAGAACGTAAATAACTTGCATGAGCAAGAGCATAATCAGCTTATCTGATTTTCTTGACGGCTTGCCTCCTGCGGAGCAAGCCGCCAATACTCTTAATTTAATTAGTTTTAATATCCAAGTTGGCATTCAAACTGCTGGATATCATCATTATCTCACCCGCAGCTGGCAACATATGCTGCCACACAAGCAAAGAATGCCGACCCTCAATCGTATTGCCGATATCTTGCAACATTTCGATGTAGCGGCCTTACAGGAGGCTGACGGTGGTAGTTGGCGCAGTGGTAACATCAACCAAATCGAACATCTAGCCAAACAAGCAAAATTCCCCCACTGGTATCAGCAAACTAATCGCGATATCAAACCCATCGCTAAACACAGTAATGGACTGCTTTCACGCTTAGAGCCAAGCCAAGTTGAATATCATAAATTACCTGGTTTATTGCCTGGCCGCGGAGCCATGGTGATGCGTTTAGGTACCACAGACCCTATTGTGATTATCGTTTTACATCTCGCATTAGGGGCAAAAACCCAAGCTGAACAGCTTGGTTATATTCAAAATCTCGTTGCAGATGCGCGCCATGTCATCATTATGGGAGATTTGAACAACCACGCAGAATACCTACTCACCAAAACCCCACTCGCCGATATCAATTTTCAAACCGTTAACCCCTTATTGCATACTTTTCCAAGCTGGCAGCCACGCAGTGGTTTAGACCATATATTGGTCAGCGAGAGCTTGAGTATCAATAAAGTCGCGGTATTAAATACCCCCATTTCAGACCATCTGCCAATCGCTATGCAAATTAAACTGCCTGAAGGAATGATTATTTAATAAAATTTTCAGCGCTTTGCTGGAGGTTTTCTATACTTAAATAAATCATTGTTTTAGTGGTATACCCTCTATGTCGCAGCAAGGCGATAACTCAAGCAAAAGTATTAATAAGTGGCGAGATAAATACTTAGACTTAATTGAACGTCATGAACTGCTGGAAAAAAGCAGTGAAGCTAGTCGCGATCAAATGCGCCGTGCTTTGGTGATGGTATCGTTGTTAGCCGAAGGCCAGTCTGAAAATATTGACCTGCCATTATCAAAACTGCGCGAAAGCATCAAACCACAAAACAATAATAAAGGTTTAGAGGCCTTGCTTGAGTCGCTACAAATCGAAGTAAATCGCTTTGAGCAGCAGTGGAAACTAAAAGCCGATTTATTATTAGATAGCATTCAAAAAGCCGCTAAAAAGCTTTTGCTTTTACCTTGTGATAGTCAGCAAAAGAAGCAAATCATTCAAGTGCGAAAGCAAGCAAAAAATGCCTTAAAAAGCTGGACAGGGCATGCTAGCCAACTGCAAGATTGGACCAGTATTATTGCTTCGTTACCACTTAGCGAGCAGCCTGAAAGCACCACGACCAATAGCAGTGATCATCCTGAAAATACGGCCGAAGATAAACCCGCTGGGTTTTTTAGCCGCTTATTTCAACGAGAAGAATCCCCTTCGATAACTGAGACTATTGATGGCGAAGTTGCAGTCACTGAAGTTAAAACCGCTGACAATCACCCCTCGCAAAAGCAATCGCCACCTCAGCCCGGCTATGACCATATAGAGCAAGAAATCAGTAATATGCTTTCGAGCCTGTTACGCCAGCTTGTGATTCCCGAACGCTTCCGTGAACGCCTAGAAGCCTTAAAAGTAAAACTTACTGGTAAATTAAACTGGTACGAATTAGTACCACTACTCGAGCAGGTCGCCAATTTAGTCATTGATGCTTTAGGTGATGGCCAAGAAGAATTTGAGCAATTTTTACAGAGCTTAGATCATCGCCTCGAAACCATTCAGCGCTTAGTCAATGATGCCTCTCAAGGGCAATTGGATAGGGGGAGAGCACGCGATGCTTTTGAGTCTATTCTAGAAGATGAAGTTGACGAAGTTCGCTCCATTATCAACAGTAAAAATGATCTCGGTGAACTAGGCCATAGCATTAGCCAGCATTTAGGGCTGATTATGACCGCTATGCAAGAATACCGAGTTGAAGAAGATACACGTGAAAGTGCGCTGACCGCTCAACTCGCGGATATGCAAAATAAGCTCAACGAAATGGAAAAACTGGCCGAGGTTGCCCAGCAGGCAATTGAAGAACAGCGTAAGAAAGCGATGCATGATGCATTAACCGGATTACCTAACCGAGAGTCTTACGATCAGCGCTTAGAGCAAGAATTGAATAGACTGCAACGTTACGGCAACAAACTGTCATTAATGGTATGCGATATTGATCTGTTTAAACGCATCAACGATAACTACGGCCACTTAGCGGGGGATAAGGTTTTAAAAATCATCGCTAAATCTCTGCAAGTGAATTTACGTGATAGTGATTTTATTGCGCGTTTTGGGGGGGAAGAATTCGTTGCTCTCATGCCAGAAACAAGCAGCCAAGAAGCTAAGGCCGTAGCTGAAAAATTACGCCAGAAAATTGAGAATAGTCCATTCAGTTTCAAAAAAGAACCGGTGCAGATCACAATTTCGTTTGGGATTAGTGAATTCGCAAAAGGTGAAACCGCTGACGAAGTATTTGCACGCGCCGATAAAGCACTTTATACCGCCAAAGATAATGGTAGGAATCAGGTAAAGATAGGATAGAAGCCAGCTAACAATTTCTATTAACTGGCTTTAAAAGTACGCGTTACCTTATTTGGCCGCGTTTTGTAATGCTGCAATACGATCATCTAGTGGAGGATGGCTAGAGAATAATGCCGACAGCTTGCCTTCACCACGAATACCAAAAGCAACCAACTCACCGCTTAAGTCACTTGGCTGATCATACGTTTCTTTCAATCGCATTAACGCGCTTGCCATAGCGGCATTACTGGTTAAAGCAGCGCCAGCTTCATCAGCACGGTATTCACGACGACGGCTGAACCAAGCAACGATGGTTGACGCCAAAATACCCAGTACTATTTCTGCAACAAACGTTGTTACATAAAATGCGATACCTGGGCCATCTTCATTCTTGAATACGGCTTTATCAACAAAGTTACCGATAATACGGGCGAAAAACATAACAAACGCGTTCACAACACCTTGAATCAAAGCAAGGGTTACCATATCGCCGTTCGCAACGTGGCCGATTTCATGGCCCAATACCGCTTCGACTTCGTCTTTATTCATACGCTGCAATAGGCCGGTAGATACTGCGACAAGTGCATTGTTTTTATTCCAGCCTGTGGCGAACGCATTCGGGGCATCAGAATGAAAAACACCGACTTCTGGCATGCCAATACCTGCTTTATCAGCCAGCTCTTTTACTGTGCTATACAACCATTGTTCGGAAGCGTTTTGTGGCTGGTCAATAATCTGAACGCCCATACTGCGCTTTGCCATCCACTTTGAAATAAGCAAAGAAACAATTGAGCCCGCCATACCAAAAACTAAACAGAAAGCGAGTAGGTTATTTAGGTTTAAGTTGTTGCCTTGTTCAAGATAACTCCCCACACCTAATAAGCTTAACGTGATACTCGCAACAGCAATAACGGCTAAGTTAGTTGCTAAAAATAATATTATTCTCATCATAAAATGCACACTCCTAATTCTTTGTAATAATCGAAATTTTTGATACTGTTTATATAATAGCTTTCGTATTCTTTTACAATGATACTCAGTTAATTATTGGGTCATGAAATGTCAGCAGACGCCCTTGTGCGTAGGTTTTCACGGATATGGTTGATCACCGGCCCGGATTCAGGTCGAACACCGCGCCATGCGTTAAAAGATTCTGCGGCCTGCTCAACCAGCATGCCCAAACCATCCAAAGTAGCACCGGCATTTAAACCCGCCGCCCATTGATTAAATACGGTTGGCTCTGGGCCATACATCATGTCGTAACAGGTTGTATGTTGATGAATAACGGTTGCTGGAATAGGAGGTAAATCACCACTCAAACTGGCCGAAGTACCGTTGATGATAAGATCAAATTGGCCTTCTATTTGATCGAATCCACAACCTGAAATTTTGCCAATATCCGCAAATTCTTGAGCTAATGCTTCTGCTTTCGAAACCGTGCGATTTGCGATGATAACTTCTAACGGTTTTTCTTCTAAAACCGGTTCTAAAATACCGCGAACGGCACCACCCGCGCCTAATACTAATACACGCTTGCCTTTGATCTGGCAGCCATTATTAAAGGTGATATCTCGCACCATACCAATACCATCGGTATTATCGGCATAAATGGAACCATCTTCTTTTTTGATTAAAGTATTCACGGCTCCTGCACGCAAAGCGCGAGAAGAATACGTATCGGCATATTGCCAAGCATCTTCTTTAAACGGCACCGTAACGTTTAAGCCAAGGCCATTGCGGAAGAAGCTATCAGCTTCTTCCTTAAATTTTTCTCGCGGCACCAAGATGGCTGAATAAATCAGATCTTGTTGTGTTTGCTCGGCAAAAGCACTGTGTATCTGTGGGCTTTTACTATGGTTTATGGGATTACCCATTACCGCGTATAAATCACTCATCTCTAAACCCAATCTTTATGAGGAAGGAAGTCGGTATATAGTTTAGCTTCTGGGCTACCTTCTTCAGGATGCCAGTTGTAATCCCAATGCGTCACGGGCGGTAACGACATCAAGATCGACTCGGTACGGCCATTCGACTGTAAGCCAAAAATAGTACCGCGGTCATACACTAAATTAAATTCAACATAACGACCACGGCGATAACACTGGAATTTGCGCTCACGCTCGCCAAACTCAGTCTCTTTACGCTTAGCAATAATCGGGCAATACGCATCGATGTATGAATTTGCCACCGCCTGCATAAATTCAAAAGACTGATCAAAGTCGATTGCACCGTCCCAGCTGTTCAAATCATCAAAAAATAAACCACCGACACCGCGATTTTCATCACGATGTTTCAAATAGAAGTACTCATCACACCATTTTTTATACTTCGGATACACATCTGCGCCAAAAGGCTCGCACGCGCTCTTTGCGGTCTGATGCCAGAAAATTACATCTTCTTCAAATGGATAAAAAGGTGTGAGATCAAAACCACCACCGAACCACCAAACAGGCTCTTCACCTTCTTTTTCTGCCACGAACATGCGCACGTTAGCATGCGAGGTTGGCACATAAGGATTACGCGGATGTATCACCAAAGAAACACCCATCGCTTGAAAACTACGACCCGCAAGCTCAGGACGAGCAGCGGTTGCCGAAGCGGGTAACTGAGCACCCATAACATGAGAAAAGTTAACCCCGCCTTTCTCAATCACAACACCTTGTTCAAGTACACGGCTACGACCGCCACCGCCTTCTTCGCGCAACCAAGATTCTTCGATGAATTTACCACCACCATCTTGCTCTTCTAATGCGTCACAAATGCGATCTTGTAAATCTAACAAGAAGCTTTTAACCGCTTCAATTTCGGTATGAGTAACTTTTTCAGTTTTGGCCGTGTCTTGGCTCATGTTTTGAGACTCTTTTAACTAATCTAATATCAGACTCTATCTTACCCTTTGACCATCAAGAGTACGAATTTCTGAAGGTTTTGAGTAGCCGCCTAGCGCACCAGGAAGGATATACCCTAGCTCACTTTGAAAGTAACCACTTACTTCTTGAGCCGACATAGCAGCCGCTTCACCCGAAGGGTTAGCCGATGTCGAAATAATAGGGCCAACGTCAGCACACAAAGCCTGTACTAAAGGATGTTTACTAAAACGTACCGCAATACTGCTGTGTTGGCCACGAACGGATTCCGGTACAGAAGATGTACACGGTAGAATCCAAGTCACAGGGTGAGGGTGCTCTTGCTCAATCTGAGCAATATCCTGCGTTGTTAACGGCAATAAAAATGATTCGATGTCGGCTAATTGTGAACAAAGAATAATCATGCCTTTTTCAAGAGGACGCTGCTTTAGGCGTAAAATCTCTTTAATGGCCGCTTCATCCGTCCACACACAGCCCAAGCCCCATACACCTTCCGTTGGGTAGGCGATAACACCTCCCTGTTTTAAGCAAATAATTGCTTGCTGCAAATGAACATTTTCGGGGGAACTGGACACTATAAACTCACTCTAGCCGAACGCGGTTAATGAAATAACGTTCAGCAGATTATAGAGGATGAATAATCATACGCACAGCTTATAGGTGAACATATTATAACCGCACATAGCCCCCAGGTACTTGAGCGACCTGTCCTTTTAATTCCATTAACATGAGCTGCTGAGAGACTTCGGCAACGGACAACCCCGTGCGATTGACTAAACGATCAATCGCGGTAGGAATAACATCTAACGCTTGATAAATAACCTTCGCAGTCCCCTCAATACTAGGACCACTTGGCTGAGAATGCGCTGAAGTGGAAAACATATCTTGCTGATTTTCGGACTCAGCGGTACGCATATCAATGGCGAGATCAGAGTTCAATAAAGCAACGATATCAGCGGCGCCTTCGACTAAACTAGCCCCTTCTTTAATCAGCTGATGACAACCCCGACTTAACGGATTGCTCACCGAACCGGGTAAAGCAAATACTTCACGACCTTGTTCTGCCGCAAGCCGCGCCGTGATTAAAGAACCACTTTTATACGCTGCTTCAATGACCAGTGTGCCCAAACTGATGCCGCTAACAATGCGATTACGCCTTGGGAAGTGTTGCGCAAGCGCTTTAATATCTGGCAAATGCTCCGATAATAATACGCCACCAGCACCGACAATGTGATCCGCCAAGGCGTGATGTCGCTTAGGATAAATAGCTTCTAAGCCAGATCCTAATACGGCAATCGTTCGGCCTTTACCAATACTCGCTGAGTGGCTCAAAGCACCTTTGTGTGCCTCTCCATCAATACCAATCGCTAAACCACTAATGACATGCCAATCAGACGTGACCAACTGTTGAGCGATAGTAAATGCTTGCTCACGACCATAATGGCTAGGGTTTCGACTTCCGACAATCGCAATAGACGCTTGATTTAATAACTCAGGGTCGCCACGGTAAAACAAGAAAATGGGGGCATCGCGTAATACTTTAAGGGAGTTTGGATAATGACGATCGTCTGGCACTAAAATGCCGCAATTAGGTTGCTGGCACCAGTTTTGGATTTTCTGCCAACCAGCCATTACGAAAGTATTCGAATGATCGTTAGAGGTGCGAAGCTGCTGCCAGTGGCGAGCATGTTCGGCCTTCAATCCAACAGAGATTAAATCTTCAGCGGTGCAGTCCGCTAGGGCAGAGCAAGTTGGCAGCTGCTCTCTGATTTTATTCAGCGCAATACTGCCAATGCCAGGGATGCTTGATAGGGTCCACCAAGCAAAGAGCATCTCATCCTTGAGCATGCTATTTCCTCATCTGTTAGAAAGGGCTACGAACCTGATCACCTACTCGCAATGCGCGAGTCGCGGTTAATACCAGGGCATAAGAAACCTTCTCGTAAGCTCTAAAAACAATCAACTGACCCGCTTTCTCAGAAGGTAAAATGATTTTCTCTTCTTTCGTACGATCACGAATGACTTCGCCTTTTTTCATAATGTCTAGAACAGAGCCTTCGCTTACGCCTTCTCGTGTTCCTTTATTAATCACGATCATGCTGTACTGGCCAACTTGTGTAACACCACCGGGTACCGAAATAATATAACCATCAACATAGCTATCCGGTGCCTTTGGCTGAAAGCGAGCAACCATTTGGCGATTTTCTGTGGTTAACAAACGGTCGCCTTCAATAACTTGCTGGCTGGTTTTAACCAAATCGAGAGTCAAAATGTCTTTTGATTTTGCTTGTACATTAGCTAAACCAATTTCTTTCGCTTCTAGGCCCAAAACTTCTTTTGTTACTGGATCGCGATAAACTTCGCTCGCACGGAAAATACCATAAGCCGTGGCGGTACCACTGGTAAAATCACCACGAGCATAGGCCGTGCCACCAGCACCGTTCATAATACGACCACCACCGGCGGCAACGATATAAGGCGCGGCATTCAAATCTTTTTGCTCAACAATACGATTATTCACAATAAAGGGCATGATCGCATCCATTGGAATCGTAGGAATCGCAGATTCGATCGGCTCAATACGTGCAGTTGGACTTAATTTAACCGTGCGGCTACCTTCACCACGCGAAACCACAGTTACTCGAACTTTGCCATCGATGCTCATCAAACCGATGATATCGCCCGGAAAAATCAAATGTGGGTTTTTAATTTGATTATTTTGGTACCAAATATTAGGCCATTGCCATGCATCGTCGGTATAACGTTCTGCAATTCCCCATAAAGTATCACCCTTTTTAACCGTATAACGCTCAGGAGCGTCTGGTTTTAGCGTTAAAGCGTGACTAATAGTGCTTAGTACTAGAAAAAACGCAGTAATTAGGTAACGAACTGTTTTGCTCATCCTATAATCCCTTTATCATTGGCATATCAGCCAACAGTCTTGGTTTGCCTTGTTATTATTGAAGACGCTATTTACTAAAAAGTAGCTCTAACTATGACATATTAGCAAGTTAAGCCCCAATAGTAATATAAGTGCATCACATCTATGGCCATATTAGAAATACTAGAGTACCCAGATAAGCGTCTGCGTACCATTGCAAAACCCGTAACAGAAGTCACGGATAAAATTCGAAAAATTATCGATGACATGTTCGATACTATGTACGAAGCACCTGGAATCGGCCTTGCCGCAAGCCAAGTGGACGTTCATTTGCGTATCGTGACCATGGATCTTTCAGAAGATAAATCTGAGCCGATGGTCTTTATTAATCCAGAAGTGACGGTTCTAGACGGTGAATTAGAAAGCATGCAAGAAGGCTGCTTATCGGTTCCTGGCTTTTATGAAGACGTTACCCGTATTGAACATTGCCTTGTTAAAGCGCTTGATCGCGACGGTAAACCGTTTGAATTAGAAGCTCGTGGTTTATTGGCGGTGTGTATTCAGCATGAGCTTGACCACTTAGAAGGTAAGCTAATGGTGGATTATTTATCGCCGCTGAAGCGTAACCGCATCAAATCTAAGCTTGAGAAACAACACAAGTTAGAAGCGCGTCATAATCGTCGTTAATAATTAATTTAGATACCGAAGAGAAACTATGGACGCTCTGAATATTGTTTTTGCCGGTACGCCGGATTTCGCGGCTGGCCATTTACAGGCCTTAATCGACAGCCGCCATAATGTGGTTGGCGTTTATAGCCAGCCAGATCGTCCTGCTGGGCGAGGTAAAAAACTGCAACCAAGCCCAGTAAAACAAGTCGCGTTAGAATACGACATTCCTGTTTTTCAGCCGCTAAATTTCAAGCAAGAAGGCTCTATTGAAGAGCTGGAAGGATTAAACGCCGATATCATGATTGTTGTGGCTTATGGTTTATTGCTGCCATTAGCGGTATTGGAAGCACCTAAAATGGGCTGCTTAAACGTTCACGCTTCAATTTTACCTCGCTGGCGTGGGGCTGCCCCGATTCAACGAGCCATTCAGGCAGGCGATAGCGAAACGGGTATCACGATTATGCAAATGGATGTTGGTTTGGATACTGGCGATATGCTGAGTAAAACCTTCATCGATATTAAAGCCGATGAAACCGGTGGCAGCTTGCACGATCGCTTATTAGAAAAGGGCCCGAGTGCTTTATTGCAAACACTAACACTGTTACAAGCAGGAGAAGCGATTGCTGAGAAGCAAGACGATTCCCTCGCGAATTACGCGCACAAATTGAAAAAAGAAGAAGCCCTCATTGATTGGTGCTTACCCGCTAAAGACATTGAGTTAAACATCCGTGCGTTTAACCCATTCCCTTGTGCTTATACTTTATTAGGCGATCTTCGCATTAAGGTATGGCAAGCCGTGGCATTAGAAGAGCCTACAAATTTATTACCCGGCACCATCGTCAATGTCAGCCCTGAAGGCATCATTGTCGCAACGGGCGCAGGCTTGATTAAATTGTTGAATATTCAACTTATCGGCAAAAAAGCCATGGCGATCAGCGATTTTATCAATGGTCAGCCCAATCTGTTTCAGCCACAGCACATGTTTGCTAGTCAGGCCTAATTACCTATGTTCAATGCTACAACGTCCACGTCTTCAACCAAAAATATCCGTGCGATCGCCGCGCGGGTTTTAACGCAGGTACAGCACGGCCAATCATTGGCTCAATGCTTACCGGCTGCAGAAGACAAGATCGAGTTTGACGATATCCCTTTTTTGCGTGAGCTTTGTTATGGCAGCTGCCGTTGGTATTTCCGCTTAAATGCACTCGCCAAAATGCTGCTCGAAAAACCGTTTAAAGAAGATGATGAAGTATTACATCAACTGCTCATCATTGGCCTGTATCAGCTCGATGTACAAAAAAAAGCACCTCATGCAGCCATTAATGAAACAGTAGAAGCCGCGTTAAAACTCGACAAAAAGCACTGCAAAGGGGTTATTAATGCCTGTTTGCGTCGCTACGAACGTGAACATGTTGAACTTATTAAGTCTCTAGGTGATAACCCAGTGACCTTGCATAGCCACCCAAAATGGTTAGTGAAAGCCCTGAAAAAAGCCTGGCCTGATAATTATTTAGACATTATGGAGGCCAATAATCAGCATCCTCCTTTCTGTATTCGTGTAAACCAGCAACATCATAGTCGCGAACAGTATTTAGCATTGCTTGACGAAGCAGGCATTCAAGCCAGCCTAGGCAAGTTCGCACAACACAGTATTTATCTTGATCATGCGATGAGTGTTTTTGAACTACCAGGCTTTGAAGAGGGCTGGTGCAGCGTTCAAGATGAAGCCGCACAACTGGCTGCTGAATTATTAGACCCACAAGCTGGCGAAACCATTCTCGATGCGTGCGCCGCCCCTGGTGGTAAAACCTGCCACATTCTAGAAAGTGCTGCCAACCTCAACGTTACCGCCATTGATTTAGAAGAAAAGCGCTTAGCTCGAGTCAGCGAAAACCTTGAGCGTTTACGACTAGACGCTAAAACCATTGCCTGTGATGCCAACCATCTAGATGACTGGTGGGATGGCAAATTATTTGATCGTATTCTACTGGATGCGCCTTGCGCCGCTATTGGTGTTATTCGTCGCCATCCAGATATCAAATTATTACGTTTAAAAGAAGACATAGAGCAGTTAGCCGATGTGCAGCTAGGCTTATTAAAAACACTCTGGTCAACATTGAAGCCTGGCGGTCGATTGGTCTATGCCACCTGCTCGGTGATGCCAATGGAGAATGCCGCGGTAATCGATGCGTTTATTCAGACACAAAATGATGCACATCACGACATACAGGTTTATAGTCTTCAAAATAAAGACTGGGGAATCGAGAGTGGCTATGGTCGACAATTATTTCCACAACTTGCCATTACATCAGAAGATCCTGTTACAGGTGAAAAAACAGAGCAAGGCCATGATGGTTTTTATTATGCGGTTCTCGAAAAAAAGAAGAATTAGTGTGAATACAGATCGCCGTTTTACACAGCCACAGGCTGCCCGCCAGGGTCGTGTACAGGGAAGTAGGCTATGAAGATTATTATATTAGGTGCCGGCCAAGTAGGCGGCACTTTGGCGGAAAACCTCGCCAACGAACAAAATGACATTACGGTTGTTGATACCGATTCACAGCGTTTGCGTGAATTACAAGATTCTATCGACATTAAAACCGTGACTGGCACCGCGTCTTACCCTCAAGTATTACGCCAAGCTGGGGCCGATGATGCCGACATGTTAATTGCCGTCACCAACTCCGACGAAACAAACATGGTCGCTTGCCAAATTGCGTATACCTTGTTTCGCACCCCAACCAAAATCAGTCGTATTCGCTCTAACGCTTATTTAAAACAAAAAGATTTATTTAAATCAGACGCCTTTCCAATCGACGTTTTAATTTCTCCTGAACAAGTTGTTACCAACTACATCAAACGCTTATTAGAATATCCAGGTACTTTGCAGGTATTGGATTTTGCCGATGAGAAAGTTCAATTAGTCGCGGTTCGTGCATACCACGGCGGTTTATTGGTAGGGCAAGAGCTAAGAAAACTAAAAGAACACATGCCTTCGGCTGATACTAAAGTAGCGGCTATTTACCGTCGTGGTAAAGCCATTTTGCCTTCTGGAGAAACCGTCATTGAAGTTGATGATGAAGTCTTCTTTATTGCAGCAAAAAATCATATCAAAAAAGTGATGAACGAATTGCGCAGAGAAGAACATTCTTACAAGCGCATTCTCATTGCTGGTGGCGGTAACATTGGCTACCGTTTAGCGAAAACGCTTGAAAGTAAGTACAGAATAAAGCTGATTGAACACGGTGCAAAACGGGCTAAATTCTTGAGCGAAAACCTGTCTAAGACTGTTGTACTAATGGGCAGCGCGACCGATCAGGCATTATTAGAAGAAGAAAATGTTGAAAACATCGATGTGTTTTGTGCCCTCACAAATGACGACGAAACCAATATCATGTCTTCTATGCTCGCAAAGCGTTTAGGCGCACGCAAAGTAATGACTCTGATTAACAAAGCCGCTTATGTCGATTTGGTACAAGGTGGGGTGATTGATATTGCGATCTCTCCCCAGCAAACCACGATTGGTAGCTTGTTAACGCACGTACGCCGTGGCGATGTAGTAAATGTTCACTCTCTACGTCGTGGTGCTGCCGAGGCGATTGAAGCGATTGCTCATGGTGACAAACTGACATCAAAAGTCGTTGGCCGCTCTATTGCCGATATCGACTTGCCAAAAGGTACCACGATTGGTGCGATCGTTCGCGGCGAGCAAGTCATTATTGCTCACGATAAGGTTGTCGTTGAATCCAATGATCACATCATTCTTTTCGTAGTTGATAAGCGTCGTATTCCAGAAGTTGAACGATTATTCCAAGTTGGACTTGGATTTTTCTAACGCTTTATTTATAGAGCATATTTTAAGACTAATTTTTAAGGGCTAGTCTCTACATGCATTTTACTGTTATTGCTCGGGTACTGGGCTTGCTGATGATGATCTTCAGCTTCACGCTAGTACCACCAATGCTGGTCTCTGTTATTTATCAAGATGGCACACTAGACGCCTTTGTATATGCGCTCCTGATTACTTTTGGTATCGGCTTATTGGTTTGGTTGCCCGTGCGCAACCATAAACAGGAATTGAAAACTCGAGATGGCTTCGTAATCACCGTACTGTTCTGGCTGGTATTAGCCTTCTCTGGTAGCGTTCCTTTGTATTTAGCAGAGCAAGCAGGTCTTTCCTATACCGATGCTTTCTTCGAATCACTTTCTGGCTGGACAACAACCGGAGCGACGGTAATTACTGGGCTCGGTGAATTGCCCAAGTCGATTCTTTGGTATCGCCAACAATTACAATGGCTTGGCGGCATGGGGATTATTGTTCTCGCCGTGGCGGTATTACCCATGCTGGGCATTGGTGGTATGCAGCTATTTCGTGCTGAAACTCCAGGCCCAGTAAAAGACTCAAAACTTACCCCTAGAATCACCGAAACCGCGAAAGCTCTTTGGTATATTTATTTATCGCTGACCATTGCTTGCGCAGCCGCTTATTGGTTTGCAGGCATGTCGGTATTTGATGCTATTGGTCACAGTTTTGCGACGGTCGCGATTGGCGGTTTCTCTACTCATGATGCTTCGCTAGGCTATTTTAACAGCCCAACCATTGAAGCCATCGCAATGATCTTTATGCTGATTTCCGTGCTTAATTTTGGTTTGCATTTTTATGCTTGGAAGAATAAATCCATCATCCATTATTTCTTAGATTCTGAATTCAAATTTTTAATCTACGTTTTATTAGGCGGCGCTTTACTGACAGTCTCAGCGTTATGGTTAACCGATACATATACCTTGTCAGATTCATTTCGTCATGGTCTTTTCCAGCTAATCTCAGTCGCGACGACAACCGGATTCGGCACCTCGGGCTTTGCTAATTGGCCGGTCTTTTTGCCTGTTCTATTATTTATGATGGCGTTTATTGGTGGCTGCGCAGGCTCGACGGGTGGCGGCATGAAGGTGATTCGCATATTGCTTATTTATAAGCAGGGAATACGCGAAATTCGCCGATTAATTCACCCTAATGCCATTATCCCAGTGAAAATTAATAAGCGCTCGGTAAATGACCGCGTATTAGAATCGGTTTGGGGATTCTTCTCGGTCTACATTCTGACCTACATGGTAATGATGGTTGCTCTATTAGCCACTGGCCTAGATCACGTTACCGCTTTCTCAGCCGTGGGCGCATGTTTGAATAACCTTGGCCCAGGCCTTGGTGACGTCGCCGCGCATTATGGTGATATTAGCGATGTCGCAAAATGGATTTTATCGATAACCATGCTGCTAGGACGCTTAGAAATTTTCACCTTCCTTGTTTTAATCAGCCCTGCTTTCTGGCGAAATTAATCACTCAATTGAATCATTGAGTAATCTCTAAACGCCCATAATCCTGGGCGTTCATATCCTGCAATTAGCTCAGCGAAGTTGAAAAGCTTTGCTAGACTTAAACCTATATAGCCCTTCGAGGTGGTTGATACCACTTGCTTGTTAGCATAGGACGCATGATTCCCTTTATGATTAATTTGGAACAGGCTTTAGCCGGACGACGAATTCTAATCGTCGATGACCTTGTTGAAGCCCGCAGCTCACTTAAGAAAATGGCGACCATACTGGGTGGCGACCGCATCGATGTCGCCACTGATGGCATCGAAGCCATGCATCTTATTCATGAACATGAATACGATATTGTTTTATCAGATTACAATCTTGGCCGTACTAAAGATGGTCAGCAAGTTCTCGAAGAAGCCCGCTTTACTCAGCGCTTACGCGCAACGTCTCTCTTTATTGTTATCACCGGTGAAAATGCGGTCGACATGGTGATGGGCGCCCTCGAATACGATCCTGACGGCTATATTACTAAACCTTATACGCTCAACATGCTAAAAGAGCGCTTGATACGCATTATTACGATTAAAGAAGAACTGCGACAAGCAAATGAAGCCATTGATGCAGAAGATTATCCACTGGCAACAAAACTGTGTTTAGAAACCTTAAATAGAACACCGCGTTTACGATTACCCGCCTCTCGCATGCTTGGTCAGTTGCTAATGAGGCAAAAGAAATTTGAATCCGCCTTAAAAATTTATTCTCAACTATTGAATGAACGCTCGGTATCTTGGGCCAAGTTAGGACAAGCGATTTGTATTTATAAGCTAGGAGACCCAGACAGCGCATTAGCCATGCTCAACAAAACGCTCATTGATCACCCACTATATGTGCAATGTTATGACTGGATAGCGCGTATTTTATTAGAACAAGGAAAACCATCGCAGGCCCAAGAAGCGCTAGAGAAAGCTATCCAAATATCGCCAAAAGCCGTATTGCGACAAATGGAGCTAGGTCGAGTAGCGTTTGAAAATGGTGATATGGAAACCGCCGAGCCAGCATTCAAATACGCCGTTCGTTTAGGCCGCTATTCCTGTCACAAGTCGGTTAAAAACTACTTACAATTCGCCCGCTCGGCACAGTCGTTATTAAGTAATCCTAAAGATCGACAAACTCAAAATAAAGCGAATGAAGCTTTTCGTGCTTTAGATGAAATAAAGCAAGATTTTGCAGAAGATGAAAATTCGTTATTTGAAGCCTCTATTCTTGAAAGCAGAACCCATCACAACATGGCAAATCAAGTCGAGTCGCAACGTTGTGCGAATGAAGCTGAGGACCGTTTAGCGAGATTGATTAATCCTAAAATGGATTACAAACTACAGATGACCGAAGCGTTTATCGACAGTGATCAAACCGTCAAAGCTCAGGTTTTAATTGAAGAGCTAAAAGAATTACAGCTTTCTGATGAACAAAGATCGAAGCTAAGCCGCTTAGATCATGAGCTTAACGGCGAGGCTCTTAGACGCCATAGCACGAGCCTAAATGATGATGGGGTTACTCATTATGAACGCGGTGAATTAGAAGAGGCCATCAGCGCCTTTGATAAAGCAACCTGCTATGAACACGCAGGTATCAGTGTGCTATTAAATTCAATACAGGCCAAAATTTCGCTTATGGAACGAGACAGTCCTGATAAAAAAATTCTGCAAGATACTCGCAAGCTGCTGGTGCGTATTGGTGAAATTGAAAAAACCGACGACCGCTTTCCTCGTTATGCACGTTTACGCAAAACCTTCGATAGATTATGTCGGGCAACTCAATGAAAACAGACTCTAAATTTGAATTATTGGTTGCCGCTTATGTGCACGATTTAAAAAACCAATTACAGTCACTAACGGCTCAGCAAGATATATTGATTAATGAGCTACCCAAGGAATACCAGCAGCAACTCGCGCCCATGCTGCGTCAAACTAACCAAATTAAAGACGATACCTTACGTTTGGTGAGCCTATTTCGACTGGAACATAATGAACATTTTTCAATGGATGATGCTTGGCCAAGAGATACCGCCAGTGCTGCCATTGAAACTTGCACGCTGCAGTTTCCTGAGTTGAGCATAACCAATAACATCGATGCCGAAGCCCAAGGTTATTACAACGAACAGCTCATTCAGTTAGCGTTAGCGACCTTAATTGCTAACAGCGCTCAAGCGGGTGCGACAAAAATTCAATTAGAGTGTGAAGAAGGAGAAAACCAAAGCCTCAGTATTAGGGTTCATGACAATGGCCCAGGTTTTGATCAGGATGTTCTCGATGGCTTAGCGGATACGACTAAAACAGAAGGAACGGGGCTTGGGCTCTCTTTTGTTGAAATGATCTGCCAGACTCACAAAGGTAGCAACCAGCAAGGCGAACTCAGCATAAACAATACCGAAGCTGGCGCGATAGCAACTCTTCTTATCCCCTAAAAACTTTCTTATTTGACCTAGTGCCGTCTGCGCTCAGCACTGCTATAATCCTAGCCTTTCGTATTTCCCAAAATTGAATATAGAAGGTCGAGCAGTGTCTGAACAAAGCCGCCACAATGTTAAAACCTTTCAAGGCCTAATCGCTGCCTTGCAAGAGTTCTGGTCCGAACAGGGCTGTATTATTAGCCAGCCTATTGATCTAGAAGTAGGGGCGGGCACGTTCCACACATCAACTTTCTTGCGCGCCGTCGGCCCAGAATCTTGGAATTCCGCTTATGTTCAGCCGTGTCGCCGCCCTACCGATGGCCGTTATGGTGAAAATCCAAACCGCCTGCAGCATTACTACCAGTTTCAAGTGGTCATGAAACCTTCCCCTTTAGACATTCAAGAAAAGTACTTAGAATGTTTAAAAGTGATTGGTATTGATACCCTAATTCACGATATTCGCTTCGTAGAAGATAACTGGGAATCACCAACATTAGGTGCTTGGGGCCTTGGTTGGGAAGTATGGTTAAATGGTATGGAAGTGACTCAGTTCACCTACTTCCAGCAAGTGGGTGGCTTAGAATGCTACCCAGTTACTGGCGAAATCACCATTGGTCTTGAACGTATTGCAATGTATTTGCAAAACGTCGATTCAATTTATGATCTTGTTTGGACTTATGGTCCTGATGGCGAAGCCGTCACTTATGGCGATGTATTCCATCAAAATGAAGTTGAAATGTCAGCGTACAACTTTGAACACGCAGATGTGGATTTCTTATTCTCTGCTTTTGATCAGCACGAAAAAGACTGTGCTCGTTTAATCGAAGCAGGGCTCGCATTACCCGCTTATGAAAAAGTTTTAAAAGCTTCTCATGCATTCAACATGCTTGATGCTCGCCACGCAATTTCCGTGACTGAACGTCAGGGCTATATTTTACGCGTTCGTACCTTAGCGCGTAGTGTTGCCGAAGCCTATTTCCAATCTCGTCGTATTCTTGAATTCCCATTAGCGCCTGAAGAACTTCGTAAAGAAGTACTTGCTCTTGCCGCCGCTTCTGAAAAAGAAGCTGCAGACAAAGCGGCCAAAAAAGCCGCAAAAGACGCCGCTAAAAATGCTAAAGCAGGGGAGAAAAAATAATGAGCACAACTACTAAAGATTTTCTTGTTGAGCTTGGTACTGAAGAATTGCCACCAACACAACTTAAAAAACTATCTGATTCTTTTACCGCAGGTATTGAAGCGGGCTTAAAAGAGGCAGGTTTAAGTGATGGCATAGAAGTTATTTCTTATGCTGCGCCACGCCGTCTTGCGGTTGAAGTAAAAAACTTAGCTGAAAAACAACAAGACCGTGACGAAGTAATATTTGGCCCCCCAGCCAATATCGCTTTTGACGCCGATGGTAAGCCAACCAAAGCGGCGTTAGGTTTTGCTAAAAAATCAGGCGCAAGTGTTGAAGATTTATCCGAAGAAAACGGCAAACTAAAAATTTCACGTCGTATTGCTGGCCAAGCAACGACTGAATTATTAGCGGGTATTATTCAAACCTCGTTAGAAAAAATGCCAATCGCTAAACGCATGCGTTGGGGGTCAAGTCGTATTGAATTCGTTCGCCCAGTTCAGTGGTTAATTATGCTGTTCGGTAACGAAGTCGTTAAAGGCGAAGTACTAGGCCTAAGCGCTGGTAATACTTCTCGTGGCCATAGATTCCACGCGAATAAAGACATTATTATTTCGGCTCCTGCGGATTACCAACAAGCAATGCGTGATGCGTTTGTGATTGTTGACTATAACGAACGCAAAGAATTAGTTCGTGCTCAAGTAAAAGCGAAAGGCGAAGAAGTTGGCGGCATCGCTAACATCGACGAAGATTTATTAGACGAAGTAACGGGCTTAAACGAATGGCCAACAGCACTTGCCGGGAACTTCGATGAAGACTTCTTGCGCGTTCCAAGTGAAGCGTTAATTTCTTCAATGAAAGAACACCAAAAATATTTCCACGTTGAAGATGTGAACGGTCAGTTAAAACCAATTTTTATTACGCTTACTAACATTGAATCGAAAGATCCAAGACAAGTTATTGAAGGTAACGAAAAAGTTATTCGTCCGCGTTTAGCCGATGCGGCTTTCTTCTGGGATACCGACCGTAAAAATACATTAGAAAGTCGTTACGAAAAATTGGATACCGTTGTTTGGGTTAATAAACTCGGCACCCTTAAAGCTAAAACTGATCGCTTAGTTATTTTGGCAGAAAAGATTGCCACAGCAATTAATGCCGATACTGAACTAGCAAAACGTGCGGCAAAACTTTGCAAGGCTGATTTATTAACCGATATGGTTTATGAATTTACCGACCTACAAGGTATTGCGGGAACGTATTACGCTCAAGGCGATGGCGAACATGCAGATGTATGCGCTGCCATGCAAGAGCAGTATATGCCTTCTTTTGCCGGTGATGAATTACCTGCAACGCAAGCCGGTATCTGTATTGCATTAGCCGATCGTATCGATAGCCTGGTGGGTTTATTTGGTCTTGGCCAAATCCCAACAGGTTCTAAAGATCCGTTTGCATTACGTCGTGCTTCTTTAGGTGTATTGCGCATCTTGGTAGAAAAGAATATCAATATCGATCTTGGTCAGCTAATCGACTGGGGTATTGAATCTACTTGGGAAACTGCACCAAAAGCAGAAACCAAAGCAACGCTAACCGAATACATGCTAGACCGTTTTAGCGCTTGGTATAAAGACCAAGGCATCGCGACTGAAGTTTTCCAAGCCGTTCGCGCATTAGGTGTAACCAATGCATTAGACATTAATAATCGCGTACAAGCGGTAAATTCTTTCTCAAGCATGAGCGAAGCACAAGCATTAGCCGCGGCTAATAAACGTGTTTCTAACATTCTTGCGAAGAACGGTGGCGATGCAATTTCTGCTGATATTAATGCTCAGTTATTAACTGAAGATGCTGAAAAAGTATTAGCCCAGCAAGTGACTGCCAAGCAGACTCAAGTTCAGCCTTTGTTAGCCGACGCCAAGTACAAAGAAGCTTTGGCTTCTCTTGCAGACTTGCGCGCCGCCGTTGATGCTTTCTTTGATAACGTCATGGTAATGGCCGATGACGAAGCGGTTAAGAATAACCGTTTAGCGTTATTGAAACAGCTGCAAGGTTTGTTTATTGCGATTGCGGATATTTCTTTGCTACAGCAAAGCTAAGTTAAATCGTAATTAATTTATTTTTTATAATAAAATAAATTATAAGAAGCCTCCATCAGTTAATACTGCTGGGGGCTTTTTATTAAAAGACTATTAATAATAGAAATACGCTAATAATAGAAATTAACAGAAAGTTAAAAAAAATGACCAAACTTATCATCCTAGACCGCGACGGCGTGATTAACCAAGACTCTGACGATTACGTAAAAAGTTTAGAAGAATGGATTCCGCTTGAAGGCAGTTGCGAAGCGATTGCTGATTTATCCAAAGCGGGTTACACCATTGCGATTGCAACAAACCAAAGTGGTCTAGCTCGAGGTTACTTTACTGTTAATGATCTTGAAGCCATGCATGGCCGTATGAATGCTTTAGTTGAAGAAGCGGGTGGTGAAATTGCGACAATTAAGTATTGTCCTCACGGCCCTGATGATGGCTGTGACTGCCGTAAACCTTTACCTGGTCTAGTTGATCAAATAGAAAAAGAACTCGGCATTAGCGCTGAGGGAGCCTTCTTTATTGGTGATTCATTACGAGATTTACAAGCAGGTCTACCAAAAGGCTGTAAGCCTGTTTTGGTAATGACGGGGAAGGGCGAGAAGACTCTTTTGAAAATGTTAACAAGCGATGTGGAAGCTGAGATAAAGCAAGCGCCGGTATATACCGACCTTGCTCATTTTGCACGTAAAATTCTAAATACTTAGAATCCTTTTTATTCTAAGTATTAAAGCACCATTGCTGCTACCCAACCTGCTGCTAATAACGGCAGGTTAAAGTGGATAAAGGTCGGTATCACAGTATCACTCATGTGATTGTGCTGACCATCGGCATTCAAGCCTGCGGTTGGCCCTAAAGTAGAGTCAGACGCAGGAGAACCTGCATCACCTAGTGCACCTGCCGTTCCGACTAATGCTACAATCGCTAAAGGACTGAAACCTAGCTGCATGCACAAAGGGACATAAATCGCGGCGATAATTGGAATGGTCGAGAACGAAGAACCAATCCCCATCGTTAGTACCAAACCAACGATTAGCAATAACAACGCGGCTAATGCTTTATTATCACCCAACCAGCCCGATGCTCCATTTACTAGACTGTCGATATGGCCCGTCGTTTTTATCACTTCCGAAAATCCAGAGGCAGCAATCATAATAAATCCAATCGACGCCATCATTTTCATACCATCAACCAAGACACCATCAGATTCATGCCAGCGAATAACGCCTGTTGCTGAGAATAATAAGAAACCAGCCATCGCGCCTAATACCATAGAGCCTAAATACAACTGAACCACAAAAGCCAAAACGATAGCCGCACCTGCAACCCATAACGACTTAGCACTGAATTCTTGATCGATATGCTCTACCTTCTCAATTTTTGCTTGATCATAACTACGAGGCTTACGATAGCTAAAGAAAGCTGCTATCAATAAACCAAACAACATACCCAGTGCTGGAATTGCCATGGCAGAGACGACAGATACACCTTCAGTATCAAGACCTGCGCTATTTACCTTGGCTAAAAGAATGTCGTTTAAATAAATATTACCGAAGCCTATAGGTAAAAACATATACGGCGTTACAAGGCCAAAGGTTAATACACACGCGACTAAACGGCGGTCTAATTGTAAGCGAGTCATTACTAACAATAGCGGAGGAACGAGAATCGGAATAAATGCGATGTGAATCGGTATGATGTTTTGTGAACTTACGGCAACCAGCATTAAGCCTAGTAGCAAAGCATTACGTAGCCAAAAAGTATCTGAGTGGCGCTGGCGATCTTCTCCACCAATGCGATTTAATATTTTTTGAGCTAATAAATGCGGCAAACCCGATAGAGAAATCGCCACAGCAAAGCCCCCGAGTAAAGCATAACTCAATGCGATACCTGCACCGCCACCAATGCCAGTATTAAACGCCGTCAGGGTGGAATCGACATCCATGCCTGCAACCCAGCCACCCACGAATGCGGCGACGATCATGGATAACATAACGTGAAGCCGTGCAACACTGAGCACTAACATTAACGTCACAGCAACTAAAACTGCATTCATATAACACCTTTATAAACTGGGTCTCTTATTAATAGAGAAGGGCCAAAAACTGACCTTGTGGTTAGATGCGCGCAAGATAGCATAGCTGACGATAGAATGTGAGGCTTGGGGTCGGAAAGATAGGTATTAGCGAGTGATTATAGAAGGAATGAGCCTCAAGTTATTTTAACTCGAGGCTCAGTTGCTTTTATGACTTCTCAAATTTATGTGCAGCCGCTTTAATTGAGCCACTTAAATCTGAACCCGCTTTTTCAATACCCGACTTTAGCTCATTCCAGGCATTATTATTGTCATCAGAAACATCATTCAGCTTCTGTTTCAAAGCCGTATGTTTTGCTTCTAAATCTTCCACCTTATGATGCAGCGTAATTGATGCATCCGATTTTTCTTGGCGTGCTTTAGCTTTCAATTTAGTAATTTCAGCATTCCACTCGTCAAGTTTTGCTTCGTACTTTTCTCTATAAGCTGTTGCTTCACTCATTATGCATTTCCTCTTCGACTTCGAGAAATGATAATAACGCAGCATTTATGCCAACCATGTAATGCACGATTTTACAGGCTAACCAGCTCAGCATTGTTGTTCATCTGGTTTATTTACACCACTTGGTGGTTTATTTGAGCCAAGAATTATTGTTTATGAGGCCTTATCTTTTAAATTATATTTTTGAATACGATATCTTAAAGTTTCTCGTGTGGTGCCAAGAATGTCGGCAGTTTGAGAAACGTTATAATCATTTTGTTCAAGTGCCGTTTGAATAATAAAGCTATCCATTTCATCTAGCTTCATGCTGCCATCTAAATGAATGGTAATTTCATTATTAGTCTTATAACTCTCACACTGCTCTTTTTGTATATCGCATGTTTCTGTTAGCTGTAACCATTTAGCAGGTAATACTTCATCTTTCGACAATAATACGCTGCGTTCAATAACATTACGTAATTCGCGAATGTTTCCTGGCCAAGTATAATTAAATAACTGCTCCCACACTTCATCGGTCACAACCGTAACGCGCTTATTTGCCTTACCGTTATATTCTTTAATAATGCTAGGAACCAATTCGACCAAGTCTTCTTTACGCTGTGCTAACGACGGCAGACTCACGCAGAACACATTTAAACGGTGATATAAATCATCTCTAAATTCGCCTTTATCCATCGCTTCGGCCAAATCGACACCGGTAGCCGCAATAATTTGCACATCAAAACTAATTTCACGCTCGCCACCAATACGGCGGGCTTTTTTATCTTCTAGCGCCTTCAGTAGTTTCGCTTGAAGATCTAAATCCATATCCCCAATTTCATCTAAAAACAATGTGCCACCATGAGCTTGTTCGAATAACCCACGAAAACGCTCATTAGCACCCGTGAATGCTCCTTTCTCATGACCAAATAATTGCGACTCAAGTAATTCTTTAGGCAAAGCCGCGCAGTTAATTTCTATTAAAGGGCCATCACTGTTTAAACCACTGTGATGAATAATACGTGCTGCAAGGCCTTTACCACTGCCCGTCTCGCCAACAATGGTTACTGCGCTGATAGGGGCATCAGATAAAACACTTAACATTTCTCTTACGTGTTGAGCCGCTTCACTTTGACCTAAGTAGCTATCTATCTGGTAAAGCTCTTTTTTAGTATTGCCAGATTTTATAAGACGACGATTAATCGTCGCTAATCGATGGGCGCGATTAACAGCAATCTCTAAACGGCTGTGTTTAATAGGTTTCGCTAAAATGTCATAAGCAAAATCACCAAGCTCATCAATATTTATGTCGCCATCAGGATCGAAGGTAAATATCCATTCAGAAAAATTGGTTAGCTCTTGAAGTTCATCGCTGTTTTTAAACATTTCATCAGCAGAAACATCTAGGTCGGCCAAAATAACATCAGGACAAAAGTCATCATCACTAAGATGATCTTTTACTAACGTTAAACTGTCGATGATATCGACACGCCAATCTTTCTTTTTAAAATGCCTCGCTAAACTTTCACTATTTTGAGCGTTATCGTCAATAATCAACAATCGCTTTTTCATGCATCAATTCCTTTTATAAACTCTGGTAGGGATTACCTAGTGATCAATAGAAGCAAGTGTTCACATGGATAGTGGGATCTTATATTTGTATAAAGTTAATGTCTTTATCTATTTATAACTTTGTTAATTATTACAAATATTTATGCGGTTGATTTCAACCATGTGTCGATTTGATCGGTTATTTTCAACCATATTAAATATTTTTATGCGTATTTTGCCCCAAAAACAGTGAAAATTAATTTGGCACGCATGTTGCCCAATAGTAATTGTGTTTAACAAAATAAGGACGAACCATGTTTAAAAGTATTAGTACGATTGCAACTGCAGGAATCTTGTCATTCACTCCTATCATGGCGTCAGCAGATGCTTATGGATATATTGGTGCCGGTTATGGTCAATATAAATTTGAGTTTGAAGACGATAATAATGATCAAGAGTTTAGTGATGAAAATACCGTTGGTAAGATATTTTTAGGTGCTCAAGCAAACGATGTATTAGGTGCAGAGCTAACGTATCTTTCTTTTAGTGATGGTGAAGATGGTTTTATTAAATCAGAAATAGAAGGTGTATCAGCCGCATTAACGCTAGGTCTTCCTATTGGTGATTATTTTGCAATTCGAGCGCGTGGTGGTTGGTTAATGTGGGAAGCAGACTACAAAGTTAGTAATCTTCCTATTAAAGAAAACTTTAAAGGCGAAGACTTTTTTGCCGGTGTTGGCTTAGAAATAGGGTTAGGCGATTCAGTTGATATTCGAGTTGATTATGATCGTTACCAGCTTGATGAAGAAATTGATCCTGAAATTGACATAGTATCTGTTTCAGCACAATTAGCTTTTTAATTCACCCAATCAATGTAAATTTTTAGATCAAACACGCACTTTTTAGTGCTATTAGATGATTAAAAACAAATGAGGTGAAACTATGTTACATTGGGCTTTAGTATTTTTTATCGTATCGATCGTTGCTGCGTTGTTTGGATTTGGAGGTATTGCATCCTCTGCTGTAGGTATAGCAAAGGTGTTGTTCTTTATTTTTATTGTATTATTTGCTATTTCATTAGTCGTAGGACTGATTACTGGCAAAAAGAAAAATATACCTTAGAAAAACAGTTAAAAATTTATTAAAAAACTGTAAAAATTTTAAATAAACTTTAGGAGATTTTCATGAAAATTTTATCGACTCTATCAGTAGCTGCTTTGGCTTTAGTATTGGCTGCATGTGATAATAATACCGCAGACAAAGTAAGTGACAAAGCAAGCGATGCTTATGAAAGCACCAAAGAAATGGTTAAAGATGCTGGTGATAAAATCGAAGACACCGCAGATGAAGTGGGTGACAAAATGAAAGAACCCTTCCAAAATCCAGCCGAAGAAGTAGGCGAGCAAGTTCAAGATGGTATTGATGAAGTAAAAGAATAATTATTTCATCATGATAAAAGAGCCCGATTAATTCGGGTTTTTTTATGCCTATAAATTAAGAAATGATTTTTAATTTTTAATTTTTAATTTTTAATTTTTAATTTTTAAGATAATAAAAAACCCCCGCTGTTTTCACAACGGGGGTTTTTATTTTTCTTTTAAACGTTTTTTAACTTAGAAATCTAAGTTAGCAACTCGTAAGGCATTGCTTTCGATAAACGCACGACGTGGTTCAACTTCATCACCCATTAAGGTTGTGAAGATTTGATCAGCAGCAACCGCATCTTCGATAGTTACTTGCAGCATGCGACGGCTTTCAGGGTCCATAGTGGTTTCCCAAAGCTGTTCAGGGTTCATCTCACCCAGACCTTTATAACGCTGGATATAATGGCCTTTACGCGCTTCATTCAATAACCAAGCAAGTGTTTGCTTGAAATTTTCGATAGGTAATACACGCTCACCACGTTGAAGATAAGCACCTTCTTCTAATACTGCTTGAAGTTCTTGGCCCATATCAGCAATCTTGCCATAACCCGTACCCATGAAGAACTCATGATTGAAGACGTAGTTATGCGGAATGCCATGCTCCATAATTTCAACATTAAAGTTAGCGGTATTACGCTCACTATCAGCTTCAACTTCTACTTTGTAATGGCTACCTGTGCGGCCACTATCTGGAAGCAATGCCTGGAACTTTTCACACCAGTCTTTAGCGAACGTAAAATCTTTCAATTCTAATTCTGTAATACGAGGTAACTCTAACATCGCTTCTAATAATAAAGAAGGGTAGATATTGGAAGAGCGATCGATCACATCTTGTGTTTCATGGTACTTAGTCACAAGTACTTCGAAAGCTTGATCGGTAATCGCAGGTGCATCCGCATTCGGGTGCAGTGCAGATTTATCCAAAGCGATGTGCGTTAGATAGTCAGATAGCGCTTCTTCATCTTTTAGATACTGTTCTTGCTTACCGCGTTTGATTTTATACAAAGGTGGCTGGGCGATGTAGATATGCCCACGTTCGATCATTTCAGGCATCTGACGGAAGAAGAAAGTCAATAGTAGCGTACGAATGTGCGCACCATCGACGTCGGCATCGGTCATGATGATGATTGAGTGATAACGTAACTTCTCGATATCAAACTCTTCACGACCAATACCACAGCCTAATGCTTTAATTAATGTGCCTACTTCAGCAGATGAAAGCATCTTATCGAAACGTGCTTTTTCAACGTTAAGAATTTTACCTTTAAGCGGTAGAATTGCTTGAGTACGACGGTCTCGGCCTTGTTTGGCGCTACCGCCAGCCGAGTCTCCTTCCACTAAGTATATTTCGGAAAGAGCAGGGTCTTTCTCTTGGCAGTCAGCCAATTTACCTGGCAAACCTGCAATATCTAACGCACCTTTACGACGAGTCATCTCACGAGCCTTACGGGCCGCTTCACGCGCGCGTGCAGCGTCTAGCATCTTGCTTACAAGATTCTTAGCTTGCTGAGGTTGTTCTAATAAGTATTCAGAAAATTTCGCAGCCATTTCTTGCTCAACAGCGGTCTTAACTTCTGAAGATACTAGCTTATCTTTGGTTTGCGAGCTGAATTTAGGGTCAGGTACTTTAACTGAGATAATTGCAGTTAGGCCTTCACGGGCATCATCACCTGTCGCACTTACTTTCTCTTTTTTACCCATACCTTCAGATTCGATATAGCTATTTAGAGTACGTGTTAATGCACCTCTGAAACCCGCCATGTGGGTTCCGCCATCGCGCTGAGGGATGTTATTGGTATAACAGAATACGTTTTCTTGATACGTATCATTCCACTGCATCGCCACTTCAACGCCTACGCCAGTTCCTTCATGCATAATATTGAAGTGGAACATGTCGTTTACGGTGGTTTTGTTGGTATTGAGATAGTCTACAAAAGACGATAAGCCACCTTCAAATGCGAAAATATCTTCACGGTCGCTGCGGTCATCTTTCAAGTGAATTTTCACACCAGAGTTCAAGAAAGACAGTTCACGTAAACGCTTAGCTAGCTGGTCGTAGTGGTAAGTCGTTTGCGTGAATGTTTTATCACTCGGCTTGAACGTTACCATAGTACCGGTGGTTTCAGAGACGCCAACTTCTTTAAGAGGGTAGTCTGGAACACCGTGGGTATATTCTTGCTCGTAGATTTTGCCTTCACGACGGATGGTTAATTTCACCTTTTCCGATAGGGCGTTTACGACTGAGATACCTACACCGTGTAATCCGCCTGATACTTTATACGAGTTATCATCGAACTTACCGCCCGCGTGAAGTACCGTCATGATAACTTCCGCAGCGGATACACCTTCTTCTTCGTGCATCTCTGTCGGAATACCACGACCGTTATCGGATACCGAGACGGAGTTATCTAGGTGAATCACAACATCAATGGTATCGCAGTGGCCCGCTAAGGCTTCATCGATTGAGTTATCGACGACTTCGAATACCATGTGGTGTAAGCCAGTTCCGTCATCTGTATCGCCAATGTACATTCCTGGGCGTTTACGTACTGCATCAAGGCCTTTTAAAACCTTAATACTCGATGAGTC
>CAWVSY010000004.1:0-91176 GCA_963933055.1 uncultured Oleispira sp.
GAAATTGTTACCTATTCATATGAATGGTTTTAACAAGGAATCAGACTAAGGAAGATTTTATGAAACAGTATGGGTTTAGTTTAATAGAGCTGCTAGTGGTAACCAGCATAATAATGATAATTAACCAAACAGCGATGTATAGTATAGATTCGACGAAATACTGGCTTGAACCAAAACGACTATTTAGTGCTATTCAAGAAATTAGAAGTATTGCTATCACGAATAATCAGCATACTGTTTTGTGCCCAAGTTCTGATGGGCATAATTGCATTAAAAACTGGACACTCCCATTAATGATGTTCATTGATGAAAATAACAACAAACAACGTGATATTGATGAGACTATAATCCAAACCATAACGCCCTACTCTGGTATCGAAAGAACCATTAAATATCCCCGCAGTCAGATTCATTTTAATGGACAAGGTCATATTAATGGCTTTACTGGAACGCTCAAATACTGCTCTGAATTTAATAAGAAAGGCATCGTACTTTCAAGGGTTGGTCGTACTCGTTACCTATTGAATTCAAACTCAAATAATCTCAGGATCTGTGATAACTAACATTCGACATTCATTTAATCTCCACTAATGCACCGTCTATCTATCAGGACTTCCAGACTAGCAGTCTTTCAATAATAATAAGAGAATGAAAAAAATTAACGGTTTTACCCTCATCGAACTCATGATTGTAGTCGCTATCGTCGGCATTATTTCTTTTATTGCTGCGCCTGCTATGCGCTCTATGATATCAAACAGCAAAAATAACTCGGTTAGTAACCAATTACTAATAGATATTATGTATACACGCAGTATTGCCATTACGAACAAACGTAATGCTCTAATGATTCCTCTTGATCCAACCTTAGGTACTGGTAACTTAACACTAGGAACAGCAAGTCCTGGCGTTAATTGGGCAAGAGGCTGGCGTATCGTTGATGCAGCTAGTCCATTAGATACACTTCGTAGACAAGAAAGTTTTGGCTCTCCTAATCCACTAATCGCTATCGACCCACAAATTCGATCTGTAGATGCAGCAAATGTGTTAGATCTCTCCAAACCAATAGAATTCAACCCTGCCGGCTTTTCTGTTCGTCAAGGCACCTTACAAGTGGCAGTATTAGGCTGTGCTGGAGACAGTGCACGACAACTGCAAATTAATCGAATAGGACAAGTTATCCGTACCGATATCCTGTGCCCAGCGGGGTTTGCTGCACAATGAATATATTAAGGCGACCATTAAATAAAACATCACTGGGCCTGACATTAATTGAGGTATTGGTAACTATGGTTATTACCAGTATTGGCTTAATGGGACTGTTTTCCTTACAAATGCAAGCCATGAAAGTAACCCAAGATGCAGCTAACTACAGCCATTCAACTTGGATTTTTAATGACTTAAGTAGCCGTATTAAGGTCAATCGATCTTCTTCTGCAAGCTACGCCGTTGGCCTTGTGAGTTGTAATAATATTCCTGCGCCAGCATGCAGTAATTATTTTGATGGTGCCGCTACAATTACATCCGCAATTTGTACAGGCCCGCAGTTAGCAGCTTGGGATTTGTATGAAGTAGCCTGTGGAGCCCCTCGTACTTCGAATACAATTAAAGGAAATCCAATAGACAGCCTACCCGGTACTCCCGGTACTGTATCAGGCTCTAGGTTAAGGGTTGATTGCGTGGTTGCTGGTTGCAGTGATGGCGATCAGTTATTACTCACATTAACTTGGAGAGCCAGAATAGATGTCACCGAGATTGATGGCAGAGTACGCCAAGCAAATGACAATCTAATTACCCAAACAAGACCGGTGAATCCATGAAAACATATCACTACGAACAAGGATTTACACTTGTTGAGCTAATGATTACCTTAGTCCTGTCATTGGTTATCACCTACGGAATTGCTCAAGTATTGATCAGCTCAAATCAGAGTTCATCCAGCTCAGATGGCTTATCAGAAGCCCAAGAAACAGCACGTTTCGTCATGTCGTCTCTAGGTAGTCAAATACGCGCATCTGGAGCCAATTCTATTACTGACAACTCCATAAAAACACAAGCGGTTATGGGCTGCGATATCCCAGCGCTGAATGCTATTAATGCCTGCTCAGCTGACAACAGCATTGGCGCTACAGAAGCTAACATCACAATTGCACCCGCAAACGTAGGAAACAGAGACCTGGTTGCAATGAGTGGCGATCGGCTTGCATTGGCGTGGGTCCCCCCTACCGCCCTCAATTCCCCCGCTTTACCAGGCGAGCCTATAATACCCGTGTTTCCAGCAATCACGACAGATTGCACTGGTGCTACCCTTGCAGGCTTTGCGGCCAATACAACCATTATCAATGTCTTTTGGGTAAGTATTGACCCGCAGACGATTACAGCTGATCCTCTGACCAGTAGAAATTCACTATTTTGTCAGGGATATTTATTTAATACCACGACCCAAACCGTCATAGGGCCACCTGGTACGCCTCAGGTCATTGCTAATGGAGTAGAGGCCCTTCAGGTTTTATACGGTGAAGCTACCGACCCCCTACCCCTTAATGGCTCACGCAATGTTTCAAGATACGTTAACGCAAACGAAGTTGCAGACTGGACAGATGTTTATGCCGTTAAAGTGGCAATAATGACTCGCTCTATTAGTGATGTAACCAATAGCACGAGCAACAAACAATACATCATGCTTGATGCAGGTCTTTATAGTTTTACTGATACAGTTAATCGCCAAGTATTCAGCTCCACTTTTGCCTTCTCTAACTTTCGGGACGATGAATAATGAATTACAAATCGAGGAATAAGCAATCTGGGGCCGTATTAGCAATTAGCCTCGTTTTACTTTCTGCCATAACCTTGCTTGCGGCCATGAACATGCAGCGAGCTGGGCTACAAACACGTGTCACTACGAATATTTTACACAAAGAACAAAAATCTGATGGTGCACTGAACGAACAAGAGTTCTTGTTTTTTGAAATTCAAAATGCAGGGCTTGGAGACCCCATCATTAATGATCCCATTAGAAACTTCGATATGATTAATGGTGAGCGTGAATACTCTCCCGTCGTATTACCGCCTACGACCAACACAAGACTTAATTACATACAGGTCAATAGTCGCATGATAATAAAGGGGTCAGAGCCAAATACTAATGCATTAGCACAAGGAGAAGATGCCGGTAATCAGCTTATTTATCGTTACGAATTATGGACTACTGCAAGTATTGGTGGCCAAACAGTAGGTCGCTCCTCAACAGAATATCAAGTAACAGGCATGAGCTTGCCTGGTCTGAATAACACTAAACACTCATTATTTGCAACGCCCTAAATAACAAGGAAAATCTAATGAAATACATACTATCGCTATTCCTGCTAATACTAGCAATATCAAGCCAAGCAGAAATTGTGTCGTCCGACCTAATAGGTAAAGCGGCAGATATTCACCTTACCAGTAACTACCAAGAAAGCACTGGTACCGGAAACATAGAAGTAAAGCTATGTTCAAGCTGTATCCTTCATAAATTAATAATCACACCACAAACCAAAGTTATAAATGGCAGTACCGCTATCGACCGTAGCCAGTTAAAAATGTACATGAATTCAAACCGTCAAGACCCTATGCGTTTACAGTTTCATAAGCACACAAAGCAGATATTTTATATTAATCTTCAATTCACTGAGGAGTACCCACAATGAAACAATCTATTACTCGTTGCGGTAATATTGCCACAACAGCAGTACTTACATTATGGTGCTGCCTAGCCCAAGCTGATGATATTGAAGTATATGTAAGCGAAGCTTCTGGCGGAAGCCCTGCGGCACTAATCGTAATGGACACCTCAGGAAGCATGAGTAACGAGGTAGTCGTCAATTTACCAGAGTATAAACCTGGCACTGTCTATAAAGAGACGTATAAAACAAAACCTGATGGCAGTAATATTGATTATTATTTTGACTCTGCTCTTTATTATTTTGATGACGAGTATACTCCCAGTTCAAAAATTGATAGTAATGATGTTGGACGCTTATTAAAACGCCCTTTCCCTCCTGCTGCATTAGTTTGCAGTCAAGCAATCGAAAAAATAAAGACTTTTGGTAGTTACACTCAGAAATTAAAACGCTGGGATGCCGATGAAAAAAGATGGTATCCAAGAAATGGATCGTGGTGGGAAGAACAGATACCTGAAGGCGATGCTTCTGACCAAGGAGCACTCATTGAGTGTTTAGCAGATGAAGGGATTCACTCTGATGGCATTATGGCGGGTAAATACGTTGATACAAGAAATAGGTCTAAATATGTAAGTAAAAAACCAAGAGGCTATTCAAAACATTGGAAAGAACATTTTAACTTTATATACCACGGTAACTTTCTTAATTATAAAATTTATACCCATTACCATTTTGTAAATAGTAGACAAACAAGAATGGAAGTCACCGTTGATGCTGCCAAGCACATGATCAATACTACGGACGGTATCCGTTTAGGTTTGAGTAGCTTTAATACCTACCAAGGAGGAAATATTGACAATATCGTTGATGACATTAGTAATAATCGCACCTCACTTATTTCAAAACTGGATACCTATGGGCCTAGTAACTGGACACCCTTAACAGAGAACTATTATGAAGCAGCACTGTATTTACGTGGAGATCCCAGAAAATTCGGCTCTAGTAGTGTAACAGCATCACTCTCAGGCAATACCTACAAATCCCCCATTATCAGCAGCTGTCAAAGTGTTAGCAATATCATCCTCTTTACTGATGGCGATCCTAGGTATGATAAAGACGCAAATGTAAATATTGAAAATTTACTAAAGAGTGCCAATATTGATTTCAGAACAGAGCCTGGAATAACAGATGAAGATAGAACAGTACTCACCAATGATTGCAGCAACGATGATTTGGAATTAGATACTGGTGAAGGCACAGGTCCAGGCAATGGCACGTGTGGAGAAGAGCTAGCTTATTATTTAGCAAACGTTGATCAATCGGACCTACCAGGTAAGCAAACAATCAATACTCACACGATAGGTGGCTTTCTTGATGCGACAACAACTAAAGGTGCTAAAGTCTTAACGTATATGGAAAATATCGCCAAATATGGCAAAGGAAGTTATTCAGCAGCTGATAGTAAAGAAGGAATTATTGAATCCTTTCAAAACGCAATACTAGTCACGATAGACGATCCAGTAACTTTTGTAGCGCCAGCAGTTGCAGCAAACTCGTACAACAGCCTAGAACATCTGGACCAACTTTATTATTCGATGTTTGTCCCCTCTGCAGATAGTAACTGGCAAGGCAATCTAAAAAGCTATCGTTTATCTCCCGATGGTATCGTCTTAGACGCCAATGGTGATACGGCCATTGATAATACAGGGTTGTTTAAAGATGCTTCTCGTAGCTACTGGACAAAGGAAGGAACTTCCGATGGTGACAACGTTCTAGAAGGGGGAGCCGCTGCCAACTTAACGAAAGAATATAATATTTTTACACACTTAACTAATACCAAAGGAGCGTTAAGTACAAAAATATCTACCAGCACCGTAACCAAAGAAATACTAGGGGTTTCTAGTGCAGAGCACCAAGCATTAGTCGATTGGATAAATAGAAAGAAAGGGGTAGACGGTACTCGCAGCCAAATGGAAGACCCGCTGCATAGTCGCCCAGTTGTTGTCAATTATGGCTATAAAAAAGACCTTACCAGTGAAACAGTAACCTCTAAGGGTGTTGTATTCGTAGGTACTAACAGTGGCTACTTGCATGCTTTCAAAGCTGACAAACACTCTTTTAAAGAATATTTTTCGTTCATCCCAAAAGAACTATTAGCCAATCCCAACCTGTATCGCACAGCCGATAAAAACCAAGGGAAAGTTTATGGTGTTGATGGCTCCATTAACTATTGGCATAAAGATGAAAATCAAAATTTACAAGTTGATGAGGGAGAAAAAGCCTATCTATTCTTCGGTTTACGCCGAGGTGGTCGCCATTATTACGCATTAGACATCAGTAAGCCTGACGCCCCTATCTTTCAGTGGAAAATTAGTGGTGGAGAAGGTGGTGATTTTGACAATATGGGACAAAGCTGGTCTCCCATGACCTTAGCAAAAGTTCGCTGGGCGGGTAAGACAAAGGTTGTTCTATTATTTGGCGGCGGCTACGATGCGGATGAAGATAACCGAACAAGCCGAGCGCCTAATAGCATGGGTAACTCGATATACATGATTGATCCTGAGACTGGAGATTTATTATGGAGTGCAAGTAAGACTAATGCGACAACGAACTTGCCCAATATGACAAATTCCATCACAAGTGAAATTAAAACTATTGATTTTGATGGTGATCAAATTACCGATTATTTCTTTGTTAGTGACATCGGTGGGCGTATTTGGCGCTTTGATATTAACCCTGAAACATCCAATAAAAATGATTTTATTGCTGGGGCTGGGGTGCTGTTTGATGCAAATAAAAACAACCCCCACTATCAGCGCTTCTATGATGCACCCAGTGTTTCGTATTTTGCAGATGATACTGGAGATAAATACCTAACAATATCAATCGGCTCTGGATACCGAGCCCATCCACTGCAAGCAGATAGCCAAGATAGCTTTTATATCATTAAAGATCCTCATATTATTATAGCGCCAACGACCTATGAAACTCTGGAGCGCGCTGATTTGAATAACATTCCGACTGTCACGGGAGGGATCACAAAGGGTTTGAAGTATGATCTGGCCACAGGAGAAAAAGTTCTCGCTACGCCTCTCACAGCTGGTGGAAACATGTATTTCACAACGTTTTCCCCGAAATCCACAGCTAGCCTAAATACCTGCAGTGCAGATATTGGCTCCTCAAAGGCTTATAACATCGACTTTAAAGGTGATGACGATCCCTATAATAATGGTGGTCCTAGTGGTCCTAGTGGTCCTGGTGGTTCTGGCCCAACGATTAAAGAAATAGAATTACCTAGTACAGGTATTCCAAGCGGCGTGAGCGAAATTAAAACTACGAAAGAAGGGCAAAAGGCTTTCTGCGAGTTGAATAGCAGCCATGCAAGCTGCCAACCTAAAGATTGCGAGGCAACAGATACTTGTCCAGATGAACGGGATTGCGAAGGTACGACCTCTGTGATTATTAGTGGCACAAATTCATTAGGTACAGGTGCTGGAAACTGTAATTTAATCAAGAAAGACTATTGGCACTCGCTATAATCGTAATAATTTTCTACCCGAATAACGATATTAAGATATCGATATTCGGGTGAAATCAACAGGAGGCTGGAATGAAAGAACGTGGATTTACCCTGATAGAGCTCATGATAGTGATTGCTATCATTGGCATACTCGTATCGGTTGTTATGCCGGGTTATCGCCACTATATATTAGAGAGCCAACGTGAAGATACCAAGGCAAAGCTTCTTCAGGTGGTACAACTGCAAGAACGCTTCTACCTCAATACGACCACCTATACGACTAATTTAGGTGGTGCCTTTAATCTTAACACAGGCCTTGGTTTCACGATTGATGCATTAGGGCAATGGGTGATTAGCTATAACGGCACACCAACTTACGGCATAAGAATAGTACCCTGTGCTGACGCAACGATTTATCCCGATGCTCCAAATACAGACCAGTGCTTTATTGCGGCAGCCGTTCCTATTTCAGGTGTAGCCGATGAAGATTCTTTTATGGGATTTTTAGCAACTGATAGCCGTGGACGCCAAGTTTGGGATTTTAATAAAACAGTAATTCGCGACTGGGATGGAAATGACTTACCTGATGCCAGCTGCCCAGACTGCATTGCCAACCGTGTAGATTATTAATCTTATACAGTGGAGCGCATTCGCGCTCTACTTAGATATATCTAAACCTCAACCAACCTCAACTCTTTAGGCAAAGAGAACACAACATTCTCTTCTTGCCCTTGCAGCTCTTCCGGCACTTCACCACCCCACTCTTTCAAGCGATCAACCACGGACTGCACAAGCACTTCAGGAGCAGATGCCCCAGCAGTGATACCAATGCTTTCAATACCGTCTAGCCATTCTTTTTGAATCTCTTCAGCGTTATCAATTAAATACGCTTTAGCCCCCATACGCTCACCCAGTTCACGTAAGCGGTTGGAGTTAGAGCTGTTCGGCGAACCAACCACCAATAATAACTCCGTGCCAGTCGCTAAAACTTTTACGGCGTCTTGACGGTTTTGAGTGGCGTAGCAAATATCATCTTTGCGTGGCCCTTCAATCTTTTCAAATTTAGCCCGTAAAGCTTCAATGACCTTCGCGGTATCATCCATCGAAAGCGTTGTTTGCGTAACGTAATAAAGCGCTTCAGGATTTACAACCTCTAAAGCAGCAACATCTTTCTCGTCTTCCACAAGATAAATATTACCGCCATTCGAATGGTCATACTGACCCATCGTCCCTTCGACTTCTGGGTGGCCTTTATGACCAATCAGAATACATTCGCTACCATCTGCACTGTAGCGGCTGACTTCTAAATGAACTTTAGTTACTAGCGGACACGTTGCATCAAAAACTTTTAAACCACGCTCTGAAGCTTCTTGGCGCACCGCTTGAGAGACCCCATGCGCAGAGAAAATTACAATGCTGTCATCAGGCACTTCATGCAGTTCATCAATAAAAACAGCACCACGCTCACGTAAACCATTCACTACAAATTTGTTGTGCACTACTTCATGGCGAACGTAGATAGGTGGCTCGAATAAATCCAAAGCACGATTTACAATATCAATTGCGCGATCAACACCCGCACAAAATCCGCGCGGGTTAGCCATTTTTATTTTCATAATTATGCTTCCACAGAATTAGCATCAGTAACAGAAAGAATTTGAACTTCAAACTCTAAATCTTTACCTGCCAACGGATGATTAAAATCAACCATTACATAATCGCCTTCAATCGCCTTAATCACACCCGGCAATTCGGCTTTGGCCGCATCGGCAAACGATACCACCAAACCTGGCGATAAAGGCATATCAACGGCAAAGCTAGAGCGTTTCATTTCTTGTATATTTTGCGGGTTTGTTTGGCCAAAGGCTTTTTCAGCAGGCACGGTAAACGTTTTATGATCACCCGTGGTTAGGCCGATTAAAAACTCTTCAAAACCTGGCAATAGGTTACCATCACCTAGCGTAAATTCGGCGGGCTTAGCATTAAAGGTTGAATCAACTTCGTCTTTTTTACGAGTGCCATCCGTTGCAATGCCTTCCATGCGAAGTGCAAAATGCATAGTCACTTTAGAATCGGCGGCTATCGTTTGTATAGAATTAGACATTTTCTTTACCTTTATACTTTATCTTTACTTTCATTTTTAGAAAGCGAACCAGCGCTTTTTTGAGCCGCCGCTTTCTCACGACGCGCTTCAAAAACCACATCTAAACCGAGCATGATGGCACCCACAGTAATGGCACTATCGGCAATATTAAAGGCGGGAAAATAAGAACCATCCCAATGTACGGATATAAAATCGATAACATGCCCATAAACCAAGCGGTCAAATAGATTACCTAATGCGCCACCTAAAATAAGGGTTAAGGCAACCGCTAACCATTTATTTTCACGCGGTAACTTATACAACCAGCTGATTAGCATCACGCTAACGCCCACCGCAATCGCAGTAAAAAACCAACGCTGCCATCCATCTTCACCGGCAAGAAAACTAAACGCTGCACCAGGGTTATAAAGTAGTGTTAAATCAAATACCGGAAAAATCGGCACTGGCTGGCCATAGGTTAAAAAGTTTTCGGCAAGCTGCTTGGTAATCAGATCGAAGGCAATCACGAAGACCGTTAACCACAACCAAATCAGGGCGGAGGGTTCCCCAGCCTTGCGTTCTTGATTCATGCTAAATTACTCAATTTTTTTTGTACCGATTGACGTGACTCTTTAATCACGTCAATCATTCACTATTAAACTACAGGTTTATGCAAAGTGACGAACTTCGCCATCCCCTGCAATATTCGTTACGCAACGAGAACACAAGGTCGCATGTTCAGGATGTAACCCTACTGTGACATTATGGTGCCAGCAACGTTCACACTTCTCAGCCGTTGAAGCCGCAAGCGATAAACGTAAACCTGCAACATCCGTCTTTTGCGTTGTATCTTCATCAGCATCTGCTAATGCCTTAACTTCAGCAGTCGAAGTAATCGTTACAAAACGAAGCTCTTCGCCTAGCTTTTCTAACTGAGATTTCAGCGTTTCATCAGCAAACAACGTCACATCAGCGGCTAAACTAGAACCTACTTTTTTATCACTACGCGCTTCTTCTAAGATTTTATTCACAGCCGTTTTAACCGCCATGATTTCACGCCAATAAGCATCATCTAATGTCAGATCAGCCACTTCAGGCAGCTCATACCATTCAGCCAACAGAACGGACCTTTCACGATCAATCGCATTACCTTGCGCATCAATAGCGACTGGCAATACATCCCAAATTTCTTCAGCCGTAAAACTGATTACCGGAGCAATCCAGCGCACCATTGCTTCAGCAATATGATACAAAGCTGTTTGCGCACTACGACGTGCAAGGCCATCCGCCTTACAGGTGTACTGGCGATCTTTAATGATGTCTAGGTAGAAAGAACCGAGTTCGCCTACACTGAAGTTCATCAACAACTTGGTTAAACCGCTAAAGTTATAATCGGCATACAAGTCTTTCACTTGCTGATCGATATTCACTGCACGATCCAAAACCCATGCATCTAATGGCAGCATATCTTCAACTGCAACCAAGTCCGTTTTCGGATTAAAGCCGGCAATGTTCGCCAATAAGAAACGACAGGTATTACGGATACGACGATACGCATCAGCGTTACGCTTTAAGATTTCATCAGACACGGTCATTTCAGTACTGTAATCGGTATCAGCAACCCACCAGCGTAAAATATCAGCGCCTAACTTATCCATAACCTCGATAGGCGATACGGTATTACCGATCGACTTCGACATCTTGCGACCTTGTGCATCAACCGTAAAACCGTGCGTCAACGCGGTTTTATAAGGGGCTTGGCCTTTCGCAGCAACCGACGTTAATAACGACGACTGGAACCAACCACGGTGTTGATCTGAACCTTCAAGATACAAATCAGCGGGTGAACGTAAACCATCGCGCTCATCAAGAACCGCGGCATGCGTTACACCAGAATCGAACCATACGTCTAAGGTATCAGTCACTTTCACATAATTTTCAGCATCTTCGGCGCTTAACAAATCAGCAGCTTCTAATTCGAACCACGCATCAATACCTTTTTCTTCAACTTTCAACGCCACTTTTTCGATCAACGCTTTGCTATCTGGATGCAGTGCAGAGGTTTCTTTATGAACGAATAACGCAATAGGAACACCCCAAGTACGCTGACGAGAAATACACCAATCAGGACGACCATTCATCATGCCTTCGATGCGAGCCTTACCCCAACTTGGGCGCCACTCAATATCATGCTCAACCGCATGCATCGCTTGCGATAATAAAGACGTTTCGGCATTGTCCGATTCCATCGCGATGAACCACTGAGGCGTCGCACGGAAAATAATCGGTGTTTTGTGGCGCCAGCAATGTGGATAGCTGTGCTCAATTTTTAATTTCTTAATCAACGCATTTGGCGTACCAATGGTAGGGTCACCTAAAATACCCAATACACGGAAAACACCCTTATCAGCAACCGACAAACCAGAAAGCTCTAGACTTTCTAACGCGGGGTTACTAATAAAATTACCTTCGGCGCTTACCAACATGGCTTCGGAAGAAATGCCATATTGATTAGAAACGATGTAATCGTCTGCACCGTGCATTGGCGCAGTGTGTACAGAACCGGTACCTGCATCGGCCGTTACGTGCATACCGGTAATAACAGGTACTTGTTTTAAACCGCTACCATTGGCTGCAGGCATAAAAGGATGGTTAACCGAGAAAGGAGCCAAGTCTTGCTCAGGTAACTGACCAAAAGCCTCGCCTTTAGCATTGGCAATCACGTTAAAGTCGGTGATGCCATAACGGCCCATCGCATCTTCAACCAAGGCTGTTGCTAGAACTAAAATCTCATCTTGCTCAGTTTCAGTATTGATGTGAACTAAGGAATACTCTAATTCAGGATGAACAGAAACGGCTTCGTTCGCAGGTAGCGTCCAAGGCGTTGTTGTCCAGATAACCATACTAGCGGTCTTTTCAGCATACGAAGCATCGCCGCCAAACGCATTTAATAATGCGGCGGTATCAGTGAACGTAAATTTCACATCGATTGCGATGGATTTTTTATCTTGGTATTCAACTTCTGCTTCGGCCAAAGCAGAACCACAATCCATACACCAGTTAACCGGCTTGAAACCTTTTTCTAAGTGACCGTTATCAGCAATCTTGCCTAGGGTACGAATGATGTTAGCTTCAAATTTGAAATCCATCGTTAGGTAAGGGTTTTCCCAATCACCTAGAACCATCAAACGCTTAAAGCCTTCACGTTGACCGTTCACTTGCTCAGCCGCGTATTCACGACAGTGCTGACGGAACTCAGCAGGAGTCACTTTATCCCCCGCTTTGCCGACTTTTTCTTCAACTTTTAATTCAATCGGTAAACCGTGGCAATCCCAACCAGGAACGTACGGTGCATCGAAGCCAGACATTGTCTTAGACTTAATGATGATATCTTTTAAAACCTTGTTTACCGCGTGACCAATGTGAATATCACCGTTTGCGTACGGAGGGCCATCGTGCAAAATAAACTGTTCACGACCAGAGCGGGCATTACGAATTTGTTGGTACAAACCCATTTCTTGCCATTGTGCTAATAATTCAGGCTCACGTTTTGCCAAATTTCCACGCATTGGGAAATCAGTTTCTGGCAAATTCAATGTGGCCTTATATTGGCTCTCTACTTTTCCCGCTTGGTCTTTATTGCTCATTTTTGCTTCCAACTATAATCTGCCGTTAGGCACTTATGTTTTAAATTTAATTCTATTTGTTCGTCACTGTTCTAGGAAAAGAATTCCCGAGCAACATTAATATCTTTAGCAATGGCGGCTTTCAGTTCATCTAGCCCATTAAACTTTTTCTCTTCACGGATCTTCTGACAAAACTCGATACTTAAACGCTTGCCATAGAGATCATCTGCAAAGTCAAAAATATGGACTTCTAACGAAGGCTCAGGAATTCCTGTTATCGTCGGTTTAACTCCGATATTAGCAACACCTTGCCACTCTTTCACTTTTCCATTGCTATCAAGAGCTTGGCTTTCGTTACAGCGAGCCACTTCAATCTCGATCGCTTTTACCGCATAAACTCCCGTCATTGGAAGTTTATTGCGCTGTAAAATAATATTCGCAGTAGGGACACCAATCGTGCGCCCAAGCTGACGACCATAACCAATACGACCACTCATACGATACGGTCGCCCTAACAATGTATTCACCGATTCTAAATCATTTGCGCTTAAACACTCGCGTATACGCGTACTGCTGACACGCTTACCTTCGATTTCAAACGTTTTGGTATCCTCAACACTAAAGCCATTCCCTTTATTAGAGGATTCTCCAGCTTGCTGACCTGATGTCTGCAATAATTGATAATCCCCTGTGCGATCACAACCAAAACGAAAATCATCCCCCACAATTAAATGGCGAATTTTCAAGCCATCCAACAAAATCGTCTGAATAAACTGATCGGCACTCATCGAGCGAAGTTTCTGGTTGAACGGCAAACAAAGTACGTAATCAACACCAAAACTGGCGAGGTCTTGCAACTTCTCACTCATATTAGCAAGACGCGCAGGGGCTTGATCCGGTGCAAAAAACTCACGCGGCTGTGGTTCAAACATCATAACGACTGTTGGTAATTGATGCTGTGCACCCTGTTTTTTCAGCTGCTGAAGAATCGCCTGATGCCCTAAATGAACACCATCGAAGTTGCCGATAGTCGCAACGCAGCCCGAAAAATCGGATGGAATATTGTGTAACCCACGAATAAGGCGCATACCGCCGATAAACCCCGCCTAAAATAACTGCGGGATTATAGCGACTTGACCAGCAAGTGAACAGAAGAATTAGCCGACAAACAATTTATGCCGCACCTTATTTCGATAGGATTTAGGACTTTGTCCAGAATAACGATGAAAGATACGGCCAAAATAACTGGTATCGCCATAACCCACCGCTGCACCTATGTCGGCAATTGCCATGTCGGTATTTTTTAATAAATCTTTTGCTTCCATACAGCGTAAATGTTGCTGATATTGCCCCAAAGTTTTACCACAAACACTTTTAAAGCGGCGCGAAAGCTGCCTAACACTGATTTTTGCATGCTTAGCTAATGCTTCTACATCTAGGCTTTCGCTCAAATTTTGCTGCAGCCAGCCCTGAATGTTAGCAATACTTTCATCAGGATGCTGACGGCCCATTTCTGCATGAAAAACCTTAGTATCAAAGGGATTTCGCACCTCCGGAGAAAACTGCTGCTCTACCTGCAAAGACAGCTCTTTACCAAAAACCAAGCCCAACCAATGAATCATCATATCCGCTGCTGAACTTACGCTGGCCGCACAATAAATACGCCCCGATTGAGTCAATAAATGCTTACGCTGCAAATTAACCAATGGATAGGCGCGCGAAAATTGATCTAAGTAGTGCCAATGAGTGGTTGCCGCCTTACCGTTCAAAATACCGCTTTCGGCGACCAAACCTACCCCAGTTCCTACGGCCATAATACTGGCCCCCGCTAAGTATTGCTTTAATAACCACGGAATCGTCGTATCTTGATGATTACGAATAGTATTCGCAGGATTGCGCCATAACGCAGGAACAACGATCAAGTCAGTCGATTGTATGTGTGATAATTCACAATGAGGCCATACCTGAAAGCCTCCTAGCAAACATACTGATTTTAATTCTGGCGCCGCTACTTCTATTTTAAAATCCGTATTTCCCGCCCGACTGACTTTTAGCCGCGCCCTCGCCGCTTCCAACATTTCCATCGGGTTCGCGGCACTCGATCCCAGCATCTGCTCTATCGCCAGAATAGTGATGTGCCTGATATTTTGCATTACTGGTTTCATCGTCAAACCTCACTATTCAAGTATCGTTAATGAAAGTCATCAGTGTTTTTCTACAAAGCCTTCCAATACGTCTTTTTTAGCATAGTTTATGTCTCTTTAGTTCTAATAAGACTTTTTCCTTTCGGCCCATAATGTGACATCTAACCCAGAAGCCCTAAATTGATTCACACTTTAGCGGCTTCAGTATGCGCTTTTAAAGGCGGCCACTGATTTAGAATGAAGGAAATACAATGAGCCATCAGAACGCTTCACCAAGCCCTCAGCACAAGCCTGTCATCATCACAGGTTATGGCGGTATCAGCGCCGCAGGTCGCAGCTCTTCTGGTCATGCATTTCATCGCATTATTTTCGACGCATTGAGTCAACAAAAGAAAGATCAAACGTTGCAAAGCCTGGCGCAAGTGATGCAGCTGGGTGAATTAGATTTATCGCAAGCCAGTAATGCACAATATTTACTCGATCATAGCCTCATCCGCCAGTGGGATAACATTCATTGGGACCCATTAAACATCCCCTTCCATAGCCCTTTTACTGATGAAAGCGGTCATCCATGCTGGAAATTAACCCATAAAAAAAGTCCTGTGCAAAGCGCTGCACAAACCCCCAAAGGCTTTAATCCCGCTGAACTTTATTCATCACACCACCACCCTCGTGGCCTGCAAATGGCGGTTTATGGGGCATCCGATGCTATTCGCTCCACAGGTCTAGAATGGGAAGAGCTCAGCTCTCATGTTAAGCCCGATGAAATTGCTGTCTACGCAGGCTCTGCTATGAGCCAATTAGATTCTCAAGGCAATGGCGGAATGCTACAAGCAGCCACAACCGGGAAACGTACCAGCTCAAAACAGTGCGCTCTAGGCTTAACACAAATGCCTGCTGATTTTGTTAACGCTTACGTACTTGGTAATGTTGGTGCAACGGGCACGATGGTAGGAGCCTGCGCAACTTTTTTATACAATTTGAAACTTGCCTGCGATGACATTCGATCAGGCAAGCGACGCATCGTGATCGTGGGTACAAGTGAAGCCCCATTAGAATCCGAGATTGTCGAAGGCTATAACGCCATGACCGCTTTAATAACCGAAAAAAAGCTGCGCCAATTAGAAGGCCTTGAGCCCAAAAATGAAGAGCCGCAAGAAGGTGTAGCAGAAAAAGCCACACCGTTCAGTCGTGCTAGCCGTCCTTTTGCCGATAATGCGGGCTTCACATTAGCAGAGTCTGCTCAATTCTTTGTGCTCTGTGATGCCGAGCTAACACTGGAGCTAGGGCTAACGGTTCATGGCTCAATAGGCGATGTTTTTGCGCATGCTGATGGCTATAAAAAGTCGATATCAAGCCCAGGAATTGGGAATTACATTACCATGGGAAAAGCAATGGCCGCGGCTAAGAAACAACTGGGTGATGAAGCATTAAAAAAAGGCAGCTATGTGCAAGCCCATGGCAGCAGTACGCCACAGAATAGAACCACAGAATCACAGATTTTCTCGAGTTTGGCCCATGCCTTTAAAATAGAAAACTGGCCAATCACCGCAATCAAAGCACACTTAGGGCATTCCCTAGCATCGGCTTCTGCCGATCAACTATTTACTACCCTAGGGGCTTGGTCTACAGGCATTTTACCGGGAATCACGACCACGAAAAAAGTAGCCGATGACGTTAGCCAAGATCATTTACGATTCGTACTGCAGCATGAAAAATTCGACCCTAGCACTCTGCCCATCAGCTTTTTAAACGCCAAAGGTTTTGGGGGGAATAATGCCTCGGCCTATATTATTTCACCTCATAAAACGGATGAAATGTTAAAACAAAATACGACCGACCAAGAGTGGCAGCGCTACCAGCAACGCAATGAATCTGTTCAGCAGCACGCTAAACAGTACGATCGCAACATGACACAAGGCACCGTCCAGTTACGCTATCGATTTGGCGAAGGCGTACTAGAGCCGACTGACTTAAATATTACGGAAAATGGCATCCACATTAAAGGCTATGCACACGCAATAACCTTCTAGAGCGCTTTTTTCAGAGCTCATCGTTAAAATTTGGCACCTTTTAAGTGTTTGGGCCTTAGCCCAAATACGACCAAGGTTACAAAATAAACCGCCACACCCACACCAACAATGGCCGACATCCAACCAATGCGCTGCCAAGTACCCCATTCAAGCCATTGCTGCGCATCACCCATCATAAAGTACATCGCCACAAACAACGCTGCGTTGGCGATTAATACTTTAATCGCAAATGCCAACCAGCCTGGCTGAGCTTTATAATGCCCCGTCGCTTTCAAACCACGATACAACATATACGCATTAAAAAAGGCCGATAGTGACGTTGCCAGCGCAAGGCCTGCATGTTGAAACGGGCCTACTAACGCGAGATTCAATACCATATTGACTACCATCGCTTGAATACCAATTTTCACGGGGGTCTTGGTATCTTGCCGTGCGTAATAGCCCGGTGCGAGCACTTTAATCAGCATAAAAGCAAACAAGCCAATACCATATGCTTGCAAACTCAACGTCATCTTACCAATATCGTACGGCGTGATTTCGCCATGGAAGAAGATGGTCGCCATTAGCGGTGTCGCTAAAACAACCAAGGCCAAAGCCGCTGGTAAGGCTAGCAAGAAGATCATTCGCGTCGCCCAATCGAGGGTTTGAGCAAAATGATCTGAATTATCTTCCGCATGCTTCTTCGACAAAGCAGGCAATATCACCACACCAATCGCAATAGCAAAAATACCCAACGGCAAGTTATTCAATCGATCCGAGTAGTACAACCAACTGACACTGCCAGGTTCTAAAAAAGACGCCAACAAGGTATCCAATAATAAATTGATCTGGCTAACAGACACCCCAAATAACGCGGGGCCCATTAAACGCAGAATACGCCCAACACCTTCCTGTTTTGGCTGATAAGTCGGGCGAACTAATAAACCCAAGCGCGCAATGAACGGTAATTGAAATAAGAACTGCAATGCGCCCGCCATAAAGACGCCCCAAGCCAGAGCGTACAATGGCTCTACAAACCAGCTAGTCATCACAAGAGTAGAAAATATTAAGCAAAGATTAAGCAAAACAGGAGTGAATGCCGGAATAGCAAAACGTCCATAAGCATTCAAAATACTGCCGGCAAAAGCGGTGAGAGAAATAAACAATAAATAGGGGAAGGTAATGCGCAAAAGATCGCCCGTTAAAGCAAATTTCGCCTCATCACCACTAAAGCCCGGTGCAAAAACATAGGGTAGCCAAGGGGCTAATAGCAAAGCCACCACGGTTACCAAAAATAGAATAAGCCCCAACACACCAGAAACGCTGGCAATTAATAGCTTAACGTCGACAATGCTGCGCTGTGATTTGTATTCCGACAATACTGGGACAAAAGCAACCGAGAAAGCACCTTCGGCAAATAAGCGGCGTAAAAAATTAGGAATTTTGAAAGCCACAAAAAACGCATCCGCACGGGCACCAAAATACTGCGCTACGACAACATCACGAACCAGACCAAGCACTCGGCTCAACAAGGTCATGATACTGACAATGCTAGAAGATCTGACTAATGAAGCCTTTCTTTCTGGCTTGGCCTCATTCAGTTCTTTAGTATTCTGTTTACTATTTTTTTTATCATTGTCCATGGAATTCGGGTCAGACATGGAGCTTCCGTGCGCGGTAATGAAATAGGAAAGAGTTTAGTATTCTTTATTAAACAATCAAATTATTGAAAATCGAATTACTTATCGTCAGAAGCGCGTTTAACACGAATAACTTGGCCAGCAATTTCAGTCGCATTCAACGACTTCATTGCGGCTTTGCCGTTACCTGGTCCAGGCATCACCACAAAACCAAAGCCTTTAGAGCCACCTGTAGCGGCATCCATCACCAAGCTGCATTCAGCTACTTCACCATAAGGCGCGAATAACGCTTTTAATTCTTCTTCGGTGACAGTACGAGCAAGATTACGGATTAATATTTTCATGAAATGACCTAACAAAAAGACGTTTTAATAATTTGGGAAAGCAGAAGTGCCATCTTACCAGAAAATAGAGCAACAGCTTAAGCAATATCAAACACATCCTTAAATGCCGGTTAATAGAAATTGTTATCCTCATACTTATCAACAGATGCTGTGGATAGAATTATGATAACTCCCGCCATATTCTTCGATAACGCTCATTTTTTCTAAAAACAAGTCTTGTAATTAATAAAAACCCATCATTTTGATACTTTTTTTCAGGCCTAAGTTTTATCTAAAATAAGCACCTAAACCATTGACTTTATTAGCTTTAAGGCAATTCAAACAATTGTTCGAAAAATCACCAATCTGACACAAGTGCTGATGTTAGTAGGCTTGCAGAGAGTTATATAAACTTTATACCCATACTTATACACAGATCTTGTTGGTAACTTAATTTATTCACATATTTAATCCTGCATTCCTGCTAAAACACGGCGATCAGCTACACTTAGAGGATAAAATTGTTTCAAAGATAGGCAATCCATGAACAATCATACATTGCGTAATAACAACGATCTCAACTATTGGAAGCTGGCCAGTCGACTTGAGTCAGGTCGTGCAACCGTATTGCGCCAAGTCGCCCGCGGTGACGACCTTGCTAACATTCTTAATTTATTATGCGAAAAAGCCGAAGACTATAATCCAGAAATGATGTGCTCGGTTTTACAACTAAACGAAGACGACTCAACATTGCACCCCATTGCCTCGGCAAGCCTTCCTAAAGAATATTGTGCAGCGCTTGATGGCGTTACCATTGGCCAAGGCGTAGGGTCATGTGGCACGGCGGCCTTTCAAAAAAAGAGAGTTGTGGTTGAAGACATCAATACTCATCCATACTGGTCTCAATACAAAGAACTTGCTTTAAGTGCTGGCCTTCAAGCTTGTTGGTCCGAACCGATTATCGGTTCAAATGGTAGAGTATTTGGCACCTTTGCAATGTATTACGGTAAACCGAATCAGCCGACCTCAGAAGACATCAACTTTATTGAAACTAATGCTAATTTAGCCGCCATTGTTTTTGAAAACAATCTCGCGAAACAAAAACTGATCGATGCCAATACGTTGCTTAGCCAAACCATCGATGAAAGAAATAGCCAATTAATGAAAACCAATGAAGAGCTGTCTAATGTATTGGTACAGCAAGCTGTTGATAATACTCAGTCGTTGCACAAGGAAAAAGTCGATACAACCAAGAAAATACTGTCAGGCTTTGCCCATGAAATTAATACGCCTTTAGGGGTTGCAACGACCGCGACTAGCTTCACCCTAGAAATGATTAAACAATTTATTACCGATATCGAAAATAATAAAGGCGGCAAGCAAGCAGCGTTATGTTCTCTCGCCGATATGCTCGCCTCTGCTGAACTCACACAATTAAGCTTATTAAAAACGTCAGCCTTAATATCTCAGTTCAGGCAAATTGATATCTGCCTTGCCGATAATAATAAATTAACGTTTAACATTGCTGAATTCTTCGATGATTTCGCCGATAGCTATACCACTAAATTAGGCACACACAGTTTTGAATATGAAGTTGATGATGAATTATTTTGTCATTCTAAAAGTGCATTGTGGCAAATTATTAGTCAGTTAGTTGATAACTCTTTAGAGCATGGCCTTGCCAAATGCGAAAAAGGAAAAATAGGAATTCATGCCGTCAAGAAAAATCAAAACATCCTCATTAACTACCAAGACAATGGCTGTGGAATATCTTCGGAAGAAAAGCTATCTATTTTTGAGCCGTTTTTCTCAACCAAGCGAGGGAGTGGAAAAATAGGGCTCGGTATGAATGTTGTCGTTAATACACTCACAAATTCCTACAATGGCACAATTCGCTTAGTCGATTCCCCTATTGGTATTCGTTATGAAATCGTCATTCCAATAGATAGTGCGGATTAGGTAAGATGGCTCGTTAAATTCAGCCGCTACAAAAGAACTTTCATAGCATCGATCACCGGAGGATTTTTTTCAGCTAATCCGTCAATGGCATCCTTATGAAATCTTCGTTTATGTTCAGCAAAAATAGCACGCCCTTTCGTGAAGGTTTTAGCATAAGCAATAGCACCTTTTAGCAAAGCGTCAGCGCCTTCAAATGTTTGATCAATAACCTTATCGTCTTTTAATTCAGTCGCCGATAAACGACGACCAGAAAGAAGCATTTCATTAAAACGATATTTAGGCATGGCTTTTAGAATCACATCGAGCAAGCCTGGAATGAATGGAATACTCATATCCACTTCTGGGAAACAGAAGTAACCACGGTCACTGCGCATAAAGCGAAAATCACAAGCACAAGCAATCACACAGCCATTACCAAAGGTATGGCCATTTATGGCCGCAATAATGGGCATAGGGTATTGCATCATTAATGTGTAGCAAGCATCCATTGTATGCAAAAATTCTTTTACCTTGTCATGCTTGCCGTTTTGAATACTGCCCATCATCCAAGGTACATCAATGCCTTGATTCCAGCTTTTTTCATCACTAGAAGCCAAAATGAGAGCTTTATTGCTTTTCTCTTCTTCAACCTGTTTCAGCATAGCCAAAAGCTGTTGAGCAAACTCAAGATTATTGGCATTTTTGCCATTATCCATTGAAATAATCGCAACCTTGCCATCGTTGCGTAAGCTCATTAAAGACATGATTAATTCCTATTATTCTTCTTCAGTTAAACCCGCTAGAGGTGATACTGTACCACGAACATAAGCAGATGCTTCTTGGACAAACAAGTCAGGCATCAAATCCGTTTTATCACTTTCGGGGTTCGCACGATATTGCTCAAAATCTTCAATACCTTGTGTACGTAAAAAATCTTCATCAATTAATAACTGACCGGTGATGGCTCGGTTTTCAGTTTTCAATAGCGCAAATGCGGCATCTGCCATTATCTTAGGGCCACGAGCGCGATCGAACGATTGCTTACCACCAAACGATGTTGCAGCCGTATGAATAACCGTACGGGGCCACAATGCATTTACCGCAATGCCATAGCGCTTGAACTCGTCTGACATTCCCATGGTTAGCATCGACATGCCGTATTTCGTTAAGGTATACGGTGAATGGTTACGCATCCAACGACGGTCTAAATCAAGCGGAGGAGAGAAGCTTAAGATGTGGCCATTTTCTGATTTTTTCAAATACGGTAATGCTTTTTGGCTTAATAAGAATACGGCCCGAAAATTAACTTGCATCATTAGATCAAGTTTTTTCAGCGGCGTTGATTCAACGCCCGCTAATGCAATGGCACCGGCATTATTAATGATGGCGTCAATGCCACCAAATTTTTCTATCGTAAGTTTAATTAAGTTGTCTATGTCGTCTTCACTGCGCACGTCAACTTTAACCGCGAGACCTTGACCACCCGCCTCCTCAACTTCTTTTACTACTGAGTGAATCGTGCCTTCCAGTTTTGGATGTGGCTGATCCGACTTGGCCGCGATAACAATATTTGCGCCTTCAGCGGCACAAGCTAAAGCAACTTCACGACCGATACCACGACTAGCGCCAGTGATGATGATGGTTTTATTTTTCAATGAACTCATAATAAATTCCTTAATTTTTATTTTACTAAATACCGCATGCTTCAAAATCACTCAGTGACGCAGAAATCTCACTCGCTATGCATTAGGCAATTCGTTCTTTGCCACGCCGTAAGAAGACACACTCAATAGCGATATCAAGCTAAGTGCGGTCAATAAACCAAGTTTTTACTCAGCTTCATCAGCCGTAATCTGAATCAACTTCTGACGACCTTTAACTTGATCACCCGCTTGCACTAATACTTCTGCAATGGTTCCTGCAATACCCGCTTTTAATGGATGCTCCATCTTCATCGCTTCTAATACTGCTAAGGTTTGGCCAACTTCAACCACATCACCGACCTTTACCATCACATCAACCATGCCGCCATCCATCGAGGCGAGTACTTGATCCGATCCACCTTTGTTTTTCTTCGCTGATTGCAAGCTGATATCAGTAAAGGTTAAATTGCCATAAGAGGCCGCTAGATGAACTTGCTCACACCCTAACGCTTCACCTTGGCCATTAAGGCTGCTATTGGTGCGGTTATACACAACCGTACGAACGACATCATCAAATACATACATCAGAGTGTTTTCAGACTGCTCGATGATTTCAAGTGATGCCTGTTTCTTGCTGTCAGCCGCGTCAACATAAGAAATTTTAATATGATTATTGATTGCGGATAATTCAAGTTCGAAGACGTCATCTTCACAAGATAATTTCAATATTCGACTGCCGACGTTATTATTTTGCCAGCCCGTGCTGCTATTATTTTTATTAGAAACCGCATCTTTCTTTACGGAGAAAAGTGCCGCCGCTAAAGCCACTTCTTTAACTTGAGCTTGTAACGGTTTTAAGCTGGCATCATCCTTAAAATTTTCACCAATGAAAGCCGTTGTTGCTTCGCCCTGTATAAAAGTTTCATTGCCTAAAATAGCCGCCAAAAAAGCACGGTTATCTTTAATACCTAATAAATGGCTATCTTCTACCGCACGCACTAAACGACGACGAGCTTCTTCACGATTTTCACCATAAGCAATAATTTTAGCCAGCATAGGATCATAAAATGAGCTAACGGTTTGACCTTGTTTAATACCTTCTTTAAGACCTGAATCAATTCGAATGCCATCCCCAGAAGCTGGCTGCCACAAGTTTATTAAACCCGTTTGCGGAATGAAGTTAGCACCCGGATCTTCGGCATATAAACGCACTTCCATCGCATGGCCTGTCAGTATCACATCTTCTTGGCTAATCGATAACTCATCGCCCGCAGCAACCCTTAGCTGCATTGCGACTAAATCTAAACCCGTAATCAGTTCAGTCACAGGGTGCTCTACCTGCAAGCGTGTATTCATTTCTAGAAAATAAAAGTTGCCTTCGCTATCGGCTAAAAATTCAACCGTACCCGCGCCAACATAATTACACGCTTTTGCCGCATTAACCGCAGCCTCCCCCATGGCTTGACGCATTTCTGGACTAACAAAAGGAGACGGCGCTTCTTCAACCACCTTTTGATGGCGACGCTGTACGGAACAATCGCGCTCACCTAAATAAATCGTATTACCATACGAATCGGCAAAGACTTGAATTTCGATATGGCGTGGTTGCAGAACCGCTTTTTCAATAATTAACTCGCCACTGCCAAAGGCATTTAATGCTTCCGAACGTGCCGATTTAATCAGTTCATCTAAATCTTTCGCATCGGTCACTAAACGCATACCACGACCACCACCACCAGCGCTCGCTTTCAGCATGACGGGCATACCGATTTGGATGGCCGCTTTTTTTAAGACGTCTTCATCCTGATCGGCACCTTCGTAACCCGTAATACACGGTACACCCGCCGCGATCATGGCGATTTTTGATTGGCGTTTACTGCCCATTAAATCAATAGCATCAGGGCGTGGGCCAATAAAGGTTATTCCTGCATCAACACAGTTTTTTGCGAACGCAGAGTTTTCAGATAAAAATCCATAACCTGGGTGGATAGCATCAGCACCTGTTTTTTTAGCAGCCGCGATTATTTTGTCAGCCACTAAATAGCTTTCACCCACCGGAGCGCCACCAATGCAAATAGCTTCGTCAGCTATCGCGACATGCGGTGCATTGCTATCAGCTTCTGAGAAAATTGCTACTGTGCGATAGCCCAACGATTGTGCTGATCGAATAATACGAACAGCAATTTCACCACGGTTCGCGACTAATACTTTTGTAAAACCTTTCTTATTTTTATTAGTAATAGTCATTATTTTACATCCTCATTTTGTGCGAGTACTTTGCCATCTGTTGCTAGTGCAACATCTGCCCAAGCAGGCAAGCGTTTTTGCATAAAAGCGGCCCCACCTTCACGACCTTCTCCCATCACCGCATTTGCAAAATCTAAAGCCGCTTGATCCAATAAAGGATTCAATGCCTCATACTCAACACAATGGATTAACGCTTTAGTTGCTCGGCTAGCGGCAGGCGCACACTTAAGCGCAAGTTTAGTCGCTTTCATCACGGCTTCTTCAAGCTGTTCATTATTTTCGACAACTTGATGAATTAAGCCTAGATTCATTGCTTCTTGTGCTTTAATCCGATTACCAAATAAAGCCAGTCGACGGGTTTGTGTTAAACCAATTCGCTTTACAACAAATGGGGCTATTTGCGCAGGGATAATTCCTAATGAGGTTTCTGGTAAACCAAATTGTGTTTTTTCAATCGCAATGGCCAAATCAGAAACACAGGCTAAACCAAAACCGCCGCCTAATACGGCACCTTCTAATGCGCAAATAACGGCAGCAGGTAAGTGATCAGCTTTGGTGATCATATGGCCAAAGGCGCGATTCAATTCAACAAGGGCTTGTTTATCAGCGCCCGCTGATTGCATATCTTTAATGTCGCCACCCGCGCAGAAGTTGCCGTTACTACCGCTAATAATTAATACGCGGTAATGTTCGTCTTCAACTTTTTCCATCACTGCCATTAATTCATGAACCATTTTAAGGTTCATAGCATTGGCGAGTTTTGGGCGGTTTAGCATCACGCGCAATACAGGATGTTGGTCTTGTATTACTAATGTTTCAAATTCTGGTGTTTCAAATTCTTGTTGGCTCATTTTAAAATCTCAATTTTCTGTTTGCCTATACGCTTTTGCTCATCCAATAAGTTGAATTTTTTACGGCACGCTGTGAATACGTCCCTGTACGCTCAACGATTGCATCCATGCAATCGGATGGCCTGAAAAATTAACTTATTGCTCTCGTCGTGTATTCAGTTTTTAGTATCTACGTGTGTTTATGCGCCACATACATTGCCATGAGTTGAAGCGATGGATAAACTCAATTTACTTACGCTTCTTCGGCAAAATGTCCATGTATTTACAGATAATGCCGATCATAATTTCATCAGCGCCACCGCCTATGGAAGCCAAACGGTTGTCACGATAGAAACGAGAAACCACGTTATCCCACATAAAGCCCATTCCGCCCCAATACTGTAAGCAGCTATCAGCCACTTCACGCACTAAACGACCTGATTTTAATTTCGCCATGGAAGCTAAACGCGTCATATCTTGTTTATTTAGATAGCCTTCACATGCTTGATAAACCATGCAGCGTAATGCTTCTACTTCTGTTTGAAGCTCAGCCATACGGAAGTGAATTACCTGATTATTAATGAGCGGTTGGCCGAAGGTTTCACGTTCACGACAATATTCGATCGTGCTATCAATGCAAATTTCCATCGACTTCAAAGACATTGCAGCAACGTACATACGCTCTTCTTGAAACTGCATCATTTGCATCATGAAGCCAGCGCCTTCACTACCGATTAAGTTTTTCTGCGGTACGCGAACGTTGTCAAAGAACACTTGTGCTGTATCAGAAGAACGCATACCAAGTTTGTCCAATTTTTCTGAGAAGCTAATACCGTCAGAGTTCATTGGCACAACGATTAATGATTTATTTTTGTGCGCTTTATCGTCAGAGGTATTGGCGAGTAAACAAATAAAATCAGCTTGGGTGGAATTTGTAATCCACATTTTTGTACCATTAATGATGTAATCATCGCCGTCTTTTATTGCAGTCGTTTTAATTGCGGCAACGTCAGAACCAGCACCGGGTTCACTCACACCAATACACGCAACCATGTCACCGGCAATCGCGGGGGCTAGGAATGTTTCTTTGATGTACTCACTACCAAAGCGCCCAAGTGCTGGCGTTGCCATGCAGGTTTGTACGCCGATCGCCATGGGAACACCGCCACACATGATGCCGCCAAATTCTTCAGCCGCCGCCATTTCGTAGGAGAAGTCTAATCCCATACCACCAAATGCTTCTGGCTTAGAGATACCGAGCAAGCCAAGATCGCCCATTTTTTTGAATAGTTCTTTTGCCGGAAAAATGCCGTCTTTTTCCCACTGATCGATATACGGGTTAATTTCGTTATCAACAAAGTTACGCACGGTTCTTCTGATTTCGTTATGTTCTTGTGTCAGGATCATTTTATTATTCCTATTCTTTTGATTTCTAATTTCTATAAAATCGTACGCTTGCATTCACCTTGCAAGTTGAATTTTTTACGGCACGCTGTGAATACGTCCCTGTAAGCTCAGCGATTGCATCCCTGCAATCGACGGCCTGAAAAATTAACTTCCAACGCTCATCGCGTACTTACTCTTTCATTTATTCTAAAGATCAGCACGCTATTTCAAATTTTATGGCTAACAGCTTTCGCGTATCGGTATTAAGTATGTCGTTTCAGGCCGTCCCTTCCCATGGAAGGGAAGGCCGAGCCTATAGGGATATATTCACGGCGTGCCGTAAAAGGACATACTCAATATCGATAGCAAGCGAAAGTGATTTAAAAACAAAAACTGTCTCTGCTTTTGTTTCGAACAATTTAAAATCTAAAAACGACTCACACCAAAACTATTGCCCTGAAGAGAGCGATGTTTCTCTTCATCGCACATGTCTAATAGCATCATCAACAACTTTCGCGTATCACGCGGATCGATTAAACCGTCATCCCAAATGCGCGCCGTACCAAACAAAGCCGTTGAACCCGCTTCTAATTTTGCCGCTGTCATTTGCTCAATCTGATCCAACATCTTCTCGTCAGGCTCTTGCCCCATTTTCAGCTGCTTCTCTTCCGTCACAATGCGTAAAACTTTGCCCGCTTGCGCGCCACCCATCACCGCTGTTTTGCTGTTTGGCCAAGCAAAAATAAATCGTGGATCCAAACCACGACCACACATCGCGTAATTACCCGCACCGTAAGATCCACCAATCACAATCGATATTTTAGGCACACGTGCATTGGCAACCGCTTGCAACATTTTCGAGCCATGCTTAATGATGCCGCTCTTTTCAGAATCGGTGCCGACCATGAAACCCGTGGTATTGTGCAAGAACAAAAGTGACACTTGGTTTTGATCACACAGCTGAATAAACTGCGCCGCTTTATTTGCACCCTTTGCCGTAATCGGGCCATTATTCCCAATGATGCCTACCGCATGCCCTGCGATTTTGATAAACCCACACACCGTCTGAATATCAAAGTCAGGTTTAAAGTCTTGGAAGTTACTGCCGTCAGCAATACGCGCAACGACTTCACGAACATCGTAAGGTTTCTTAGAATCGCACGGCACAATACCTAATAACTCATCAGCGCTGTACAGAGGTTCGTCATACATTTTTTCTGCACAAGATAATGGGCGAGGAGCAACTTGATCATTCCACGGAAGACCCGCCATTACTTCACGAGCAATACGCACACCATCGGCATCATCTTCGGCTAAATAATCTGCCGTACCGGCGTCATAAACATGCAACTCAGCACCCCCCAATTCTTCGTCCGTCGCAATCTCGCCAGTCGCCGCTTTTAACAACGGCGGTCCGGCTAAAAACATTTTAGTTTTATTACGCACTGCAATAATAAAATCAGACAAACCCGGCTGATAAGCACCACCCGCTGTTGCGTTTCCATGCACAACCGTAATTTGTGGAATGCCCGCCGCCGATAAACGCGCTTGGTTTGCAAACGCCTGCGCACCCGGAACAAAAACGTCTGTGGCGTACTGTAAATTAGCGCCACCCGATTCTGCCAAGGTAATAATGGGTAATTTATTCGCACGCGCAATTTCTTGAATGCGTAAGGTCTTATCCAAACCCGCAGGAGAAATAGTGCCACCTTTAATCGCGCTATTATTGACCTGAATCATACAGCGTGCACCCGCCACATAACCGATACCCGCGATAATACCGCCACCCGCGCCACTGCCGTCTTTATCGTCATGCATCTTTAAACCCGCTAAAGAACATAATTCTAAAAAGTTAGAACCGCCATCCAATAAAAGATTTAAACGTTCACGAGGTAACAGTTTTCCACGCTTACGAAATTTTTCTTTTGCTTGTTCTGCTTTCGCTAAAACCTTTTCTTCAACCGCACGAAATTCATCAATCGCAATCTGCATGGCAGCACAGTTATTGGCGAAGTCTTCACTATGAGTTTCTATTTCTGAGCTTAAAATCGCCATTACGCTGCCCCACTCCCACTGTTATTATTATTGATATTCTTATTGGTATTAGAAGGAATCGATTCGATTAATGCCAGATATTCTGCTTCAGCCTGCTTGGCCATATCCAATGGAAGTGCAATTGGCATATCTAATAACTGCTGAGCCATGGCTTTACCTTGCGGATCAATGCGCAAGCTCGCGATACCGCCTCCTCCGAGTGCTTGCTCTAACATCAGATTGAATGCATTCAAACCGGGTAATTCATACAGCTTCACATCACTATTTTTACTCATGATATGAGACAAATAGTTGCGAATTTTTTCTGGCTGCACGGCCTGCTGAATATAAGGAAGATAAGTAGGATCACGCGCTAAAATGCCGATATTACAGTGATCACCTTTATCACCACTGCGCGCCATCGCAAGATTGATAAGGGCTGTCGTTGCATTACATAAACTTGCATCTAAACCAACCACGTCATTATCATTAAGTAACGCCGTTGAATTTTTCACACCGTCGGCTAAACATTCACCCTGAGCAATGACCACAGAAGAAGATTGATCATTTAGCGTATACGACACTTCAATTTGATCTTTAGGCCATAAGAATGAAAATAAACGAATCATTGGGCTCGGCTTAGGACGACCGCCAACCAACCCCGTTAAACCCGGCGCCATCGCCGTAGCGGCTTGTGCAATTTCACGAGCAAAAATACCCAATGCTTTTTTATCTTGGTGGTGCGCCGCAATTTTAACCACAACCTCACGATTATTTAATGATTGAGAATGCTCACCGTAAGTTGTTTCACTGCCCAATACTTCAATATCGGTTGCCGTAAAATCTTCTAAACCCATGGCGTTAAAAATAAAGCTCACTCGTTCAATAATACTTTCAGCAACACGCTGACCTTTCTCTACCGCCTGACGACCACCGATCATAAACGACGCATTACAGCGATAGCCATCCATATAAGTCGCGCTAACTTTGTAATGGTCTGAAGGCGCGCGACCTTTCGCACCCGAGACTAAAACATGATCATCATCGAGCTGTTCTAATTGAACTTGAGTAAAATCGCAGGTCACATCCGGTAATAAATATTGTGAAGGGTCGCCAATTTCATAAAGAACTTGTTCGCCTACGGTGCCAACAGAAATAAGACCTCCAGTACCTTTTGGCTTACTCACGATGAAAGAACCATCAGCGACACATTCAACAATTGGGAACCCCATATTGGCGTAACCCGCTTCTACCAATTGCCAGTCAGTAAAATTACCACCGGTGCATTGCGCACCACACTCAATCACATGCCCTGCTAAAGAACCTTGTGCAAGCTGATCATAATCTGTTTCAGACCAATCAAACTCATGCATTAATGGACCTAATACAACCGCACTATCGACCACTCGACCGGTAATGACGATATCCGCACCGGCGTTCAATGCATCACGCACCGCACTGGCCCCTAAATAACTGTTTACGCTTAAACACTGCTCAGGGAATTCTTCACCAGAAAACATTTCAACCACACCAGCATCAGCAAACTCTTTCTGGCGCTTAAGCAAATTATCCCCTTCAACCGCCGCCACTTTTAAATCGATACCCGCTTTATCGATGGCTGCTTGTAATGCGGCAACGCAACCTCGCACATTCACACCACCGGCATTGCTTACGACTTTGATGCCTTGCTCAGCAATCGGCTTCAGCAAGCGCTCTAAGGTCATTACAAAATCTGGTGCAAAACCTGCGTCAGGATTTTTCATGCGCGCGCCTGCCATAATCGACATCGTCACTTCAGCAAGGTAATCAAATACCAAATAATCAATCTTGCCTTGCTTTACTAGTTGCTGAGCCGCCATTGAGGTATCACCCCAAAACGCCGATGCACAGCCAATGCGTACTTTCTTTTCAACCATACTCAGTACCTAAAATTCACATACCTAAATGCATAACAGAATATCAATGACCAAGACTACCAAGCAAGCGCTTGGTTTGTAAAGTATTCACTTCAGTGATATCTATATAAAAGAGCAAACATCTCTATAATAGCCAGCATCATCATGCGGCTCATGCTAGGGCCTTTTTATTTATGCCCTTTTATCTATGACAAAGGTATTTATGCCAAAGAACATCCCAAAACTGTCAGCTGATCATCAAGCGTTAATTGATGCCGGCACGGTGAATGCTCCCGATAGCGCTAAAGGTCGCCTATTGCAGGCTGCCGCATCGCTCTTTAAAGAAAAAGGTTATGAGCGAACAACGGTCAGGGACTTAGGTAAAGCCGTTGGTATTCAATCCGGTAGCTTGTTTCACCACTACCCCAATAAAGAAGCTATTTTGCGCGCAGTGATGGAAGAAACCATTCTTCTCAATACGGCTTTAATGCAAGCCGCTCTGGCACAAAGTAATGACCCTGCTGACAAAGTCCTAGCCCTAATTCGCTGCGAACTCGAATCGATACTCGGTACAACGGGGGCCGCAATGACGGTTCTGGTATACGAATGGCGATCACTTAAAGAAGAAAGTCAGCTACAAATTCTCAAGCTACGCGATACTTACGAAAACCTGTGGATAAGCACATTAGAAGAAGCAAAAGAAGCAGGATCGGTTACTATTGACCCTGCGATACTAAGGCGTTTATTGACAGGAGCGCTTAGCTGGACAGTCAATTGGTATCGGCAAGAAGGCGATTTAACCATCGAAGAACTTGCTCAGATGGCACTTAGCCTTGCGGTTAAGCCAAATTAAAGCTTTCATCCTATTAAATATTACAAATAAGCCATTGAATTTAATCGGTTTTTTGTTAACTTATGCACGAATAAGCAAAGAGCCATGAATATCCTGAATTGCCTGTTGACAATATAGGCTCTACTCTGGATAATTCACGCCCTTATTTTCAAGTTAATAATTCCCAAAGGAGCCGACTATGGCAAATTCCGCTGGATCGAAAAAACGCGCACGCCAGGCTGTAGTACGTCGCTCTCGTAACGTAAGCCTTCGTTCTATGGTTCGTACTTCAATCAAGAAAGTACAAACTGGTATCGACGCAAACAGCTATGACGATGCACAAGCTGCATTGGTAAACGCTATGCCTTACATCGACAAGATGGTAAACAAAGGCATCTTGCACAAGAACAAAGCTGCTCGTACTAAGAGCCGTTTGAATGCTGCAGTTTTAGCGCTTAAAGCTTAATCTTCAGAATTCAACTTAAGACCCAATTTACTCAGCGGAGTGAATTTAGGACTTAAACAAAAAAACCAGCTTAGGCTGGTTTTTTTGTGCCCATTATTTAGATCTTAAGCACCCATTGCTTGATCAAATGATCTGATCAAATAAGCAATCTTTGCACTCCCTTACTTGCCCACCCTGACTAAATATGGATTAATGGCCCATTATTCTGACATCAACTAGGTTTGCCCCGTGACAATAAAGCACCTTCTGGCGCTCTTTATTATTATCAGCAATACGCTTATTAATAGCGTATGGGCCTCCGTGCATCTTGTCGCCAGTGAACACAACAGCTTTGAAAGCCCACACTTACACATCGTCCCCGACCTAAAAACCTTACTCGATTTTGGCCAAGATATTGATGATAGCAGCCAAGGTGAATCCGAAGAAACACACTTCCATGTTCTCACCGATTTAACGACTCAATACTCAGGATCCGATAGCCTAAAAGCCAGCTTAAATATTAGCAGCGCTATTACCAACTATCGCACACTCACTTACAGCCCCCCCATACCACCTCCCTCCTTATATTCATAAATACACGTTCTATCGACACTCCCAATATACTTTTATTGAGTACAGCTTTTTAAATAGCTGTCATCGTTCATTAACATGGCATCACGCTATGTGGGATATTTATGAAAAAATATTTAATACGAGCTCGCATGAGCTTACTGATCGTACTATGCAGTTTTTCTGCCGGTAGCTTTGCTGAAAACCAAAGCCGCTTCACGCTTAAAAAAGCACTACAGCTCACACTTGAGCATAATCCAAAACTCACACGCTACCCGCTTTATATCCGTCAGATAGAAGGCGAAATACAGCAAGCTAATAGCCTACCATCGCCAATGGCAGAGATTGAATTAAGCAATAATGAAACAAGACTCACTCTCAGCCAAAGTTTCGAACTCGGTAATAAGCGTCAAAATCGAAGGGCGTTTAGTAATGCCAAACAGCAACAACTGCACGCTGAATTCACCATCATTCGCTTAGATGTGCTGGCAGAAACCAGCCGCCGCTACTATCAACTGCTGGCCTTACAAAAGCAACAGAGCTTACAGAATATTCGAATAGGTCAAGAAAAACGCGCACTAAAAATTATTAAGAAGCGCGCACAGGCTGGTATCGTTAGCCAAGCTGATGTGGCTAATATGGCACTGCGCTTAGCACGATCAAATACCACATTAAAACAATTACAATTCAGTATAGAAGGCGAAAGAATACGATTAGCCTCTATGTGGCTGAATGATGGCAGCGAACTAAAAAATGCCTTAGGTAAACTATCACAGCTACCAAAACTTCCCACTGAAGAACAGCTTTCACTATTAATTAATAAGCAGTTAGAACAGCTACCAGACTATCGTTTGCAGGTTGCCCTTTTACGACTAGCCGATAACCAACTGCAACTAGAGCAAGCCAATAGTCGCGCTGATATCAACTTAGGACTCGGTATATCCCACGATCAAAATACCCACGATCCCTCCTTGGTATTCACGGCCGCCATGCCATTAAACTTTATGAATGTTTCCGGAGCCCCAAACCGCGGACGCATTAATAGTGCTTTAGCACAGCAGCAATTAAGCCTCGATAACATCGATATAAAACGCCGTGAGTTACGCATTGAATTAGCACGCATTCAACAAGCGTTAGCGAAAGATAGGTACCTCGAAAAACAGATTACATCCCAGCTACTTCCTCTAGCCAGCGAAGTACTCAGCACAACTCAAAAAGCCTATCGCCAAGGACAATATACCGTTCGCCAATGGATCGATGCACAAGGCCAAGTATTTAATTTAGAGCAGGACTTAATCAATAGCCAAGTCCGTATTTTCAACCAAGTATTAGAACTGGAACGCATTTTAGGCCAGTCAATTGTCAGCGCTCAATAAGGATTTATTCATGAAACATTTACAACAAATATCATCCACTCTCACTTTAATGCTATTGCTGCTAACCAGCAGCATGAATGCCTATACCAATGAGATACATGATCAAAATTCTGATAAAGATGAACACGGCCATGAACATGAAGACGATCATCAAGAAGGCACGACAATCAACTCATACTTCATTCAAGCCTCAGGCATCAAGTCTGAAACAGCGGGTCCACAAACGTTAATTCAAACGGATACTTTATTTGGTGTGATTAGCCCAGTGCAAGATCAGGTATTCCGATTGCATGCATCGTTTCCTAGCATGATTGAAAAAGTCTTTGTGCAAGTCGGCGATCACGTACAAAAAGGTCAAGCTTTAGCCCGCTTAACCAACATTCAAACCTTGCAAAGCTACACCCTAAAAAGCCCATCAGCGGGAGAGGTAACGTCTCGTTTAGTCAATACTGGCGATCGTGTCGATGCTGAAGAAATATTAGTTATTAGCGATTTATCAAAAGTATGGGTTGATATGTCAGCTTTTCCAGAAAATATTGAGCGCTTACAAGTAGGTCAAAAAGCAAAGGTTTATGACTTGCATGATCATGAAAAATCGATGGGTGAAATAAGCTACATAGCGCCAAAAATGTCTGGCGGACACATCGCGCGTGCCCGGGTAATTATTGATAATAACCAAGGCCACTGGCGCCCAGGCATGCATGTAAAAGCCGATATTGAAATTGCTCGTAAAGTAGCTGCGCTCGCAGTAAAGGTCGACGCTCTGCAAAAAATGGAAAATAAAACCGTTATTTTCGAGCGTAAAGGAAATACGTTTAGTACGCGTGAAATTGAAATAGGAGAAAAAGATAAACAGTGGATTGAAATTATATCCGGAATAGAAAAAGGCACAGAATACGTGAGTGAGAATAGCTTTTTAATCAAAGCAGACATTCTAAAAAGTGGAGCGAGTCATGACCATTAATAAAAAAACCTCAATCGCACCGGCCTCGAGGAATAAATCATGATGAACCACTTAATCACCTTCGCCATCGAGCGACGCTGGCTAGTGCTTGCACTGACATTAATGATTGCAGGTTTAGGCATTTATAAAACCACGCAATTACCCATAGATGCGGTACCCGATATCACCAATATTCAGGTACAAATTAATACCCATGCACCTGGCTATTCACCCCTTGAAGCAGAACAACGCATTAGCTATACCGTTGAAAATGCAATGGCAGGCATACCTAAGCTGGATTATACCCGCTCGCTTTCTCGCTATGGACTTTCCCAAGTCACCGTCATCTTCGAAGAAGGCACAGATATTTATTGGGCGCGTCAGCAAATCAGTGAGCGTCTGCAAAGTATTCGAGGCGAACTACCCGCAGGGATAGAACCAAGCCTTGGCCCAGTCGCTAGTGGCTTAGGTGAAATTTTTACTTACGCGGTACGCGCTGAATATGATGCCCTTACCGATAATGGAAAACCTTATAGCGCAGAAGACTTACGTACGATTCAAGATTGGATTATTCGTCCACAGCTCGTAAAAGTAGCAGGCATTACTGAAATAAATAGCATTGGTGGCTTTGCTCGCGAATATCAGGTTGCCCCTATTCCAGGAAAATTATTTGCTTATAAAATAAGCGTTGCCGATATTGTTAATGCGTTAAAAACGAACAATCAAAATTCCGGAGCAGGTTACATTGAACGTAACGGCGAGCAGTGGTTAATTCGCTCCCCTGGGCAATTAAATAATTTAGAAGAAATTTCTCAACTTGTGGTTGCCCGTCGTGATGACGCCCCAGTGCGTATCAAAGATTTAGCGATCGTAAAATACGGCAAAGAACTGCGCACAGGCTCGGCGTCGCTTAATGGTGAAGAGACCGTATTAGGCACCGCCTTTATGCTGCTAGGAGAGAATAGCCGAACTGTTTCTAAAGCCGTCGCAAAGAAATTAATAGAGATTAATGATTCACTGCCAGCAGGTATTGTGGCTGAGCCTTTATACGATAGAACAACCTTGGTCGATAAAACCATTGCCACAGTACGCACCAACTTGTTCGAAGGCGCTGTATTGGTAGTGGCGGTTTTATTTGCCTTACTCGGCAATATCCGCGCTGCCTTTATTGTTGCACTGGTCATTCCATTAAGCATGTTATTCGCCATTACTGGCATGGCAGTCAACCGCGTATCTGGCAACCTAATGAGCTTAGGAGCAATCGACTTTGGCATTATCGTTGATGGCGCTGTTATCGTGGTTGAAAATGCCTTACGCCGCTTAGGTTTAGCACAAAAAAAATACGGTCGCTTATTAACCTTACCAGAACGTTTATTAGAAGTTACCGAAAGCACCAAAGAAGTTTTCCGCCCTGCGGTATTTGGCATGCTGATCATTATGCTGGTATACCTACCCATTTTTGCACTCACAGGCATTGAAGGAAAAATGTTCCACCCAATGGCCTTTACGGTTGTGGCCGCTTTATTAGGCGCATTAATTTTCTCGATTACTTTTGTCCCCGCTGCCATTGCTATTTTAGTGAAAGGTAAAGTAAACGAAGAAGAAAATTTCGTTATGAAAAATGCGCGTAAATTGTATCAACCACTATTAACCTTAGCGCTTAAAAATAGCCCTATCGTTTTTATAGGTGCTTTGATTTTAATTTCTACTACCGCCTATCAAGCTACCCGCTTAGGCAGCGAATTTTTACCACAGCTTGATGAACATGACATCGCTTTGCATGCGATGCGCATTCCTGGCACAGGGATCGAACAAGCAACCGAAATGCAATTATTATTAGAAAGACGCATTGCTGAATTTCCGGAAATAAAGCAGGTATTTTCTAAAATAGGCACCGCTGAAATTGCCAGCGACCCTATGCCACCCAATGTCGCCGATACTTTTTTAATTTTAAACCCCATCAACGATTGGCCAAACCCAAACAAACCTAAGCAGCAGCTAGTCGATGAAATTCGGTCAGCGATTGCAGAACTTCCTGGCAATAATTACGAATTAACCCAGCCTATTGAAATGCGCTTCAATGAACTTATTTCAGGCGTACGTGCCGATGTTGCTTTGCGTATTTATGGCGATGACCTCGACACCCTCGCGGAAGTCGGAAATAAAGCCGCTAAACTATTAGGTCAAATATCCGGTGGCGAAGATGTGCGCATGGAACAAGCGAAAGGCCTTCCTATGATCTCAGTAGAGCCCCAGCGTGATCACCTAGCGCTACTAGGGTTATCGGTTGCTGATGTTCAAGAGACATTACGCAGCGCCGTGAGCGGCATTGAGACAGGGTTAATCTATGAAGGTGATCGTCGCTTTAAATTATTAGTCCGCATGGATGAAAACCTAAGCAAAGATCCACAAGCTTTGGCACAAATTCCTGTTGCAATACCCAACTCAACCTATTCTTCCAAGGATGAAGAAGAATTAGATTATGTGCCGCTTGGTGAAGTTGCAGATATTTTAGAAATCGAAGGACCCAATCAAATCAACCGCCGCAGCGGTAAGCGCAATATTGTTGTCAGCGCCAATGTTGAAGGTCGTGATCTAGGTTCTTTTATTACGGAAGCTCAAGAGCTGATGCGTAATGAACTTAATTTACCCGCAGGCTATTGGCTTGAATACGGTGGCACGTTTGAACAACTTGAATCCGCTAGCCAGCGCTTAAGTATTGTTGTGCCGATTACACTGCTATTAATTTTAGGCTTACTTTATGGCGCTTTCAGTTCCATGCGCGATACGCTGATTATTTTTACGGGTGTGCCACTTGCGCTTACCGGTGGAATTATCGCTTTAACGCTAAGAGATATGCCGCTATCAATTTCTGCAGGAGTTGGCTTTATCGCCTTGTCAGGGGTTGCCGTATTAAATGGCGTCGTGATGCTGTCGTTCATTAAAGAATTGCGTGAGAGCGGCTTAGAATTGGCTCAAGCAGTATGGCAAGGTGCAAGCCAGCGCTTGCGACCAGTATTGATGACGGCTTTAGTCGCAAGTTTAGGGTTTGTGCCAATGGCCTTTAATACCGGCACTGGGGCAGAAGTACAAAGACCGTTAGCGACCGTAGTGATTGGTGGCATTATTTCTTCAACATTATTAACGTTAGTTGTTTTGCCTACCCTTTATAAATGGGTGCATTCTCGCTTTAGCGTTAAGAGAAATGAGACATAACTTAAACAATAAACTGAAATAAAAAGAGACACAAAGATACAGAAACAAAAAGGCCCAATCATTCAATGATTGGGCCTTTTTTTTACATAAATGCATGAGAAAGCAGATGAAAAACTTACTCAATAATCACTTTTTCAAACGATTTAACCAAGTCATCAACCGCTTTCATTTGTGCCAAATAAGGCTCAAGCTTATCTAATGGCAATGCACATGGGCCATCACATTTTGCTTGATCAGGATTGGGGTGTGCTTCTAAGAACAAACCTGCAATACCCAATGCCATACCAGAACGCGCAAGTTCGAAGGCTTGAGCGCGACGACCGCCAGCTGAATCTGTACGACCACCAGGACGCTGCAATGCGTGCGTCGCATCAAAGATCACAGGCGCTTGTACTTTCATGTCGTCCATACCCAGCATATCAACCACTAGGTTGTTATAACCGAAGCTAGAACCACGCTCACATAACATTAATCGGTCATTACCAGCATCTTGAAACTTAGTCAGAATATGACGCATTTCATGGGGTGCTAAAAACTGAGGCTTTTTAATATTAATTGCTGCACCGGTTGCTGCCATAGCCACAACAAGGTCAGTCTGACGTGCTAAGAACGCAGGTAGCTGAATGATATCAACTACTTCAGCAACAGGTGCTGCTTGATACGGTTCGTGCACGTCAGTAATAATCGGTACGCCAAACGTTTCTTTAATTTCTTGGAATATCTTCAAACCTTCTTCCATACCAGGACCGCGGTATGAATTAATTGAAGAACGGTTCGCTTTGTCGAAAGACGCTTTAAAGACGTAAGGAATGCCCAGTTTTTCAGTCACTTTTACGTATTCTTCACAAGTACGCATGGCAAGATCACGGCTTTCTAAAACGTTAATGCCACCGAATAATGTGAACGGTACATCGTTATCGATCGTAAGATTCTGTACTTGAACTGACTTAATCATTCTGCCATTCCTTTTTATTCAAAAAGTTTGAAAATATAAATTATTATTAACTTCGCTGAGAATGCTTACTCATCAGCGTCTTTGTTATTGATTACTTGTTACAGCGTGCACTTTTGCTCACGCTAGAAGTTGAATTTTAGGCGGCACGCTGTGAATACGCCGCTTCGCTCTCCCTGTAAGCTCAACGATTCCTTCCCTGGAATCGAATGGCCTTTAAAATTAACTTCTAGTGCTCACAGCTTACTGAACTCAAGATTCAAATACTGGTATTTCTTTTGAAAAACTATAAGACACTCAAATTGGTTTGCATAGCATTTCGCGTATCGGTATTGAGTGTGTCGTTATAGACCGTCCTAAAAGAGGGATCTTTTAGCCGAGCCTACAGGGAAGTATTTACGGCGTGTCGTATAAGGACATACTCAATATCGATGGTAGCGTAATGCGGCTAAAAAACCCGAAGTTGCTCTTTAGCTTTAAAGCACTACTAAATTATCAATGTGTATCATTTCTTCATCGCCAACATAGCCTAACAACTCTTGCTGTTGCTCGCTGGTCTTACCACACAATTTTTGCGCTTCGCTCTGGTCGAAATTAATCAAACCTTTCGCAATCACTCGCCCCTTGCCATCCAAACAAGCAACTACTTCACCGCGACGGAAAATACCTTTTACCGATTTAACGCCCACTGGCAATAAACTATTATCACCCTTCTTCAGTGCCTTCACCGCGCCGTCATCCAAAATCAACTCACCTGAATGACGTAAATGCCCTGCAATCCACTGCTTGCGAGCAACTTCCGGTTCAGTATCTGCAACCAAAAGTGTACCAATTTTTTCTTTCGCACGTAAACGCGTCAAAACATTCTCAATACGTCCACCAACAATCACCGTATCCGCACCAGAACGCGCCGCAACACCTGCCGCAGTTACTTTAGTAATCATACCACCACGACCCAACGCACCACCATCACCGGCCATCGCAGCAAAAGATTTATCAGATGCATGGCCTTCCGTAATCAACTCAGCATCTTCATTATGACGCGGATCTTTGGTAAACAAACCATCTTGATCTGTAAGAATAACCAGAGTATCGGCTTCTACTAAATTCGCAACCAAAGCGCCTAATGTATCATTATCACCGAAACGGATTTCATCCGTAATCACCGTATCATTTTCATTGACGATCGGCACAACCCCCATAGAAATCAACGTACGCAAAGTAGAGCGCGCATTCAGATAGCGTTGGCGATTGGATAAATCAGCGTGAGTTAATAAGATTTGTGCGGTGTGTTTATCGTGCTGTTTAAAAGCGGTTTCGTACGCTTGAACTAATCCCATCTGACCAACCGCAGCCGCTGCCTGAAGCTGATGAACTTCACTAGGGCGTGACGTCCAGCCTAAGCGTGACATGCCTTCGGCAACCGAGCCAGATGAAACCAAAACAATTTCAATGCCTTGCGACATCAAATCAGCAATTTGATCTACCCAGGCTTGAATGCCTGGGCGATTAAGGCCTTTGCCGTCATTCGTGAGCAGAGCACTACCAATCTTAATAACCCATCGCTGCCCTGATACAAGGCGGTCTCTGGCGGTATTTAAATCAACAGCTGGTTTCATCACTCTGATACTCATTAATGTTCTATCGGCTAATTTTCAATATTCCCTTCCCTCTATTACAAAGAGAATAGCGAAGAGATTTTACTCCTGAACCCACTCAACTTCTACATCGTAGTCGTCTTCATCATCTTCCAAACCGGCCTTACGGGCAGCGGCACGCTGACGACGATATTCAGCCAACTCTTCCATACGATCACGAGACTCTTGCTCAACGGTTTCACGCTCAATCACAATTTGAGCAGCAAATTCAGGCTCTTCCGCAGCACGCTCACGGCGCGCTTCAATGTAATCCATAATGTCATTGGTCAGCGGCTTAGTACCCTCACCGGTCAATGCTGAGATCTGGTAAACAGGGCCTTTCCAGCCTGTTTTCTCTAATAAAGCTTGGCACAACTCTTCATGCTCTTCTTCTGAAACAAGATCTAACTTGTTCAATACCAACCAGCGATCACGCTGTGCAAGTGCTGGCGAGAAACGTTCAAGCTCGCGACTAATGGCCAGCATATTCTCAGCCGGATCACTTTCATCAAACGGTGCCATATCAACGATATGCAGCATCAATTGCGTACGTACTAGGTGCTTCAAGAAACGAATACCTAGACCTGCACCATCCGATGCACCTTCGATCAAACCCGGAATATCGGCAATCACGAAGCTCTTATGCTGTCTTACCGAGACCACACCTAAGTTAGGAACTAAAGTGGTGAACGGATAATCAGCAACTTTCGGCTTAGCTGCAGATACTGAGCGAATGAAAGTCGACTTACCGGCATTCGGCAACCCTAACAAACCAACGTCTGCTAATACTTTCATTTCAAATTTAATGTTGCGCGACTCACCAGGCTGGCCCGGTTTAGTCTGACGCGGGGCACGGTTTACTGACGATTTAAAACGGGTATTACCCAAACCGTGGAAACCACCCTGAGCAACCATCAATGTCTGCTGATCTTCTGCAAGATCGCCTAATACTTCTAAAGTATCTTCATCAATGATTGTCGTGCCAACAGGCACCTTCAAGATAATATCTTCGCCTTTATGGCCCGTCATATCACGGCTCTGGCCGTTCTTACCGTTTTCTGCACGATAACGACGAGTATAACGATAATCAATAAGCGTATTAACAGCATCGTCAGCTTGAACATAAACTGAACCGCCATCACCACCATCACCGCCATTTGGGCCGCCTTTGGCAACGAATTTTTCACGGTGGAAGCTCATGCAACCATTACCACCTTTACCAGCGTCTACGCTGATGCTGGCTTCATCTACAAATTTCATGGCAACCTCTCGTATTCATTCCCATAGACCAATCTTAATAACCGAATCAGAACAGCACTGCTTTAAATCAGCAGTTACTTATGTCCTTTTACGGCACGCAGCGAGTACGTCCATGCATGCTCGAAGATCCCGTCCATGGGATCTGACGGCCTTAAATCACACAAGTAATACTGATTCGCAGAGCGCTCAGTTTCTTGCATCTTTATTTGGCACTAAATTCTATAAAACAATTTTTTCAAACAAAAACGCCCCAGCAAGGCCAGGGCGTCTTCGATAACACATTTAACGGTAAAACTTAGCTAGCAGCGATGATGCTAATCGTTTTACGGTTATTTGGGCCTTTAACTTCAAACTTAACTTCGCCCGCTTCAGTAGCGAACAAAGTGTGGTCACGACCACAACGAACGTTAGTTCCAGGGTGGAACTTAGTGCCGCGTTGACGAACCAAGATGTTTCCAGCTTTTGCCTGTTGGCCACCGAACAGTTTCACGCCTAAGCGTTTTGATTCACTGTCGCGACCGTTATTAGTACTACCACCAGCTTTTTTGTGAGCCATGCTCTAGCCTCCAAATTTGGTTCCCTTGGTGCATCACTGCCGCCAAGTTCGCCGTAATTAATAAATAAGTTATAAAGTCAGAATTAACCAGCGATGCTAGTAATCTTGATCTCAGTGAACCACTGACGGTGGCCCATTTGCTTCATGTGGTGCTTACGACGCTTGAACTTCATAATTTTAACTTTCTTATGACGGCCATGAGCAACTACTTCAGCACTTACTTTAGCGCCTTCAACAACAGGCTGACCGATTTTAACATCGTCGCCATTGCCGATTAGCAAAACTTTTTCGATCACTACGGCTTCGCCAGTAGCTACTTCAAGTTTTTCAACTTTAAGTGTTTGACCTTCTTCAACACGGTACTGTTTACCGCCTGTAACAACAACTGCGTACATCGCAATGTCTCCGTTATGGATTTAAGAATCTAAACACCGAACCTCGCAAGTGATTTTACTCAGCATGCCGTTGCTTTTGTTCTAGTTTTACGGGAAATACTCTGATTTCCAATATAGTAGAGAACGGAATTTCGGGGCGCGAAATTGTAACTCAACTGCCATCCTAGCGCAAGCATCAGATTCACCATCACCACTTGACACTTTACGCCCTTGGCAATAGCATGTTCATCCCTTATTCCCTCTAGCCTAAAGGCACTATTTTCACCATGCAGGTTAAAGACATTTACGCGCTTATCGAGCAGGACTTTGCTGACGTCGATACACTGATTCGCGAACAGCTTTCTTCACGCGTTCCTCTGGTTGAAAAAATTGCCGATTACATCGTCTCCAGTGGTGGTAAGCGCTTGCGCCCTCTTCTGGTCATAATGACCGCTAAAGCCCTTGAATCATCAGGGTCTGAAGCCAATAAGCTCGCCGCTGTGATCGAATTCCTTCATACCGCCACACTGCTTCATGACGATGTTGTTGATACGTCTGATATGCGCCGTGGAAATCCTACGGCCAATGAAAAATGGGGCAACGCTCCTAGTGTATTAGTCGGTGACTTTTTATATTCACGCTCATTCCAAATGATGGTCGAGCTGAAAAATCTGCAAGTAATGGACATTTTATCCAACTCCACCTGCGTCATCGCTGAAGGGGAAGTATTACAGTTAGTGAACTGTAAAAACCCAGATACCAGCGAAGAACAATATATGGATGTTATCAAGGGTAAAACGGCGATGCTGTTTGAAGCCTCTACCCATTCTGCTGCTGTACTGTGTGGTGCTAATACTGAACAAGAGCAAGCCTTAAAAGAATATGGCCATCATCTAGGCATGGCATTCCAATTGGTTGATGATGTATTGGATTACGAAGGTGATGCAGCAACCATGGGGAAAAACGTGGGAGATGACCTAGCCGAGGGTAAGGCCACTTTACCATTGATTCACGCCATGCGTGAAGGCAGCGAAGAGCAGGCTAAACTAATCCGCAAAGCCATCCGTAAAGGCGGCTTAGAAGACATTGACGCCATCTTAGAAATCGTTAAAACGTGTGGTTCATTAGAATATACCAAGACTATTGCGCGCAAACACGTTGAACTTGCGCAAGAATGTTTGAACCATTTGGTCGATACTGATGCCAAACAAGCACTACACAGCTTGGCGCGTATCGCCATTGAACGAAATACTTAAGGTAATCATTCATCCCCAAGGATGATCACTAAGGCTCCAAGGTTTGGCTGTAACGTATTATTCACCGAACAGCCGACCTAAGCAGGAGCCTTAATACTCCCTTAAGATTAAGCTGTTAACCTATTTGCAACTGAGCAGCTAAACTAAACAGGAGCCTTAACATGGCTTGGATCGTCTCTCGCTTTTCTTTTTTACCCGCACTTTTTTTATCGTTTATGACCGTCCTGGGCAGCAGCTCAGCATACGCAGGGGTTCTTGATAATCTAATCCAAGACGAACCCAAATTTCTACCTGTCAGCGAAGCCTTCCCATACCAAGTTGAACAGCAAGGTAGCGTACTCAATGTCACTTGGAACAGTGCGGATGAGTATTATCTATACAAAAAGAAGATTCATCTAAAGCAAGGTAAGCACAAATCCCAAGGAACCGAATTCTCTGAAGAAGGTATCCTTAAGCATGATAAAGCTTTTGGTGAAGTGATTGTTTTTTATGGACAGATCAACATTCAATTCGACCTTAAAGCTCTAACACCTAATACCGCTACTACTCTTGGCTTTCAAGGCTGTGCCGATGCAGGGCTTTGTTACCCTCCTCAAAAAATAGAACTGGATATCGATTGGCCAGCCGCTGCTGCATCAACCCATCAGCCACCAATATCGAAAACCGCTATTCGTGCAACCGCAGCTGAACCTTCAACTGAAAATGAAAGCTGGATCGAAGGCAAATCCTGGCTCAGCGTCGTCGGCTTATTCTTCATCTTAGGACTAGGATTAACCTTCACACCTTGCGTATTGCCGATGGTGCCTATTTTAACCAGTATCGTTATTGGCCAACAAAAACACACGCCTAGCAAAGGTTTTGTTTTATCCACGACCTACGTTTTAGGTATGGCCATCACATATGCCGCCGCTGGCGTAACCGTAGGCTTACTCGGCGCAGGCGCAAACATTCAAGCGTGGATGCAAACCCCTTGGATTCTCACTATTTTCGCCATTTTATTCTTAGTGCTTTCATTATCTATGTTTGGTCTTTATGAGCTGCAGCTCCCTAGCGGCTTACGCAACCGCCTAAATAACATGAACCAAAAACAAAAAGGCGGCAGCTTAATCAGTGTTTTCTTAATGGGGATATTATCCGCGCTTGTCGTATCTCCGTGCGTTTCCGCCCCACTGGCCGGTGCTTTGGTCTACCTGAGTACAACAGGCGATGCCTGGTTAGGTGGCAGCGCTCTATTGGCCCTTGGTTTAGGCATGGGGACGCCATTAATCATTCTCGGCACTTCCGGCGCGTCAATGCTGCCGAAAGCGGGCGGCTGGATGGATCAGATTAAAGCCTTCTTTGGCATTCTATTAATTGGTGTGGCTATTTGGCTATTATCTCGCTTTTTAGACGCCGCATTGATCTTAGCGTTCTGGGGAATCTTAGCGATTATCTATGGGATTTATCTCGGTGCCATCGAGCCAATTGAAGCGGCGCAATCGGGCATAAAGCGCACCGTAAAAGGCCTAGCCTTTGTTATCTTAGTTTATGGTGTACTCGCCCTAATCGGCGCACTACAAGGTAATGATGATCCGCTTAAACCGCTTGCACCTACTCACGCCACCAGCAGCAACCTGCAAAGTCATAGCAATGCCAGCCCTTTCAAAAACATCGAGAATAAAACCCAACTCGATGCTGCGATTAAGAACCACCTAGCCGCCAACCCTAATGGTGCCGTTATGCTCGATTATTACGCAGATTGGTGCATCGCCTGCAAAGTCATGGAAAAAGCGGTTTTTCATCACGCGGACGTTCAGGCTCATTGGCCAGAATTATTATGGCTCCAAATTGATGTCACAGAGCAAACCCCTGAACAAGTTGAATTAATGACAGACTTCAATTTATTTGGCCCCCCTAGCCTGTTGTTTTTCACCACTAACGGCGAGCAAGATAAACTTAGAATTTTGGGTGAAATGCACAAAGAAGAATTTGTGACTCACTTGAATAAAGTAAAAGCGACCTTATAACTAGATATAACCAAACTGGAATATAGATTAAAGGCCCACTTATGCTTATTGTTTGCTCTCATTGTCACGCGACCAACCGCATCCCTGAAGACCGAAAAGCCAGCGAAGGCCAATGTGGCCAATGCAAGCAAGCAATTTGGCAAGGAAAGCCCGTTGATCTAACAGAGGGCCAGTTCTCAAAATACACCAGCAAAAATGATATGCCCGTGGTTGTCGATTTCTGGGCAAGCTGGTGTGGCCCTTGTAAGGCAATGGCACCTGCTTATGCTCAAGTCGCTCATCAAATGAAAGACCAAGCCCTGTTTGCAAAAGTGAATACCGAGAATGCTCAGCAGCTCGGAGCACAATTAAATATTCGTAGCATCCCTACCCTTGCAGTCTTTCGTAATGGTAAAGAAGTAGATCGTATTGCAGGTGCACTGCCCGTGAATCAGCTACAGCAATGGGTGCAGCAAGCCTTATTAAAAATGCCTTCATAACTTTTGCATATTCTTGAGCTACATCAAGTAAAAATATTGATAAAGGTCTACTCTTAAATCAACAAAGAGATCACAAGAATAGATTAATAAGGATACGCAATGAGCATTGAAAACCATAACTTGCACCATGAATTCCCTCAACACAAAGAGCGCATTCACGAATTAAAAATGAATGATCGTCACTTTGCACGCTTCTTTGATGAATATCATGATGTAGACCGTGAAGTGCGTAAAATTGAAGAAGGTGCTGAAGCATCATCCGATCAACGTTTAGAAACGTTAAAATTACGCCGCTTGAAATTGAAAGATGATTTGCTGGCGATATTAGAAACAACAAGCGCTTAGTTCTTCGTGTAATTACTACGAATATTGTCTAAGACTAAGATGCCTCAATACCGTTAATTGAAGCGTCTTAGGATATTTTACGTCATAGAATATAAGTACATCATAAAATAAATCACATCATAGTGGTTTTATTACGCCCGTCATTTTTCGATAAATACAAAGCAACATCTGCATGATCAAATAAGATTTCGGTATCTGAATCCTTAGAGTATTTAGCACAGCCAATACTCACGGTATATTGACAGCCTTTTAATTTAGACTGCTCAGCAATATACATACGTATTTTCTCACACACGTTCAAAGCACCTTCTGCGCAAGTATCTTCTAGGATAAGTAGAAACTCCTCACCTCCCCAGCGCCCAATGAAATCCGTTTCACGAATATTCTCTTGTAAATATTTCGCCGAATCGATTAAGACAGAATCACCAAATGAATGGCCAAACTTATCATTAATTTTCTTAAAATAATCAATATCGATAATCGCCATATAGAGATCAGTATCTTGACGCTTAGACCTTAAAATAGCTTCATTTAAGAACCCATCAATGGATCTACGATTTGGTAACTGCGTGAGTGGATCAAAGTTAGCATCGTGTATTTGCTTAACTTCATCTGATATGTCTTTAACAACGACAATCGCTTCTTTAACCCCACCTTGAGAGTAAGTCGCAATAGAAATGTTAGCGGGGAAAACTTCACCATTTAAGCGCTGTGCATTAAATTGCCCACCCCGCTGATGCATCGGTACTGTTCTTTCAGATGACTGAAATTCTTCCCTGTACTTTTTGTGGTGTTTGGATATTGCATCTGGGGTTAACTGATCAATATTAATATCGGTAAAGGTATTTTTATCCAGGCCAAATGTTTCAAGAGCAATCTTGTTCGCAGAAGATATATAGCCATCCTCATTCACGGCAATAATTGATAGTGGGGCTAAATCAAATAAAATTCCAATACGTTTAAATTGAAAAATATTTTTATTAAGAATAAAAACGATATAAAAAATTGATGCGATCACCAGCAAAATAATAAAAAAGAAAATACCCAGAATTGATTGTTTGAATGTATCAACCGTTTCTGCAGAAGACTTCGCGATTTTCTTATAGACACTTCTATTCGAGCTAATCAGGGCTGATATAGACTGAAGTGCAGAAAAATCATTAACCCGTACTTGCTCGTCGATTAATTCAGCAGACAGGCCTTGGTTAATTAACGATTTTATTAACGTCACATTGCCATAGTATTCCGCTAAGACAGCATCAACATCCAATAACAACTCATCGCCAACAGGGTATATCTCTCTATAATTATGAATAAGTTCTCTAGCGCGAGCTATTTGAGCCGATGATTGCTCTAATGCGCTAATATCTTTTCTCAAGATTGAGTTTTTATAGTTGTGAATAAAACCGCCAAAACCAATGTTAGTAACGATTTCTTGCAAAAGCTCTGACCGCTTTATTTCATTTTCAGAATGAATTAACCAATCACCACTTTGCTTATCTGCAATTGACTGCAAATACATCGTAGCAAGGATCAAAGAAAGAAAAGTAAAAAAGCCAACGAGGTAGATCGTTGGCTTAGTATTCGCATAGTTAATCATATTGGTCGTTACATAAGCCCATTTGGTTGCTAACCACTACTATCCATATTAGTTGATATGTGTGCTTACTAAAGAATCTTTAATGATTACACTCTAATTATGCAAATTAGCTCTAAACCAATCAATCTTTATTAGTATTACCTATATATGATTCAGCAACATAAGCTCACCAGGATGAGGCTTAAGATAGAAAGAATTTTCTATATAGCCTTTCGGATGTCGGCGAAAATGGTGTCTAAATAAAGTAATTGGCACAATCAATGGCAATAAGAATTTCTGGTAATTTTCAATGGTTAAGCGCAATTCTTCCTTATCGCCAGCGTCCAAATCATTTTTAAGATAGCCTTGAATATGCTGCAATGTATTCACATGATTTTTGCGTGTCGCTATCGACTTTAACAGCGTCATCATCAAACCAAGGTATTCAAGTGCAAGTGTTTCAATATCCTGATCGCTATTGGCCAATGAAGCACCTAAAGTACGACCCAAGTTTTGATTATGACTCATGAAAATATACTTATGCTGAGCGTGAAATGCCTGCAAGCCAGCCAACGTAAAACCATCGTGCTCCATTTCCTGCCAGCGCGCATAAATATAGACTCGCTGAATAAAATTCTCACGCAGCATAGGATCAGACAACCTGCCCTCTTCCTCGATGGGTAAATGAGGAAAATTATCCATTAAGCGCTTAGCATAAAGACCAATACCCGATTTTTCAGCCATTTGGCCTTTTTCTATTCCTTTATACACCTTAACACGCTCCATACCGCAGCTTGGAGAGTCTTTCTTTAAGATATAACCACTCAGCTCGGCAATCCAGTCTTTTTGCTCCTCAGCACACTGATACAGCTCTTCAGTCACATCCAAATCTGGACTTTTAGTTCCGACACAACGAATGTCGTCATCGACGGTTACCAAACGTATAGTCTCTCTTGGAATTCCCAAACCAATGCTCACTTCAGGGCAAAAAGGCGTAAATTCAAAATAGTCACTTAAGGTATCCGTAACGTACGAGTTTTTTTTATGGCCAGAGTCAAAGCGCACTTTTTCGCCCATTAAACAGCTACTAATACCAATTTTTATTTTGTTGATAACTTCTGCATTCATCTTAACTGACCTAAATAAATAATGAATAAATACGCAATAGAAAGCACTTCAGATCACCCAGCAAGCTCAAACTGTCAAAAGGTGATCAACAAGGCTACCACACCTAAATTCAGAACGAACATTTAGTGGCTACACAGCCTTGGAAGAAGGGGGGCTGATAATGCGATTACAGACTCTATTACGGCCCTGATCTTTAGCATCATACAACGCTGAATCCGCTGAAATCAGCAATTTCTCGGCATCACAAATCGCATCGGATACCCTACATTGACTTGCACCAATACTAATCGTTAATGGTACGGGAACGTCTTTTACACATACGCTAATAGATTCTATTGAATGACGAATTTGCTCTGCAAGATTTAAACAATGAGCATCATCAGTATTGGCAATGATAATCGCGAACTCCTCGCCCCCATATCGTGCAACGGTATCACTAATACGCTTTACTGACTTCTGTAAACAGTTTGCTACCTCAATTAAACAAGCGTCACCGGCAATATGGCCATGTTCATCATTAACATCTTTAAAGTGATCAATATCGATGATTAATAGCGCCACAGAGCCATTGGTTCGCTGCGCTCGCTGCAATTCCTCTTCCAGCTGAAAATCAAAATAACGTCGATTTCGAACCCCTGTTAAACCATCAGTATTACTCATTTCCTCCAGCTGCAAATTACTAATACATGCCTGCATATATTCCCGGGAAGGGTTAATGGTCACCCACAATAAAGCAACGATATAAACAATAACGATAGAAACCTTATCAATAATTAACTGCTCGGCGATAAAGAATTCGACCAATAAAATAGGCACCATCATGCACAAAACATAAATATAAACATAAAATCGTGACAGTGAAAAAGAAAGCGCGCCACCAGCACTCAAGCCAATGGTAGCAAATAGGATAAGATCTTGATGGGCCAATAAAGGGGTTTGTAAATACGAGCAAGCTGCCATTATGCCCCATGTGAGACAACTAGAAAATAAGCCCATCGTGATGTAAAAACGACAGATTTTCGTTTGTTCAATGTTCTGTTTAGCGAGATAAAGAAAATAAGAACGCAAACCGACAGCAAAGATAAAAGCAATGCTAAAGCTGACTAACCACGGCGTAGCCTCTCCACCCGTATCCTTCATAAATACGAGCGAAGCCACACATATCCATAGCAACAATACAATCAGAGACCCAGGCATTGAGCGTGCAATCAAATCATTACTGATTTGAATATCACAGCGCCGCTTCTGCGCAGCGTTCAACTCATCAAACGAGGCTACTTTAAAGTATTTATTTTCCAAAACTTAGGATACCTAAAATCATTATTTCTAAACGCTATAAAACGTTTATCGCAAAGGTATAACAAGTGTAGTTGAGATTCGATAGGTGTGACGCTAATGTTTCTTGCCATGAAACGGGCGCTTTAGACAAATAAAAAGGGGAGAAAAACAGGCTACGATACTCAATAGCCTGCCTTTTTAACGCATAAACTGCAAAGTCGCTTATGCACGACTTACGAACTTACGCTCTTCTACATTCACTTTAATCATTTCACCCGTAGAAATATGCTCAGGAACCTGAACCGTCAACCCGGTAGACAGTAGCGCAGGCTTAGTACGCGCTGTCGCAGATCCGCCCTTTAAAGAAGGGTCTGTTTCAGTGATTTCAAGATCAACTGTCGCAGGAAGTTGTAAGCCTACTGGCGCATCATTAACAATCACAATCAACAAACCTTCTGTTGATTCGCTGATGAATAACAGCTCATCTTCAATATTCTCTTTGTTCAAGCTGAACGCCGTATAATCTTCACTATCCATAAAGACATACTCATTACCATCAGAATAAGAGAAAGTTACTGGGCGGCGTACCAAGTCCGCAAAGTTCAACATATCAGAATCTTTGAACTGCTCGTCAATCTTATTACCTGTTACCACATCGTACATACGCATACGATAAATACTGCCACCGGCACGGCCCTGAGGCACAGAGCGCTCAATGTCTCTTACCATGTATACATTACCGTTATATTCAACAGCTGCATTCTTTTTAATATCACTCGCTTTAGGCATAACTTTCAACTCTAGATATAAATATAAGGCCATTATAATCAGCTAATGATGCAATAGCTACTCACCAATACAGCAGAATCAAGCATCCAATCGTCGGTCTAATGCGTATAATTTATAGACCAATTAGATGGGCATAACCATGAACTCTGATGACGTAAATGCGCTAATCCAGCATTACCCCAAAATACACCTTCTAACGGCTGAGCAAGAAGCTGGCATCGCCAAAAAAATGGATGATGCAATGGAACAACTTGCACAAGCATTGTTACTGCACGAAAATTTATTAGATCAAGTTTCCGACATATTGCTGGCACAATACCAAAGCTCACCCGTGCTCGACGATTTCTTAACCCAATACGATATTTGGTTATTAAGCAAGTACCATAAACCCTTGCAAAAAAATTCTCAGGTATCGAGCGATACTCTATCGATTAGTTTAGTGCGACTAGAATGTGATCGATCAAACGTCTTTGAATTTCTTCTAGCGAAAGTCAATGATATAGAAGTGCCGCTGAATACGTATACCAAAGCATTAAAAAAAGAATACATAAGCAACCGTAATGAGCTGGTTCAAAGCAATATGCGTCTAGTAATGCACATAGCAAAACGCTTTACTAATAAAGGCGTGGATATTGAAGAGTTGATTCAAGAAGGAGCCATTGGTCTTATAAAGGCCGCTGAAAAGTATAACTTAAATAAAGGCTATCGCTTTACAACTTACGCTTACTGGTGGATACAGCAATCAATAAAAACAGCACTCAGCTACAAGCGCAGCGCGATCCGCATTCCTATTAATACCAGTGATCGAATCTTTAAAATAGAAGCGGCCAAGCAAGATTATTATAGTCGCTATGAAAAGCAGCCGACCATAAAACAACTTCAAAAAATAACAGGTTTAACCCAAGAGCAAATTACAACGGTTAGCAATATTGGTAATTTAACCGTATCAATGAATGCCCCTGTTTACGAAGATGGCATGATATTGGAAGAAACATTATATACCGAAGAAAATTCATCCACTTATTCAAATAAAGACATGCTTATAATTAATGACGCAGAATCATTAAAAGATAAAATCAAACAACTCCCTAAGCGTCAGCAACAAATCGTATATCTTTACCATGGAATTGGCATCAGCGACAGCCTCAGTTTTGGAGAAATTGCACCGCAAATAGGCGTAACGTTAGAGCGAACACGCCAGCTCTACCATAAATCCATTGCTTTTTTAAAAGAGCTTTCTGAATAACATCTAGCCATCAAGAAAACTTTAACAATAAAAAATTGAACAGTGCAAAAAGTGTAAAAAAAAGGCCTCGCGACAATGTCACGAGGCCTTTTTAATTAAGCTCTACTGAGAACAGCAGTCAAAGTAACGATAAGATACCGTTAGAACTGCTCGGCAGTGAAACTCATCAACGACTCTTTACCTGCTTCAATATCTGCTTGTAATAGATCCGCTTGTGACTTAGCCGTTCTAAAGAAATGCTCAGCTGCTTTTAATTTACCCTGATAAAAATCTTCGGAGTATTTACCCGATGTCAAATCAGCTGCTGCTGTATTCGCCATCGTTGCCCACATAACAGCCATGGTTGTTAATGAGAACAGTTTAAGCAAAGGCGTTGCGGCGGCACCTACAATTTCAGGATCTTTCATTGCATTTCCCGCTAACCACATCAAACTATTTTGCAAAGTCTGAAGCAATATTTTGCAATGGTTTTGCAGCTGATCATTCTCAACTTTAGCAACCATTTCATGCATCACTTTGAAATACGTTTTAGGTAAACGACCGCCTTTAATCATCAACTTACGGCCAATCAAATCAAGAGACTGAATACCATTCGTGCCTTCATAAATACGGGCAATACGACCATCACGCAGAAGCTGCTCTACTTCCCAGTCTTGAGTAAATCCTGCCCCACCCATACTTTGTAATGCTTGGTCAGTAGAGAAATAGCCTTCGTCCGTCAAATACGCTTTTACAATGGGCGTCATGATTTGAACAATATCATCCGCTTCTTCACGTACATCTGCATCTGGATGTTTTTCTGATAGATCAAGATTCATACCCGTCCAGTAAGCCATGCAGCGCGCGCCTTCTAAGAAGACCTTTTGCTGAGTTAGCATGCGACGTACATCAGGATGAACAATGATTGGATCCGCTTTTTCTTCAGGATGTTTAGCGCCCGTAAGAGAACGTGACTGCAAGCGCTCTTTAGCAAAACCTAAACTAATTTGATAAGCTTTTTCGGCCAATCCTAAACCTTGAACGCCCACCATAATTCGAGCAGAGTTCATCATAGTGAACATGCACTTAAGGCCTTCGTTTTCTTTACCAATCAACCAGCCTTTAGCATTTTCAAAGTTCATTACGCACGTTGCTGAAGCCTTAATGCCCATTTTATGCTCAAGGCCGCCACAGAATGCTGGATTGCGTGAACCATCTTCTAAAAATTTTGGCACTAAAAATAATGAAATGCCTTTACTAGAATCTGGGGCACCCGGCAATTTAGCCAATACAAGATGAACAATATTGTCCACCATGTCGTGATCACCACCAGTAATCCAGATCTTAGTACCACTAATAGCGTAACTGCCATCAGCCTGAGGATCAGCCTTGGTACGCACAAGACCTAAATCGGTACCACACTGAGGCTCTGTTAAACACATGGTTCCAGTCCATTCACCGGAAATTAAATTCGGTAAATATTTATCTTTTAATTCATCGCTGGCATGCAGGGTTAACGCATCGATCGCACCATGGCTCAAGCCAGGATACATGCCCATCGACAAGTTGGTTGAACACGCCATCTCATCAACAACGATTTTTACTAAATGTGGCAAGCCTTGACCACCATATTCAGGCGAAGCCGAAAGGCCAGACCAGCCGCCTTCTGCAAATGCTTTATAGGCTTCTTTAAAACCCTTAGGCGTCGTTACTGACTTAGTCTCTGGATCATAATGACAGCCTTCGATATCACCAGACTGGTTTATAGGCTGCAATACATTTTCCGCTAGCTTTGAAGCTTCATCGAGAACCGCTCGAATCATCTCTTCATTAGCATCTTCAAAACCTGGACACAGGCTTAGATCTTGAGCTTTTAATACATCGAATAAAACAAAGCTCATATCATTTAATGGTGCAGTATAGTTAGGCATATCGCCTCCCTCTTTTGATAAAATGAAAATACATTGCTAACAGTAAAAATCATTCTGACATCGTTAGCTGGGAGTACTTACGCAGCAAATCTAAAAAAGGTTCACAAAAAAATTATTATTTTAATAATTATGTTTCAAAGTCGATACGTTCAACCAATACATGATCCGAAAGAACAAAAATTGCGTATAGCAAGGGTAGTTAATTGAACAGTAAATTGAATAGTTACTTAAAATGGCAGGCTAACGATATGTTTTCATTATTTAAAAAAGACCCAGTAAAGAAACTTAAAAAGTCTTACATGTTAAAACTGGAGCAAGCAATGAAGGCTCAACGTAATGGTGACATCAAAGCCTATTCTTACATTACAAGCGAGGCTGATGTACTGCATAAACAAATATTAAAACTTGAAGAACAGACTAAGTAGTTGATTTTTAATGATTATTTTTTACGATGCTCTCTGCCCACTATGCACTGCCGAAATGCAATACTTGCAAAAAGCAGATACGCAACAGCAGATCATACTAGAAGACCTGAATGCCCAAGACTTCAATATGCGCTTTCCCCAGATTGATAAAGAAAAAGCCATGAGTCTTCTACACGCCCAAACTGATACCGGTGAAATGCTATATGGATTAGATGTTACCTATCAGGCATGGAAAACCGTCGGTAAGCACCGCTGGTTAAAAATTCTTCGTTTGCCAGGCATTAGATTTTTTGCCGATGCAGGCTATACCTTCTTTGCGAAATACCGTCAGCCCATTAGCCATTTTTTAATGCCTAATAAAGCCTGTGCCAACAACCAATGCACAACAAGAAAGCCGAAGGAGTAAACAATGAAAACCATTATTCTATTCGGTGCAAGCAGCCGTATTGCACAAGCCTATGTACAGCATGTGCAAGAAAAAAACGTGAAAGAAAAAGAATTTCATATTATTTGCATCAGCTCAAGTAGCCTACCCGACAATGGCCAAATTACTCAATACATTACTGATTATTCCAAATACAGTCTCGCGGGCATCATTGAAAAAATAAAACATCAAGCTCACACTTTACACCAAGTCATCATATTCAATGGTCAATTGCACTACGATCAATGCATGCCAGAAAAGAAACTTGAAGACATTAATGGCGATTATTTTACACAGCTAATGCATACCAATGCACTAACTCCGATGCTGTGCTTACAAAGCCTTTTACCGCTATTAAATCACCAGACAGATTGCACCATCACGGCACTTAGCGCACGAGTCGGGAGTTTAAAAGATAATGAATTGGGCGGCTGGTACACATATCGAGCAACCAAATCGGCACTTAATATGTTATTTAAAACGGCGGCGATAGAACTTCACCGACGTGCAAAAAAGACCAAACTGATTTTATTTCATCCTGGCACAACCGATACCGAACTGTCTAAACCATTTCAAAGAAATGTTCCTACCGGCAAACTATTTACACCCGCATTCGTAGCAGAACAGCTATTCACATTAACGAATAATTCACAAAGCCTAGAATATAATGGCGACGTTGATTATATCGATTGGCAAGGTAAGCCAATTGATTGGTAGTGGGATAAAAACAATCCCAAAGAGAACAATTTCGGAGAATCGCTAATAAGATGAAAAATCAACCATAGGTAAACTTTGAAACCCAGGTTTGGCGAATAAATAGCCTTGCATCAATTCAATGCCCGCATTTTTTAGCCAAACATACTCTTCGTATGTTTCTATACCCTCTGCGAGAGCGATTACGTCCAAATCATCAAACATTTCTAAGCAGCGTCTTACAATTGATTGCCTCGCAGTATTTGAGTGAACATTACGAATTAACGCCATATCCAACTTAATAATATCTGTTTGGAAGTCAGCCAATAAATTCAGCCCCGAATAACCTGCCCCAAAATCATCAATGGCGGTGCGGAATCCAAGTGATTGATAATATTCAACAATACGCTTTACATGACTAGCATCTTCGATTTTTTCAACTTCCGTAAATTCAAACATGATATTTTCGATAGGAAAATCATACTTTTTCGCCGCTTCGAGGGTCGTGCGAATACAACGCTCCGGTTTATAAATAGCGTTTGGCAGGAAGTTAATGCTAAGCATTGTTTCTAAATTAAGCTCAGATGCTAAAGCAATCGCTTTAATACGGCACTGCTGGTCGAATAGATAGCGATTATCATCATTCACTCTAGAGATAATAGAATACGCGGATTCAATATTAAGCCCACGAACTAAGGCTTCATAGCCAAAAACACTCTGCGTTTTGCAGTTTATAATCGGCTGAAATGCCATTGTGAAATCAAAGTCTAGCTCTTTAGCATCTTGACAATTTTTACAAGACTTCCTTGCACAATCTTCTGTTGTTTCTTCCATCATATTAACCTTAAAATTACCCCTAATTTTAAGGTTAGTTGCACCTAGTAACTTACACAACTATCGAATTTAATCAGCTTTAAAACCTACCGGCCTTGAAAGTATCGTTCTCGGCATCATTGACCATAGCGTCATTGATAGATTCTGGCGCTGAAGGGTGAGCTTCTTCTTCAGCTCTCAGTGCGGCTTCTCTTTCTGACTCCCGCAATAACAATGATTCAAGTCGTTGCTGCAAGAGACCCTCTCGCTCTTCTCTACGCCTCCATTCCAAAGATATATCCTTATAAAGTGAATAAGCCATCAGCACCATCAACAACATAAAAGGGAATGCTGTCACGATAGAAACCGTCCGCAACCCAACAAGCCCACCACTGAGCAAAAGTACACCAGCCATCAATAACTGTAAGACACCCCATAAAATACGCACAAAGCGCGTTGGATTTAATACCCCCTTAGAGGTAAACATTCCTAATACAAACGTTGCCGAGTCTGCCGATGTTACAACAAACATAGAAACTAAAAGAACGGCTGCGATGGCCGCATAAAACCCTCCCGGAAGTTGGTCAAGCATGACATAAAGCCCTGCTGGAACTTCATGAGTGACGGCCTCAGCAATGCCTGCATTTTCAAATAACTCAAAATAGATCGCCGAACCGCCAAAAGTAGAGAACCAAAGCATACTTAAAATAACAGGGACAATCATAACCCCCAGAACAAATTCTCGAATTGATCGACCTTTAGATATTCGAGCAATAAAACTGCCGACAAAAGGTGCCCAGCTCAACCCCCAGGCCCAATAAAAAATAGTCCACTCTTCTACCCACGTTTCGCTAGTATAAGGGGCGGTCACCAAACTCATTTGAATAATATTGCCCAAATACTCACCCAACGTTTGCGTCAGCTCATTAAAAATAAATGCGGTTGGCCCAAGCACCAAAACAAACAATAATAATCCTGCCGCCAATATCATATTCGCGTTACTTAAGTAGCGAATACCTCGATCAAGAGGCGTCATAGCAGAAAGTATAAACAGCGCGCCTAAACCAGCGATGATCATCAATTGGGGAGCAATGCCATAAGGCACATCAGCAAGCCTCGATAGACCACTGTTAATTTGAAGCGCTCCTAAACCAAGAGTTGTTGCTACACCAAAAATTGTTGAAAGCACGGCTAAAATATCAATAGCATTGCCCCAGCCTCGATCAACACGATCGCCTAATAAAGGTCGAAATGTTTCACTGATTAAACCATGGCTATTATGACGAAATCTGACATAAGCAATAGCCAACCCAACGAGGGTAAAATTAGCCCACTGATGCAAACCCCAATGAAAAAATGCATAGCGCATACCAGTTTGAGCCGCTTCAACAGTGCCAGGATCACCGATTCCCAGAGGCGGTGAGCTTAAGTGCATAATGGGCTCTGCAACACCCCAAAATACTAACCCGACCCCCATACCACCAGAAAAAATCATGGCCAGCCAACTGCTAAAACTAAATTCTGGAGGTTCATTATCTGGACCTAAACGAATTGCCCCAAATCTAGAAAAAGCCAGTACCAGGGTAAAAATGACGAAACCACTCGTTATTATCAAATACAACCAACCAAAATTATCCGTAGTCGCATCCAAGGCTTGCTGAGCTAACCTTTGCGTTTCATCAGGGTCAACTGCTGCGAGTGTGAGAAAAACACTGATTAAAAAGATCGATAGATAAAAAACAATTCCCACATTACCAACAACTCGATCACTCCATTCTTTAACTTTACTCATAATACTTCACACTGTTTCCATTACTGAGCATTGCGCTCTGAGTACTCTCTTGCCATCTGTCATCATGCTTATGAGTTTTAAAGAAATCACAGCCATTTTTTTCGTTTAAAGTACGTAAGCAAAATAACAGGGATTGTGATAAATACCCCCCATGTGAACGGATAAGCCCATTTCCACTTTAATTCTGGCATATGCTCAAAGTTCATCCCATAAATGCCTGCGATAAACGTTAGCGGGATAAAAATAGAGGTGAATACGGTTAAAACCTTCATGATCTGATTCATTTTATTGCTGACACTCGAGACATAAATATCCAATAAACCCGTCAGAATATCTCGATACGATTCAATTGATTCAACTACTCGAATAGCATGATCAGATACATCTCTTAAAAACAAATGCGTGCTCTCGTGAATTAAATCACTTTCACTATGAATCATGTCCGACAACAACTCTCTTAACGGAGTGACATAGCGCCGAATGCTGATCATCTCTCTTTTGAGTCGTTGTATTTTATAAAGCATATCTTGTGTTGGCTCACCCAATAGCAAGCTGTCTTCAAGAGACGTAATTGATTCATCTAATAGATCCAATAAGATGAAATTTTGATCAACAATGAAATCTAGAATAGCATACGCAAGATAATCTGATCCTAAGCTCACAAACTTGCCATTACTCGAGCGAATACGCTGCAATATAGGATGAAAAACTTCATCCTTTTTTTCTTTAAACATAATGACGAAGTTGTTAAAAACCAACAAGCTTACTTGCTCATGATTAACCGTAAAGCCTTCATCACCCGGCAATAAACATTTGAGAACAATGTATAAATGATCATCATACTCTTCAAACTTAGGCCGCTGATTAGTATTCAAAATATCTTCAAGTACAAGCTGATGAATGCCAAACATGGCTCCAATTTGCTCAACTATTTTAACATTGGCTAAACCTTCTATCGTTACCCAGGTAATGGTTTCACTGTCTTTATACTTTATGATCTCGTCAATGGAGTCGAGTTTTCTTTCCTCAAACTTCCCTTTGCTATAATCAACAATCGACATGTTAGCAACAGGTTCTAATACTTCACCTACGTGAATAAGCGAGCCTGGTGGCAGCCCGGCCTTACCTGAAGAAGTGCATAAAGATTCAGACATATTTTCACCTTAAGATTTCACGCATACGTACACAGAATTTGTCGACATCGTATTTTGGAATGGATTAAAGAAAGAAACAACGTGAGATTCAACACGCTCAAATACCGTTTTTAATAATGCTTCAAAATGTGCTTCTGGCAAGTTCTGCGACCACATCGCAAATACGCCTTTAGGTTTAAGTTGCTGTGCCATAAGCGCTAAATTGTCGGTTGAATAAAAACGGGCATTAGCAACATCTAAGAACTCAGTGGGCGAATGATCAATATCCAATAAAATAGCATCGTATTTTTTCCCTGGATGAGCCGGGTCAAAACCTTTCTTGGGATCGATCGCAAGATCAAAAAAACTGCCTAAGACATAATGGTTACGAGGATCTGCATTCAGTATTTTTCCTAATGGAACCAGTTCGTCTTTATGCCAACCAATCACCGTATCTAAAGCATCGACAACAAACAATTCTTTAATTCGCATATCTTTGAGTGCCGTCACGGCGGTATAACCCAGGCCTAAGCCTCCCACCACAACGCTAAGATCATTAGCATTAGCCTTATCCGTTTCTAACGCCGCTAAGCCCAATGTTGATAATGCTTCTTCGGCATCAACGAACATGCTCGACATTAAAAACTCATCACCCAATTTAACTTCATAAATATCTCTATCGCCAAAGGCAGGCATGCGACGTCTTCGCAGCGATATTTGACCAATCGTTGAAAATTGGCTATCAATTTCTTCAAACAATAGAGACATTGTTGGTTTTCCTAAATGTAGGTAAGGTGTATAAATTCATCGGCCCTATAAAAGCCGTTGATATACTAACAGAATGCGGAATGAGAGTGCTTGATCGAGGCATTTTGATTAAAGTTTCTTCAATTATGTTCAAGAAACTTCAATAACATTCAAGAATTTTAAAAAAATAAAGACCAATGGCAACAATCAAAGTATAAGATCTTAGAAACTTTAAATCACACGGTAAAAGCTTTCTTGTTTTTTGATCAAGATAGTACAATGCGTATAGTGAGCAAATATCAAGAAAATACGTATAAATCAGTCTATTATTTGTTGTATCGCCATTTAAACTGGAGTCACCCCCTCATATGAATTTGTTATGGGTCGTACTATTGCCGCTGATTGGCACACTAGTCCCTTTATTTACAGAACGCTTCGGTCGTAATGCTTGTGCCTTTTCCGTTGCTGTACTTCCCGCTTGGTCACTGATTTTAGTATTGACATATGTTGGAGACATTTTTAATGGTGAGGCCATTCGGCAAACCATAGAATGGATTCCCGCAATGGGCTTGGACCTTTCTTTTAGGCTTGACGGGCTTTCACTGCTCTTCCTCTTATTAATTCTTGGCATCGGCCTGCTCGTCATTTTATATGCGCGCTACTATTTATCCGATAACGATTCGATGGGCCGATTTTATGCTTATCTAATTTTATTCATGAGCGCGATGGTCGGCATCGTTATCTCGAACAACATGATTCAGCTCTGGATGTTTTGGGAGCTCACCAGTATCAGTTCCTTTTTACTGATCAGCTTTTGGTCCCATAAATCAGATGCTCGTAAAGGCGCTAGAATGGCGTTAACCGTCACGGGAATGGGGGGGCTTGCACTGTTAGGCGGATTATTACTGATTGGTAATATGGTAGGCAGCTATGATCTTGATACGGTATTAGCCAGTGGCGATTTAATTCGTGCTCATGCCGCCTACCCAATTGCTTTAATACTTGTACTATTAGGTGCTTTCACAAAATCGGCACAATTCCCGTTTCACTTTTGGCTACCCCATGCCATGTCGGCACCAACACCAGTAAGTGCTTACTTACACTCTGCTACAATGGTAAAAGCCGGTATTTTCCTTTTATGCCGTTTTTATCCTGCATTAGCGGGCACCGACCTTTGGTTTGTTATTGTCAGCATCACGGGCCTTATTACGCTTCTGTTAGGTGCCTATATCGCGCTATTCAAGCACGATTTAAAAGGGCTTTTAGCGTACTCAACCATCAGTCACTTAGGTCTTATTACATTACTGCTTGGCTTAAATTCAGACATGGCAGCGGTTGCAGCGGTATTCCATGTGATCAACCACGCTACCTTTAAAGCCTCACTCTTCATGGCCGCGGGGATTATTGATCACGAAACAGGGTCACGTGATATGCGTAAGCTTCACGGCCTCGCTAAATTCATGCCCTATACCGCAACGCTGGCGATTGTCGCCGCACTCTCCATGGCGGGTGTCCCGCTATTGAATGGATTCTTATCTAAAGAAATGTTTTTTGCGGAAACATTAGATCAAAGCATGCTGGGCTCACTCTCTTGGATGATTCCTCTACTCGCCACTGTTGGAGCGGCCTTCTCCGTTGCCTACTCGCTACGCTTTATCCATGATGTATTCTTTAATGGTGAACCAATCGACTTACCTAAAACTCCACATGAACCACCTCGCTATATGAAGGTGCCTGTCGAGATTCTAGTCGCACTTTGCTTAGCGGTGGGTATTTTTCCTGCCTATCTGGTAGGCGACTTACTGCATTCAGCCGCATTCGCGGTGCTGTTACACGATGTGCCAATGCACAGTTTATCAATCTGGCACGGATTTAATATACCGCTATTTATGAGTATTCTTGCGATGGCAGGCGGCTTGATTATTTACTACAACCGACGCCACTTGTTCCACTTTCAGTCACATTTTGACGAGCCTGATGCAAAATACATCTTCGAAGCGGTTACTCAGTCAGTCGTCAGATTTACTCAGAAAGTCATCGCAACGTTTGAAAATGGCTCGCTACAGCGATACATATTCATGCTGATGTTATTCACCTTGGTGATGGGGGCACTGCCGCTACTAGACCTCACTCAAAACTCAGGATCACGCCCACAAATACCGATTGATGGCGTTGCTATTACCGCCGCGATTTTGATGATTCTAAGTGCCGTAGCAACGGTGATTTGGCATAGAAGACGATTCCTTGCGTTGATTTTTCTATCCGTAGTTGGATTAATTGTTTCTTTGGTATTTGCTAAGTTTTCCGCACCCGATTTGGCGCTTACCCAGCTATCCGTGGAAATTGTGACGATTATTCTGTTGCTGCTAGCGCTCTTCTTTTTACCACAAAGCACGCAAAAAGAATCAAGCCACAGACGCTTAAGCATCGACTTGATTGTTTCGGCTTTAATTGGCTGCGTGATCGGTACTATTTGTTTCGCGATGCTAACAACCCCGCTAGAGACTATTTCAGATTTCTTCTTAGCCAATAGTAAAACCGGCGGCGGTGGTACCAATGTCGTAAACGTTATTCTGGTTGATTTCCGAGGTTTCGATACCTTAGGCGAAATTACCGTATTAGGCATTGCCGCACTGGGTATTTTCAAATTGATTGCTAAGATGCGCATCTCTATTCCAACCCGCGATGATAAAGGTCGTGCTTGGAGTAATGACCCTCACCCAATGATGCTTGAAATGGTATCGCAAAGCCTTTTACCATTAGCAATTCTGGTATCGGTTTATATTTTCTTACGAGGTCATAATGTTCCTGGTGGTGGCTTCATTGCAGGACTTATCACGGCCGTCGCGATTATTCAGCAATACATTGCTCATGGTGTTTTATGGATCAAACCGCGCATCAACATTGACTACCAATGGCTGATTGCAGGTGGAATATTAATTGCGACCGCTACAGGCTTAGGCAGCTGGATTTTTGATAAGCCTTTCCTCAGCACTTGGTTCGATTATTTCAATCTACCCTGGATAGGCGAATTTGAACTGGCCAGCGCCATGCTTTTCGATTTAGGCGTTTACCTAACCGTCGTCGGGGCCGTCATGCTTATTCTGGCCAACTTAGGTAAATTAACTACCAGCGAACGCGTTGAAATTAAGGAGAACAATTGATGGAAGCGATTTACGCGTTCTGTGTCGGCATACTAACAACCTGTGGGTTCTTTCTTGTATTAAGAGGACGCACATTTACCGTAGTTATCGGGCTAACCATGCTCTCTTATGCCGTAAACCTGTTTCTTTTTGCCAGTGGCCGCCTAAAGGTTGATGGAGCGGCTGTATTAGGCCAATCTGCTGAATACAGCGACCCATTACCTCAAGCACTGGTACTTACGGCGATTGTAATTGGTTTTGCCATGACAGCTTTTGTAGTAATTTTAGCGATGCGCTCTCGAGCGGATCAAGGCGATGATCATGTCGATGGACAAGCCCCAAGTTCATCCAATGACTTGAATGCTTCAGACAAGAGGAATGGTTAATGCAACACCTGCCTATTCTTCCCATTTTATTGCCTATGCTTGCAGCCGTCTTTATGCTGCTGCCGCCATTAAGTAATTCAATTACTAGACAGCGATTCTTTGCGGTGACGATCATGATCATTATCGTCATCACCTCTGCTCTATTATTAATGACTAGCCACCAGCAAGGAATACAGATGTACATACTAGGTGGCTGGCAGCCACCTTTTGGTATTGCACTGGTTGCCGACAGACTTTCAACGATGATGGTCTTACTTACCTCCATATTAAGCTTGGGCGCGCTGCTTTATGCTTGCGCCGGTGATGATAAGCAAGGTATGTATTTTCACCCATTGTTTATGTTTCAAATCATGGGAATCAACGGAGCCTTCCTAACAGGCGATGTCTTTAACCTATTCGTATTCTTTGAAGTGCTACTGATTGCATCTTACGCACTGCTGATTCATGGGGGCGGCAAACAGAAAACCAAAGCCAATGTGCACTACGTTATTCTTAACCTTGTTGGCTCAAGTATTTTCTTATTTGCACTGGGTATTTTATACGGCACCCTCGGATCACTGAACATCGCCGACATGGCCAATAAAGTGCGCTTATTAGATGAGCATGGACAAGCGTTAGTCAAAGTCGGTGGTCTATTACTATTGGTCGTCTTTGGCTTAAAAGCCGCCATGCTACCACTCAACTTTTGGTTACCAAAAACCTATGCTGCCGCAAGTGCTCCTGTAGCGGCACTCTTCGCCATTATGACAAAGGTTGGCATCTACAGTATTTTACGAATTCACACCGTGATCTTTGGTGAAGATGCTGGAGCCTTAGCCAGTATTGCCATTCCATGGTTATGGCCGCTGGCTGTTCTAACATTAATTATTGGTGCCATAGGGGTTCTGGCAAGCCCAAGCTTACGCTTAACCGTTGCGAATTTGGTCATTATCTCGGTAGGTACCTTGCTATTAGCCATTGCCATGCAGCGAGAGAATGCAACCTCTGCCGCACTTTATTACATGCTACATACCACGCTGATTACAGGGGCACTCTTCCTAATTGCTGACCTTATTAGTAAGCAGCGTGGAAAAGCGGAAGATCGCTTTGTAAGCTCTCGCAAAATGGCCCACGAAAAAACCTTAGGCATCGCGTTTTTTATCGCGGCTCTTACGGTGGTTGGAATGCCTCCACTCTCTGGCTTCCTTGGCAAAGTGCTTATCTTACAAGCCGCTGAAGGTATGACTGAAATGGCTTGGGTCTGGTCGGTTATTTTATTGTCAGGACTTGCATCACTTGTAGCCATCTCTCGTGCGGGCACATCTATTTTTTGGCGACATTCAAAAGACAGTGCCAATACCAGCAGCGACCCAATTCATCCCATGAAGATCATCGCTGTTGTTTTATTATTATCCGCTTCACCGTTATTGGTGATCTTGGGTGGACCAGTGACAGATTATACTCATCAAGCAGCCGTTCAGCTGCATGATACAACGCAATCGGTAGATGCTCTGCTGATTCAGGGAGGGAATGAATAATGAACAGTCAGCCTCGTTTTCGCTTACTACCAATGCCTATTCATTCGCTATTATTATTTGCAGTCTGGCTACTGCTCAACAATACAGTAGCTCCCGGCCACATTGTATTGGCCACATTTTTAGCCATTGTTATTCCGCTAATAACATCAGGCATGCAAGACTCTCAACCAAGCTTTCATAAGCCTCTGGTTACCCTTCGCTATGTAATCATGGTTATCGGTGACATTATTGTCGCTAATTTTGAAGTCGCAGCATTGGTCATCGGGCCCAATAAGAAATTGAACCCCGCTTTTATCGCGGTGCCTATTGAGATTGAACACGAACTGCCTATTACCATATTGGCAAGTACCGTTTCATTAACCCCAGGCACCGTAAGTGCAGAAATATCAGAAGACAAACAATGGCTTTATGTACACGTACTGCACATGACAGATAAAGATGAACTCATCGCCTTAATCAAACAGCGTTATGAGCGACCTCTTAGGGAGATTTTCAAATGCTAAGTATCGCCATCATAATTGCCGCAACGCTGGTATGCTTATCTTTACTGCTCAATTTATGGCGACTTTTTAGAGGTCCAAGTAGACCTGACCGTATCTTGGCACTGGATACCATGTACATTAATAGTATCGCGCTGATCATTTTGTTCGGTATTTCTTCAGGTACGACACTGTATTTTGAAGCCGCGCTATTAATTGCCATGCTAGGATTTGTTAGTACAGCCGCCATGTGTAAATACATTCTACGTGGCGACTTAATCGAATAAGCCCGTACCCATAATTAGGAAAATATAATGGATTTTTGGATTGAACTCGTCGTCTCTGTATTTTTGGTGGTTGGCGCAGTCTTTGTTTTTATCGGCTCTCTTGGTTTAGCCAAACTGCCCGACTTCTACACAAGACTGCATGCGCCTACGAAGGCGACGACCCTAGGGATGGGCTGCTTGCTTGTTGCTTCCGTGATACTGGTTACCTATCAGCAAGGCTATTTAAGCCTGCATGAACTGCTTATCACACTGTTCTTGTTGATTACCGCCCCCGTAACGGCACACATGCTAGCGAAAACCGCGATGCACCATAAGCTTGATATTACGGAAAAAACATCAAACAAAGACATTCCAAAGCGTGCCCGTGAACGACTCGCGCCATAAGCGCACAGCAACGTTTAATTAACGATGAATATCGGCCATGAGCGAAACAGCCTCAAGATTCAAATGATAGATGCGTTTATCAATCTTCTCGATATCTTTGTGTTTACGTAGCTCGCTCAGACACCGACTCACCGTTTCTTCACTAGTGGCAAGTATAGAAGCTATATCCTGATTGCTAATCAGAGTAATATTATTATTTTTCGATTTTTCTATCCGATGCTGCAACAGCAAAAAACGGCATAAGCGCTGCTTAACTTGGCCAACAACCAAAAGATTCAACCAATACTCGGTCTCTTCTAATTGTTTTTGCAGCTGTGCTTCTAATGCGATATGTAAACTAGGCTGTTCCTGAGCTATTTGAAAAATAATGTCCGTTGGAATCGTACAATAATCGACAGCCGTAATCGCTTCCGCTGTTTGTCGATAATTTTGCCCCTGTAAGGCCTCTAAACCAATGCTATCTCCAGGCCCAAGTATGCGAATAATTCGCTGCTCACCGCCTTCATTTAACTGTATTAATTTAACAAAACCATAACGCAAAGAGAAAATATTATCAGGGGCGTGACCTTGATGGTAAATCGTTTCTTTTGGAGAACTAAGACTATGCTTAATAAACTCAGTACGCTGCCCAAAACCTTCAGTTTCCAAGTTCGCAAACAACATGTTAGAACGTAAACTGCAGTTTTCACAATCGACAGTAAATAACTTTTTTTTACTCTGACAGGCAATAGCTGAATCGGGTGAATGTCTTTGAATCATGAAAATCTCATAAAAATAGGTATTATTATTTTATCGCATCCTCAGAAACAAGCGATACTTAGTTAATATAATCGAGCTACTCTAACCCTATTAACCTATATACAATTATACAACGTTCTTAAAGACAAAAATTAAAGCCTGTTATTTAAATGATTTTTACAATTTTGGTGACCCATGATTCGCTCCCTTACTCCTATTGCCGCTCTATTAATATCAGATGCTCTTGTCCTGCTAGGGCATGGTTTACTACTAACACTACTGCCTGTTTCAGCCAGTTTATTAGGTTTTTCTGACTTTCAAATTGGTTTAACTGGCTCAAGCTATTTCATTGGCTTCGTCTTCGGCTGCCTAATGACCCCCTTCGTCTTAAAACGAGTAGGACATATCCGAACCTTTGCCATACTCGCCTCTGCCTATACTTGTATTATTTTATTATTCGTCTGGAGCCAAAGCTTTATTGGATGGATGCTACTGCGCTTCATGATCGGGGCAATGATCGCTGGTATTTATATGATTATCGAAAGCTGGTTAAACGAACGAGCTGACTCAAATAATCGAGGCTCAATTTTATCGTTTTACGCCATGCTAAACCTAGCAATGATTACACTGGCCCAACAACTATTGAACCTAGGTAACGTAGAGCCCTTATTGCTATTTACTCTAGCGGCAATTTTCTTATCACTTTCCGTTGTGCCAGTATCCATTACCCTCGCACTGGCACCCACGCCTATTAATAAAGTCAGCGTTGATTTCGCAAAGGTATGGCGCCACTCACATATCGGCATAATTGGTTCTATTTTTACGGGCTTAATTACTGGCTCATTTTGGTCACTAGCCCCAATTTATGCTAACGACAGTGGTTTCACTACCTATCAACTAGCAAACTTTATGTCAGCTGTCGTATTAGGCGGTGCCTTATTTCAAATTCCAATTGGTCGCTTTTCCGACAAATTCGACCGTCGTTTAATTTTAATTTTTATCGCTTTCGCAGGAGGCGTCATTTCTTTTCTGACCTTTATGGCTTCTTTTCAAGATTTTTATGCAGGCAGCGTTTCGACAGGGCTTGGATTTCTTTGGGGAGCGTTTGGTATGACGATGTATGCTATCTGCTTAGCGCACGCTAACGATAATGCCGATAGCAGTGATTTTGTTGATATTGGCAGCGCAATGCTTATTACCTATGGCCTAAGTTCAGCCATTGGAGCACCCATAGCATCCGCCTTTATGAGTATTTTTGGCCACCAATATCTGTTTGTATTTATGGGCGCCAGCTTTATCTTATTCAGTATTATTTTGATTGCCCGACGTAAATCTCATGTATTACCGATGATGACCGACAGTAACGAAGAATTCCAAGCCATAGCAGGTATGACAACGCCTGAAGCTTACAACTTAGATCCTCGTGCTGAAGACATAGAAGATAATGCCGCAGAAAACGACATTAAACATTGAGCAGAATCCATTAGGTGCGCATAGCGCACCTAATGGATTTTAAACTCATTGTTATATAACTCTATTTTACAGGGCCATTTTTAAATTGCTTTAAATCATCCCGAATATCAAACCAAGGTGCCTTAGAGTCTACATAGATATGAAAGCTAGGCTTATGCGCAGGGGCGCTATCTAAGATCCCTAAACGAATATTATGCTTACCTCCGCTTATTTTCCGAGAAAATAAACTAGACCCGCAGCACTTACAAAAAGCCAACTCAGTTTCATCACTTTTAGAATACGTTGAAATGTATTCTTCGCCTTTCGGAAATGAAACTTTTAACGATGAAATACCACCAACAGATGAATAGTCAGAGCCGGTAAACTTTCGACATTGGGAACAATGGCAATTTCCCATGTATTCAAATTCATCAGGCACTTCAATAGCGACTTCTCCACACAAACACGAACCTTTTAATAAAGACATACAGACTCACTTAATGAAATATTATTTATGCTCACGAGTCAGGTATAAAAATAGTCCTAACGCGGTTAAAAGAAGCGCAGTACTAGAAATAATCGCGACAGGGTAATAAAGATTACCGGCTAAATCGAGCTGACTGTATTTAATAACCATAATCAGCCCCTCAAGAGATAATGCAATACATACCGTCCCTATAAAACGTGGAATTGTTCTTCTTAAAACAGCAATAGCATCACTTTCAATATCTTCTCGTTCAGGACCCGAATACTCTTTATTAATCACCAGCGAAAGCTCAAATACAGCTAAACCAATAATCCCAGTATTAATACTACTAAGAAATATTTGCATAATATCTGCACCACTCGCGATTCCTTTAAAAATCGTAACAATCAATGAAACAATAATCGCAGCAGCTAAGCCCAAAAATATAAACGTAAATAACTTAGCAAAAGTACTTCTAATTAAATAATTTGCTTTTTCACTCATCATAAAATTCATCCTAATTTAATGTATTAAAGCCCAGCATCAATAAACCCTCTATAAACATAAGCCAGCAACCTAATAATAAAAAATTGCTTATAAAGTTTTCAGAAGCATAACGTAAATAGAACAAAGATTTAAATACAATTCCATTAGCTAAGCCTGCCTGCCAGTATGAAATTAGTTAAACTTTTATTTAATTAGTTCAGCGATCACGGCATGAATGACGCAAAAATGAGTAATCAGTCCCATATATAGGTATCCACGACCCCTAAATACCCAAAAAGACAATCAGTTAATACAAGCCGTTGGGATAAGAAATGCGGTTTAATCGAGAGTCTAGGAAATTTTACCTAGTTTCTAGCATGTTCCTGCAAATGATAATCACTACCTGCCATTCGTTACAAATCTACACACCCAAACACATAAAGCAAAATAACGTTACCAAAATACATAAACAGCGCTAACATGCGCTCAAATTGTTACATAAGTACACTTATTGGTGTTCGTACATTAAGCAATATACCCACGGACTGGTCACAAACTTAAATGGAACTATCCTTCTCTTCTTGAGGAGTCGGTAAAAACTCGATGCCTACCAATACTTTAAATATCGCCACCTGCCTGAAGAATAACGCGCTTCAGTTCCCTAACAAAAAAGCCATCATCTATCCTATTGGCACCCATAAAGATGGAACGATTAAGTATGGCCACAAAACCTATCGCGAATTAGATACTGAATCAGACCAGTACGCACGAGGCTTTGAATCTGCCGGTATAACAAAAGGGACAAAAACCCTTTTCATGGTAAAACCAGGCCCAGATCTATTTTCAATCACATTTGCGTTATTCAAGGTTGGCGCGATACCGGTTATTGTCGACCCAGGTCTTGGCGTTAAGCGCATGCTGCATTGCTTCAACGCAGTGAATGCAGAAGCATTTATTGGTATTAAAAGAGCACATATTTTTAGGCTTCTATTGGCGCGCCATTTTAAATCGGTGAAAACATGGGTCACCGTTGGTAAACGATTATTTTGGGGTGGTTACTCTCTTAAAAAACTGGCCAAACAAAAAACCGATACTTTTCCTATTGCCCACACAGATAAAGATGGCCTTGCGCTGATTAATTTCACCACAGGCAGTACAGGTCCCGCGAAAGGGGTAGAATATACCCATGCAATGATTAATAAAGAATATCAATCATTGAAACTAAATTATTATGACGATCCCAATCATGTTGACCTAGCAACCCTTTCACTGTTTGCGCTCTACGATATTCTAATCGGCATTACCGCCGTTTTACCTAAGATTGACCCAACAAAACCAGCATTTGTCGATCCAAGAAACATCATTGACCCGATCCTTCATTATAAAGCGACCATGATGTTTGCTTCACCTGCACTGCTCAATCGAGTCGGCAAATACGGTATTGAACACGGCATTAAATTACCCACAATGAAAACCGTACTAGCAGGTGGCGCCCCAGTCACACTCTCTACCATGGATACCTTCCAACAACTATTAGAAGATGACGGATCAATCCTAACGACTTATGGCTCAACAGAAGCATTACCTATCTCATCCATTGACTTCAAAACTCTCGAAGCCAACTGTCGACATAAAACAGAAAGCGGCATGGGGACTTGCATTGGCAAGCCGCTTGAAAGTGTTGAAGTTTCAATTATCAACATTACCGATACTCCTATCGAACATTGGGATGACAGCCTTCTAGTAACTCCAGGCAACGTTGGTGAAATTGTTCTTAAAGGAGGTATCGTTAGTCAAAGCTACTACAAAAATGCTAACGCCAATGCCTTAAATAAAATTAAAGACGGCGATCAAAACAGGCATCGTATGGGTGACCTTGGCTTAATCGATGAAGAAGGACAGCTTTGGTTTTGTGGACGAAAGCAGCACAGAGTCTGCACCACCGAGACCACACTCTTCAGCGTTCAATGTGAAGGCATTTTCAATCAACACCCCGATGTTTTTAGAAGTGCACTGGTGGGTATTGGCCCTAAAAATCGACAAACTCCCGTTATCTGTATTGAGCTAGAGCCTAGTCAGCGCGAAGCACTTAACAACACCAATAACAATTCCGCGTTAACTGCGCTCAAACAATCCATCTTGGATCTTGGCAAAGCACACGCCACAACAAAAGACATCAATACCGTTTTATTTCACGACGCATTCCCAGTAGACATTCGCCACAATGCAAAAATAGGCCGAGAAGAACTCGCAACATGGGCACAACAGGAGCAAATAGCATGATAAACACATATACCAAAGGCTTTGAGAAGAACGATAAATTACTCATGCTCATTCCTATTTTCGGCTGGCTTTTTATTGCTTACGGCTTAATTTTTCCTATTGATAACATCTACATAAAATGGATGTGGTACATCGACATTTTCTTAAGTGTACCAGTGCATTTACTGCAATTAATAATCGCCATACCCGTCGGTATAAAATCGGGCTATACAAAATTACAAAGCTGTATTTTAACAATTACCTTTGGTGCTACTTGGTGGAAGCCAGTAAGACAAATGCTTAATGAAAAAACACTTAATGATAACAAGTTGAGTAAGCAATAATGAAAGTATTAATCACAGGCGCAACCGGATTTCTAGGCAGCTACATCGTTGACAAATGTATCGAGCAAGGTGATAGCGTACGAGTTCTTGTTCGCAAAACAAGCAATATCGATTACTTAAAAAAATACCCCGACATTGAATATGCCTATGGTGATTTAACCGACCTAGCATCATTACGTAATGCCACCAAAGGCATTGATGCGGTTTACCATTCAGCGGCGCGCGTCACGACCCAAGGTGATCGTACTCAGTTTTATAATGACAATGTTTTATCAACCCGCAGCCTAGTAGACGAAGCTAAAAAACAAGGTGTAAAACGCTTTATTTTTATCAGTAGCCCTAGCATATTCTTTGATTTTAGCCATCAGAATAACATTGATGAAAGCTATGCTTATCCGCAAAAGTACATAAATTTATATTCAGAAACAAAAGCACTTGCAGAACAATATGTTATGTCTGCTAATACTGAAAACTTCATTACTTGCTCACTGAGACCACGAGGCATTTGGGGAGCGCGCGATACAACCGGGTTCGTACCTAAGATATTGCTTGGCATGCTAAAAGAAAAATTTCCAGACATGTCTGATGGAAAAGATATTTACGCAACACTCTGCCATGTCGAAAATGCAGCCGATGCGTGCATCTTAGCCGCCAAGTCAGACAAGGTAGGTGGCAAGGCGTATTTCATAACGGATGACGAAGTCGTTAACGTTTGGGGCTTTTTAAATCAGCTAGGCAAAACCTTCAAAGCCCCTCCTATCAAAAAGAAAATAAGCCCTAAAGTACTTATGCGTATAGGTGGCCTATTTGATTTAATTTGGAAAATACCCGTATTAGCCAGAAAAGTAGAAGCGCCATTATCTCGCTATGCCGTCGGATTATTAACCTACTCATCCACCTTCGATATCAGTGCGGCTAAAAAAGATTTTGACTACCAGCCAAAGATAAATCAAGACAAAGGAATGGCCAGCTTACAACAATGGGTCAATAAAATCGGCGGTATCGATAAGTTTGTAGGCCGCTAACAATGACAGCCCATCAAAAGACAGCGTTGCGCCAATTTAAAGATCTACCAGGGCCAAAACCTTGGCCTGTGGTTGGCAACGCCCTGCAAGTGAAACTTTCACACTTGCACCAAGACATCGAAGCATGGGCTCAACAATACGGTCCAATATTTAAAATGCATCTGGGGCCAACCAAAGTATTGGTCATCGCCGATCATGAAATAGAAACCGCATTATTAAAAGATCGACCTGATGGCTTTCGCCGCCCAAAACAATTAGTCGATACACTTGAAGAAATGGGACTGCAATCAGGCCTTTTAACGGCCGAAGGACAAACTTGGAAAGACCAACGCCGCATGGTAATGGCCAGCTTAACCCCCAATAATATTCGCAGTTATTTTCCATCGCTATTAAAAGTCACTAAACGTCTGCAAGGGCGTTGGCTAAAGGCAATCGATACGGAGACAACCATTGATCTTCAAGCCGACTTTATGCGCTATACCGTCGACGCCATCGCAGGGCTATCTTTTGGCTCAGACATCAATACGCTAGAAACTGACGATGATCTGATTCAGCATCATTTAGATAAAATCCTACCTGCACTTTTTAAACGCGTAAACGCCATCGTCCCTTATTGGCGAATCCTAAAATTGCCGAGTGATCATCAATTAGATCGCAGCGTCGACCTAGTAAATAAATCCATTAATGAATTTATTACAAAAGCACGTAAACGCCTCGATAGCGATCCAGCACGATATGAAAGCCCTCAAAATTTACTGGAATCGATGATCATCGCCGCCGATAAAAAGGACAGTGGCGTCAACAATAACGACGTCGCTGGCAATGTTGTCACCATGCTATTAGCAGGTGAAGAAACAACAGCAACAACACTTTCATGGTTAATTTATTTACTGAAACGCAATCCAGAAGCATTGGAATACGCACAACAAGAAGCGCGAAGCATTGCTGACAAATGTGGTGAATCGCTAGATGACCTAACACCTGAGAAATTAGGCGAATTAAAATTTATTGAAGCCTGCATCCTTGAAACATTAAGACTCAAACCCACAGGCCCTTTTAACGTGCTGGTTGCTCTAGAAGATACTGAAGTTGCTGGTATCGCTGTTTCTAAAGACATGTGGATTTGGAGTGTATGCCGACACGATACTCTTGCAGAACGCTATTTCCCTAACCCCAAAGCGTTCAACCCACAGCGCTGGTTAAAAGCCGAAGGCAACGATGTTGCACAAGCAAGGCGCGTATCCATGCCATTTGGTTCTGGACCAAGAGTTTGCCCAGGGCGCTACTTAGCCATACTCGAAATAAAACTTGCGATGGTCATGTTATTTAAAAACTTCGAAATCAGCAGTGTCGATACACCCGATGGGGGTGAGGCCCAAGAATTAATGTCAATCACCATGAACCCTGTGGGATTGACCATGAAACTACAAAAACGCTTTTCAAACGATTAAAAAATTTAACCCGCTAACAACTTAGTAACTGCTTATTAATAGCAAGGAAGGTCACATGACAAAAGCACGCTTTGAAAGTATCGGCGCTTACATACCCAATAAAAGGGTTTCGACCGCAGAGCTTACCGAGGAAATGAACATTCCACCTCAGTTTGATCTAGAAGCCATTACCGGCATCAAAACTCGTTCATGGAAAGAAGACAAAGATGATTCTTACACCATGGCCATTGATGCAGCCAACAGCTGCCTTGAAAATTCAAAATACGAAGCGGCTGATCTCGATATTATTATCTCCTGCTCAATTGCGCGCTTTGTAGGTGACTGCAGTTATTACGAACCACCGATGAGTCTGTTCTTAAAACACAAACTAGGCGCAGACAAAGCCATATTTTTTGATGTATCAAATGCGTGTGCTGGCATGTTTACCGGCCTCTACATTTTAGAGTCTATGATCAAAGCGGGCATCGTTAAAAATGGCCTAGTGGTTAGTGGTGAATACATATCAACCATTGCTGAAACCGCTGTATTAGAAGCAAAAGATATTTACGATCCTCAATTTGGCTCACTCACTGTTGGCGATGCAGGTGCCGCCGTTATTCTTGATAAAGCGGTTAACGATAACGACACGATCGATTGCTTCAATCTTATTAGCACGCCGGAATATTCAGAACTGGCCATTGGCAAACCCAGCAATGAAAGCAACCGCTATGCAATGTATGCCAGCAACTCAAAAATGCATACCGAAGAACGTTTAAAAATATGGCCAAACTTTCAAACAGACATGCTAGCCAAAGAAGGCAAAGACTTTAAATCAGAAAATTTTGATTACATTATTCACCATCAAGTAGGATCAAAATTTGTCGAACGACTACTCAAAGTCGGCAAAGAAGCCTTTTTAGCAGAACAGCCAGAATCTCTAAACGTACTGGAAAAATACGGCAATACCTCATCAACCTCTCACTTCATTGTGCTTTACGAATATTTAAAAGCCAACAAACTGAAAGACAAATCTAAAATATTGATGGTGCCAGCAGCCTCCGGCTTTGTAACCGGATTTTTATCAATGACAATCAACAACTTGGCGGTGAAATAATGGGAACTATCATAAAAGCGACAGATATCTGCACCGACAAGACGGTTACAAGTTCCAATAAAAATGCCATTGCCGCAGGGCACCAGTGCATTGAAAAAGCAGGTATTAATGTTAACGACATTGACCTACTCATTAACGTTGGTATTTACCGAGACGAAAACATGCTTGAGCCTGCCATGGCCGCTTTTGCTCAAAAAGGCCTTGGTATAAAGCCTGATTATGTTAAATCTCAGCCATTCAACGCCGCCTTTTCTTTAGATATGATGAACAGTGCCTGTGGCATCATCAATGCTATTCAAACCGCCGACGCACTGTTTAAAAGTCGACAAATTAAGTACGCATTAATTGTATCCGGTGATGCGCATCCATCGAATAAAGACCTTGAAAGCTTCCCTTACGCAACCGTGGGCGCTGCTATGTTGCTGGAATACACTGAAGATCAAAAAGGTTTTCAAAACTTTAACTTCAAACATTCAGCCACCACCGAACATAGCGTACGAGGCTATTTAGATTTCAACAATCTAGCAGAGCCCGCCAAAGAACGCTTAACCGTCGATATGCCAACTCAATACAAAGAAAAACTGCTTGAGTTTGCCAGCGAATCTGCGGAAGAGTACCTCACGGCAAACAATCTAGATCGCCAAACAGTAAAGCTGGTTACCCCTCAAGCGAAAGAAGGTTTTGGGCGTAAATTAGCAAAAACCGTCAACATTAAAGATGACACAGTGATGGATCTTTATAAAGAATACGGCGATGCACACTCCTCTGCCTTAACCATGGCGTATCACTTAGGCGCAGAAAACGGCTTCTATAACAATAACGACAATCTATTGTTTATTGCTGCAGGAGCTGGCCTGACCTCCGCTTGTGTTTCATACACCGTGTAATAACGGTCGATCAAATACAAAGATACCCAGATAAAGACTTAAAGATAAACAGTGACGTATGTATTTAAACCATACGTCACTGCATAAAATCCCACATCACGGACACACTCTGATGAAAAAGAATTATGTAGGCATAGCCTGTTCACAGCACGACCCTGCCATCGCCATTGTTAATGCGGAAGGTGAAGTGGTATACGCCGAATCGACTGAACGCCATCTGCAAAACAAACGCACATGGAATACCTTTGCCGATGACTTGATACACGTAGAGAAACTGCTTAAAAAATATACCGACAAAGATGCTGACTTAGTGATTGCTAAAACATGGAGCGGAAAAACTCAATTCAGTTTAAAAATCATCTTCTTATTATTGCCTTTATTTAAAAAGAAAATGATTCCTTATGTGTACAACGTGTATTACTACCTAATTGAATCATTACAAAACGTATATGCTTTTTCAGGTAAAAGTCTTCAGTTTCAGCGCAGAATGACCAACCCCGATGTAAAAGTAGAAGTAAATAACTGCGACCATCACCTAACACACGCCGCAACCGCTTGCTTTACTAGCCCTTTCGAAGAAGGTGTTTGCGCAGTGATTGATGGCTTTGGAGAAAGCACTTCAACCTCATTCTACAGCTACAAAAACGGAAAAATAACCAAGCTGACGGGGATCAAAAAATCTCTGCAAAGCTTAGGAATGTTTTACAGCATGATCTGTAAAGTATGCGGCTTTGATCCTATTAAAGGCGAAGAATGGAAAGTAATGGGATTAGCTCCCTACGGAAAATACGATGAAGCTATCTATTTAAAACTGAAAAAGATCTTAGAAGTTGAAGACAATCGATTTGTTAGCCGTAATTTCTCGGTATTAAACGTCTACGACGAACTTTTTGAAATGCAACTAAAGCCAGGACGCTCATCCATTGAAGCGGCGGATATTGCTTATAACGGGCAATTAATTTTTACTGAATTAATGACCGAGATTTTGAGCCAGCTACATGCTCGTGGTATCTCCGAAAACCTTATATTGTCAGGAGGCTGCGCACTTAACTCCGCCTGCAATGGCACCATACTAGACAAAACACCGTTTAAAAACTTACACGTTTACTCTGCTCCTGGCGATGAAGGAAACGCAATCGGTGCGGCTTTACTCGCGTATTACAACGACAACCCAACAAAAGTTCCACCCGTCGCTCAAATGACGCCCTACCTAGGCGAAACAATGAATTTAGACGTACTTAAAAGCTGTCAAACATTCAGTGGACTTAAGCACAAAGTACTCACGGGTAAACCACTGTATGAACGAGTAGCAACGCTATTATCAGAAGGAAAAATTATAGGCTGGGTGCAAGGCCGAGCAGAATTTGGACCTCGCTCACTAGGCAATCGATCTATCCTAGCAGACCCCCGCTCTGTTGATATGAAAGATGCGTTAAATTCACGCGTTAAATTCCGCGAAGAATTTCGACCTTTTGCACCATCTATTCTGCATGAACACGGACATGAATATTTCGAAAACTACCAAGTCTCGCCATACATGGAAAGAACGCTGAAATTTAAAGAAGCGGTATGGGATAAAGTGCCAGCGGTTGTTCATGAAGACAAAACGGGCCGAGCTCAAAGTGTTACCCGCGAAGCTAACGAAAAATATTATGATTTAATCTCTGCCTTCAATGACATCACAGGCGTTCCAATCCTTATTAATACCAGCTTTAATGTCATGGGAAAACCAATTATACATACCGTTGAAGATGCTTTATCCGTATTCTTTACTAGCGGCTTAGATGTTTTGGTAATAGAAGATATGGTATTTGAAAAAGATGACTTTCAGTAATATATAACCTTTAAAAGTCAGGTTATAGCACCTGCATACATATTATTTATGTTCCTATTTTTAATATGCTATGCGGGTACTATTACAGATAACTGATATCACATACCGGTTTCAATTAACTTCACCCACTTGCTGAGTATATTTAGCTGCTCTGCCGCAAGTTTGATACAAACAAGTAAGGGGACTGCGACTAAAACACCCACCGCACCCCAGAGCCAACCCCAAAGTAATAACCACAAAATTAAAATTAAAGGATTAAGCTGCATGTGACGTCCAAGTATCGTTGGCGTAACAACTTGAGCTTCCAGCATATTAATACCAAAAAATACCGCTGCTGGCACCAAAGCAGCAGCCTCAATACCATACTGCGTTATCCCAGCAAAACTGAGAATAATTAAAGACATTAAAGAGCCTAAATAAGGCGCAAAATTGAGCAAGCCAACCAATGCTCCCCACAATAACGCATCATCAACCCCCATCACCCAAAATACACCAGCAGTAACAATACCCAAGCCGATATTAATAATAGTGACGGTGATGATATAGCGAGATAACTCCTTTTGCAGCTTACCAATTAATGTTGCAGAGCGACGAGTACTGGTTTCCATTGGAATAGTTTTTAGATAACTGTCATACAAGCCAGGACCAAAAATCAACAGAAACATCACCAAAATAAGAAATGTCATAAACTGAGCAAGAGCCATCGGCGTCGCAACTAATATCGATATAATAATATCGATTCCACCTTGAGTGACCCGCGCAGAAAGCACACTATTATCCTTTTTCTCTTCAACGATAACGGGCTCGTCATCACTACTAAACCAGCTAAAGAAGCTAGAGCTCTTTTCTTTTACTGGCAATACAACTTCATCAATATCCGTTAAATTATCGGTACTAATGACCTGACTTAAATCATCCAATTCTTCAATTAGATGAGCCGAAAGCTTAGGCACTTGCTCTACCCATTTCTGAGCAGGCCCGGCTAATTCAATACTTAATAGCGTTAAAGGCCCCCCAATCATAGTAATCAATAGCATGGCTGACAATGCGCGAGGAATATACAAGCGCTTAAACATTGATACTAAGGGGCTGAGTAATAATGAAAATAACATCGCCACAAGAACCGGCATTAATAATGACTTTGCAAAATACAAAGTATAAAGAATGGCCAGGGTTAATAGACCGTAAGTCGGTAAACTAAAAACAGTACGTTTGGCAGGTATAGAAGGATTTTCTGACGGGGTTACAACTGCAGTCTCTGGTTCATTATCCACGACTATTCACCTGATTTTCTATCGGAATTATTGGCGAGCTTAGTGCAGATAATGTTGACTAAAGCTCGCCATTATTTAAAACAATCGAGGTTATTGCTTCAAATTTTAACGCTTAGCGATGATATACACCGCGTGAATTACACCTGGAAAATATCCTAATAATGTTAGTAAAATATTAATCCAAAACTGCGCGCCAATACCAACTTGCAAAAATACCCCTAGTGGAGGCAATAGAATTGATAATAAAATTCTTAAAATATCCATAAATATCCTTTTACTCATTGAGGGTTAAAAATATTCAATTCATTATAATGAAGCAAGTTACTGGCTTAATCAATTGTCTATTTTTAATATTAAGAACCATGTACAAAATTAAATAAAAATAACTTAAGGTGACTCACCCCACGTATCCGCAACTTCTGCTTTTCGCTGCCCGATAGGTTTTTCCTCACCAATGGTTGTATCTACACCTGTTTGATGCTCCATTTCCGAATTCAATACTCCACCAATTAATACGATATAGGCAGTAAGATAAAACCAAAGAAGCAAGACGATTACCGCGCCAAGTGATCCATATGTTGCATTATATTGGGCATAATTTGATGTATACCAAGAGAACAGAATCGATCCAATAAGCCACAAAACAACGGCTACTAAAGTACCGGGCATAATCCAAACCCAACGAGCATTATTACGACTTGGCGCAAAACGAAAAATTATCGCCAACATTACCAATATCATTACTGTAAGCAACGGCCAACGAAGCAATGAAAATAATGTTTCAGAGAAGCTTGCAAGGCCTAAATTGTTTAATAACAAGGGGATAAATGCGATTAAAAATAAACAAACCACAACAAAAATAACTGAACATACAGTCAGAAAAAAAGCAAAAAATCTTAATTCAAAAAACCCCCGCTTTTCGTCCTCAAGATTAACGACATTCAATGCTCGAATCATTGCTAACATCCCTTTCATCGAGCTCCAAAAAGCGAAAAGCATACCCAAAAGTGCCCCCATACTTAAAGAAGCAGAAGACTGTCGAGTCACTTCTTGTAACTGCGATAAAATAATTTCACTGGCTTCAGTAGGCAGCAATTGTGAAAACGACTGAAACTGTTCTTGCATATCGGTGGGATCATTAACCAAACCATATATTGCAACCATAGCGGAAATAGCAGGAAAGATTGCTAACAAAAAGAAAAAAGCAACGCCGCCAGCAATCAAGCCAAGATTGTCAGTATCTAGGCGGTTCCTTACTCGCAATAGAATATCTCTCCACCCTAGTAGAGGCATATTTCTAGGCTTTTTTATATGCCTTCCTCTTGAATTATTCTTCTTAGCATTATGGTTCATATGAGCTCCGACAGGCGTCTCTTTTGCAGCATTGTGTTTGATAATATAGAATCTTCATTAATATTTTTTAAATAATTTTCAACGTCATTATGACAGACTCATAATACACGAATCTCACAGCTTGCTTTCAAGGTATTATATGAATACAGAATCACTCATAAAGCGTACGTTCATTCAGGCGAGTATCGCGATGGCCGTTGTGCTTTTTGCATGGATGCTTGCGACAAACAGTAAAATCATACTGACGGGTTTTGGAGGCATATTAATTGCGGTTTTATTTAGCGGTTCAGCAAGCTGGTTAGGTAATAAGACGAACCTTCCCCGTAAGGCCTGGCTTCCTGTAACGGTTATTGTCCCCTTCATTTTACTTCTGCTTTTTCTCTCCTATACCGGCCCCAAAATAGCCACTCAAGCCAGTGAACTGGCAGAGCGTATGCCAAAAGCAATCAGCTATATACAAACTTATACTGCAGAATTGAAATGGGTTGATCAGCTCACAAACAATATAAAAAGCCTCAACTCCTATGACCCTAAAGCAAGTACCATCATGGATGCGGCATCCAGCTTTTTATCATCAACAGTAAACGGTCTAGGAAGTTTTATCTTTGCACTTTTTCTAGGACTATTTCTTTCAGTTAACCCAAAATGGTACGTCAACGGTACCGTAATGCTTGTTCCTCCGGCGAATAGAGAAAGAGCCCGCGAAGTATTCAATGAATGTGGTTCCGCTCTTTCAGACTGGCTTGTTTCAAAAATTGCTTCAATGATTATAGTGGGTGTACTGACAACGATGGGGTTATGGATGCTCGGAATCGATCTTGCTTTGATCCTTGGAATTATTGCAGCATTGCTTTCTTTTATACCCAACATAGGCCCCCTTATTGCGTTTATTCCTGCAGCCATGGTTAGCGTAATTAGTGGGTTTGATGCGTTACTGTACGTTACCGGTCTTTATGTTGCGGTTCAAACAATCGAAAGCTATGTATTAACGCCAGTACTACAGGCCAAAATAGCGGGCCTTCCTCCAGCCCTAACGCTTTTTGTACAAGTCATTCTGGCGGGTATGGTGGGTATGACAGGCATTTTGCTAGCGGCTCCGTTGACCGTCATCCTACTGGTTCTAATCAACATGCTGTACATAGAAGGTTTACTGGAATCCAAAACGGCAAAAGCGAAATAATTAATCTTCTCGACTTTTCGCTTCACCATCCAGAGATACTGAGTCTTCGACGTTTATTTTGTACGCATCGATAAAGCCATTTTTCAAGATGCCCCATAATACAGATAGAGTCGAAGTTTCTGGCGAATCTACTTTTCCTTTCAATTCAATTTTTGTCGCTAATAAATCACGATTTTGATTTTCAAGTAATTCGGCAATTCCGCCTGACAATGCTTCAAACATTACCTGGAACGGATTGTCATTATCTTTCTTAACATCTTCTCGCCAATCAAATACATCCAAATTATAAATACCAGGTTTCAGATACCCCTTTATATTTCCTTTTTCCGCTGCTAGCTCTAATGCTAAATCCAACGATCCGCCTTCGATATCAAAAGGCGTATAAACTTTAATAAAATCATCTAAGTGCATTAATGATAGACTTTGCATTTCCATATTCAGATCAAAGGTAGGAATACGATTAAAGGGATCAAATTTTCCCTTCAGTTGAATACCAGACTCTGCCATAACCTGTGCAGATACATTGATATCAGCCAATAGAGTATTGGAGAGTTTTTCACTATTGGTTATATTTTCAACTAACAAGTTTATTTCTGTCAGAAAAACATCAACCTTTGGCTCACCATCGGGTTTACGGAAATGCAATTCTCCATTCACAACCTCTAAGCGATCAATAGAAAAAGGCGTTAAAGTTTTAATCAATTCAGTCCAATTTTTTTCATCGGTGACCGCTTCATTCGCAACCACTTTTGTATTCTCGCGATCGACTAAATTGAATACCGGTTGTTCTAAGATGGCCTCAGCGACTATATTTCCGTTCAGCAGTGCTCCCCAGAATATAGAGAGATCCAGCGTTTTAATTTCTAACAATGGGTACTGTTCATCGCCTTTCTCCATAAACAGTTCAATGCCTTCAATCTCGTATGCACCTCGATATAAATTAAGATCTACATCTGTCACATGCCCATAGATACCATCGGTATTGTAAATCTGCCGATTAATCGCCCATTCAGCAATAAAAGGCGCTGCAATTCTCAATACAATAAGTAATAGCAGGATGCCAAACATCCACTCACCCATAAACTTTATCGTCTTTCGAATCAATGTATCTCTCCCAAAAATAGCTAAAATACTCACTATAATAGATTGAACAAAAATTACTATTCCCCCTTCAATATAAAGCCGTTAGCAAATAGGTTTTTCCCCCTGATTTCTGGTATCTTTCTTACCTTGTCTAATTACAATACTCAAAATCATTAGGAAACAACGTATTATGGAAATACCTGATTTATTGATGCTAGGGCTGATTGGTATGCTAGGATTTGCTTGTCAAATTCTAGCTTGGAGGATAAAAGTTCCAGCCATTTTGTTTCTTTTACTAACAGGAATAATACTGGGTCCAGTGACAGGCTTGTTCGATCCTGATGCACTTTTCGGTGACTTTCTTTTTTCTTTTATTTCCCTATGTGTAGCCGTCATCCTATTTGAAGGAAGCTTAACGCTAAAGCGGTCAGAGTTAAAAGGAATAGGCAGCACCGTTAGAAATATGGTGACATACGGCGCCTTTATCAATGCAGCCATTACAACCATTGCCGTTCATTATATTACCTCCTTAAGCTGGTCTATCTCTGCATTATTTGGCGCAATAATGGTTGTTACTGGCCCAACCGTCATCATGCCAATTTTACAATCAGTCAGACCCAATCTAATGATTTCTAGAACACTGCGCTGGGAAGGCATAATCATCGACCCACTGGGTGCTTTGTTTGCGGTATTGATTTTCGAGTGGATTGTAGCGCAACAAACAGGATCAGATTGGTTACATGTGCTCGCCGTGTTTAGCCAAACGATCTTCATAGGCACACTGTTTGGAATATTAGCCGGCTATTGTTTAGGGCTACTATTACGCCATCACCTTATCCCAAAATACCTACAAAATTTTGCGGCGTTAGCCTTTGTGACCGGGGCGTTTTCGTTATCCAATACCTTAATGCACGAGTCGGGGTTATTAGCCGTTACCATTATGGGTATCTGGTTAGTGAATATGCGAGGCGTTAATACAAAAGATATTTTAAGCTTTAAAGAAAGCCTAACACTTATGTTTGTATCGGCGTTATTCATTATACTGTCTGCTCGCGTGGATTTGAACGCACTCTATGCTATAGGCTGGGGAGCTGTTGGCGTATTTTTGGTGGTTCAACTTGTCTCTCGACCAGTGAAAGTCTTTGTGAGCACCATAGGCTCTAAATTCACGTTTAAAGAGCGTGTCTTTCTTTCTTGGGTAGGACCACGAGGCATTGTTGCTGCCGCTGTCTCAGTTGTATTTGCAATTAAACTAGAACAACTGAATATGGAAAATGCCGAGCTATTGGTTCCACTAGCCTTTAGCGTAATCATTGGTACCGTTCTACTTCAAGGCTTAACCGCAAGACCGTTAGCAAAATTATTGGGCGTAGAATCTCCTGAAAACAAAGGTGTTCTCATTATCGGGGCTAACCCAGTATCAATCGTTGTTGCTGAATCACTAAATAAAATCGGCCTAAAAACACTTCTGTGTGACAGCCATTGGGAAGACATCAGCGCTGCAAGAATGAAAGGGCTTGATACTTATTATGGCAACCCCGTTTCTGACCATGCCGAAATGAATCTAGAACTGAATGGCTTTAAAACCATGCTAGGCCTGTCTCGTCACAGCGCGACTAACAATACGACGGCATTGCGATTTAAAGAAGATTTTGGCGTAAAAAATGTTTTTACATTACCTTCAGAAGAAGAACTGAATTCACATGAAAAACATGTAGTCTCTGAAAGCTACAAAGGCCATACATTATTTGGGGCCAATATTACTTACACAAAACTTAATGCTTTGGTAAATAAAAATGGTTTTGTTAAAAACACACCACTCAGTGAGGCATACAGTTTTGAGCAATGGTTAAAAGATAATAATGGCGTTATACCCTTGTTTGTATTAGACAAAAAGGAACGAATACACTGGTTTACCAGCGAGCATAAACCAATACCAGAGGCAGGTTGGAAAGTATTTTCTTTAAGTATTCAAGACGCTAGCTAATAATGTTAGCAGCCGATTTAACCTGACTGCTTTTACTCATCGTTCGGCTTAACCCCATTCGTTATTAAAGGGTAAAGTCGAGCGCCCACTTTTGCCAAACTATATGCCTTGCGCCACCCTACGGCCTTGGTAGCGACTCCCGCTAACAACCCAACACCAATAATCAAATAAGGATTACATCGACTTAAAACCCGTTTTGATCGCGCACGGGCTAAAATAAACTGCGCCTGGCGTACATCTAAACGCTCATTTTGTAATTGAATCTTATGAAGTAAAGTTTTACGACTCACGCTTTTGACCTTCAACAAACCGACGAATGTGCTGTCGAGTTAACGGTAACGTCAAACTTTTTTGATAATATTTCAAACCGAAAGTAATACCAAACAAGCCCAGAAATTGGAGACAGCAAAGAAACAACAGGCCCTGAGAGACCGATATATTCAATAAATAAACATGCCATGCCAGCACTGCGCTCAAACTCATCCAAGCGAGCACAAGCATAGGCACAAGCAGCTTTGAGAGTAAGATTAAACGCTTAACATCCGTAACAGCAAGCCGGACCTCAAGCTTGAATAAGTCAAAAATCTCAGAACCTGTTGAGGCTGCACTCTGCAGCCAGCCCATCAACGCATTCATCTCATCCAATACATCAGATATTTTAGTATTGTCGAGAGATTCTGCAGAATCCTGCGGACCTTTTTCCTCGATCATTTACGTGAAAATAAACGAGAAATAATAAGGCCACCCACAAAAGCAATACCTAAGCTAGCCAATGGCTTCTCACGAATAAAGACGCTAGTTTGATCCACCAACTCTTCTGTTTTAGCACGCCCTTTCAATAATTGCTCAATCGCTTCATCTTTCATATCAACCCCAGCAGATTCCGCGGCTAATTTTAAGTGTTGCTTAGCTTCTAATAGTTTTTCATAAGCATCTAATGCTGCCTCTTTACTAGCCGCTAGCTCATCAGCTTTTACTGTGCTTTTAGTCTCGGTTTTTTTAGTTGTTGTCATCGGTATTTCCCCTTATGAATTAGTTATTTAACTGTTACCTGCAGATTCCCCATCACTTCCTTCAGAATCACCATCGCTATCCGTCTCACCATACTTCTCATTTTCAGAAGCGCTGGATTTCTCTGAATTCATGGTCTTTTTATGTGAAAGCATCGTATTTAATTTTTCACCGCCTTTTGCACCAAAATCCAAAGTTCTGATTGGGAATGGAATCAATATATCCGCACTCTCTAGCGCTTTCTTAATTTCTACCACAGCCTTATGCCTTGCTTGCATAAAACCTGTTTCACCAGGGTAATCAATCCAGAACCAAACCAACAAATTAATGCTACTATCGGCAAATTCTTTAGCGAAAACGCCCGTTTCTTCTTGATTGATTACAAAATCACAAGAATTAATCGCTTCGGTGATAACCGACGCCGCTTTTTCAGGATCATCAGCATATGAAATGCCAACAGGTACTTCAATACGTCTTACACCAGTATAAGTATAATTCGTTAGAATATTTCTGAATAAAATTTTATTTGGAATAATCTCAATCTGACCAAAGAATGTCTCAACAATCGTATTGCGTAAATTGATGGTTTTTACCGTGCCAAATACCTTCTCGGCCTCAATAATATCTCCTATTTGAAATGGTTTTCGAACGCCCATTGCAATACCTGCAATTAAATTCTCAGCCATATCTTGGAAAGCAAAACCCAATGCCAAACCCACAATACCAGCACCCGCTAGCAGTGACATAACCGTGCCTGTTAGCCCTAAGAATTCAAGTGCAACAAAGAGACCAGCAAATAAGACTAAAACTTTAATAATTGACGCGAGTAGATTGGCAATCTGTTCAGATTCCAATGCTTTGTGAAGAACTTTCTGAGCGGCTTTACCAACGTATTTTGCAAGCAGACCGAAAATAATGGCCAGAAAAATAGCAACCATGATGTTAGGTAAAAGTTTAATACCTGCTTCTATCCAACCCTCTAATTTTTCGTTTATAAGTTCCCAAAACTTATCGAGTGCTACAATTTCCATTTACTTTATACTCCTATTTATTTTGTATAGTCGTTTTTAGTTATGATTAAATAAGCCTATTTAGTCTAACGCGACCCAGTAGCAACTGCAACTTTGAAAAGATATCAACAGAAAGTTCAAAGTAATATCGCTGTTCAATTAATTGCGTAATTTACAATGGCGTAATTTGCAAAATTATTAACGAGACAGCAGCGATAAAACATAAAATTTTACTGTCGATCATAACGACGATTATAATTTAATTCTACGGGTCGACGAGCAGCGATAGAACCATCATTAACACCATTGCTATCACCGAAATAAAGTACATTATCAGAGATATAATAAATATCGAATTCATTAGCAATAAACGGAGCGCCTTCAGATCGGTTAATTTGGCTATCGATTTCCGTCGACTCTAGTCCCTCTGATACGATTACTTTATCCCCGGTTTGGAAATATGCACTCGATTTAGGATTAGGGGAATCCTGATAAGGCTGTGAGCAATTAGAATCTGTAAAATTACGAATGCTCGAAGAAATTTTATTATTAGTAAATGTCAATTCAACAATATCGTATAAAGTCTCATTATCGTTTTGATCAACAGAACCACAAGATTTCAACCACTGTCCTTCTAGCTCAGTTACCAAGCCATTATCAGTCTCTTTAGTGCTAACCATGCTATCACTACTTTCTCCACCGCAGCCCGAAACGACTACTGCCAGTACAAGAATAGACATTGTTTTTTTCATATTTTATTTCTCTATAATTAATATTTATAAGTGCATCTTCGCTCTTTTAAGTGAAGATATTATATTCTCATTACTTTAATTTCATTAATTTGGGACCGATATGCTCACCCTATTCATCGGTAAATGGAATTTGCCTAGTAATATTAATATTAATATTGGCAATGATATTCGGACATATTATTAGTTTTGTCAAATAAGACGAATCGAGATCTTTGGTTGAATTAAAATCCCTAGCACTAGCTGTTAGAAACGCCGACCAGTTTCTTAAAATAATATCTATTCTGAAATTATTTTGTCAAAAATCACTTTAAACTTGATACTAGATATGAACCAATCTGTTACACCAACAGAAAATGATAATAAAAAAGATGTAAAAGCGGTGATGGATAGGATTAATAACCGCCTTAAAAAATACTTAGGCTTTAAAATCCCTAATCAGGTACTCTTAGGAATAATTTCACCTATTGCATTTACGGGTTAAATCCGCTTAACGCAGACCCCGTAGCAACTGTAACTGTAACTTTGAACAAAGTTAAAGATAAACCACTTCACAAACTTGCACTAAATTCATTGTTTTTTAATAGAGTCTCAGAACGTGACTTCATTAATTTAAGCAACGACAAATGAAAATCTTGAAAAATAATCTCACCCCATACTCGAGAATAAATACCAAAATTGGTATTATCTAGCAGTGTCGTTTTCAAGTGTAAAAGTGTATTTCCTTCATAGTCTTTGGTAATTAAATATTCACCTTTAATAGGAGAGAAATATTCACCACCAAGCTTCACATGCTTATCTAAAGCATCATCTGGAATTGCATCAGGATCAATATCAAAGTCATACGCCATTCTATGATTAGGAACCCAGTCGGTTATAACCTCCTTAAATTCAACACCTTTTGCCCATTTACTTGTTCTAACGGCACCAACTCCGTTAGCGTTCATACTTGCTTCAATTGGCCTAGGCACCCCAATGAGATGAGTTAGAGAAAAAGATAATTCAGACTCATCAATTGCATTAACATTTGCAAGCTGACTCCATACAACCTCAGGTGAAGCCTGTATGATTATGCTATTTTCTACTTGATAAGTTTTTGAGGAGTGAAGAAAATTAACTTCAAGAGGTAATAAAAAGAAAGGCAATAACGTTACAGATAGCAAAGTACCTTTTTGTCTATTTTTTATAAACTTATTCAATAAACCTGCGGCCAAACCACCCAGACTTGCAAAAAACATGAATGCAGGTAACGTCATCACCACACAAATACTGCCCTCAAGCAACGTAAAAATAGTAACCAACAGGAAAATAAAGATAGGCTGCCACGCAAGTGTTATCATTTCCCTATAGGTAAGATCACTATTTACCCGTAACTCAAAATGTATTCTTATAAAACCAATTACAAATGGAACAAAAAATACGAAAGAGACTGAAACCAAGTTGACGTAGTCTTTAAGAAATTCGATATCCAATAATATTCTTGCTGAAATCCCATAAAGCACACCTAAAAATATACCAATATGCTTTGGATTATTAAAACTCATCATGCACTTATAATCCTTTATTTTTCATGCAACGAAATAACTGTTCTGCTACCAACTGAACTATTGAAGTACATTTTTTGCACTTCTAGATACTCTGGATTAGAAAAGAATTCTTCCATTATTTGTTGACTAGGACACTCTATTGTAAAAACTCGATTGATATCATCCTGTGTTTTTGACAATAACACTTCTGATACCTTGAAATCGAAACCAAAAGAGCCCCCAAATGAGGCCAATATAGGCAGCATTGCTTCTCTATACTTCTGATATTTGGCATCGTCTATAACATTAATTCCCATAATTCTTTCGAATGGCATATTACTTCCTTGTTTTGATAACAGGTCTCACTGAATCATCAGTATTGTACCCATAAAAATTCCACGTACTTTTATTTGCATTTAATGAATCATACAATTTCTGTGCCGGTTCATTATCTGGAGCAGTAACGCATTGCAATCTAACAGCACCACTATTACCTGCAAATTCTCGACAATGCTCAATCAGCTTCCTACCAATAGCTTTATTTACATTCCATATTCTTTAAATCTGATATGTTAGAGACCTTAT
>CAWVSY010000005.1:0-90166 GCA_963933055.1 uncultured Oleispira sp.
CTTTAGGTATTTCTGCCTTGGGTGCTTCAACTTTAACAGGAGCTTCTTTAGCGGCTTCAACTTTAGGTGTTTCTACCTTTGGCGTTTCTGCTTTAGCGCTCTCTTTCTTAGGCGTCGGTTTAACATCGGCTTTAATCGCAGCTTCAGGCTTCTCTTCATGAGCAGCCCAAGGCTTTGCTTTTTCACCAGCGGTTTCTTGCTTCGGTTCGGCCTTAACGTCTGTTTTAGTATGTGTTTTAGCTTCAGCAGGCTTGTTAGTAGCCGGGGCTTCTACCTTAACATCAACGGGCTTACTAGATTGTTCGGCATGAGTGACGGCTTCATTCTTTACAGATTCGTCAGTATTGCGATTGCGTTCTGGGCGATTGCGGCGACGCTGACCGTTATTGCGTGGTCTGCGAGGTGCTTTTTCTTGATTGTCATCATTTGAATTGCCTGCTTGTGCTTCAGGTTTCTTATTTTGACGTTCGTTATCGCGCTTATCTTCACGTTTGTCGTTATCGCGCTTAGTATTTCGGCTGCGGGTATTTCGCGCTTCAGGCTTTTCACGACTTTCGTTACGGTCACGGTTTTCGCTAGGCTTACGCGTATTACGTTCACCGGACTTGTCATTGCGATCGTTGGTCTTCTCGTTGCGTTCAGGGCGCTCAGAGCGTTCGTTGCGACGATTGCTAGGTGTTTTGCGCGTATTGTTTTGCGTGCTGCGAGCATTGCGGTTGTTGGTCGGCTTGCGAGCGCTTGGCTTAGGTTTCTCTTCGTTTGCTTCTTCACTGCTAAATAAGCTAGTGATGCTTTCTGAAAGCTTCTTGAATAGAGATTTTTGCGGTGCAGGCGCGCGAGCGGCAGCAACGGCTTTAACAGCAGCATCTTGACCTTTTGCAGGTTCTTTAACTTCGGCATCAATGCCAAAATCTACTTCCGGCTCAAAGTTTTGCTCATGGCTAGCTTGGCCAATCAAAGTATCGTCTGGGCGTAAGCGTGTTACTTCGTAATGAGGCGTATCCATGTGAGGATTTGGCAATACTACGATGCGAGCATTATGACGATTTTCGATGTCGGCAATGACTTCACGTTTTTCATTCAATAAGAACGAACCTACGTTTAGAGGAACTTCAGCACGAATCTGGCCCGTATTTTCTTTTGCTGCTTCTTCTTCGATTAAACGTAAGATAGAAAGAGAAAGAGACGGCAAGTCACGAACAATACCCGTGCCGCTACAGCGAGGGCAAACGTGTCCAGAAGTTTCACCTAAAGAAGGGCGCAAGCGTTGGCGAGACATTTCCATCAAACCAAAGCGAGAGATGCGGCCAACTTGTACACGAGCACGATCCATTTCTAGAGCGTTCTTTAAGCGGTTTTCAACTTCACGCTGGTTGCGGTTTGAATGCATATCGATGAAATCGATAACCACCAAGCCACCCATGTCGCGTAAACGCAGCTGGCGAGCAATTTCTTCAGCGGCTTCACAGTTCGTTGTGGTCGCCGTTTCTTCGATGTCTGCGCCTTTGGTTGCGCGGGCAGAGTTAATATCGATAGAAACAAGCGCTTCTGTAGGGTCGATAACAATCGAGCCACCAGAAGGTAGTTTAACTTCACGCTGGAAAGCTGTTTCGATCTGGCTTTCAATCTGGTATCGATTAAATAACGGAACTTTGTCTTCGTAAAGTTTGAATTTGCTTTCGTACTGAGGCATTACCTGCTGTACAAAACCAATCGCTTCGTCGTAAGCGGCTTGGTTGTCGATTAATACTTCACCAATGTCTTGGCGTAAGTAATCACGAATAGCGCGGATAACAACGTTACTTTCTTGTAGCAGTAAGCAAGGGGCATTACGACGCTCAGAAGCACCGTGAATCGCTTGCCAAAGCTGCATTAGGTAATCTAAATCCCATTGCAATTCTTCGCTAGAGCGACCGATACCAGCAGTACGAACGATAACGCCCATGTCATCAGGAACCGTCACGCCTTTCATGGCTTCGCGTAGCTCTGTGCGTTCGTCACCTTCGATACGGCGAGAGATGCCGCCCGCGCGGGCATTGTTAGGCATAAGAACCAAGTAACGACCCGCAAGGCTAACCATAGTGGTTAATGCCGCGCCTTTGTTGCCACGTTCTTCTTTATCAACTTGCACAATGACTTCTTGGCCTTCGCGCATTACTTCTTTGATGTTGATGCGGCCTGAGCCTGGGTTTTTGCTGAAGTAAGTTTTCGAGATTTCTTTTAATGGTAAGAAACCATGGCGGTCTGCGCCAAAATCTACGAAAGCCGCTTCAAGGCTAGGCTCGATACGGGTGATCTTGCCTTTATATATATTTGATTTTTTTTGTTCACGGGATCCAGATTCAATATCTAGATCATACAAACGCTGTCCATCAACGAGGGCAACGCGCAACTCTTCCGTTTGAGTTGCATTAATTAGCATTCTTTTCATGTTATATGTGTAGCTCTATGGCGTAAGCACACTAGGCAGCAGACCGTTTGTTGGTCTTCTATAGCAAAATCTTTATGGTTGCTTGATTCAATTAGTCCTGCGCTTGCCACCCTGTAAGTGGCCAGATTGATCTGATGGGCGTGGTGTCTATTTCTGCTTGGTAATGCCTTTTGGCCATCACCAACAATCCATAATTTGATAGTGAGATGCTGCCTGCGATGTTTGCGCATGGTTCATCTCAAATAAGCGATAAATGACCTGTACTTATATTCATTTGATCGCGATTCATTGTTATTCGTTTGCATAAAGAAGGTTTAATAATCGTTCTTCTTCTCTATACTGGCCGCTTAAAGGCTGCCGTTACCGCGTGTCAATGATTGAAAAAATTGAAATAATTGACACTGGGGCAGCGAATATAGCAACAAATAACAGTTGCGACAAACATTTAGAGCGAATTGAAAGCGATTTTATGCCAGCAGAATCTTACAATACTAACCAAGTAAACCTGATTACCATCGATGAAGATCATGATGGGCAGCGAATTGACAATTTCTTGCTCACTTTATTGAAGGGCGCGCCACGCTCTTTGATTTATCGGTTATTGCGCAAAGGGGAAGTGAGGATTAATAAAAAACGCGCTAAGCCTGTGCAGCGTTTGGCGATTGGCGACATCGTGCGAGTAGCGCCAGTAACGATCAAGGAGGTATCTACAGATGAGGTTGTTGTGCCTACGACTCAGGCTGAACTTATTAAAAATAGCATTTTATTTGAAGATGAGTTTTACATCGGCGTTAATAAACCAAGCGGTATGGCCGTTCATGGCGGCAGTGGTATTAAGCTTGGTTTGATCGAGTTGTTGCGCGCGATGCGTCCGCAGCAAAAATTTCTTGAGTTGGTTCACCGTTTGGATAGAGATACTTCGGGGGTGATTCTAGTCGCTAAGAAACGCTCTGCTTTGGTCGCTGTGCAAAAGCTATTTCAGGGCCAAAAAGCGATTGATAAGCGTTATCTTGCTTTGGTGCACGGCGAATGGCCTGATTTTCAAGATAAAGTTGATGCCCCTTTGAAGAAAAATGAAGTTCAAGGGGGAGAGCGGATGGTGCGGGTTGAAGATGATGGCAAACCATCATTAACCAAGTTCAAGGTGCTTGATCGTTCGAGCCGCTATACCTTAGTCGAGGCGAGACCCATTACCGGGCGCACGCATCAAATTCGCGTGCATTGCCAGTATGCGGGTTGCGGCATCGCCGGCGACCCAAAGTACCTGAATAAAGTAGAAGAAGCGGTTGATAAACAAGTCGGCATTAAGCGCTTGTGTTTACATGCTTATCGCTTGGCTTTTGTGCATCCGATGACTGAAGAGTTGTTAGAAATTACTTCGCCGTTGGAGGGTAAGTTTTTGAAATACAAAGAAAAAGAGGGCTTAAAGTTTGATTTCTGATACGACTTTAAATCAGTCTGTTGCTGAAGGTGCAAACAGCAATAAATATAGCGTTATTATCTTTGATTGGGATGGAACTTTGGTTGATTCCACCGCTCGAATTGTAGATAGTATGCAAATTGCTGCTGCGAGTGTCGAGCTGCCCACGCTGACCGATTATGCGATTCAGCAGATTATTGGCTTGGGTTTGCCAGAGGCTCTCAGAAGATTGTGGCCACACATTACGGCGACGGAGCTTGAACTAATGCGCACGCATTACTCGGCGAATTTTTCATTTCATAGCGATGTCCATGTGGACTTTTTCCCGAGCGCTCATGATTTTTTTGCTGAACTGCAATCGCTAGGGTATATATTGGCCGTAGCGACAGGAAAAACCCGACGAGGTTTGGATGAGATGCTTGATAGTATGGCGGTGCGTGATGTGTTTGCAATCACTCGTTGTGCTGACGAAACAACATCGAAGCCTGATCCACATATGCTGAGTGAAATTCTTGCAGAGCTGAATCTTTCGAGTGAGCAGGCATTAATGGTGGGTGATACCAGTTTTGATCTTGATATGGCACGAGCAATTAATATGGATGCTGTGGGGATGACTCATGGTGCTCATGATAGTGAAACTTTGTTATTATCGGGTGCGAAATCCTTGTGCCACGATTTAAATGATTTATTAGATTGGATAAAAAGTAATGGATAACCCGAATAAAATTGATTACCCCGATTCTACAAAAGAGTGGAAGTTGATCGAGAAGGTTGTGACAGGCCTTCAAGACGAGCAGCGTAAGTCACGACGCTGGGGGATATTTTTTAAATTGGCGACACTGGCTTATGTACTGTTCATTATTATGATGATTGGTAAGTCGGCAGAAGGTGTCGTAAATAATACTGGTGAGCCTTATACCGCCATTATTGAAATAAATGGTGTTATTGCGGCAACAGAGCAAGCGAGTGCGGATAATATCATTACCGCTTTGCGTGATGCGTTTGATGATGAGCAAGTTCTTGGTATTGTTCTGCGAATTAATAGCCCTGGTGGTAGTCCTGTGCAATCAGGGTATGTTTATGACGAGATTAAGCGCCTCAAGCATACTCGTGATTTACCGGTTTATGCTGTAATTGTCGATCTTGGTGCTTCTGGCGCTTATTATATTGCGGCGGCGGCGGATGAGATTTATGCGGATAAGGCAAGTTTAGTAGGCTCTATTGGTGTGGTTGGTTCTAGCTTTGGCTTTACTGGCGCGATGGAGAAATTCGGTATAGAGCGCCGTTTATATACCTCGGGAGATCATAAAGGGTTCTTGGATCCTTTCTCACCCGAAAATCCTGAAGAGAAAGAATTTTGGCAGGGTGTATTAAAAGTTACTCATAATCAGTTTATTGAACAGGTACGCTTGGGTCGCGGGGATCGCTTAAAAGAAACCCCTGATATGTTTAGTGGTTTGGTCTGGTCGGGCGAGCAGGCAGTGGAAATGGGGCTTATCGATGGTTTATCTTCGACAAGTCAGTTAGTTCGCACTAAATTTAATAGCGAAGAAGTGGTAAACTTTACTCGTCAGCCTGATCCTTGGGAATCACTAGTGCAGAAATTAGGTGCTAGTATCGGTGCAGGTCTAGCAACCGTTGTAACGGCTCCTAGCCTTCAGTTGCATTGATTTGCATAATAAATATCGAAAAAAAGGTTAAATAATTTTGACACAGGATAAGCGGATGCCTATTATGTCGCCATCTATGGCTGAGGCAGCCTTACCTAAACGTTTAGATGCCATAAGATTTGTAGATAATGAGACGGTTTTAACTGGATCATTAGATGTGAATCTATTTAAACGTTTTCAGGAAGCCGTCGAAGATGTGAATGGGCCAGTTGATTATAAATTGGCTTTTCAGCGTGATGCTGATGATCACATGTTCATTGATGGCGAGTGCTCAACAAAAGCTACCATGGTATGCCAGCGTTGCTTGGATGCTGTGGTACTCGATGTGCGAGGGGAGTTCCAGGTTGGATTAGCCTTCTCTGATGAGAAAGCGAAACATCTGCCCAAGCAGTACGAACCGGCAATAATGGATCACAATGGAAACATTGACCCATGGGAGCTGGTTGAAGATGAGCTAATATTAGCGCTCCCTATGTTTGCATATCATGCAGACGGTGAGTGCGAGATAAAACAGCCTAAGGCTGAAACGGAACCGGTTGAAGCTACGGAAAAAAAGGATAATCCTTTTGCCGTACTACAACAGTTAAAATCGAAATAGCGTTAAGTTAGGAGCCTACAAAAATGGCTGTTCAAAAAAGTAAAGTAACTCGTTCACGTCGTGGTCAGCGTCGTTCTCACGATGCTCTAGAGTCTGCAACTCTATCTACAGATCAAACGACTGGTGAAATTCACCGTCGCCACCACGTAAGCGCTGATGGCTTTTACCGTGGTAAAAAAGTCGTGGAGACTGGTAACGACGAATAAGTCATGACGTTTACTCTAGCAGTAGACGCTATGGGCGGGGACTTAGGTCCCCGCGTTACTTTTAAAGCAACGCAGCAAATTCTTGCTGAGCGTAGCGATCTTTCTATTCATTTCTATGTCGCCTCTACAGAATCTACTTGGTTAGATGCTGAAATAAATTCCTCTTTTGATTCCATAGAAATAAAATCTCGTTTTCATGTCCATTATTGCGAGCAATCTGTTGAAATGACAGATAAGCCTTCTCATGCTTTGCGCCGTAAGCAAAAATCTTCAATGGCCTTGGCCTTAAAAAGTGTGGCAAGCAACGAATCTCAAGCGTGTGTCAGCTGTGGTAATAGTGGTGCTTTGTTAGCGTTATCTCGCTATATTTTATCGACCTTTATTGATATTGATCGCCCAGCAATGGCAAGAGATATTCCTACGGCCAGAAAACCCTTATTGATGTTAGATCTTGGTGCCAATATTGATGTTGGGGCGGATGGCTTGTATCAATTTGCCGTATTAGGCGCTGCTTGGCGAAAAGCACAAGGTCTTGAAAACCCAAGTCTTGGTTTACTTAATGTGGGTAAAGAAGCCAGCAAAGGCACAGAAGAAATTCGCCTAGCAGGTCAATTGATTTCAGACATCGCTGGCATTGATTATGTGGGTTTTGTTGAAGCAGATGAGCTTTATAAGGGCGAGCTAGATGTGGTGGTATGTGATGGTTTTCATGGCAATATCGCATTAAAAACCAGTGAAGGCCTATTGGCTTTTGTGTCGCAGCAATTTGATTTAATGCTGAGTTCAAATTTATCCGGCCGTATTCTATCGTTTTTTACCAATCCTATTGTTGAACGCTTTAAGCGCCAGCTTAACCCCGTTACGCACAGCGGCGCTTTGTTATTAGGTGTTAATGGCTTGGTTGTGAAAGGGCATGGCAACTCTGATCAAGAGGCTTTTTACCAAACAATTTGCTACGCATTGACGCAAGCTGAATCTGGAAGCCCTTCTCGAATTGCTGATGTTCTTGATGATATGGCAAATTCAGCCATCTAAGTCTGATTTTAGTCTGGCTAGTGTTCGATTTATAAACAATATAATAAAAAATTTCATCCGTTCGAAAAATTCACTGCTCTAGTGCCTGAGCTTCTCTTTACTGTAATTTTTTTTCCCTCATAATAAACACAAGTTATTTAAACAGTATGGGTGAGGTCTTGATGAAGCAGGTTGTTTTATATTTTCCAGGGCAAGGGGCTCAGCAGCTAGGTATGTTGGCTGACCTTGCAGAACAATATCCTGTGATACAAGAAACATTCGAGCAAGCATCACGTGCGATAGATCAAGATTTGTGGGCATTGGTACAAAATGGTCCTGCAGAAGAACTTAACTTAACTTACAATACTCAGCCTATCTTGGTGGCTGCCAGCGCGGCTATTTGGAATGTTATTCAGCAAGAAGTCGGTAGCGATATTCAAGTTGTAGCGGCCGCAGGTCATTCCGTTGGTGAATATTCTGCACTTTATGCTGCGGGAATTCTTTCTTTACAAGATGCGGTTCGTTTGGTGAAGACGCGTGGTGAGTTAATGGATAACGCCGTACCTGCTGGTGAAGGTGGTATGGCGGCAATTTTAGGTTTGGATAGCGATCAAATTCAAGCGGTTTGTGCGGAGGCGAGTTCAGCTGGGGTTGTTGAACCGGCAAATTATAACGCACCAGGGCAAATTGTTATTGCAGGAACAGCCGCAGGCATTGCGCAGGCTTGCATTGTGGCAAAAGAAGCGGGCGCAAAACGCGCGCTGCCTTTACAGGTCAGTGGTCCTTTTCATTCGTCATTAATGCGCCAAGCGGCAGAGCCTTTTGTTGATGCGCTGAATAATGTTGAGTGGTCTGAAGCCAAATTTGATGTTTACCACAATGCTAATAACAAGGTCAGCTCTATTGCTGATATGAAACAGCGCTTAGTTGAGCAGCTGTACAGCCCGGTAAACTGGATTGGTGCTATTGAAGTGTCTTGTGCTGGGGCTGAACTGGCCATTGAGGTAGGGCCTGGCAAGGTGATTACTGGCTTGAATAAACGCATTAATAAAGAATTATCGACGCTGTCGTCGGGCGATAGTGCCAGTTTTGAAAAGCTATTAAGTGCAATTAAAGGCGAAGGATAATGTCAGACAAAAAACTCGCACTGGTGACAGGTGCAAGCCGAGGTATTGGTAAAGGCATTGCTGAAACATTAATTGCCCGTGGCTATAAAGTGGTCGGTACCGCAACGTCTGAGTCAGGCTGCGAGCAGCTAAAGCAAGATTTACAGGCCTTGGGGTCTGAGCATGATGCTTTTGTGCTAAATATTTCTGATTCCGAGCAAGTAAATGCGGCGATAGCAGCATTCTTAGCTCAGCATGGTACACCTTTTGTCGTGGTGAATAATGCAGGCATCACGCGTGATAATATTTTTATGCGAATGAAAGACGATGAATGGTTGGATGTGATTAATACCAACCTTTCAGGAGTGTATCGAGTTTGCAAAAGCTTAATTAAGCCGTTGATAAAAGCCCGCGAAGGCCGCATTATTAACATTAGCTCAATTATAGGGACTACGGGCAATGCTGGGCAGGTTAATTATTCGGCTGCAAAAGCAGGTCTAGAGGGTTTGACACGCTCTTTGGCACAAGAGATTGCTAGTCGGAATATTACGGTTAATGCAATTGCTCCAGGATTTATTGCTACAGATATGACAGATGGCTTGCCAGAAAATCAAAAAGAAGCCATCCTAGCGTCCATCCCTATGAAACGTATGGGCGCAACACACGAAATTGCGGGCAGCGTTGCTTTTTTAGCAAGTGACGATGCTGCATATATTACAGGCCAAACCATTCATGTGAATGGTGGCATGAACATGGGTTAATGAACTAGGAAGTAAAACATGAGTAACATTGAAGAACGCGTAAAGAAAATTGTAATCGAACAACTTGGCGTTAAAGAAGAAGAAGTTAAGTCTTCATCGTCTTTCGTTAATGATCTAGGTGCTGATTCTTTAGATACAGTAGAGTTGGTTATGGCGCTTGAAGAAGAATTTGAAACTGAAATTCCAGATGAAGATGCTGAGAAGTTGACCAGTGTTCAAGAAGCTATCGACTACATCATTGCACATTTATAATCGTGTGCTTTCAATGATGTATTGATATCGGGATTATCATATTTAAATCTTCATGAGTTCATTTGTGAGCTCTATTTATGATAATTTCATAAAAAGCCGCCTCTTATTTAGATCGCGGCTTTTTTATTATCTACTGTTGCAAAAATTGAATAGATTGAAGAAAAAACAGCAGGCGGATAAAAAAATGAGTAGAAATATTTTTGTCATATTATTTTCATAATATAGTTAATTTGTATTAAGTTTTAGCAATTGCTAGATCGGGAGATCGCTTATGGGTTCGCGTCGAGTCGTCGTTACAGGTTTAGGTATGGTCAGCCCGCTGGGCAATACTGTTGATGCAAGCTGGCAGTCATTAATTGCCGGTAAAAGCGGTATTAGTAAAATTGAAACATTTGATACTGAGGGTTTTGCTACCCAGATATCAGGTCAAATAAAAGACTTTGATATTACTCAGTATGGTTTAACGACAAAAGATGCACGCAAAGTTGATATCTTTATACAATACGGTTTAGCCGCGGCTTTTGAAGCAATGAAAGATTCTAAATTGGATGATTTAGCTTCTCAAGCCGTTGATGCCAATCGTATTGGGGTTGCCGTGGGTTCAGGTATTGGAGGTATCAGTACGATTGAACAAACGGTATTGGATTTGGATAAAAAAGGCCCGCGTCGAGTCTCTCCTTTCTTTATTCCTGCCAGTATTGTCAATATGGCGGCCGGTAATATTGCCATCCAGTACGGTTTGAAAGGCCCTAATTTTTCTATTGCAACGGCGTGCACGACCGGCACACATAATATTGGTTATGGTGCGCGTACTATTGCGTATGGCGATGCCGATGTCATGGTAGTTGGTGGTGCTGAAATGGCTACGTGTCCTGCTGGCGTGGCTGGATTTGCTGCAGCGCGTGCAATGTCTACGCGCAATGATGATCCTACAACAGCCAGTCGTCCTTGGGATAAAGATCGAGATGGCTTTGTTCTTGGTGATGGGGCTGGCGTTTTAATATTAGAAGAATATGAACATGCCAAAAAGCGTGGCGCTAAAATTTACGCTGAATTAGCAGGGTTTGGTATGAGTGATGATGCTCATCATATTACGAGTCCACCAGAAAATGGCAGCGGTGCACAAGCAGCGATGCAAAATGCGTTGAATGATGCTGATATGAAAGCAAGCGATGTGCAGTATATTAATGCTCATGGCACATCAACTCATGCGGGTGATATTGCTGAAACAGCGGCCATTCATGGTATATTTGGCGATCAAGCGGATAAAGTAGCAGTTTCTTCTTCTAAGTCTATGACGGGGCACTTGCTAGGGGCCGCAGGAGCGATTGAAGCTATTTTTACAATTAAAGCAATTACCGATAGCATTGCTCCTCCAACGATAAACTTGGATGAGCCTGGGGAAGGATGCGATTTAGATTACATCCCTCATGTTGCTCGTAAAATGAATATCGATGCGGCAATTTCAAATTCTTTCGGTTTTGGCGGCACTAACGGATCGCTTATTTTTAAAAAGTACGTCTAAATACTAACGTCGCAATAATAAGGTGCTCTTGAATTTGTTATTTTTAAACGGTGAATGGGTCGATCAAGAAGATCAGGTAATTAATTTTCAGGATCGAGCTTTTCATTATGGTGATGGTGTTTTTGAAACATTACGCATTCATAAGGGCGGTATTCCTACCTGGGAGTTTCACCGCCAACGTTTATTAAAGGCGCAAGAAAAGTTAATGCTTCCTTTGAGTGATTTTTTCTTGCAATGGCCTCAGTTTGTTGAAAAACATATTGAAGCAATCGATTCAGCTTGCGCCAAACTTGTTATTAGTCGCGGCATCGGACCAAGAGGGTACCGCCCACCGAATCCGGCAGAGATCAATTGGTGGCTGCAGATAAGTGAACTGCCCGCTACCAGCCTTAATGCGAAGCAGCACGGCAAAGTATTAACACTTTGCCATCATCCCTTATCTCGCCAGCCTGTACTTGCTGGGTTAAAACATTTAAATCGTCTTGATCAAGTGATTGCCCGCTCAGAATGGGGTGATGTAGCGGAATTTGATGAAGGTATTATGTTCAATCTTGATGGCCATGTTGTTGAGTGCACCATGTCGAATATATTTTGGATGGAAGGACAGCAAATATTCACACCAGATCTCAGTCAAGAAGGGGTTGATGGTTGTGTTAGGCGCTGGCTGATTAAGCATCAACTTACTTCTGATTACCCTGTGCAAATTATAAAATCCGTTAACTTAGAACGTCTTTTATCGGCCGATGCTGTTTTTATTAGCAATAGCTTAAGTGGCATTCAAAGTATTAGTCTTATCGCTGGCAATAAAATTCCTGTCTCTGACTCAGTGAGTAAGCTAGCGTCTGAATTTAATGGCTATTATACGTAATACTTCATTTGCGGCTTGATTAATCGAATACTGCGCTAACAATAAATATTAGAAAATGGTTTAAAAGAATGATTAAAAAAATAGTTCTATTATCTGCACTCCTGTTAATCCTTTTTAGTGCTGGCATAATTTATCTAGTACAAAAACCATTGCAAGCACCCGTAGGGCAGGATGTTATTAGCCTGCAAATCAATCAAGGACAAACACTGTCTGCATTAGCTTATTCCTGGCAGCAGCAAGGTTGGTTGCCTTCTGCTCGATTATTATTGTTGCAAGCTAAGCTATTCAATAGTGCTAAGCATATTAAGCCTGGCGAATATGACGTGCCTGAAAATACCAATATGTTGCAGCTGTTAACGCTGTTAACCAAAGGCTCGAATAAACGTTATCGGGTTAGCTTTATCGAAGGAACTCAGCTAAAGGATGCCTTATTGAGCCTAGCGAATGCTGAAAAATTAATACAAGATGTGCAGCCATTAACCGTGGCGAAAGTACAGACCTTGCTTCAGCTTGATAAGCTGCCTGAAGGTTTAATCTACCCTGATACTTATGTTTACCAGTCGGGGGATTCGGTATCTTCAATTTTACAGCAATCGCATCAGCGCTTGCAGGCAGTATTGAATGAAGAATGGCAGGCCTATGAATCGACACAAGGGAAGAAGTTGCCTTATCAATCCGCTTATGAAGCGTTAGTAATGGCGTCTATTGTAGAAAAAGAAACGGGGCAAGCACATGAACGCCCTGAGATTGCAGGGGTTTTTATCCGCCGCTTGCAAAAAAATATGCGTCTAGAAACAGACCCTACTGTTATTTATGGCCTCGGGGAGTCTTTTGATGGTAATTTGCGTAAAAAACACCTGCGTGATCGCAGTAACCCTTATAATACCTATCGTAATAAAGGCCTTCCACCCACGCCTATTGCATTAGCCGGGCGGGAAGCTATTCATGCAGCATTGAATCCAGATGCTGGGCAAAGCCTATATTTTGTAGCGAAAGGGGATGGCAGTCATTATTTTTCGACATCGCTTGAAGAGCATAATCGTGCAGTAAGAAAATATCAGATATTCAGACGCAGTAAAGAATATCGCTCGGCACCGGCCATCAATTAATTCGCTTTATTGTAAAAGAAACAAGCAGACACCTATTATGAGTACAGATATTTATCGAAGTGATAAGTTGGGGAAATTTATCACGTTTGAAGGCGGCGAAGGTGTTGGTAAATCGACCAATATTGAGTTTTGTCGAAACCTTCTTCAGCAGCAAGGCATAGAGGTGTTGGTTACTCGAGAGCCAGGCGGCACCGAGATTGCTGAAATAATTCGAGAGGAACTGTTAAAAAAAACGCACTCTGAGCGCATGAGTGATGTGACTGAATTACTGTTGGTTTTTGCGGCTCGCGCTCAGCATATTGAAGTATTCATTAAGCCCGCCCTTGAACGTGGTTGCTGGATATTGTGCGACCGCTTCACGGACTCGACAATTGCCTATCAAGGTTTTGCTCGAGGTTTAAAAGTTGAATTAATTGAACAATTAAAAATCATTGCACAGCAAGGCATTGAGCCCGATAAAACTTTTTTATTGGATGCTCCTGTCGATGTTGGCATGGGGCGCGCCCGCTCAAGAGGGCCGGCGGATCGTTTTGAAATCGAACAATTAGACTTTTTTAATCGAGTTCGTGAAGGCTTCTTATCCATCGCAGCGTCCTCGCCTGTGCGTATTGAAATGATCAATGCCGCGCAATCGCTAACGGCGGTACAATCTGATTTGCAGGCAGCCGTTAATCAGCTGTTAAACGCAGCGAACGCTTAAGGCACTCACAAATGGCTATAGATGAAGCAGAGCTTGCAGAGCAGGGGCGTTTTGCCCGAAAGGTCTTATTGCAAGATATTCCCTGGAATACAGAAATTTTTAATGACTTGGTTGAGCGTTATTATGGTGCTGGATTACCTCATGCCTCGCTCTTGCTAGGCAATGAAGGGACAGGTAAAAGGCCACTAGCCTATCGCTTGGCTAAGTTTTTGTTGTGCAAATCCCCAAACAAAAAACAGACTAAACTGAGTTCTTTTTGCGATAACTGCCACAGTTGCCAATTAATGGACGCAGGCAGTCATCCTGATTATTTTGTTTGTGATCAAGAAGCCAAAGGCAAGCAAATAAAAATCGACCTGGTGCGTAAAGTTAATGACTTTTTAGCTAAAACACCTCAGATTTCGGCCTGTCAGGTTGTGCAAATATACCCTGTTGAAGCTATGAACTTGAATGCTTCAAATGCGCTACTAAAAACCCTTGAGGAGCCATCAGGAGAAAGCTATTTATTTTTAATGGCGGAGCGTTTGGGGTCGGTATTGCCTACGATTCGAAGTCGTACTCAGCGCATTAATTTACACCCACCAGCAATGGAACTCGCGCTTTCTTGGTTGTCTGAACAAATGCCAGGGACAGCAGCAGATGATTTAACTCAAGCATTAAGGCAGTGTGGTGGCGGGCCATTAAAAGCTCAGGCTTGGCTGCGAAATGGTTTATTAGCGCAAGATTCTGCTTATATAAATTTAATGCAAACTTGGCTTGGTGGCAGTCAGCCGCTACAAGATGTTAGCCGAGGACTGTCTAAATATGAGTTGCTTGATACGATTAATTGGTGGGCCAGTTTTAGCTTGGATATCATGAAAGTGGGGATGGGAGCGGAAGCCCATCAGCTTAGCCACCCGCATCAACTTGAATGGTTTCAACAGCTTGCCGCTACCGTCTCGCGTTTAAAACTGTTAACCTTACAGCATAAATTACAAGAAATTGCAGGTCGACTTGCCGCGGGGCAAGGAAACTATAATCCATCGCTTCTAATAGAGTCTATGCTATTGGATTGGCAGCAATCATTTTCATCATAAGAGGTTAACATGAACCCAAGAAGTGGCATTTTATCGCTCACAATCAAAGATAAAGCGGTGCTCTATGCAGCCTACATGCCCTTTATACAAGGGGGTGGCTTGTTTATTCCAACCGGTAAGCAATATGAATTGGGCGAAGAAGTTTTTATGTTGCTAAAATTGATGGATGAGCCAGAGAAAATTCCTGTTGCAGGCAAAGTCGTCTGGCTTACACCGAAAGGGGCTCAGGGTAACAAGGTCGTAGGAATTGGTGTACAGTTTACCGGCGACGATACCATGGCTAAGAACAAGGTTGAGACTTATTTGGCAGGGGCGCTTCAGTCTGATCGCCTTACTCATACGATGTAGAATGAAATGCTTAATTCATATTAGAAAATAGGCCTCTGGTGATTTCAAAATTACCCCGCTGGGTAGAATACGGTTCCTTTATATTAGCCCTAGTTGCAGGGCTGATTAACGCCATTGGCTTGCTAGGTTTTAAGCATCAATCGATTTCACACTTATCAGGTACCGCGACCTTGCTCGGTACGGGTTTGGTGAATACGTCTTTTCTTGATAGCTATTATTTGTTTTTAATATTAATCAGCTTTCTTATTGGCTCTGCCATTTCTGGATTTTTTTTACGCAGCGGTTCATTAAAATTAGGGCGAAACTACAGTGCCTTACTCATTCTAGAAGCGTTATTGCTTATCGCAGCGGTCTACTTTTTGACGGGTGATTCTTTATATGGACACTATCTAGCCTCGGCGGCTTGTGGTCTGCAAAATGCGCTGGCCACTACGTTCAGTGGGGCTGTTGTCCGCACAACGCATGTCACCGGCATTTTTACGGACTTAGGCCTTATGTTTGGCGCGAGATTAAGAGGCCAGCGTTTCGATGGTCGAAAGGCATCTTTATTCATGCTGATTATTTTAGGTTTTATTATTGGCGGTACTTTGGGGGCTTTTCTTTTTCCTATTTTAAAATTTGAAGCTTTGTTTATTCCTGCTGGAATCTGTTTACTACTAGCCTTGTCTTACTCTGTTTATACCGCCAAAACTCGGATACTTTAGTTTCAAATAAGCGTTTGTAATACTTGAATTGCTTTCTCCATGCACGCTGTCGTTGTATGCACATGGGGTGAAAAACGAACTCCACCTCCGCGGTTTGCGCACACGACATTATTTTTCATAAGCTCTTGATAGAGCATTGCTGAGTCAATGCCCGAAAATCTAAATGTTAAGATGCCAGCGCGAACGCTTGGGTTTGACGGTGATAATATTTCAGCGCCTAAATCTTGCAGTTTTTCTAATAAAAAAGCATGATTATATTCAATGCCTTGAGCAACGTATTTAAGTCCTATCTGTAGCAGTAAATCAATACTGGCTTCAAGTGCATAACCCGCTAGCATATTGGGGCTACCACATTCAAAGCGCTGAGCAGTATCAGCAGGCTGCCAATGTTTAATCGAGAAATCTCCAGCCCCCTTGATCATATGCCAGCCGTATTGGTAAAGATTTAAATTCTCGATGTGGTTTTGTTTGACGAAAAAAAAGCCTAATCCTTCTGGTCCGAGCATCCATTTATGACCATCAGCCATAGCGAAATCGATGTGCCAGTCATCGCATTTAAATTCCATCGCGCCAACGGCTTGTATTGCATCCACGCAAAATAAAACGTCATTGGCGTGGCAAGCTTGTCCCAATTTTGCTAAATCTAACTTAATACCAGAGGCATATTGCACAGCGCTCACGGAAATTAATTTTGGCTTGGCAGTCATGGATTCTATAGCGGCTAATATTTCAGCTTCTGGATCTTCTACAGAGATATGGATTTGTTGAACGATTACGCCAAATTTTTGGGCAAGTGATTCCCAAACAATTCGGTTGGAGGGAAATTCATCATCGCTAATCAATACGATATCACCGGCCTGCCAATCTAAGCCGTAAGCGACAAGCGATAATGCTTCTGACGTATTTTTAACCAATGCGACGCAGTTAGGGTTTTTACTTCCCACAAGTATGGCTAATTTACTGCGTAAATCTTGATCTTTTTTTAACCAAGTTAAGTACCCTTGAGCGCCTGTTTGGCAATTTTCTTCAGCGAATTTTTGCACGGCATCACGGGTACATCTTGGCCAAGGAGAAACCGCTGCGTGATTTAAATACAGGCAGTTGTCGTTAACTGGAAACTGTTCAGACAGTTTTTTTAGGATTTCAGGCGATAAAGGCATGTATTTAGAACTCATTTCCAACGACTCATTGATTATCAAGACAGTAACAAAGATACTTGAGGTTTGGTTTTTCACCCCAATATAGTTTTAGCATATAGCGTTAATAATTTAGCTTTACGCATGAAGCATACAACAATGTACAGAAAGAGGCACAACAAGATATGACTCAGGTTAAGTCTGCGTTTGAATTTATCAGCAGTACAGAAGTAAGTTCCCTTAATTTAACCGTTGAGCATTATCAGCATAAACAGACCGGTGCCGTTCATTATCATCTCGCGTCTGACAATCAAGAAAAAGTATTCATGGTTGCTTTGCGCACCATGCCAAAAGACAGTACCGGTGTTGCACACATTCTTGAACACACCGCGCTGTGTGGCAGTGATAAATATCCGGTACGTGATCCCTTCTTCATGATGACACGCCGTTCACTCAATACCTTTATGAACGCTATGACCAGCAGTGACTGGACGGCATATCCGTTTGCGTCTCAAAATGATAAAGATTTTGATAATTTATTGAGTGTTTATCTGGATGCCGTTTTCTTTGCGCGTCTAGATGAATTGGATTTTGCTCAAGAAGGTCATCGTGTTGAATTTGAAGAGATGGAAAATCCTGAGTCTGATCTCGTCTATAAAGGCGTAGTATTCAATGAAATGAAAGGGGCGATGTCTTCCCCTGTTAGTCAGCTTTGGCAAAAAATCAGCAAGCATTTGTTCCAGACCAATACTTACCACTATAACAGTGGTGGTGAGCCTTCTGAAATCACCAACTTGTCGTATGATCAGTTGAAGTCTTTTTACAAAAGCCACTATCATCCAAGTAATGCTATCTTCATGACGTTTGGCGATATGGATGTGGCCGAGCTGCATGAGAAAATCGATCAACAAGCTTTGGCTAAGTTCGAAAAGCAAGAATACCAATGGTCAGTGCCATTGGAGCAACGTCTTGCTGCGCCAGTTCGTATCGAAGAATCTTACGCCGTCGAGACAGACGATGAAGAAGCGTTGAATCATAAAAGCCATCATGTGATTGCATGGTTGCTTGGGGAATCGGCGAATTTAAAAGAACAGCTAGAAGCGCATCTGCTATCACAGCTTTTATTAGATAATAGCGCCTCCCCACTGCGAAAAGCGCTAGAAAAATGCGAATTTGCATCAGCGCCTTCGCCTATGTGCGGGCTCGAAGACTCCAATCGTGAAATGAGCTTCATGTGTGGTATTGAAGGCAGTAATGTTGCAGATGCTGACGCATTTGAAGCGCTGGTCTTTGAAATTCTCAATGAAGTGGCTGAAAAGGGCGTTGAGCAAAAAGAGATTGATTCTGTCTTGCATCAATTAGAATTTCATCAGCGTGAAATCGGTGGCGATAGTCATCCTTATGGCATGCAGCTTATTTTTAGCGGTATGAGTGCAGCGACACACTATGGTGACCCTGTTGCCATGATTAATATCGAGCCTGCATTAGCCGCGTTAAAAGAAGACGCAAAAGACCCACAATTTGTACAAAACTTGATTAAAGCATTATTGCTCAACAATCGTCATTTTGTGCGCTTAACATTACGCCCTGATCGTGAATTAGGGGCGGAAGAATTACGCATAGAAAAGTCTAAATTGACTAAGATGAAAGCGGCATTAAGCGCAGAAGATGCACAGGCTATTGTGCAGCAAGCGCTAGACTTAAAAGCTCGCCAAGAGCAAGAAGACGATGGTGATCTTTTGCCTTCTGTTGGCCTTGCGGATGTGCCAGCAGAAATTAAATACCCAGAACCTGATGACCAAGCGATACGCAAAGCTGCAACGTTAGCCGATAATTTCACCAGTTACAGTACGGGTACTAACGGCATTGTTTATCAGCAGTTAATCAGTAATTTACCGGCATTAAATGCTGAAGAATTACAGTTACTTCCATTGCTAGGTTATACCTGGACGGAAGTCGGCGCGACAGGCAGTTATCTAGAGCAACAGCAAAAGCAAGCGGCTTATTGTGGGGGTATTTCAAGTTACGCCAGTATTAAGCCAAAAGCGATGAGTAGTGATAGTCAAGACGATGAAATGCTGGCTTATTATACGTTCTCTGGCAAGGCGCTCGCGAGTAATCAGCAAGAGTTTAGTGAGCTGATGCGTGAAACTGCTTTGCAAGCAGACTTCTCTGATGTTGAACGTATTGGTGAGTTAGCCGAGCAAATTAGTGCTCGTCGCTTGCAAGGCATTACAGGAAATGGCCATGGTTTGGCCATGCAAATTGCCGCCGCTCAGGTGACTGAACACGCTGCTATGATGAGCGATATCTCAGGTTTACCATTAACACAACGCTTAAAAAATACGTTCGGTCAAAGCTCGACAGATCAAGCGACGCAATTAGCGAGTGATCTTCAGTCGCTTCAGCAAAAAGTAATTAGTCAGCCGACTGAAGTCTTATTGATTCAAGATAAAGATCAATTGAATGCGCATGCTCAATCAGTTTCTGCTTGGCAGCAAGACTATTCAGAATCTGCGTTTAAGATTCAGCCAGAAGATGAGAAAAGGCTGGCGAGCAGTGCGGTGCATAATTACTGGATGGTCGATAGCCAGGTTAATTTCTGCGCCATGGCTTTTCCAACGGTGAATCAGCTTCACCCAGATGCTCCGGCACTGTCGGTTGCCGCAGGCATTTTACGCAATGGCTTCTTGCATACAGCCATTCGTGAGCAGGGAGGGGCTTATGGCGCAGGCGCTAGCCAAGATTCTACATTAGGTATTTTTAAATTTTATTCTTACCGAGATCCACGTATTGAAGGAACGTTTGCTGATTTTAAAGCGTCTCTCTCTTGGATATTGAATGATGCCAAGGATGAGAGCTTGGTTGAGCAATCAATCTTAGGCATTATTGGTTCGATGGATCGCCCAAGCTCTCCGGCGGGTGAAGCAAAATCCATTCATCATGCCTTAAAGGCAGGACGCACGCCTGAACGTCGTTTATCGTACCGCCAAGGTCTATTAGCGGTCACTTTAGCCGATGTTAAACGTGTTATAGAATGCTATCTATTAGGCACGGAAGGCAAAAAAGCGGTACTTGCACCTAAGGGCACGGCCGACATTGCTGCTAAATTAGGATTGAATGCTATTGAGCTCTAGATTAGAATGATTCTCAATATCTAAACTTATTTATAATCGTGTTTTTAAGCCGTGACTCTATTTAACTTGTAATTAGAGAGCGGCTTTTATATTTGTATGCAGGAATAACTTATTATGATGTCTTGGCATAAAACAGTTTCAGCGATGTTATTCGCTTCTGCTGTGGCTTCTTTGTCAGCCCCCAGCTTTGCGACACAAGCGACTTTAACAGAAAGTCAAAATGCAATTGCCGTCGATGCGCGACAAGCCGTTAATTCGCAAAACAAAGTGAATAAACTGGATGATGATTACCAAGCATTGTTGCAAGATTATCGTGCAACAAATGGCGAAATTGATCAGCTTAAACTGTACAACCAGCAAATGAGCAAGATTGTTGCTAATCAAGAAAGTGAATTGTCTAAGATTGATCAGCAAATTCGTGATATTGAGTTTACTGAGCAAGGCATTCTACCCTTAATGAGTCAGATGCTGGATGCGTTAGAGCAGTTTAACGATTTAGACCTTCCATTTTTGATGAAAGAACGTGAAGTGCGTTTGGCTAAATTACGAGAATTAATGACCAGAGCTGACATCACAGTCTCTGAAAAATACCGCCGTGTATTAGAAGCCTTTCAAATTGAAGTTGAGTACGGACGTACACTAGAAACTTATCGTGAGAAAGCCGATGACAACATCGTCTATGATTATTTACGCATTGGCCGTACCGCACTTTATCGATTAACCCTGTCGGCAGACACTGCTTGGGCATGGGATAAATCATCGAGTGACTGGGTAATAATTGATCATGCTTTATTACGTGATGTACGAAAAGCCCAAGACGTTGCGCGTCAAACCGCCGCACCAGAATTATTAACGTTACCGTTAACCACGCCTGTTTCTGCTAACGGTGGTAATTAAAATGACCTTCCTAAAAAACACACTGACGAACATTATTAAAGTTTCTTTATTGGTATTGCTTTCTATAAGTCACCTTCAAGCCGCAGAAGCTGAAAAGCCGGTTACGACTCTTGAAGGGTTATTGCAACAGGTTCAGCAATTTCAAAAGCAAGAATCTGCCATTAATAAACAACGCGAAGCGCAATTTTCGGCCAATAAGCAGCAGCAAAAAAACGTACTGAATCAAGCGAAAGCGGAATTAAAAGCGCAACAAAAAAGAGCGGATGCCTTAAAAGGCAGCTTTGATAAGAACGAAAAGCGCCTTGGTGAAAAAGAAGACGAACTGCGCTTACGCGTTGGTAATCTTGGTGAGATGTTCGGTGTTGTGCGTCAAGTTGCTGATGATCTAAATGGAACATTGTTAACCAGTTTGACTCGTGCTGAAAAACCGACCCGCAGCGCTGATTTAGACAGACTTTCTCAAGCCAAAGAATTGCCAAGCATACAAGAACTGCAAAAACTCTGGTTAACACTGCAAGAAGAAATGACATTGACGGGTCAAATTAGTCAATTCAATGCACTGGTTGTGCAAAATGATGGCAGTGAAAAAGAGCAGTTAGTCACTCGCATTGGTGCTTTCACAGCATTAACTGAGGAGGGCTATTTACGTTTTGACGAAGAAAATGGTCGTTTAATTTCTATGGCGCGTCAGCCTGCTCAAGCCGGGTTGATTGATGATTATTTATCAGCATCAGATGGCAAAATGAATGCCATTGCAATAGATCCAACCCGAGGAGCATTATTGGGTTTGGTATTATCGAATCCTGATTTAATTGGTCGTATTAAGCAAGGTGCGTTAGTTGGCTACATTATTATCGCTATCGCTATTATCGGTTTGTTATTGGCCGCTTGGCGTTTGATTGCCTTGTTCTCTATTCGTAAAAAAGTAGAAGCGCAGATCAAGCAGCTTGATAAACCAAAGGATGATAATCCTTTAGGACGCGTATTGGCCGTCGCAACGGATGACATTACCGATCAAGAAACGTTAGAACTTAAAATTGATGAGGCAATTTTGAAAGAAGTGCCTTCGCTAGAAAAAGTTCAAAGCATGATTAAACTTTTTGCAGCCATTGCACCCTTGTTAGGTTTGTTAGGAACCGTTACCGGAATGATTGCAACCTTCCAGGCGATTACTAATTTTGGTACTGGTGATCCTAAATTGATGGCGGGCGGAATTTCACAAGCGTTAATTACAACAGTACTAGGCCTAGTGGCTGCCATTCCTTTATTGCTGTCGCATAACTTAGTAAGCAGTCAAAGTAAGCGACTGGTGCAGATTTTGGATGAGCAGGCAGCCGGTTTAATTGCGACAGCAATGGAAGGTCGAAAAACTAAAACAGCTAACAAAGAAGATTAATCATGCTTGAATGGTTATTTGATTTTCTCGATCGTGGTGGTCCGGTTCTGTATGCAATTTTACTTGTATGCTTATTTTTATGGACCTTAATCTTAGAGCGATTATGGTTTTTCTATCGCTCTATGCCAAGTCGAGTTGCTAGCTATAAGCGTCATTGGGCAGATCGTAGCGAGCGACAGTCATGGACTGCACGGCAGATCCGCAGCTATATGATTAGTCAATTTAAATTAGAAACACAAACCTGGTTGTCCTTTATCACCTTGCTGATTGCTATTTGTCCTTTAATGGGACTACTAGGGACAGTAACAGGCATGATCAGTGTGTTTGATGTTTTAGCGGTTACTGGTACTGGTAATGCACGAGCAATGGCGGCAGGTATTTCACAAGCGACATTACCAACCATGGCAGGGCTTTTAGTCGCCTTGACGGGATTGTATTTTAAAGCACGCTTTCAGCGACTTGCTCAGCAAGGCCAACAAAAATTAGCGGATACCTTAATTGCTGAATAGCAGTAATGGATTTATTTTATGAGTAGAAGACGACATACCGCCACAGAAACTGATGAAAGTGATATCGACATCACCCCGATGTTGGATATTGTTTTTATTATGCTGATCTTTTTTATTGTTACCACGTCTTTTGTTAAAGAATCTGGGGTAACAGTAAGCCGACCAAGTGCAGAAACCGCGGTAGAGCAAAAAGGCAGTAATATTCTTGTGGCTATTCGACCCAATGGAGAAATCTGGATCGATCGCCGTTCCATTGATGTACGAGCAGTTCGTGCAAATATTGAGCGCTTAAAAGCCGAGAATCCAGAAGGGGCTGTTATTATTCAGGCGGATGAATACTCCAATACTGGTTTATTAGTTAAGGTGATGGATCAGGTGCGTTTGGCAGGCGTCAGTAATATCTCTATCTCAGCGGAGATCTCAGGTAGCTAATGTTCTTATGAAATTGATCGTAGCTTTTCTATGCTCCATTATTGTTACTGGCAGTATTTTTGCGGTAATGAATGGAATGGTAACCACAGATACTGACATGAATAAAAATCTCGGTGAGCAGACCGTTATTGATTTTATTCGTTTAAAGCAAGATAGCGAGAGTCGGGTAAAAGAGCGGGATAAAAAAGAACCGCCTAAGCCGAAGAAACCTCCTATGCCGCCACAGCAAACGGCCCAGCAAAATACGCCGATGAAGCAAATCGCAATGCGTATGCCTAATATCTCTCCAGATTTGTCTCTGGCGAATAAAAGCCTGCTGGGGGATGCGCAAATTGGTATGGGGTTTGGTGATGGTGACGTGATTCCTTTAGTGCGAATGCCTGCGCAATACCCGAGTAAAGCGAAGCGTCGAAATATAGAAGGTTTTGTTAAAGCACGCTTAGAAATTAATGAATTAGGAACTGTCGATTCTGTTGAGATTATTGACTCTAAGCCTAAAGGCGTTTTTGAGCGTTCTGCCATTCGCGCTTTGTATAAGTATAAATTTAAGCCACAGATCATCGATGGTAAGCCACAGCCGCAAACGGTGACTCAAACCCTTGATTATGTTTTGGATAAAGGATGATCATGAATAAATATTTTTTATTCTGCAGTGCGCTTATATTGTCTATTTTCACGGTTTCTTTTTCAGTGAATGCAAACAGTGCTGCTAACCAATCACTATCTCCTAAAACGTATGAAAAGCTGAATGAAATTCAAACACTGCTTGCTGATGGCAAGTTCTCTGAGGTAGAAACAGAACTGCAAACGCTTGAAAGTGATCTCTCTCCTGGATTTGGCTTAGCCTTAACCTATCAAATTCACGCGCAGTTGTATTTATCTCAAGAAAATACAAAGAAAGCGATTGTCTATTTTAATAAAGCTTTGCAACTTGAGGCGATGAAGGCTGTTCAGGCTGTATCCATTGCCACCAACGTTTCACAGTTGTATTTATCAGATAATGATACAGAGTCTGCAATTAAGGCATTGAAGCCACGAATTGAAGCCGCTGAAGCTGAAAAGAAAAACTCGACGATCTCTATGGCGTATATAACCTTAGGCTCAGCCTACCAAGTGAAGGGGAATTTTAAATCTTCCATTCCTTGGTTAAAAGAAGGTATTGCTAGAGCCAAGGAGCCGAGAGAAAATTGGTTGCAAATGTTAATGGCAGCGCATTATCAATTAAAGCAATATCCGCAAGCTGTTGAATTACTTAGTCGATTAATCGTTATTAATGAATCAAAAGAAGAGTATTGGTTACAGCAAGCATCACTTTACCAGTTGCAACAAAAGCCTAAAAAAGCACTGGAGGTTTTGGAGCTTGCCTATGTACGCGGTTGGTTGAAAAAAGAAGACGGATTGATTTTATTGGTTCAGCTTTTGGTTACGCAAGGCATTCCTGAGCGCGGCGGGCGTTTTTTGTATGAAATGCTACAGCAAGACCTTGTTGAACTCACAGAAGCCAATTGGTCCTTACTGGCTTCTGCTTGGCTCCAGGGGCGCGAGCGTATATCCGCTATTATGGCACTGGAGAATGCTGCGTTACTGAGCGAGCAATTAGAGCAAGCGGAAAATATTAAACCGAGTAAGAAAGCGGCTAATTTATATTATCGTGCGGCGCAGCTGCAATTTGATGAGAGTCAATTTTTAGAATCCATTAATAATTTCAAAAAGTCATTGTCTTTAGGCTTGCCGGCAAAGAAAAAGGGGGTGGCGCTTCTGATGCAAGGTAATTGTTATTATGAATTATCGGATTATAAAACGGCTAAGCTCTATTTTTCTAAAGCACTAGCCGAGCCGAGTAGCAGTAATAGTGCACGAGCTTGGCTGGATTATATGCAGCAACTTGAACTGTTTGAATAATATCCATATTGATAACTGGCAGAGATTGATTGCATGCGAATTGTTTTATTGGGCGCAACAGGTTTAGTTGGACACCATCTGCTATTGCAGCTGTTAACGTCTGGTTATTATTCGCACCTTGATAACTCTATTATGGTACTGGGGCGGAATAAACCCAGCGTACCTGATGCGTTACACAATGCACTTAATCATCAAATAGATTTTATTGAAACAGATTTAGTCGATAAAGAAGAAACCGCACGCTTAATTTCCAATACTCAGTCAAATCTCCATTCCGATGCCGATATTTTAATCTGCTGTCTAGGAACGACCATTAAGCAAGCGGGGTCACGTCAAGCATTTGCTCATGTTGATTATGATTTGGTTTTATCTTCTGCCAAAGCCGCCTATGCGTCAGGTATTAAAAGAATGATGTTTATTTCTGCAATTAATGCTCAATCAAATTCTCAGTTATTTTATTCACGTACGAAAGGGCAGGTAGAGCAAGCATTGATCAATCTTGGTTTTGAACAGCTAAGTATTATTAAACCTTCTTTATTGATCGGGCAGCGAAAAAATAGACGCATGGCTGAATCGTTGTCGGCGCCGATTATGAAATTATTGAATCCGCTGTTACGAGGAAGGTTTAAGAAATATCGAGCCGTTGAGGGAGAGGTGGTTGCTGAGTGTATGATTAAGCAGTTAAAAAACCTCAAGCAAGGTGTGCTTGAGGTTTACCCAACAGATTATAATTAATCCATTATTAAAGGGCTTTAAACGGCCATCGCTTCTTCATTTTTCGTGCTATCTTCACGCAGTAGCTCAACTAAACCAGCGACTTTATCGTTCCATGCTTTTTGTTCTGCAAGCAGTTGCTTGTTTGCTTCTTCTAGCTCGCTATTGCGTTGCTTTTCTTCTTCAAGCTCTAAATTAAGCAACTCCATTGTTTCAAGTGTCGTTTGGATTTTTGCTTCTAGTGCTTCTAATAATTCTAAACTCATGCGGTACTTACCTTCTGTATATGACAATAAAATGTAGGACATTGAATCAGAAGATAAGTTTAACATTTGTTCGAAATTAGTTAATGATATTTATCACAAACTTTATAGCTTATTTAAATCGAAGTCTGACCAAATTGGCGCATGATCCGATGGTTTCTCCATACCACGAATATCATAGCTAATATCCGCGTGCGAGCATGTCTCGGTAAGTGCCGGCGTGGTTAATATGTGGTCAATCCTTAAGCCGCGTTTGGGTTCATCAGCAAAGCCTTTTGAGCGATAATCAAACCAGCTGAATTTGTCATTACTGGTTGGAAAGTGTTTGCGGTATGTATCGGTTAAATTACGCGATAGCAGCGCTTTATACCACTCACGCTCAATCGGTAAGAATGAACATTTTTTGGTTTTCAGCCAACGCTTACGATTAGGTTCGCCAATACCAATATCGGTATCTTCTGGGGATATGTTCATGTCACCCATTATTAAGATATTGTCGGCCTCTTTTAATTCATTATCTAAATAACTATTTAAGTCTTTATAAAATTTTTCTTTAGCAGGAAATTTGGTTTCATGGGTTTCACTTTCGCCCTGAGGAAAGTAGCCATTTAAGACATCAATGATCTTGCCATCAATGTCGTAGCGGCAATGTATGAGACGTTTTTGATCATCTTCACTATCGCTAGGAAAGCCTTTTTGCACAAAGATAGGTTTTGTTTTAGAGACAAGAGCAACGCCGTAATGACTTTTTTGGCCAAAAAATTCAACATGCCAACCCATTGATTCTACATCCGCTAGCGGAAAAGATTCATCATGCACCTTGGTTTCTTGTAAGCCCATAACGTCAGGATCAAGCTGCTCTTTAATGGCTTCAAGTTGGTGTTGACGGGCACGAATGCCATTGATATTGAAACTGATAAAACGAGCCATTGCGCTCTCCAAAATAAACGTTTAGTTATTATGAATAAAAGATCGTATTGATAAAAACGACATAAACAGCCGTTAATTCTAGCAGGTCGAATCGCTTAAAACACGCACAACTGTTTAGTGGAAGTTGGCTAATGATAGATAAGCTTAAGATAACTGGGTAGGATGTGCGCTCAATTTAAAACGTTCGCGGTAAAATGTATGTGGCGCTTAATAGCGGTATCCATAATTTGGGCATTTTCTTTTGGTTTAATCAAAGGAAAGCTCACGGGTCTTGATTCAGGCTTAGTGGCTAGTATTCGATTAATTCTCTGCTTTCTATGTTTTATGCCTTTTATACTTAGAGTGCCTCAGCAGACAATGCGGTTACGTTTACTGCTGCTGGGGATGGTGCAGTTCGGTATTATGTATCTCGCTTATATTAAGTCATATCAGTACTTGCCTGGTTACTTAGTCGCAGTATTTACCATTTTTACACCGTTTTATGTCATTGCACTAAATACTGTTTTTAATAAAAACAGCCGCAAAGCTAAGCCGTTAATGCTAGCGCTAGTGGCTGTTTTATTCAGCATTACCGGCGCGGCCACCATCGTTTTCAAAACACCGGGCCAAGAAACCTATGTTATTGGATTCTTGATTTTACAGCTTGCCAATATTGCATTTGCGATAGGGCAGTGGAATTATCAACGTTGGGCTGGGCAAGAAAGTAATGCGGGCAATATGGCATGGATGTATTTAGGCGCGGCTTTGTTTGCAAGCTTGGTTACTTTTCCGCAGCTAGATTGGCCAAATATTATAATCAGTCATGAGCAAATCGCCGTATTATTGTATTTAGGCATTATTGCATCTGGCTTGTGCTTTTATTTATGGAATAGTGGTAGCAAGCAAGTCTCGCCAGCAACGTTGGCCGTTATGAATAATGGCTACATTCCGGTAGCGGTTATTGCATCCATTGTCTTATTTTCGGAAGAGGCAGACCTTGTGCGTTTATTGATTGGTGGTGCTTTGATTTTAATGTCGATTTATATTTCCTATAAAAGCCATGTTGATGATGTCACTAATGTGAGCAGTGTTGCCAGTGAAAAATAAAAAAACACTTATTAACTGTTTAATTTTTATGCAGCTGATTACTATTTAAGCTGAATGCGTATCAAGGCCACAAATTCAGATGTTAGTATGAATACAATTGATCCATATATTGAAGAAATAACACACTATGAAAAATCCGACTCGCTTATTATTACCGCTCGCAATAACACTTGCGGGCTCAGTCGCAACCTCCTCACATGCTCAGGGTATTGGGAGTGATGCACATGTACTGGATGCTCAGGTTGTCAGTGGTCGTTTATATTCTAATCCTGTCTCTGCGGCCGCTTTCAATGTGACCGTTCTTGAGCAGGCGGATTTGCAGAAGTTGCCCGTGAATAATATTGTTGATGCCCTTGAATACGTTTCTGGCATTGATGTACGTAAACGTGGAATATCGGGCGTGCAGGCTGATATCGGTATTCGGGGCAGTACGTATGAGCAAACCTTAGTCTTACTTGATGGCGTACGCATGAATGATCCGCAAACAGGCCATCATAATTTTGATTTGCCGATTGCGTTTGAAGACATTGAACGCATCGAAATTGTAAAAGGACCCGGTGCTGCGCAGTATGGTCCGAGTTCTAACGGTGGCGTTATTAACATTGTTAGCCGCAAGGAAATTTTAACGCCTACGGGTCGTAAGGCAAAAGTGAATCTGCAACGTGGCAGTTATGATTATGAACGTTATGCGTTGAGCTTGGCAAAAACAGAAGGTGAATACAGCCAGTTCCTAAGTGGCTATCACTCAGCGTCAGATTCTTATTTAGCCAATAAGGACTTAGATACCCGCCAAGGGCAAGGTAGTTATCGTGTTGTTCATCAAGGAGAGAAGGCGACGACTCAGGTTGCTTTTGGGTACATTGAAAAAGACTTTGGTGCTTATCGTTTTTATACCGGAAACCCTACGTATGAAAATGCGAGAGAGTCCACAGCTCAGCGTCATGCATATGCAACCAATGATTTCCGTTTTGAGCACGGCGGCACATTAAGCTCGTCGTTTAGTTGGCGTAATCACTTTGATATGTACGATACACATATCGGAGCCAGTGTTTTTAGAAATAAGCATGAGACAGAAGCGAATCAAGGACGCATTAATTATCGTTATGGCGCATTAACGATAGGTGCCGAAGCGGATCAAGAAAATATGGAGAGTTCTCGTGATGGCGTGCACGGCCGACACTTCGCCAGTGCTTTTGTGAATTATAAGCAGTCCATCGGTAATAACATGAGCCTTACGGGTAACCTTTCGTATTTTGATTACGATAGCAAGGATCAATATGTATTACCGGTTATTGGCTTTGATGCTTTGATTACTGAAAATTTTGAAGTTTATGCTAATGCGGGTCAATCGGTGCGAGCGCCAACCTTGAATGATTTGTACCTGAATATGGCGACCAATAAAGGGACTGAAAGTTTAGACGTTGAAAAAACAACCAGTTCGGAAATAGGCCTGCGTTTAAATTCAACGGACATCAATATCACGACCAGTATTTTCTTTAAAGAAACCGATGATGCAATCGATTTCACCAGAACTCAGGCTGAACAGAATGCGGCTTCAGCTTATATCGCTCGTAATTATGGCGATAACGAAACCAAAGGTTTTGATATTGAGTTTGATGCGACGGCTTTTTCAGCGATGAAATTGGGCATGAATACGTTAAAGCTAACCCATACGCGCTTAATACAAACAATAAAAACAGATTTTGCGGTTCTTAAAAATACCGATGGTCAATTAGAAAACCAAACAGCGTTGCATGCAGGATTTGATTTTTATAATCATTATTCTTTGCTGACAACGTATAAATACGAAAGTCGTTTTAATAGTGATGATTATGAAATTCTTGATATGCGTTTAGCCTATGAAGATGACAATCTTACGGTCGCATTAGCGGCCTCTAATTTATTGGATGCCGAATATGTTGATGCGGGCTTTGTTGAAGTGGCTGGCCCTGCTGTTATTTTTGAATTAGGCTACCAGCTTTAAAATAGTTGATTATCTTATGATAGAAAATAGTATGGCAAAGAGAGCGGTCAATATCATCATTGCGGATTACGATAAAACCAATGATGCTGAGGCGCTAGTGGATTTAATGAATCACTACGCCTTAGATAAAATGGGGGGCGGCCAAGCGCTGCCTGAATCGGTTAAACAAGTCTTAGCCGCTGAAATAGCCAAAGTACCTGGAGCATTTACTGTTCTGGCGATGGTTGATGATAAACCTGCGGGCTTGATTAATTGCTTGATGGGATTTTCAACCTTCAAAGCAAAGCCACTGATTAACATTCACGATGTGGTTGTTTTGTCAGAGTATCGTGGCTTAAACATCAGTCAATTAATGCTTGATAAAGTTGAAGAGGTAGCGATTGAGCGAGGTTGCTGCAAGTTAACGCTTGAAATTTTACAGGGAAATAAAATTGCGCAAAATGCATACGCCAAATTCGGTTTTTCAGGGTACGAGCTTGATCCTGAAATGGGTGGGGCGATGTTTTGGCAAAAAGCGCTTTAAAGGCCTTTAGTTGAATTTTTTTGTCGGGCTGAAGCCACGACCTACGTTAAGATTGTCTTTTGTAGGTCGCGGCTTCAGCCCGACAGCGTTTGCATTTAACCTTTTAGTTCTTTATCCAGCGCTTCTTTCAACTCAGCTTCAAATTTTGCACGTTTCTTGGCTTTTTCTGCCGCCTTGTCCAGCATTTTGGGTTTTTCTTCTAAATAGACTTTGATATTGCTCATACCTTGTCTGTTTAAGTGATGCGCATGAATTTTACTCATCGTTCCTTTTTGACAATAAAGCAAGTACGACTGATCTTCTTTAAACTCTATTTTACGAGTTTCTAATTCATAAAACGGCATGTTGATAATGTCGTTATGATTCAAAACTAAAGGCGCGTCTTCAACTTCGTTCGGATGGCGGATGTCGACGATAATATCGTCCGGAGAAGGTAAGCTTACGCAGGCAACTTCCAGCGAATCATTTTCTTCTTTAACTAGGTTGCCAATGAACTGATGGGTTGAATCTTCAACTGCTTTTTCGAGTACCGACAGGTCAAACTTGGTTTCTTCAGCTAATACGCGAGCCATTTTAGCTTCGGTCGTCGGCTTAACTGAAATAACACCGCAATATTCTGGCATCGTCGCTGCGAATGTCTCGGTACCAATTTTACGCGCCAGGCTAATAATTTCAGGCTTATCCATAACAACCAGCGGACGCAGCACCAATTTATCAGTCACTTTGTCGATCACCGCTAGGTTGGTTAACGTCTGACTGGATACCTGAGCAATGGATTCACCGGTAACGAACGTTTCAAGATTAACAGAGTCAGCAACCAGTTCCGCTGCGCGGTACATCATGCGTTTTAATACAACGCCCATATGGCCATCTTCTACATTTTCTAGAATCTCTTTGACAACGCCATCGAACGGAACGCTGATGAAGCGAGCTTTGTGAGATGCGCCGTACTTGTCCCATAAATAATAAGCAACTTGCTTAACGCCGACTTCATGAGCGCTGCCACCCAAATTAAAGAAGCAGAAGTGTGTTTTAATGCCGCGCTTCATCATCATGTAGCTGGCAACACTGGAGTCAAAGCCACCCGACATAAGGGATAACGTATCGCCTTGAGAGCCTAGCGGATATCCACCTAAACCTTCGAAGCGATGCTTGATGGCGAATAAGCTTTGGTCTTTAATTTCAACTTGCACAACAACATCAGGGTTTTTAAGCTTCACGCCAGCAGCGTCGGTTTCTTTTAATAGACCACCACCAATGTAGCGCTCTACATCATTACTATTGTAATCGTGGGTGCCGCGACGCTTAACGCGAACGCAGAAGGTTTTTCCGGCTAAAGAAGGGCCATTAACCGACTTAATAATCTGATAAGCATCGTCCATAGTATCAAAGTCGTGCTCTTCAATTTCGTAAGAGAAGGCGATGCCAGGGGTATGAGTCAGAATGTTAATCATTGCGCGACGAATAGCAGGATCTTCGCTATTAATACCGACGTACAAATTATCCCACTGACCTTGAACGTCAGCTTTGAAGCCATTGCGGGCGACCAGATTTCGGATGTTCATTTGCAGCTGCTTCACGAAGCGTTTGCGCACAGGGCGGCTTTTCATGATAATTTCGGGAAAATACTTGGCTACAAACTTCATAAACGGCTCTTTCTTGCTGATGCTAGCGATCAGGATCAATGTGGGCTGAGGATTATACGCGATTGTTAGGAATTAAGTTAACAGAATAAGAGCAGTGCACTTTGAGTTTGCATGGGGTTGGCGTTGATGCCGCATTATTTAATAAAAATAATGATCATTCGTTCAGTCTTTATTTCATTTTACTGTCACATTTAGGTATCAGTCTGATACTCCAGATCGATAATTAAGCAGAATCATGGAGTTGATTATGAAAAGTAAGGTTGCTTTAGTAACGGGCGGTACAGGTGGTATTGGTGGCGAAATCTGCAAGGCGCTGATTAAGGAAGGCTACCAGGTAATCGCAGGCTACTATTCTGGGGGACAGCATGAAAAAGCTCAGAAATGGCAAGTAGAAATGCGTGAGCAGGGTTACGACATTGCACTGGCTTATGGAAATATTCGAAACTGGGAATCCTGCCAAGAATGTATCGAAAAGATCAATCGAGAGTTTGGCAGCATTGATGTATTAGTAAATAACGGTGGCATCACCCAAGATACCACGGTTAAGCGCATGACGCCTCAGCATTGGGATGACGTGATCGCTACAAATTTGACCAGCGTCTTTTATATGACCCGCCTAGTCATTAACGACATGTTAAAAAAAGGTTTTGGCAGAATCATTAATATTTCTTCGGTTAATGCGCAGAAAGGCCAATTTGGGCAGGCTAACTATTCGGCGGCCAAAGCAGGTATGCATGGTTTTACCAAAGCAGTGGCTCAAGAAGTGGCTGCCAAGGGCATTACCGTAAATACGGTATCGCCTGGTTATACTGAAACCTCAATGATACAAAATGTACCTGAAGACATTCGCCAGCAAATCCTTAAAGGAATTCCTGTTGGTCGATTTGGCTTGCCGGAAGAGATTGCGCGCGTGGTTACCTTTTTAGCATCGGATGATTCGGGTTTTATTACCGGAACGGATATATCGGCTAATGGCGGCCAACACATGCATTAGAATTTAAGTTTCTGCCAGGCTTTGTGCCACAGATCATCTTCGGCATGTTGATAAATAGCGGTTGTTTCTATTTTTTCGTGGCGAGCAGAGCGAGTTAGGTATTTTAGATCAATCCCTGCATCATCGCCATGGGTTACCGAGGTATGGCGGAACCAGTGGGTTGAAGCCTTCTCTAAAATAGAGGCTTGAATGGGGTTGTCTAAGCGAATCGCTTCCGCCGCTTCTTTAACCACGCTTTTCACTTGCCGATAAACCATATTGGCACTGATGCCTTTGCCGCCACTGATGCTGCGCAATAACGCAGAGCTATCATTTTCTTCTGGTAGCGAGGTTAATCCTAGGTGTTCTCGGTACTGCATAAGAGCAGATAGCATCTCATCACTTGCGGGAATCTTGCCTTGCTTCTCACCTTTACCTAGTACAAACCACCACCATTGACCTCGATATAAGCGAAAGCTGTTCATGCTATGACTGCTGACTTCACTGACGCGCGGCGCCATTAAGTACAACAAATGAAATAAGAAGCGGTTGCGCTGGAAGTGGTTCTCTTGCTTGGTTGTTTCCCTAGGTTGATTTGTCAGATGATCCTTCAGCAACTGCCACGTTTTGTGGTCAAGATAGCGCTGTTGACTGATGGCTTGATCTGTTTGCGGACGCAGTTTCCGGTTACGTCGGCGTATCAGGGATAGCGGATTACCCGCTAAATACCCGGCATCCACTAAATAGCTAAAAAGGGCGTTAATAATAATAAGCGCCTGGCGCTGGCTGTTTTCACTTAATGGCCCTTTAAAAGGACGCCATGCGAGACTCGTTCGTTCGGCTCGTGGGCCGCACCATATATTGCTGGGTTGCGGATTGGCTAGAAATTCCTGGTAGCGCTGAAAATCTTCGCGGCCTAGGTCCGAAAGTGCTTTGTGGCGTTGATTAATTGACCACAGTAATAACCGCTCAGCTTCCTTTCGATAGTTTCTTAACGTCTGAGGGGAGTCGTAGAACTCATTTAACCAGCACTGAATAGCTTGCCAATCGTTATCTGCACTGATTTGGCAGTGTTTAGTTTCATAACGATTGCTGCCTTGGTTGCCGGTTAAATGCTCTGGCAGCTGAAGTGATTCAAAGGGTTGTAGGTATTGTTGGTGTATCAGGTTCATATTTATTCTGCTGTAGCCTGCTAGATCCATTTCTAAAGCGTAATTCTATCATTTAAATATTATAAATTCATGATAATAGGGTTAATCATGAATTTATTACTGAGATAACTAATTATGTAAGGTTTACCATACACATTAAACCTTACAAATACAGAATGAATACTTTAAACTGCCTTTAATATGATATTTAGCGGCTAAATGCCTTGGTTTGTGATTATGAGTATGAAAAAAGCCACCCCAAAAGCTGTGTTTGAAGCCTGCGAGCAATTGGAGCTTCAAGATCGTCCTTGGAATAGGGATGATATTCGCTCCTTGGTTGGCGGCGGGAGCTTTAGCGTTATTGATCCTCTTATTCAGGCTTGGCGAAAATTACAGCCTGTGCGCGAGGTTGCTCCCTCTGTACCCGCAGAGTTATTAATTCAAGTAGCTACTTTATTAGAGCAGCAAATTTCAGACTACATTGAGCAGGTCGAGACCCGAGATAGCGAAAGGGAGTCTGCGTTGCTGGAAGTAAATGAGGTTATTTCAAGCAATTTACAGCGCGTTGAATCTGAACTGTCAGACAAGCTGGAAGTAAGTCAGCAAGCAAATCATGATTTAGAAGCAGAACTGTCACGTTTAGAACATAACCTTAATGAAAAAAGTCAGGCTCTGCAGGTTGCGTCCTTACAGCTGCAGGTTGCAGAGGATGCGTCAGCTTCATTGGCTAAGCGCCTACAAGAGCAGCAAGCTTTTTACGAATCGGCTGCTGAACAACAAAAGCGCTATCAGCAAGAGGAAATTGTACGAGCGAGCGAGCTTCATCAGCAGCAAATTCATCAACTGACATCGGATGCAAAGCAACAGCTTGCTCAGCAAAAATCAGAACTGCTTGAAGCCTCTCAATTGTCAGAGGATCGGTTGATGCGATTAATTGATCAGGGACGCAATGAGCTTAAAGAATTACAAGTATCATCGGCGAATAAAGTGAGTGCACTGACTCAAGAATTACATTCAGATAAGCAGTTAATTGTTAAGCAAAAACATGAAATGCAATCACTGGAATTTGCATTAAGCGAAGCACAAGAAAGCATTGGCACGCTAAAAAAGGAGTATCAAGGTTTGCAAATACAACTGGAAACAAAAATGAGCGAAAGCAACGACCTAGCGGAGCTAAAGACGTCTATACTTGCATTGCAAGGTCAATTATTAAAATCATAAAGAGAGCCGTATGGGAGTGTTAAACATAGTTATTGCAGTAATGATGATGAGTGCAATCATCTCTCATGCAGATAACTCTGAGATTACAGGCTTAAGAGGGGATTTGGTTATCCATATTGTGGATGATGAGGCTGAATGGCCACCTTATACCTATTACAAACGCTTAAAGGGTAAAAAAACTCAAGAAATTGAGGGTTTCTCTATTGATGTGGTGAGTCATATACTTCATCGCGCAGGCATTAAATTTACGATTGAGCTATTGCCTTGGAAGCGGGCGCTATTCAATGTGGCCGGCGGCAAGAAAAACCAACTCATCTTAAACTCCTCTTATGTCAAAGAGCGAGAAGAAGACTATCTGTATTCGCTATCATACTATTCATTGCAGCACGTGATTTTTTATTCGGCCAAAAAGTACCCGAACGGCCTGGTTTTGAAAGATATCGATGATCTCAATAGTAATTATAAAATCTGTGGCCTCAGAGGATATTCCTATGGGGCTGCCGGCGTAGATACTCAAAAAGTGAATTTGTCGTTTGGAACTTACGGTCAACTTATACACGTATTGCACGAAAGACCTGAGATTTGTGATCTTTTCATTGAAGGCTATAAAATTCTGCCGGGCTTTAAGATGATAGGGCATGATTATCTTGCAGACATGAATTTAAAGCACAGCATCATTCCTGGTTTAGCAAGCAAGGGTTATCACATGCTCATTTCAAAAAAACTGGCTTATCGTCATGAGTTAAAGAGAATACTTGATGAGGGTATTCTCGATATGCAAAACTCGGGCGAAATGGATAAAGTGTCCGAAAAATATGGTTTATTGCATCATTCGCATGAGGGCCATTAATACTTGTTAACGTGTGTAAAAATCATTCAGGTTTGATTTTTTTATGCTTGGCACTGGCATGGCGCTCTCGCATTTCAGTATCAATGTAGCGATCGGTTGTGGCCATGCTGGCATGACCTGCATCATCTCGCACATGCTCTTTTGGACGATGTTTTACATCCTCTGAAATTCCGGTATGCCTTAGCCAGTGGACGGTGGCTGCCTTTAGTTCGAGAGCTTCTTCTTTTAAACCTTGTTCATACATGCGCTGATAGGCTTGATCAAAGCAGTCTTGCACAATGAACCGAATTTGTCTTGTGCTTGTTACTGGGCCGGTGCCTTTGATTTTTGCAATCATTGGCGTAGCTTCACTAACATGAGGCAGGGCGGATAAGCCTAAATGTGTGCGATAGCGCTTAAGGGCCGCAAGCATATCGTCAGATACAGTGATCATTCTGACTTTATTCCCTTTGCCTGTTACTTGCAGCCACCAATTATTATCAACATCAGCTCGAAAATCTCCCATAGTCGGAGTAGAGCGTTCATCGGCGACCAATTCAGATATCCGTAAATACATTGCAAATAAACAGTTCATGATAAATAAACTGCGCTCATGCTGCCCTGGGTTCTCAGCGGCATTCATTTCTACCGTCTCTAAGACAAAGTCCCATTGCAAGTTGGATATACGTCTAATCGGCTCTTTATAAGCGTGGGTTTGCAAATATTTGCTTTTCTGGCGAATAAGCGCAACAGGATTTAGCTCACCATAATCTTCTTGCAGTAAATAATTAAAGAAGGTGGAGAGTATGGAAAATACCGCCTGCAGACTCTTTTGTGAAAGCTTGAAGTGTTTTGTATCAGGCGAGTAGCCAAGCTGACTTTCAATCTTGGTGATCTGGCTAACAAAAGGGCGCCAGTCTGGATTAGCAACCCGTTGCCCTTGATAGTTTTTAAAGCGAGCGACCTGTTTGGTTCCAATCCACGACAAAGGGGGGTGCTGGCAAAATTCTAGATATTCTTCGATATCCAAACGCCTAAGCTCAGGCAGTGTTTTTTCTTGAACAAACCAAGACCATTGCACTAATCGTTCAACTTCACGGCGATAACTATTAAAGGTTGCCTGACTGCCATTGTAACTTTGCAAGAAGGTAAGGCAGTGATAAAGATCTTCTTTGCTTTCTTTGGGTGTCGATTTATTTTGCCTCGCGTATATCAAGTCGGCTTCTTTGAAAGGGCTAGCCAAATACTGGAGGTTATCGAACATTGGATCTGGCGGTATTGATAGAAGATTCATAGTAGATTAGTTATGTTGACGTATCAGATTAATAATACTCTCACAATTATCGGAAATATAAAACAGACCATCGCACGTCAATTTAGGCATCAACTGGAGATTCAATATTAGAGGATCGGTAGAGATGAAAGCGATTTAGAACTTACTGAGATCTAGCATAGATCATCGATCAGCTATCTATATTTAACATTACATAATCAATGTAACTTGTTGTTATTTAATAATAAGTTACATTTTTTTGTTGAAGATGAAGTCGGCTAGAAAGTTTCAAATCGGTGAATGCTATAGATTAAATGGGTATTTCTAATTATTCCGATAATAACAATTATCGGAAATATAAGGTTGTATTGCAACGTTAATTATTAGTTAGTTAATAATCCAAACGTTAAATCCTTACGCCAATAATGCTCATAGTAATGCTCTGTTTAATAATATCTATCTTGTTAGATCTTTCATCCTTTTCTCTTTATGCGTCTAGGATGAAAGCTTCTAGTGTGGCTTTAAAATCCTTGTAATGCTTTGTTAGCTCATTATTGGAATCTCTAGCGCGCTGCCACTCTCTTTTACTCAAAGCTTCCAGCGTGCATTCACACGATCTTTCAAAATCGTCTGCACAGAAACTTGATGATGTCCCTTTAATTGAATGTAAAGGCACAAACGCTGCGTCATAGTCTTTCGACTCGATGCCAAGTTTGGCACTTTCGAGTAAGCCAGGCGTATCACGTAAAAATAACTTAGCCAGCCGCTGTAGCAATGCTTTCTCGCCACCGAGGCGCTCTATTGCCTTTTCTTGCCGCCAAATACTGTCGTGAGCATCATTTTGTTCAGTTTCGTTATTCAATACTGGTTCCTCAAACAAATGCGCTGTTTTAACCTATTGTTAAGACTAGCTCATGAAAACAGTTGTTATAAAACGTATTTGTTGATGAATTTGCCCCTCATTAACCAATAACGACCTTAAGCCCCTGTCTTTGCAGCGGCGCATCCTTTAAAATGCGCGCATAATTTTTTCGGTTTTGGGAGTGTGTGGGTATGTTTGAAGTTGGTCAGCGTTGGATCAGTGATACGGAATCCGATTTAGGCCTAGGGATGGTTCAAGAAGTCGATTTTCGTCAGGTGGCGATATTATATCCCGCGGCGGATGAAGTTAGGCGTTATGCCAAGGATCAAGCCCCTCTTACCCGCATCAAGTTCGGTATTGAAGATACGGTCACACTCGAAGATGAAAGCACACTAACGATTACTGAAGTTCAAGAAATGAACGGTATTTTGTTTTATGGTGATGCCGATCGTATTATTCCTGAAACACAGCTAAGTGGTCACATCCAGTTAAGTCAAGCATCAGAGCGCTTGCTTGCGGGTCAGGTTGATAATAGTAAAGCCTACGAATTACGTTTACGTGCCTTGCAAATGAAAAGCAAGCTGGAAGCACGTAAGCATTATGGGTTGGTTGGCAGTCGAACCACCCTATTGCCACATCAGTTATTCATCGCCAATGAAGTTTCAAGTCGTGAAGCACCACGTGTTTTATTAGCCGATGAAGTTGGTTTAGGTAAAACCATTGAAGCCGGCATGATCATGCACCGTTTACTGATTAGTGAGCGGATTGAGCGTGTTTTAGTCTTATTACCTGAAGCATTAACGCATCAGTGGTTAGTTGAGATGGTTCGTCGTTTCAATTTGCGTTTCAGTGTCTTGGATGAAGGTCGTTGCCTAGCGCTTGAAGACCAAGAAGACGGTGGCAACCCTTATTTACAGCAACAGTTGGTTTTGGCTCCTCTAAGTGCCATCGCAAACGACCCTAAACGCCGCGAACAAGTATTATCGGCTGGCTGGGATATGGTTGTGGTTGATGAAGCTCACCATCTACAGTGGTCGCCTCAGTCTCACGATGAAGGTTACGGTTTGGTTGAGTCATTGGCTCATGAGTGCCCTGGTTTATTATTGCTAACAGCGACACCTGAGCAATTGGGTATGGAAGGTCACTTCGCCCGCTTACGCCTATTGGATCCAGAGCGTTTTCATAGCTTAGAAGAGTTCATTCAAGAGCAATCTCAGTTTCAGCCAGTGGTAACAGCGGCGCAGTCTTTATTGTCGGGCAATGAGCTTGATCAAGCTGAGCGTGATGCTTTGCAAGCCCTGTTAAATACCGATGTCCCTGCCCAGCCAGATACTGAACAATCTCAAGCTTGGATTAAGCAGTTAATTGATCAGCACGGCACCGGCCGAGTCATGTTCCGTAATACGCGTAGCGCTATGACAGGTTTTCCAAATCGAGAAGTAATTGCGCAGCCTTTCTTATTGCCTGAAGCTTATAAAGCGATGACAGGCATGGAGGGTTTATACCCTGAGCGCGAAATTGATGATTGGACCGATGTTGATCCACGTATTGATTGGATCAATGAGTTAATCAAAGCGAACAAGGGCGAGAAGTTTTTATTAATTACTCATCAGCAGAAAACGGTTCTGCAAATTGAGCGCGCTTTGTGGGAAAAATACGGTACTCAGTGTGCGGTATTCCATGAAGATATGGATATGATTGAGCGTGACCGCGCCGCCGCTTATTTTGCTGAACAGGAAGGTGGTGCTCAGATTCTTCTTTGTAGTGAAATTGGCAGTGAAGGTCGTAATTTCCAATTTGCTCGTCACTTGGTTTTGTTTGATCTGCCTGATAATTGCGATTTAATTGAGCAACGTATTGGTCGTCTTGACCGTATCGGTCAGAAACATGATATTCAACTTCACATTCCATATTTTGAAGATCACAGTTCTGAGCGTTTGTTTGAGTTATTGAATATGGGAGTTGATGTATTCAGCCATCCAAACCCATTGGCTCAGTCGTTATTGAATCATCACCATACTCAGATGGTTACAGCCATTGAAAGTGCAAGCATTTCTGATTTGCATAAGTTAGTCGATGCTTTGATTCCCGAGCGTGAAATTCAGCAGCAAGCTCTAGAGCAAGGCCGAGATCGCCTATTAGAATTGCAGTCTTGTGATCCTGAGAAGTCTAAAGCATTGATGGATGAGATTCTGTCTGATGATAAATTGGATCAAGCAGTATTGCCGAGCTTCTTAGAGCAAGTATGCGATGTGTACGGCATCATTCAGCAAGATCACAGTAATCATTGCTTTATTCTTCGCCCAGGCGATCATATGTTAACCAGCTACTTCCCTCACCTACCGGAAGATGGTTTAACCTATACCTGTCGTCGTGATGTGGCTGTTGCCCGTGATGATGTGCAGTTTTTTACTTGGGAACACCCTTTAATTGTAGGGGCTTTGGATCTTATCTTGTCGGAAGAGCATGGTAATTCGAACGTTGCTTATGTTGAGAATCATAATTTCTCGACCGGTGACTTTTATTTTCAAGCTCAATATACGCTAGATTGCCAAGCACCAAAGGCGCTGCAAATTCAGCGTTATTTGCCTGCTGAAGGTTTGCACATTGCGGTAGATCCTGAAGGTAAGGTTGAGTTCTTCGAGCCTGATTATTTAGACTTCCCTGAAGATTTGAAACGTTCTACGGCTTCTGGTTTGGTTAAGCGAGTTGAGACGGGCATTAAAAAGGCATTGAAAATTGCTAAAGGCGCAGCGGAAGCTGAGTTGCCAAAGCAGTTAAAAATTGGTGCTAATAACATGTCTCGTGAGCTTGATGCTGAAATAGCGCGCTTGCAAGAATTACAAAAGACCAATCGCAATATTCGCGATAGTGAAATTGTATTATTGCAACAGAAAAAAGAAGCGTTGTTGCAGGCCATTAGCCAAGCAAATTACAAAATGGATAATATCCGTATTGTGTTTTGTGGGTAAAAAGCGAAGCTTTTTACGACTAGCCATGGATGGCTAGGCCGGAAATTATTTGCGGTTGTCGCACTAAAGTACGACCTACATTTAGAATGATCTATTTCTATTACGGTAGGTCGAGGCTTTAGTCCGACAGATCTTTGATTAAGACCTTGGCGTTCTCATTGTCACAAACTCTTCAGCAGACGTTGGGTGAATCCCAATCGTAGCATCAAAATCCGCTTTAGTAGCGCCCGCAGTAATCGCAACCGCAATCCCTTGAATGGTTTCACCAGCATCATGGCCAACCATGTGCGCTGCAATCACCTTATTATTGGCTTTGTTTACAATCAGCTTCATTAACGTGCGTTCGTTCATGCCAGAGATAGTATGCTTTAACGGTTTGAAATTAGACTCATAAACCTCAAACTCAATCCCTTTGGCTTTACACTCATCTTCAGTTGGGCCGACAGTTCCTATGTTTGGCTGGCAGAATACCGCCGTTGGGATATTGTCATATTTCATGGCAACTTTATCATCGTGATATTGATGCGCTAAGAATTTCATTCCCTGAGCTAGTGCGATTGGGGTGAGCTGCGGCGTACCAATAACATCACCAAGTGCATAAACAGAAGGCACGCTGGTCTGGAAGAAATCATCAACCTTAATCGTCGTATTTTTATTCAGTTCGATCCCTAGCTTCTCTAAGTTCAACCCGTCTGTCATTGGGCGTCTTCCCGTAGCATAAAGTACAAGATCAAATTCTTGCTGTTCATTGCTGGTATAAGTGACTAATAAGGTGCCGTCAGCCTGCTTATCCATGCTCGAAACTTCAGTTTCTGGGCGAATATTAACACCCTTCTCGATCATCTGTTCCTGCACAAAGCTGCGGATGTCATCATCAAAACCGCGTAATACTAAGTCTTTACGAACCGCCAAGGTAGTTTCAGCGCCTAGGCCATTAAAAATGCCTGCAAACTCAACCGCAATATAGCCAGCACCAACCACTAAGGCGCGCTTTGGAAATTGGTCGTCAGCAAGATCAAAAACTTCATTCGAGGTGATGGCATGCTCTGCGCCTGGTACATCGGGAATAAAAGGCCAGCTGCCGGTCGCAATCAAAATCGTCTCTGCCGTGATGTCTTGCTCTGTTCCGTCTTGGCCGTTGATATGAACCGTATTGGCATCCACTAAACTGCCAGTGCCATTAAAAATGGTTGCGCCAGGGCCGGTCAATAAATTCTGATAAATACCGTTTAGGCGAGAGATTTCATTGCTTTTGTTATCACGTAATGTCGGCCAGTGAAAATCATTAATTTGCCCATTAATACCAAAGCCTTTTGCTTCTTCCATTTTTTCACGATATTCAGAGGCGTAAACAAACATCTTTTTGGGAACGCAGCCAACATTTACACAGGTGCCGCCTAAATAACGATTTTCAATGATGGCAACTTTTTTTCCTTGAGCAGCGGCCATGCGGGCTGAGCGTACTCCGCCTGAGCCTGCGCCGATTACGACTAGATCAAAATGTTGCATGGTGAATCTCCAAAATATTTGCGTATAAAAAAAGCCCCTAGCAGTTTCATAAAACAGGGGCTTTAATAAGATATCTAAAGTTTAGAACAGTTCAGAAAATAGGTTAAGTAAATTAAAGCTATCTAGCCGATGGATTGTTTCTATGAGCTAGCACTATTTATAAAGCGTTGCTCTTAAATCAACCCGGCCATTTTTCTCGCTACGCTCGATACTAATCTGCTTAACATTAATGCCATGTTCACGAGTAAGCGTTTCTAACCAGCGCGCCGCATTATCAAACGATACATCATCTAGCCATATCCGCAGATTTTCGTTATCAGGCTCAAAGCGCTTAAGGTTAATTTGAGCGATTTTTGCTTGTTCTGTAATAAGGGCAAGTATCGGTTTGCTGCTACTGCTATTACTGACTCGGCCTTGAAATTTATGAGCGTTTTTTGCTAGCTGCTCATAAATAGCAATGGATTTATCCAGTTTTTTCTCATGTAGCGACTGCTTGCTGTAAAACGGCTGAACAAATACTATCAGTATTAAACAAATACCAATAAAGCCGCTTAAGGCAATTAAAACTTTTTGATCACGCTCACTTTGTCGTAAGTACCATTGTTTACTTGCTGAAAATGCCGGTAACTTTTCCGCGCGCGCGAGTAATATTTGCCATTTTTGTTGAGCTTTAAGTGCTTGTTTTTTCATGATTGGCCACCGATTCTGATACGACCTTTCACTTTGTCATTGTCATTGGTTGCAGAGGCAATCTCAACGCTCAGGTTGTTTGCTTCCATAGCGGATTTAAACTCTTGAATATCGGCAATGGTTTTTGCGGTTAGATCAATTACCAATAAGTTTTGTCGGTCATTAAATCTCAGACTTTGCCATTCAATTTGATTTTTTTGATTGGTTTTCTGAAAAATACGACTGGTTTCATGGAGTAACATCATAAAGCCCGCCGTATTCGTATCGCTACCCTCTTTTATTTTAGAGCGTATTTGACGCTCTAGAAAGCGAATGCGCTCCCCTGGAAAGAGTTGTTTATAAAGACTGGTCGTCGCTGTATGAACTTGTTTTTCTTGTTCGATCAGTTGGTTATTTTGCAGCGTTGTTTGTGTAAAAGAAAACAGTGCCCAGCAAGCCGCTAATACTGCAATAGGTTTCCACCACGCGGCAGGCTTATCAACTTTAATTTCTGTTGCTTTAAATTGATCGGTTAATAAATCTTTATTGTCTTTATCGAGCGCTTTGTCACGTATGCTTGCGAAACCACCGTGCAATACATCAGTACTTTTAAAGACATGATTGAAACTGGTCTCAATTTGCATTTTAAGTAAATTGGCAGAGTCTAAGTTCTTATCAATAATGGTTAGCCGTTCAACCGATGTTTCTTCACCTAGCTGCGCGCTGATGGACTCAAGGTAGGCGCTGAGTGCTGATTGGTGAACCTTGGCTTCGGTTACTTCTGGAATATTAATGAACCAATAATCATGGTTGTGCAATAAGCCGTTAGCGGGTGCCAGGCTTGTCTCCGGTATTAATTGGCGCAGCTGGATATGATGCAGTGCGCATGCTTCAAGTAGGCGCTCTAGAATATCTTTTTTTGCACAATATATTTGATGCGTGTATTTGCCTACCTTTGCCGTATTAACAATATGGTAGTGGCTGACGTCTTCAATAAAGCTTTCTTCGAGAGCAAAAGGCAGTGCTTTATTCAAATGGCGAGGCTGAACCCCTGGCAAGGTAAGCCAGCGACAAACGTAGTTTTCACCACTTAAGATAAAGCGATAGGCCGATAGATCGCTTTGACTAGAAGCCCATTCATCGAACGGTAGCCATTGCGGGGCTTCTGTTGCTGTCTCGTTATTTTGTTCAAGCTCGGCAACAAACCATGTTTCTAATTCGACGTTCCATCGAATATTTACTGTTTCCATTTTATTAGCCTAAGGATTACTGCCGTTATTAGCACGACTTTGATTGCCATTATTAGAATTGTTGGTACTGCTTGTTGCAGGGACTCTTGCTTCTGTTCGAGAAAAATCTCGGTAATAGGTGCGCATTTTACCCGTTTCAGCATTTCGGTATAGCAGCATTTCGATGGTAGCGATGCGATCTGCGAGCTCTACTTTAGCAAATACTTCAAAATATTCAGAGTTTACACTGAAATCAGTTTTATCCCAGACGACCTTCTGATTTTTGCCGTCCTGATTTTGGTCACCTTGATTAGAATCTTGTTTGGTAAAAGGCTCAATTTCTTGAAGTGCCCAAAATTCATCAACGTCTTGAAAGCCTTTTTCCCCTCTTGCGGAAATCACTTTGTCGGCTTCTTCAATCGATAAGTTATTTGAAAGGGTCGACAGCACAATATTGCTCGCGGTATTCACATTTAATGTTGCCGTAATTGGCAGTGTGCTGATATAAGGCATTAACAGTCGATAGCTATCGGCATCAACCAGCGCGACTAATAGCAGCTCTGATGGGTGTTTGAATAAATTGTAACTGGAGCGATAAGGTACTTCCGCGGATAAGTATTCATCATCACTCTGGCTGTCTTTGTCCATAAATTTTGCCGTATTCATCGCAATACCTTCATCAAGCCCCAGCTCGGCTAATAAATTTCTAAAGCGTTGCAGTTGAACGTCTTTATTGCTGGCGGAAGGATGCAGGCTATTGAGGTTGAAGCGTGCTTGCGCATCGAATATTTTAATATGCGCTAACCCTGGGGTTAGCGGGTATGTGTGCTCCTTTGCCCACTCTTCTAAAAGATGGTCAACGGTTTTATTATCTTCAAAATCTAGCTGTAAGCCGGTTCTTACGGCATATTCAATTCCTGTTGAGTAAGCCCGTGCTTGTTGCAAGGCTTGTAGGTTTCCACTACGTTGAATATCCAAACTTTGGCGTTCAATCATTGAGCCTGCAAGCACGGCCACAATGGCAAAGATGAGTAGCACTGAAATAAGCGCTAAGCCTTGCTGATGCTTTGGCGACGGTAAACTGTATGAGTTGGAGTATTTATTGATCATCGTAAGCCAGCAACCATAAACGTTCTATCTGGCCTATTTCAGGCAATGTGATGCGCCAGCGCATCGCCGTAGGTATTTCTTTGGTATCCCCTGTCTGTAGGTTTGGCCATTGGGTATACCAATTTCGTTCCGGTGTTGTTTTACTTTCCTGATCCACCGGGGTTTGGGTCGTCGCTAATAATTCAATTTCTATGTCTTCTACGAGATCCAATAGGATTTGAGTTTTGGCTTCCGTTTCACTTGCACGGTCAAGCATAGGCCAGAAAAAGCGAATTAGGCAGGAGCCTTCCGGTGCTAATTTCCCCCAGCTTTCTAAGCGCAGTTTAGCCGCTTCACATTCTTCATCGTTAATATCGAAAATCTGAAAAGCCACTCGTTGAATTTCTGCTCGAGGGTCGTCGTTAATTGGGCTGTTTCGCCAACCGAGTCGAGACCATTGGGCAAGGTAATCACTATCATCCAGAATGATGGCGGCTTGGTCATCGCCATATTGGTCTCTGATGCCGCGATTAATGATTTGCTCAACATCGCGACTAATAAACTGGTTAAACCGTTGTAATGTAACCAGCTGCTCTGAACGTTTATCGGTAACATTTTTTGTTTCGATGATGTTGCTAAGCAAGTTCGTTGATGCCACACCAATTAATGCAGTGATTGATATTGCAATCATCACTTCAAGTAAAGTGAAACCTTGTTGCTTTATTTTATGAAAAGGCACAAACATTAATACTTCCCCATAAAGCCTGTTAGGTTGACCAGGGGATTTTCTTTATCAATATTTTTAGCCACTTTAATTTCGATGCGACGAAAGTTAGGTAATTGCGTTTCTTCTACCTTGGTCGTAATGTGCCATTCGCGCCCTGCCATTTCTTCAGTGTCTTTTGTTTGCGCGGTCGCGGGAAATCCTGCAAGCTTGAGTTTATTGAGGCGATTTTCTGCGACAAAAGATGCGAGGGTTTTTTCTTCTAAATATAGTGTTGTATCGGCATTTTGGCTGGCGGTTCGGCTTATTGCTGCGGCCATCACGGCGAAGATCGATAGCGCGATCATGACTTCAATGAGGGTAAAGCCGAATGACGCAGATCGAGATGGGTGTGTGTTTATAGGTATTGGCTGCGATACGTTATTGTTCATATTGATCAACTTTCATGACAAAGCGGCTGAAACCATCACCGGTAATAATAATGCTGAAAGATTCGTCGTTAAGGTGCTCAATTACAAGCTTAAAGGGGCTATATTCATCGGATGATAAAAAAAGTAAAGCAGGCTTTGCGCCCTCTTCATCATCAATGAGTTCTGCGAAATCAACCAACTTATCTTCAATGAATAAACTCATGGCTAAATACTCAGGAAGTTCAATTTGTTGCTTTAAGCTTCCTTGATAAGCCGCCCACGGGTTTTTCTTTAAGCGGGCAAGCTCTTCTTTTTCTTTGCCATCAATCTGGGTCGCGCTATTGATATCAATGTAGGTCAATAGTTGAGTGATTTGCTCATCCATTGCTAAGCCAAGGTCTAGATTCTGAAAAACGGCTTCGTTGCGATAAGCATCTAACTGCGCCATGAAGCGCAACCCTTGCTGTTGTGCTTCATGCTTTTGTTCGTTGCCCCCAGTACTTAGGGTAGCCATACCCAGCATGAGGCCGATAATGGTTAATACCACCATGATCTCAAGTAAGGTAAAGCCCTGCTGTTTTCTTGGGAGCGGAGTTTTCATTAATCGTTACTGCTGATGTCACCAAGCTCTTCTTCACCACCTTCTTGGCCATCGGCCCCTAGTGATAGAATTTCGTAAGAGCCCGACTCATAGAAGTAAATAAATTCATTGCCCCATGCATCGGTCGGTAACTTGCTGCCTTTTAGGTAACCACCGGATTTCCAGTTTTTAGGTTCTGGGCTACCGCTTGGTTTTTCGATCAGTGCTTCAAGGCCCTGCTCAGTTGTTGGATAGGTATAGTTGTCTAATTTATAAAGATCGAGGGAGTTTTCAATGAGTTTAATCTGACTCTTGGTTGTCTTAATGCGAGCTTCACCTGCGTTGCCAATAACATTTGAGGCAACCAATGCTAGCATGCCGCCAATAATGGCCAGTACTACCATGACTTCGATTAGAGTGAAGCCCGCTTGCTTATTTAGCGGATTAGCATTTGCAATTTTCTTGTTTAGTTGACGCATTTTTAGTCCTATTTCCTTTCTAGTTAACGAGATCTATTTAATATTTTAAAAACGTATGAATGTTATTGAACCATGTTCTGCAGTTCTAAAATCGGCAGCATGATTGCAGCAACAATCATAGCCACCATTCCGCCCATAACCAATAGCATCATAGGCTCAAACATTTTCACCAAAGCTTCAATGGTTGCTTCTAATGAGGCTTGTTGTTGTGCAGAGGTGCGCGCTAGCATGTCATCCAGCTCGCCACTGCTCTCGCCACTGGCAATCATGTGCAGCATCATGGGAGAAAAATCCCCTGTTGCGGTCAGCGCCTTGCTTAGGCTTCCCCCTTCGCTTACCGATACCGTTGCCTCTTTGACACCTGCTTGAATGGGTAAGTTCTCCACCACTTTGGCGGCAATGCGCATCGCTTCTACTAAAGGAACGCCCGAGCTGGTAAGAATGGCGAGCGTACTAATATAACGTGCGGTATTGGCACTTTTGGTAAAACCACTAATACCTGGGGCGTTTAACAAAAATAAATGATAACGGTATTTGAACTTTGGATTGCGTAATGCGTAGGTAAAGCTGGCGATCAGCAATGCTAAGAAGATGGCTATAAAAATACCATAGTCGGTAATTAGATGACTCAGGTCTAGCATCGCTTGAGTTAAACCTGGCAGTTCTTGGCCGTTGCGCACAAATACTTCAACAATGTCGGGAACAACGTAAGTCAGTAGACCAATAACAATCCCTAAGGCCACTACTCCAAGAATAATTGGATACATGGCTGCCAGTTTGATTTTGGTATGAGCCGCTTGCTGGGCTTCGGTATAATCTGCGAGTTTATTCAAAACGCCATCAAGATGACCTGCGTGTTCGCCTGCACTAACGGTTGCACGATATAGGTGAGGAAAGGCTCGGGGAAATTCTTTTAGCGCGTTTGCAAGTGTATGGCCTTCAAGCACCTTGGCTCGAATAGAGAGCACCATGCTTTTGACGGTTTGCTTTTCGCTTTGCTCGGAAACGGCTCTTAACGCTTCATCAATCGGTAAACCCGCGGCAATCAAGGTTGCTAGTTGGCGAGTGATTAATGCCAAATCAGGAACGCTTAGCGAGGGCCCACGTGCGAATAAAGAAAAGCCCGTGCGTTTTGCCTGCTTTTCATTACTTGTTTCTACCGATAATGGCATCCAGCCTTTGTCTCGAAGCTGTTGACGGACTTGGCGCGAGCTATCCGCTTCCAATACCCCCTTGTGTTGCTTGCCTTTATTATCTAATGCCTGATATTCGAATGCTGCCATAGCTATTTACAGGCCTTAGCCTTTCGCCACCCTTAATAGTTCTTCAATGGTCGTGGTGCCCTGCAATACTTTGCGGATACCATCTTGTTGAATCGATGTGCACTGAGTACGAGCGTGAGCTTCAAGCTCCTGTTCACCGGCGCGATCATGAATCAATGTTTTCATTTTCTCATCGATCAAAACGACTTCATAAATACCTTGTCGTCCACGATACCCTAACTGGTTACATTTATCGCAACCCTGGGCATGAAAAATAGTCGGGGGGTTCTGAATATCCGCTTCAAGTAAAGCGCACTCTGTTTCATTGGCGATGCTTGCTTGCTTACACTCGTTACATAATACACGCACCAAACGCTGAGCTAAGACACCGACTAAACTTGAAGACAGTAAAAACGGTTCAACGCCCATATCTTGTAATCGAGTGACCGCGCCAACAGCGGTATTGGTGTGCAGTGTTGATAAAACCATGTGACCTGTTAAGGAGGCTTGAATGGCAATTTCAACGGTTTCTAAATCTCGAATCTCACCAATCATCACAACATCAGGATCTTGTCGCAGAATGGCCCGTAAGCCTTTCGCAAAGGTCATTTCAACCTTAGTATTCACCTGCGTTTGCCCAACACCCGCGAGGCTGTATTCAATCGGGTCTTCAACGGTCAATATGTTTCGGCTACTATCGTTAAGCTCACTCAACGAGGCGTATAAGGTCGTGGTTTTACCCGAGCCAGTAGGTCCGGTAACCAGAATAATGCCGTGAGGTCTTTGAATGGCCGAAAGTAAATTATTAAGATCGGCATTGGCCATTGCTAGTTGGCGAACGTTCAAACGCCCTGCTTGCTTGTCTAACAAGCGCATTACAATGCGCTCGCCATGGCTTGATGGCATGGTAGAAACACGCACATCGACTTCGCGACCACCGATGCGCAAAGCAATTCGACCATCTTGTGGAACACGCTTTTCTGCGATATCCAGCTTGGCCATGACTTTAATGCGAGAAATTAATAACGGCGCTAAGGCGCGCTTTGGCTGCACAACTTCACGCAAGACACCATCAACACGAAAACGAACGACAAGACGTTTCTCATAAGTCTCAATATGAATATCGGATGCGTTATCTTTAACGGCTTCGGTCAATAAAGCGTTAATAAGGCGAATAATCGGAGCATCATCTTCTTGCTCTAATAAATCTTCTGTTTCAGGCACTGAATCCGCCAAGCTGGCTAGATCCATCTCGTCGCCTAAGCCTTCGACCATTCCCATCGCTTCAGATGAATCGGTTTGATATACCTGACCGAGAATACGTTCAAAGTCGCTATCGGAAACTGCTTCTAATATGTAATGGTTGCCAAGAAAACGCTGAACTTCCAACAGCACATGAGGCAGTAAGCCCTCTTTATGCGCTGCCACAAAGCCCGTAGGTCGATTCTCTAAAACAATGCCAAAGCGTTTCGCGAAAGAGAACGGCAGGCGAGGAATTACGAGAGATGTTTGCACGTCAGCTTGCACATTAATTTGCTCAAGGTCGGCGCTATTAGGAATGTCTTGTTCAAGCGTTTCTTGCATTATTATATCTTGTTGTTCTTTTGACGGTGTTGTTAAACAGCCGCACTGTGAATATTGGCTTTAAACTACCTTAACTGACGAAAATGACAAGAGTATTGCTGCGTATTTTAGCTGTTCTCGATAAATTGCAGGTAAAAAAAAACCCAGCGAGGCTGGGCTTTTTTTGAGTTGATTATACTTTAAACGATTAAAGTAATTTTTCCAACTCAGGAACCGCGTCAAACAAGTCAGCAACTAAACCGTAGTCAGCAACTTGGAAGATTGGCGCTTCTTCGTCTTTGTTGATCGCAACGATCACTTTAGACTCTTTCATACCCGCCAAATGCTGAATCGCACCTGAAATACCAACAGCGATGTACAAAGAAGGTGCAACGATTTTACCCGTTTGGCCAACTTGCATATCGTTTGGTACGAAACCAGCATCAACAGCAGCACGAGATGCACCAACAGCAGCGCCGATTTTATCAGCAACCTTGTATAGGATCTCAAAGTTTTCGCCGTTACCCATACCGCGACCACCAGAGATAACAATCTCAGCAGCCGCAAGGTCAGGACGATCAGATTTTGCAAGCTCTTCGCTAACGAAAGCAGAGATTGCAGATTCTTTAACGATTGCCGTTGCTTCAACAGCGGCAGAACCACCTTCAGCCGCAACAGGATCAAAACCAGTACCACGTACTGTGATCACTTTAACGCTATCAGAGCTTTGAACGGTTGCGATTGCGTTGCCCGCATAAATTGGGCGTACAAAGGTATCAGCGCTTTCAACAGCAACGATGTCAGAGATCATGTTCACATCAAGCAATGCAGCTGTGCGAGGCATGAAATCTTTACCTGTTGTCGTCGCAGCAGCAAGGATGTGGCTATAACCAGCACCCAGCTCAGCAACTAAATCACCCATAGATTCAGCGATCTGGTATTTGTAAGCCGCGTTGTCAGCAACAACAACCTTGCTAACACCATCAATTTTTGCAGCAGCATCAGCCACTGCGGCACACGCTTCGCCAGCAACTAGAACTTCGATGTCGCCACCGATTTGTTTAGCAGCAGCAACAACGTTTAGAGTCGCAGCATTTAACGCAGCGTTATCATGTTCAGCGATTACTAAAATAGTCATTACAATACCTTCGCTTCGTTTTTCAGTTTCTCAACAAGCTCAGCAACGTCAGCAACCTTGATGCCAGCAGAACGCTCAGCAGGAGGAGTTACTTTAACTACGGTTTGAGTGCTCTTAATTTCAACGCCCAAATCAGCAGGAGAAACAACTTCAAGAGGCTTACGCTTAGCTTTCATAATGTTAGGAAGAGAAGCGTAGCGAGGTTCGTTCAATCGTAGGTCAGTTGTTACGATCGCTGGAAGGCTTAAGCCTACAGTACGTAAACCAGCGTCTACTTCACGAGTAACGTTAACTTTATCGCCGTCAACAACAACTTCAGAAGCAAACGTGCCCTGAGGTAAACCCGTCAATGCACCAAGCATCTGACCGGTTTGGTTGTTATCACTGTCGATTGATTGCTTACCAAGAACAACAAGCTGAGGCTGCTCTTTTTCAACAACGGCTTTCAGCAATTTAGCAACAGTAAGAGATTCTAACTTCTCGTCGGTTTCAATTAAGATTCCGCGATCTGCGCCAAGCGCTAAAGAAGTACGAATTTGCTCTTGAGCAACTTTAGGACCGATAGATACCACTACGATCTCAGTAGCTACGCCCTTTTCTTTTAAACGAACCGCTTCTTCTACAGCGATTTCACAGAAAGGGTTCATAGCCATTTTGACGTTATTAAGATCAACATCAGAATTATCAGGCTTTACACGTACTTTGACGTTGTAGTCAATTACGCGCTTTACAGCAACAAGAACCTTCATAGATTCTCCGTATTCGTCTAGTGAATGATTGAAGAGAGTCTCTCATCGGATCTAAAAACTGCCAATGACTCTCTCCCAGCGCGCAATATTATTCGTATCTTTAGGCCTCAGGTCAATAGAAACTATGCAGGGAATAAGAATTCCTCTTATTTAAAGCGCTTTTTTTTATACAAATCGCCCATAAAGGGTGAAAAATCAATAAATTAGCGCCAAAAGCTAGGTATATAGAATTCACAACCGTATAATATGGGCCTTTATTTAGAACGCTATAATAAATCGCTAGTATTATTAGCAACTGTAATTAGCTCCCAGCTTATTTTTCGAGGAGATCACACTATGCAACGTGAATCGATGGAATATGATGTCGTAATTGTTGGTGGAGGCCCGTCTGGTCTTTCTACTGCAATTCGTCTAATGCAACTTGCACAAGAAAACGAACAAGAACTGACTGTTTGCCTAGTTGAAAAAGGTTCTGAAGTCGGCGCGCACATTTTATCCGGTGCCGTTATTGAAGATCGCGCTTTGGTTGAGCTGTTCCCTAATTACAAAGAAATGGGTGCTCCACTAAATACTGAAGTATTAAGAGATGAAGTTCATATCTTAACCAGTGAGAAAGGCGGTATTAAAACCCCTAACTGGGCAATTCCTAAGCCAATGCACAATGACGGCAACTACGTTGTAAGCCTTGGTAATGTTGTTCGCTGGTTGGGCGAACAAGCTGAAGCTTTAGGTGTTGAAATTTACCCTGGCTTCGCTGCCGCAGAGTACATTGTTGAAGATGGCGTTGTTAAAGGCATCATTACAGGTGATATGGGCGTCGGTGAAGATGGCGAACATACTGACATGTATATGCAAGGTATGGAACTTCGTGGCAAGTACACCGTATTTGCTGAAGGCTGTCGCGGACACCTTGGTAAAGCGCTGATTTCTGAGTTCAAATTGGACGAAGGTAAAGATCCTCAGCACTACGGTATCGGTATTAAAGAACTATGGGACATCCCTGCTGAACAGCACCAAGAAGGTTTGGTCGTTCACGGCGCTGGCTGGCCTCTAAATGAATCCAACTCTTCAGGTGGCTTCTTCTTGTACCACGCTGAAAACAATCAAGTTGTTTGTGGTTTGATTACGGATTTATCGTATTCTAATCCACACCTTAGCCCGTTTGATGAATTCCAGCGCTTGAAGCATCACCCTGTTCTAGCTAAGCACCTAACCGGTGGTAAGCGCGCATCCTATGGTGCTCGTGCCATTGCTAAAGGCGGTTTGAACTGTCTTCCTAAGATGACCTTCCCAGGTGGTTTGGTTGTCGGTTGTGATGCTGGTACTTTGAACTTCGCTAAAATTAAGGGTACGCACACTGCAATGAAGAGCGGCATGATTGCGGCTGAAGAAATTGTTAAGGCGATTAAATCTGAGCGTCAGCACGATGAGATCACTGAGTTTACAGCAGCGTTTGAAGCTTCTTGGGTTTATGAAGAGCTGAAAGGCAGCCGCAACTTCGGTCCTGCGATGCATAAGTTTGGCATGTACCTAGGTGCTGCATTTAACTTTGTTGACCAGAACTTGTTCAAGATCCCAGTAAGCTTGCATGATACTACGCCAGATCACGCAACCCTGAAGCCTGCTTCAGAGTGCAAAAAGATCAACTATCCTAAGCCGGATGGTGTATTAAGTTTCGCCAAGCTTGATTCTGTCTTTATCGGCAACGTAAACCATGCTGAAAACCAGCCATGTCACTTACGTCTGAAAGATGCGTCAATTCCTTTAGGTTCAAACCTTGAGAAATTCGATGAGCCAGCTCAGCGTTATTGTCCTGCTGGCGTTTATGAGATCATTGAAGAAGAAAGTGGCGACAAGCGGTTTCAGATTAACTCTCAGAACTGTGTACACTGTAAAACTTGTGATATCAAAGACCCTGCACAAAACATCACCTGGGTAACCCCAGAGGGTGCTGGTGGTCCAAACTATCCAAACATGTAATCTTCTTTTGCAAGAAGATTTGGATTAATAAAAAAAGCGGCTTCGGTCGCTTTTTTTATGCTTATTTAAATTAGGCTTATTCGAGGTTTAACAAAACAACTGGGGGAATATTTATTGTGAAAGCAAAAATAAACGGTATAGTATTCCTTAGCAGTTATATTGCTTTAAGCAATGAAAACAACCAAGGAATTTCTCGATGAAAAAATTATTAACCACCTCACTTTCTTTAATTTGTCTACAGACTTTACCACTTACACTTCATGCCGATACATCAAATACTGAATTAAATGCTCAAGAGAAAAAAATACTCGTAAACGAAGCCAAAACTCAAATTATGGCGCTGGGTGGTGCTTTAATGGCAACCCTAAAACAAGGTATTCAAGCCAATGGCCATGCAGCATCTGTTGAAATTTGCAATACAGAAGCCCCTGTACTTACCAAGGCAGCATCTGCCGAAGGCGGTAAAACAGAATGGACCGTTAGTCGCTCATCCCTAAAAATCAGAAACCCAAACAATGCACCTCAGCCTTGGGTAGAAAAAGTAATGCAAGATTTTGAAAAAAGAAAAGCGGCTGGTGAACCGGCACAAAAAATTGCACATACTGAAGTTCGTGACGGACGATTTTATTTAGTTAAAGCCATCCCAACAAAACCAGGCTGCGTGGTTTGTCATGGTGAGTACGTACCTGAAGATGTTAAAGCTAAATTATCAGAATTATATCCAGATGATAAAGCGACAGGCTTTAATGTTGGTGATATTCGAGGTGTATTCATTGCTTCTAAAAAGCTTAAATAATAGTTTCAGGATTAAAGGAATAGATAAATGAGTGAACATATTGCTAAAATTCATTGGGTCAAAAAAGGTGATTTCAGTCATGAGGGCTTCGATAGAACTCACATAGGTGAATTTTACCCAAACTGCACAATATCTATGGCCGGTGCCAATAATGGTGAGTCTGCAGACCCTGAACAAATGTTTGCAGCGTCTTTATCCAGCTGTCATATGCAGACGTTTTTATTATTGGCTGCCAAAAAGCGCTTGGTCGTAGAAAGTTATGAAGATACGGCTATTGCCCTATTGAGTAAAAACGAGGAAGGCCTCTTCTTTATTGAAAAAATAACTTTAAATCCTAAAGTTGTTTTTTCAAGTGATAAGCCTGTCAGCGAAGAGGCCATACAAAAAATGCATGATAAAGCACACCATCACTGCTTTATTGCCAATAGCATTAACTGCGAAGTAGAGATTAATCTCTAAATCTACTCCGGAATTTTTACTTCGTAATCACCACTGCGGATGACATAGCCATCCGCAGTCTCTTCTGCTAAATCCATCAATTGGTAATACGTACTCTGGTTTAACTTAGCCCAAAGGTTGTTACGAATCATAACGTAAGGGATTAGGTCAGTTGTCTTTCTAAACTCAATTGGATGCTCAGAGTTTACTTTAACTTCATCACCTAAGCTTGTGATAAAGCTAATACCTTCGTCCGTTACATTCATTAGAACCACAGAAAAAGGGACGTCCTCTACCTGTATTTTTAATTTATCAGATGGCGTCACTAAGTAATAATGTTCACCTTCGCGGCGTAAAATAGAAGCGAATAATCGCGCTAGATCCTGTCGCTCAAAATAGCCCCCTTCGTGAAACCACTCCCCTTTAGCATTGATGAGAATATCTATTTCGCCTTCTCGCGTTGGATTCCAGTTTTCAATGGGCGGCATCTTTTGCTGCTGTTTAAATTTACCCAGTAAGGTAAAAAGATCTTTATCCGTTGCACTTTTCATACTGAAATTCCTTTATTAAAGTCCGCGTTGCCACTCTTGGCGTAAGGCAATACGACCTGCAATGGCATCATCAAGCTGATTTAAAAATCGTTGCTTATCTGCCCCCAAAGTACCTTTTAAAGCGACATAATTTGATGCATGATCACTGCGGAAAATAGTGTTTTCTAACTCTAAGGTTTCTATTAAGTGCTTCATTTCCATAAACAAGGTGCGCTGATCGGGCAATTCATACTCACCTTTAAAGCCTTCACGAACACGTTCATCTCCCATTGGATAACTAACAACCAAAGTCGATAAAAAATCAGGCTGAGCTTCATTCATGAGGCGAGCAGAGTTCTCTGCGTGTTGCTGACTGTATTTCATGCCGCCCATGCCATTTAAAATCATCACAGAGGTTTTGATCCCTGCTTGCTTTAGTTTTTTTAGAGCGCTCAGGGTGGATGCGTAGGTTTCGCCTTTATTAATAAATTCTAAAATCTCATCATCACCACTTTCAGCACCGACATACGCCATACCAAAACCAAGGTCATGAAGTTGTTTTAAATCTTCAACGGATTTTTTACTAATATTGCGAGGTAAGCAATAGCTACTAATACGCTTTACCCAAGGCATATGTTCTTTAATGGCGGTTAATATTTCAACTAAACGTCTTGTTGATAAAACCAATGCGTCGCCATCAGCTAGAAATACCTTATCGAATCTAGGGCCAGATGCTGCAACTTTTTTAATTTCAGATAATATTTCATCCATCGCTTTTGGACGAAATTTCTTTTGTGGCTGTGTATACATGTCGCAGAAAGTACAATTATTCCATGAGCAGCCATTGGTAACTTGAAGAATGAGCGATCGCCCTTCACTTGGGGGACGAAATACCGGCTCAATGTAATTCAGCATTATTTTTTATACCTTTCTACTAGCTAATAGTTTTACAGTAAAATTATATTGTTACTTTACAACAAATACGGCTAATAAACATCTTCACGGTAGCGCCCCAATAGCTTAAGTTTCTTCACATTCATATTCAGCGGCGCCATCACTTTATCAAGTTTTTCGGTAACACTGGTTGCCATACTTCGTCCGCCACAGACTAGGATTTGGCCGCCTTGGTTAATTAATTGACGAATTTCATCGCTATTATTGGCTATTTTATCTTGTACGTAAGCGCGTTCGTCAATGCGAGAAAAAGCAGCGTTCAATTTCGTTAATCTCTTATCTTTAAGAAAACTATTTAATTCAGATTCGTAAAGAAAATCGGAATCAGGCCGTCTGCCACCCCAATAGAGATGAATACAACGATGGGCCTTATTATGACGAATAAAACCAATTAATGGCGCTATTCCAGTGCCAGCACCCACCAAAATAATAGGCGCCCTCCCTAATGCTGGACGAAAACTGAGGTTGGGTTTGATAAACGCATCAATTGTATCGCCTATTGACAACGAATGAAGATAAGAAGAGCAAATACCCTCTTGCTGAAGTCGCACGCAAATTTCTAATACGTTATCTTTTGAATCACTAGCAAGTGAGTAGAACCTAGGTATATCACTATCCGGAGGCAATATGCCGACCAAGTCACCCGCTTCAAATGAAGGGAATTTAGCATGACCAAGGAATTGCTTTGAAGTGAATGCCTTGAAGCGGAATATGCTTGTTGGGGATTGTACGGCTTTACCATAATCAACTCGTTCAACAAGCTCCATTTTCATGCTTTTAGGATGAGTCGGAATATGAACCAAATTAAGTTTACTATTAAGTGCAGAACCAACTACACGCCCCCAACGTGCAAATTCTTGCGCAGACTGGCGGTTGATCGTTTCCAAGGGCAATAATTGCTTCCAGCCTTTTGATATTAAGGCGGATTCTACCGTCTTCGAGAATTGGCAAAATCTGGTAAACTGACGATCGCCAAATCCCAAAATAGCAACTGGGAATTCAGGCTTTGTTGATAGCTTATCTAATCGTGCTAGGAACTGATTGGCCGACGCCGGCGCATCACCGTTCCCATAAGTAGAGGTTAAGATAAGCATCCGTTTCGCACTTGAATAATGATCGCTAACGTTATTCATTGACTCGGTATAAACACTATATCCTGCCGAACAAAGTGAATCATGAAGAGTCTTAGCAAAGCCCCAGGTAGAATTACTTTCGCTACCAACCAATATGATAGTATCGGCACGACTGGCATTAGCATTATTTTTAATGGTCGTCGCTGATTGCTTACGGCGCCACCATATTTGGATACCTGTCCATGCCATTATCGGTACAGATAAGCCGCTTATGCCTAGCAATAAAGCAAGCCACCAAAGGCCCTCACCTGTATGAAGCATATAGATAAACTCATACAATTTTTGCGTATTACTATAACCCTGATAAGACAGCAACTGACCTGTTGATTGATCAACAAATCCACTACCTTGATTGGTTGTAATTGAATAGACATCACTTCGATCCCCTTGATACGGATAAACCAACTCTCTAAGTTCCGTTATAGGAATGGCTTTTAATGCCGAAAGGCTATTAAGCGGTGCTGGAATGCCCCCATTTACGTTCTCTGGAAAAGCAGGTTCTACCGATTGATAATCCGGTATTAGTTCAAAGGTTACCGCTGACATATATAAGCCGGTTATGGATAACAGCAGTAAACCGAGTACCGCAATTCGCCCTATTTGACTGTGTAGGCGCTGATTGCGAGGACCTTGCACTGACTTAAGAATTTGAGTCCAGCCGCCGAGTTGTTTCACCAGCATTAATAGACCAGAAATCGCTAATAGCAACATTAATAAAGCGGCTATGCCCGCAGCCGCTCGGCCAGTGGTATCAAGTAAATATGAGCGGTGCATATTTTTAACCCAAGCCATAATAGGAGAGCTTGAATAAGCCCCTATCATCTCTCCGGTAATAGGATTAATAAGATCGGCACCTGCTTTATCGTCCTCGGTAAAATAAACAACAATATTACCCGAGGGTTTTCTCTGTATTTGCTCAGCGTTTGGATATTGAGACTCCAGTTTACCCATCAACTCAGCAACAGTGATTGAAGACGTTCCTGCAATAATAGATTTAGAGCGTTCCAGCAAAGGATTGGCTGACAATATCACTGCTGTAATCGAGAGAATGACAACCAATAAAGTGGCGCTCAAACCAATCAGAGAATGAAGCTTACGTAACATGATGGGTCTCGGTAGTTATAAGGAATAAGTGAAAGTTTTAACGTATCCAGTACCTGTAACAGGTATATCCGCCCCCTTCGCTGTTAATGGCACAACAATATCATTACGATGGTCGCGCATATCCTCAACCGCTGAATCGATATGTATTTGATAACCTGAATCGATATATTGATCCGCGATATCAACGGTTACGCCAAACGTCATACCGCTGGTCATGCTTGCTCCGGTTATTCCGTCATATTCACTTGAGCGAAGACGACTACCTCTGGCCCAGCCAGATAAGTGCTTGTAATATTTTGACTTTTTCCCTGCAACCCATAATGTATTTTGATATTTCCCATTTTCATCGGTGAGATAAATGACTAAATAAGCTCCATTACCATCGTAGCTTTGCATTTTTGTCGTTAATACAATTTCTTGCGCACTGGCTAGAGAGCTTGTTATTGACGCGCCTATTAAAAGTAAGGCTGCTGATAAACTCTTCATTATATTTTCCTCATGCTTAATTTGAGATACTGTTTTTATAAAAACTTAATCCACAATCGCTTTAGGTTTATTGCTCAAAGACTCTTGATTAGCATTATCATCAGATAAATTAGGCATGCTCATATTGCCTAAATCTAAATAACCCGAGGTATCTTCTGAGTCATCAAATTTAATTTCAATTTCAATAAGTTTTAGCGATGTTGGGCTGAATTTAGCTTCAGAGCGATGCCCGTTGCGATCTCTTCCTTTTACTTCATAACAACCATCATCAACTTTTATTCTCTTTACGCTCCAGCCTTTTTTAAGCATCATTTCGCGTAACTTCTCTTTTGGTTGCCAGTCAGAGACAGGATCGGTGCAGTGATCATCGGCCATTGCCACACCACTAACCAAGCAAGAAGTGATCACCGCCGTTAGAATTGATTTCTTAGAGGTTATTTTTAGTAGATTCTTCATTATGTGTACCTTTTGTATATTCAACATGTAATTAACATTGATGACTCATTATGATTTATTTTCCTGACAGTAACCTGAATGAATTTTTAAAAATGGGTTTTGCTATATTTCAGCTTATTGTCAGAAATCTACGTTATGATTAATATTATTCAGAATATTTAAGAGCAAACAATGCGCATATTGTTGGTAGAAGATACTGAGGGATTGGGCGAGGCCATCAAGGAACAACTGACGGATGAGGGGCATGCTGTTGATTGGGTTCAGCTTATATCTCATGCTGAGTCAAGTTTGCGCAGCACGTATTATGATTTGGTTTTATTAGACCTTGTATTGCCAGACGGCAGTGGAATAGAGCTATTAATTAATTTGCGAAAACTTGGCAACACAACCCCAGTTATTATTTTAACGGCATTAGATCAAATCACAGATCGTATAAAAGGCTTAAATGCCGGTGCAGATGATTATCTCGTTAAACCTTTTGATTTAAAGGAATTGTCCGCGCGCATATTTGCAGTATCGAGGCGATATGCTGGCAATCCAAACCCTATACTTAAGTTCGGGACATTAGAAGTTGATTTAAATAATCGCCTAGTTTCTCGTGCTGGAAATAATATAAATATCACGGCTCGAGAATGGGCTTTGCTAGAAGCTTTTTTTCAAAGGCCTGGCGCTCTTTTATCAAAGTCACAACTTGAAGATCATTTATATGCCTATGGTACAGAGATAGAAAGCAATACAATTGAAGTCTATATCAGTCGTCTGCGTAAGAAACTGGGGAAGGATCAGTTAGAAACTGTCAGAGGCATGGGTTATCGCATGAAGCAATTATGAATCCATATAGGCACGAGAATCCTCTCAAAAAAGCCTCAACAAGAAGCTTGCAAAAAACACTGAGCATCGGCCTAACACTTGGCGTGGCGCTGTTGTGGATTGTCGCATTAACAGGGGTTGTTTATATTTCACAAAATAAACTAAATCAACTGTTTGATAGCGCTTTAGCAGAAACGGCTCAACGCATCATGCCGCTTGCCGTCGTAGAAATATTAAACAGAGAAGATAGTCAGCAACCACAACAAATAATGGCTTTTGAGGCGCATGATGAACGCTTGACATACATAGTCCGTGATAAAAATGGCGTGATCTTAATGCGATCACATAACGCCACCCCAGCCTCATTTAGCACATCATTACAAAAAGGCTTCAGCTCATCCGATACTTATCGGTTTTATGGCGCGTCTGCGATACAAAATACATTATTTATCGATGTAGCAGAGCCATTAAAGCAAAGGCAGGAAGCTATTATTGAAGTGTTAATCGCCTTGGTGTGGCCTCTCATTATACTCATTCCCCTGTGCCTTTTTGGCACATGGGCCTTTGTTCGCTACAGCATGCGTCATATTCAATCTTATTGTTTAGCAATCGAATCTCGAGGGAAAGGCGACCTCTCTCCTATTCGGGTTGATGACCTACCTATTGAACTTCGTACAATAACTCAATCTGTGAATAGTTTATTGAATCGCCTAGAGCGCGCACTGGAATCGGAAAGGTCATTTACAGCAAATAGCGCACACGAACTAAGAACCCCCATCGCTACAGGGTTAGCTCAAGTCCAGAGATTGCAGCAAGAAATCTTATCTGACCCCATAAGAGATAGAATCGATAAACTAGAATTAACTTTGAAGAATTTAGCAGTCTTATCAGAAAAGCTTATGCAGTTAGCTAAAGCTGAGGGGGGAGGCTTATTTACAGCGAAGGAATATAATCTGATAGCGTTATTAAAAATGCTTATCGAGGATTTTCAGCGTGGTAGTTCCAATACAGAATTAGTACTTAATTTACCCAAAGATGGGGTTTTTATGGGGATTATCGATCAAGATGCTTTTGCTATATTGATTCGAAATCTATTAGACAATGCGTCTAAATACGGCATTAAAAATAAACCCATAAAAATAAATTTCTCATCCAATGGCGTGCTTAGCGTTAGTAATGCTTGTTCTATTATTCCCGCTGAGAAATTATTGCAATTAAAGAAGCGTTTTATTCGATCAAACAGTTTAACTCAGGGGCTAGGGCTTGGCTTAGCAATCGTTGATACGATTGTTTCTGGAGTCGGGTCAACTATGATGCTCAACTCTCCTGCTTATAATGAAAAAGAGGGTTTTGAAGTAATTATTGATTTTTCATCTATTCGTATGAATTAAAGAATCGAATATGGAAATATTTGAATATAATTTATATTGAGAAGGTTTTAGGGAATTACGAATAAGATAAGAAAAAGTAAAGATGGTACCCGGGGCCGGACTTGAACCGGCACAGCATTGCTGCCGGGGGATTTTAAGTCCCCTGTGTCTACCAATTCCACCACCCGGGCATCGAATGTTAGCTTTCGCTAAAAGATCTTACGATCTTGAGGATGGAGGCGTGACCCGGAGTCGAACCGGGCTACGTGGATTTGCAATCCAGTGCATAACCGCTTTGCTATCACGCCTTCCTGTATCTATATGCCATTTTAAACTGGTAAGTTTTAAAATGGAGCGGAAAAGGAGACTCGAACTCCCGACCCCAACCTTGGCAAGGTTATGCTCTACCAACTGAGCTATTTCCGCAAAATACTTATGATGTTTTAACTGATCACTCAGTTTGTTCTAGTGGGTTGATGTTGCTTTCCCCTTGAACTTGGTGCGTATTATGGCGACTTTTAAAAAAGTGTCAACACCTTTTTTTCACTTTTTTCCTTATTTTTAAATAACTTACGAGATTTCTTTAAAAATAAGCGAGTCTGATTAATGTTTAATCATTTTGCTGTTAATTGAGGCCAAGCTGCACGTAAGTATTCAACCATAGACCAAATTGTTAATGCCGCCGCTGCATACAGTCCTACCATACCTAGAATCCCCATCCAGTGATCTTCGGCAAAACCCATCACCATCGTAATGGATGACATTTGTAGGAATGTTTTGACTTTACCTATTGATGAAACAGCAACCTCAGCTCTTTGACCGAGCTCCGCCATCCATTCGCGCAATGCTGAAATAACCACCTCACGACCAATAATGATAATTGCTGGTAAGGTCAATAAGATGGTTGCGTAGTGCTCAATTAATAGCGCTAGAGCAATAACAACACTCAATTTATCAGCCACCGGATCAAGAAAAGCGCCTAGTGGCGTTGATTGATTGAGCTTTCTTGCCAAATAACCATCCGCGAAGTCAGTAAATGAGGCAATCATAAATACCCAGCCTGCTATGTAATGGGCATTGTCCGCTGGCCAGAAGTAAAAACAAAAAACCATAAGGGGAATCATGATTATTCGAGACAGCGTTAATATATTAGGTAAATTCATAGATTCTCTTAGAGTAAAAACTGCTTAACCTTTTAACTCTTGATTAAGTGCAGCATAAATATCTGAAGCAATTCGAGTACTAATACCGGGAACTTTGGTAATTTCTTCAATGGAGGCCCCTTTCAAGGTGCTCATACTACCAAAGAACCGCAGTAATTCACGCCTTCTTTTTGCCCCGATCCCAGGTATTCCTTCTAAGCCAGAAGTCGTACGGGCTTTTGCTCGCTGTTTTCGATGCCCTGTGATTGCAAAACGGTGCGCCTCATCACGAATTTCCTGCAGCTGTAAGAAGCCACTATCATGCTGCCCAGGCAGTATTGGAGAGCTTTCGCCCTGTGGCCAAAGAAATTCCCAGCCCGCTTTTCTCGTCTCTCCCTTAGAGATCCCTAAGATAAAAACATCGCTCACCGACAATTCTTGCAAAGCCTTGTATGCCTGATTTACCTGCCCTTGTGCGCCATCAATCAACAGCACATCAGGAAAGTCTTGCATTTCTTTCAAACGTGAAAAATGACGAAATACCGCTTGATGTATGGCGGCATAATCATCCCCCGCGGTAATTCCCTTGATATTAAAGCGGCGATACAGATCTTTTCTAGAGCCTTTTGCATCCGCAGCCACACAGGAAGCGACCGTTGCTTCACCTTTTGAATGACTGATATCAAAGCATTCAATTCGATTAGGAATTTTATTTAAGCCTAGTAGCTCACTGACCTTTACGAAACGCTGATGATAGGCATTTTTTTCTAATGATTTGCTCGTTGCGGCATTTTCAGCGTTTTCTTTTGCCATTTGCAGCCATTTTTTCTTTTCTGCTTTCGGTTGGCGCAACCAATAGCATCTTGTCTTGGCGACTTCATTTATTGCCGCTAAAATTATCCCCCCTGTATCTTCTGCCATTTCAACCAGCATTTGACTTGGGTAGCCAAATACTGGGGTTCCTGATAAATAATACTGCGCGAGAGTATCATTTAATATTTCAGACTCCGGCAGGCCTAGCTTATTGTCAGGAAAATAACTTTTGCTATTAATCAGCGTGCCATCTCGAAAACTCATGCGCTGAATACAAGTCGTGCCTTTGCTGCTAAAAACGGCCCAACTATCAATACTGCCTCGCTCTAAGCTGACGTATTGTTTTTCTTGCAGTGTGCGCAAATGCAAAAGCTGGTCGCGAATCTCACCTGCCCGCTCAAATAACAATGCAGCGGCGGCAGTTTCCATTTGCAACTCCAGATCTTTTATCAGTGAGCTGCTTTTTCCCTGCAAGAACAGTGAGGCGCTGGTAATGTCCGACTGATAATCTTCACGACTGATTAAGTCGACACAAGGGGCGCTGCAGCGTTTTATTTGGTGCTGTAAGCAAGGCCGACTGCGATTACTGAAATAAGAGTCTTCACAGTTTCTAAGTTTGAAAATGCGCTGTAGATAGCTAAGGCTTTCTTTAACCGCATAAGCGTTAGGGTAAGGGCCAAAATACTTCCCAGTTTTTGAGCGCTGTCCGCGACGATAAGCTAGCAATGGAAACTTGTGATTGCTGATGTAAATATAGGGGTAGGATTTATCATCCTTAAGCAAGATATTGTATTGCGGCTTATGCTGTTTGATGAGCGTTTGCTCAAGCAATAGCGCTTCCGTTTCACTGGCGGTCACAATGACTTCTATGCGGTGAATGCGTGCAACTAAGGCCAATGTTTTATCATTCAAACCCCGCGCACGAAAATAACTAGAAACCCTCTGCTTTAAGCTTTTGGCTTTGCCGACATAAAGAAGTTCATCTTTTATGTCGTACATCTGATAAACCCCAGCGCGCTGAGTTAATGTTGATAAAAATGAAGCGGCATCAAATGACATAGAGTTGTTAAAGGCTATCCTGCATATCAAGAACACCGTGCTTCATCGCTAAAATCGTTAGCTCTACATCACCATCAATGCCCAGTTTTTCAAAAATGCGGTAACGGTAACTATTGACCGTTTTTGGGCTTACGCAAAGCTTATCACTGATTTCCTGCACTTTATGGCAGCCTACAATCATTAAGGTTGTTTGCATTTCACGCTCAGAAAGCACATCAAAAGGAGAATCACTTCCTGCCTGGAAAGGCTTCAGCGCCATGCGCTGTGCAATTTCAGGGCTAATGTAGCGCTGGCCGGTATTAACTTTTAAAATAGCGCGCACCATCTCATCTGTTTCTGCGCCTTTCCCCATAAAGCCTGCTGCGCCAGCTTGCATAAGCCGCGCCGCAAATGGGCCATCATCACAAGCCGTGACTGCGATAACTTTTATATCAGGATAACTGCGCACTAACTTGCGAGTTGCTTCGAGGCCACCAATGCCTGGCATATTAATATCCATTAATACGACATCAAGATCATGCTCGCGGGCAAATTTTATGGCATCTTCACCGCAATTCGCTTGACCAATTACTTCAATGCCTTTGGCATCCCCTAGCAATCTTGCGATGCCAGAACGAACTAAATCATGGTCGTCTACAACTAATACTCTAATCAAGCAACACCTCAACACTCTGCAACGACGACTAATGTCCGTTTAACTTGAATCATTATTATTGGCTCTCAGGTTGAAGAGCAATATTTACAGCATATAGTAGCGTAATTTTAATCGACTACATACAGGCGTTTTCGTTGCCAAAGGTGTTTTGGTCGATTTAAATCCAAAATTATTTCAACAACCCCTTCTTTGCCATTTTCTCTTTCTACGAAACCTAGCCTTCGTGCCAATCTAAGCATTGGGCCGTTGTTCGGCAATACTGTTCCTGTTAGCTGAAGGACGCCGCGCTGGTGAGTAAGGTAATCGATCATTTTGCTCATTAAAATAAACCCAAGCTGGTGGCCGACAAAATGATCCGCGACTACCACGGAAAATTCTGCGGTAATGCTATCAGGATCAATCCAGCTACGAACAACCCCAGCAATGGCTTTATTATTCAAAGCAATGAAGGCCATTTCGCGATCGTAGTCAATTTGGGTAAAGCGAGCGAGCTCTTTATGATCGAAGTGCTGGCGGGAATTAAAAAAGCGAAAGCGCAAAGTTTCGGCGCTTAATTTCTTATAAAAATCCGACAAATAGCCTTCATCCTCCGCTTTAATTGGCCGAAGCTTGAGGCTTAATCCTCTTTTGCTTGTTGCCTTTTCTTCCAGCTCAACAGGGTACGCTTTGAACGTAGGAGACATGCTTTTCGCAGTTTGCCCCGCAACCCCTAAAACAAGGTATTGACCATCATTGCCTCTAATGGCATTTAGCTCTAGGCCGTTAATGGTTGGGTATTGGCTTGAAAGCTGCGAAATGGCAACCAGCCAGTTAGACAAGGTTGTCAATTCACTGGTGTAGTTTTCACTGCGCTCTTTTAATATCTCGCTCGCATGACTGCGCTCAATCAAATGCCTCGCTAATGCCGTATTCAATGGCGGAATAGCAACCTGGCGGTCGGTTAAAATATCAGCGGTACTGCCGCCACCGCCAAAGAAAAGGAAAGGCCCTACTTCTTCATCGCGGCCAATGCCAAAGCTGATTTGTAAATTATCCAGTGCCCTGTGCATGGGCTGTACGCTATAGCCCAATACCTCACTCGAAGGGAATCGCTGCTTTAGCTCGCCTTCAAGACGATCTATTTCGTGGGTTATTTGCTGCGGTGTTTGAATATTAAGCGCGACACTTCTCCAGCGCTGACGAGCATTATCACCATAAGCAAAGGGTTTTAAGTATTCCTTATGATGAAGTTTGACAACCCAAGGCGGTGATACTTGTTTACTTAATTCAATGAGCTGTTCACTTTCCGTCGTAAAATGATTTTCAGCAACTGAAAATCCATAGCTGCGAATCAGCTGCCAAGCAAGCTGCGGTGATATAACATCATTGATCGGTAATTGATCATCAATAGCCGCGGAATACCCTGCAGGTGTTGAAATACTGTCTGGAGTTTCGCGTAATAGATCTTGAGTACGCATATGAGAAACCCGGTACATAAACGCCTTGATGGCATTATCAGGAGTATCAAAATTAGGGATCGCATTAATATCAAGCAATGCTCTGGCCTTACTGACGCTCAAGTCTCCCATAAAATTGCAAAATACAGATTTATTGGTTTGCCCTGCAAGAGATACTAAGACTTGTGCATTAGCCGCAGGATCAGTCCATAGCCCTGGCGTATAGACAAAAAGTAAAGCGTCAACATTTGGGTCTGCAAGCACATGCCCTGCCACTTCCATAAGGAGCTCTGGTTTAAGCTCAGGATTTAATAAAACAGGGTTGGATGATGAAATATAATCCGGCAAAATTTTAGCGAGGGTCTTTTCTGTTTCACCATCAAAGTTGGCTAGGCGCCCTTTATCATGAAGTAGGCGGTCGATGGCTAAAATGGCCCCGCCGCGGCTATTGGCAATAATGGCTAAGCGATCGCCTTTAAGTTGGCGTTTTTGCTGGATAGTATCCACACAATCAAACAGCTCATCGGTCGCATCAACCCGAAGAACACCTGCGCGCTGCAGTGCATGATCAATCAATAAATCTCGCGAAAGCAAGCCCGGGGTTTTTATATTGTCACTTAGGGGAGATTGCGAAAATCGATTACTTTTAACGGCCAATACCAGTTTGTTTCTTGAAGCCGCGCGCAAAGAACGCAATAAAATTCGCCCCTCCGTAAAACCATCCAGATGTACCAGTAACGTTTTTGCTGTTTTGCTTGAGGCTAGATGATCAACAACATCAGCAAGTTTGATATCCTGGCCTTGACCCAATGTTAAAAGGTGTGAGAAACCAATATTTCTAGCGGCGGCCCAATCCACAATGGCATTAGCAATCGCCCCTGATTGGCCAAGATAAGCCAGCTGCCCTGCTTTTACCGGCACATGAAGATTGCTGGCATTAAGGTTGTGGTTAGGATTGATGACACCTAAGCAATCGGGGCCGAGTATGCGAACATCAGTCTGATGCTGCACGGCTATTAATCGACTCTTTGAAGGGCTGAAGCGACTCGAGCGAACCCGAGCGGTGCCGCCTGTCATAATAACGGCCGCTGGAATACGGGCCTTAGAAAGTGACTCTATGACTTTGGCAACGGTTTCGGCGGGCGTACAAATAATGGCTAATTCTACCCCTTTAGGCAGTTGCGAAATTCGACTAAAAGCCTTAATTCCAGCAACGGCTTTATAGCCTCGGGCATTAACTGGGAATATGTCACCCATGAAGCCTGCGCTAATGATATTCTGTAATACCGCACCACCAAGACTGCCTTGTTTGTCAGATGCGCCGATGACAGCAATGGATTTAGGTGTGAAAATTTGTTCAAGTGCCCGCGTCCCCATAACTTATTGCCTTTTATCCTTAAGCTCAAATCGTTACACTAGGTAAAAAGTTTATCCTTATAATGCATCATACAGAATCAGCAGAATAATAAAATGAAGCTTGGCTATTATAGCTACACCACACACCTTACTCACGATGTAGGTGATGATCATCCCGAACACCCAATGCGGATTATTGCGATTAATCATGCGCTGGAGCGCAGCGGGCTAATGTCAGAAATGATGATTGGTGAAAGCGCCCATGCTTCCGAAGAAGATTTATGTCGAGCTCATAAGCCGGGTTATATTCATCAATTGCTGGTTATGAGTCCTGATAACGGCATGATATTAGCCGATCATGATACGCCTATGACAGTGGGTTCGCTTAATGCAGCGTATCAGGCATCAGGCTGTGTGATTGCCGCTCTTGATGACTTGATGAATAATAGTATAGATCGAGCATTTTGCGCGGTTCGCCCACCTGGGCATCATGCCGAAAGCAATAAGGCGATGGGGTTTTGTTTTTTAAATAATGTCGCTATTGCCGCTAAAAAAGCGCAAATGAAATATGGATTGGAGCGAATTGCGGTCATTGATTTTGACGTCCACCAAGGTAATGGCACTATAGACATTCTTGCAAATGACCCTAGCTTTTTGATTTGCTCCAGTTTCCAGCACCCTAGCTTCCCTTTCACTCATTGGCGAAATATATACGACAACGTCATCAATACGCCGCTAAATATAGGGACAAACGGCATAGATATGCGCCGCGCGGTCGAAAAACAATGGCTAAGCCAGCTGCAAGAGTTTAAACCTCAATTAACCATCATCTCTGCTGGATTCGATGCTCATAAAGACGACCCTATGGCAGAACTTGAATGGAAGACGGAAGATTATGCTTGGCTAGGGGCTTTTTTATCGGATATCAATAAGGAAAATCCAGACAATAAAATTCTTGCTGTTCTTGAGGGGGGTTACAATATGGAAGCGTTGGCATCTTCTGCGCATTCATTCATAGATGCATTTCGTTAACTAACAAAGTTAATGGATTATTAATAAATTAAACTTAAGTTAAATGCTTAGAAATTGTTTTTAATTTTTAAAATAATAGAATTGTATTTTTAGACTATTTTACACTGAGTTAGATATGAGTATCTGTGTGTAAAATGGCGGAGGGATAGGGATTTGAACCCTAGATACGCTATTAACGTATGCCAGTTTTCAAGACTGGTGCTTTCAACCGCTCAGCCATCCCTCCGCAACTGAGATGTATAATACATTGGAATAATTTCACGTCAAGTTTTTTTATTAAATTAATTTCAATAAAATCAACGGCGTACACTGGGTTGCTCATCAAGACTGTAATTTTCTTTTAATAATACGCCATCCCCCTTATTATTGACGGGCCTAACAAACCTTATCTTTAGGATATAAAAACGTGGATGCTGCTTTAAGCTATACCATCATACTGACTCAATCACCTGCACTTTCAGAAAGCCACCTTACCGCTCAGCGCTTTATTGCTGAACTGATGCATAATGGCGACAGCATTGATCGAGTATTTTTCTACCAAGATGCCGCTTATGTAGGCCTTAGTAGTCAAATTCCAGGCCAAGGGTTGCAGGCCAGTTATCAAGGCTGGGTTGAATTGCAGCAGCAATACGCTATTCCACTGCAGATTTGCATAGCAAATGCTTTACGCAGAGGCGTTGTCGATGCAACAGAAGCGCAGCGCTACGAAGGCATTGAAACCCTGCAGGAAGGATTTCAGCTGACAGGTCTAGGTGAAATAGCGGATGCTTGCCAAGCTTCTGATCGTATTATTACGCTATAAAGGACAAAGCAGAAACATGACCCTTATTATTATCAATAGCGCCCCTTCACTCGACCTAGAGCCAATAGAGCTACTACTGGCCTTAGCGGCCTTTGAGCAAAATCCGAAAGTATTGCTTATGGGTGAAGGCATTTTTTATGCGAATACACTACAACAAGCAAAACGCATCAATGGCAAAGCGGCCAATAAAGTTATGGCCGCCCTTCCCATGTATGATTGCGACGAAGTTTTTGTACGCCAATCGGATATTGAGCGCTTTGGGCTAGAAAACGATATACTTCAATCCACCTGCACGGTGCTTGATAAACTGACATTACAGCAACTCATACAACAATCGAAACACTGCGTGAATTTATAATGGCACTACATATTATTAAATCAGCCAAAGCCGATACCCTACTACAAGCAGCAGAATTGGCATCCTCTGAAGATCAAATTCTATTATTGGAAGATGGCTGTTATCTTTATAGCATCGCCCAACAAAGCTTCGCAGAATTGCAGCATCCAATACAGGCACTTGCAGATCATATGCAAGCACGAGGCTTGTCAAAAAAAGCCAGTGACTTAGGAATTGAACTAATAAGTTTAAAACAGTGGGTATTGCTTACACATCGCCACCCACAATCAACTACCTGGTGAAATATGAATCTTGACGTTGATAGTGATGGTTTTTTACTGGATCACCTGCAGTGGAATGAGCAAATTGCTGAAAAACTGGCGACCAATGAAGGCCTAATACTGACCCCTGCGCATTGGCAGCTTATCCATCTTATACGTCAATTTTATGATGAGTTCGGCCTTTCACCGGCGATGCGACCGCTTTCCAAATACATAAAAATCAATTTAGGGGCTGATAAAGCAGGCAGTATTTACTTGATGCAGCTATTCCCCCAGAGCCCAGCAAAATATCTAGCAAAAATAGCTGGCCTACCCAGACCTGAGAACTGTTTATGATTATTACTAATACCGAACATAATGAATTCACTCAATATGTTCGAATACTGGCTCGTGGGCGCAATGCCAGTCGAGATATGAGTCAAGAAGAAGCCAGGCATGCAATGAGCCTATTACTTGACGGTAAAGCGCTACCGGAACAGCTAGGCGCATTCTTTATGCTTATGCGAGTCAAGGAAGAATCACCAGAGGAACTTGCGGGCTTTGCACAAGCGTGTACACCACTATGGCAAGATTTGAAGGCTGATATTATTTGGCCAAGCTACGCGGGCAAACGCCGCCAACCACTGTGGTACCTATTAGCCATGCAGCTTATTAAAGATGCGGGCTACAGCATTCTAATTCACGGCAGCCATAGCCATACTGCAGACCGTCAATACTCCAGCGATCTTTGTGAAGATTTCGCCATCAACGTCGCTAGCAGTCATAACGATGCCGAAGCATTGATTAAGCAAGAAGGCATTGCCTATCTACCTTGCGATCAACTGCACCCAGAATTTCAGACTTGGTTAATGACAAAGCATACTCTGGGTTTGCGATCACCGATGAATACATTGCTGCGTTTAATTGCTCCGCAAGATAGCACAGGGGTTCAAAGTGTATTTCACCCAAATTATGGTAAAACACACCAAGCTGCGTGCCAATTAATTGGTAAAGAAGCGCTTATCATGAAAGGTGAAGGGGGTGAGTTTGAAATCAATCCTGAACGCACAACGCAGTGCATCTTCACCCACAGAGCGGACGTCGAAAAAGTCCCAGGGATTCAATCACACTTTGACCAAAAACATACCGTACCGTCTAAGCAAGCCTTAATCGATCTTTGGCAATCCGAAAATGATGAATATGGACTTCATGCAACACTGCGCACCACCGCGGTAGTATTGATGCTGAAAGACAAATCACTTTCTTTTGAGCTGGCCTTAAACAAAGCGAACACATTGTGGGCGAAGCGCAACTTATCAGCATTTAGCTAGGTAAAACTCACAAGCAATAAAAAAGGACCTTAAGGTCCTTTTTTATTGCTTGTGAGTTTATTGCCTGTACTTTTTTTGATAACAGACCAAATTACATCATCAGTGGCTATACTTTAAAATCGCCCGTAATTGATTCAAGGTTTGATGAGATATCAACCAACGAAGCACTGGCTATTTCAACTTTTTGAATACTTTGCATTGCTGTTTCTGATGTCTCTTTAATGCCAATAACATTTTCTTTAATGCTGTACGCTGCTCGTTCCTGCTCTTCAGCCGCATTAGCAATTTGCATATTCATTTGATTAATCGCTTCAACACGCTCAGTAATGGCCGTTAATGATTCACCCGTCTGGGCGGCCTGCTCGACACTTGTTTTAGCTCTCTGTTTACTCTGCCCCATAACATCAACTGCTGAGCGAGCCGCCGCTTGCAGCTCCTCAATCACTTTTTGAATTTCTTGTGTTGAGTCTTGCGTTCTAGAAGCCAGCGTTCTCACTTCATCAGCGACAACCGCAAAACCACGACCTTGTTCACCGGCTCTCGCCGCTTCAATCGCTGCGTTCAACGCTAGTAAGTTAGTTTGATCGGCAACGCCTTTAATAACGTCTAAAATCGTACCAACATTCTCAGTATCCGCTTCAAGTTTACGAATCACCTCGCCCGCATGTTCAACTTCTGCAGCCAAGCTATTAATACTTGCGACTGTTTTATTAACAATTTCACGACCATCTTTCGCCGCTTTATCTGCTTCATTGGCAGCTTCAGAAGCTGAACTAGCATGATTGGAAACGGCCTGAACACTAGAAACCATTTCTTCGACAACCAGCGATACCGCTTCCGTCGCTCTATTTTGGTTGCCTGTGATCATTAATGTTTCACTGGTTAGCGCTCCTAAATCAGCCGATAGCGACGTCAGTGGCTGAATGGAGTTAACAACATCTCCAATGCTGTGATGAAGTTTTTCGACGAACAAGTTGAAGGAATCGACAACATCACCCAGTTCATCATTGGATTTTTTCTGAATGCGCTTGGTTAAATCACCATCGCCACTAGCAATGTCTTTTAAAGACTTAAGCAAACTCGCAAGCGCAATACCAATACTCGATGCCGTCGTCCAGCCCAGTAAAATCAAAATGAAAACGGTAACACCTGTAACCATTACGCCTAAAGTCAGTGCATTAACCGCCGCTTCATTAGAGGCATCAACGGTTTGGTTAAATTCAGCTAACGCCTCATCGCTGGATTTTTGCATTGATTTACGAATAGCGGTTAACCTTGTATTCATCCCTTCAATCTTGCTGCTCATAAGACTCATATCAAGAGTGCCATTGAGCATCCCGTCGGATACTTCAAAAGCGGCTTTATAATAATCATTAAATTGCTTGAGCGATTGCCTAGTATCGGCAGAGTGATTGGTCCAAAGCTTTATGATGTCATCGAAATTACTAACGATATCAACCTTCAGAGCTTCAGCACTATGAATAAAGTCTTTTTCGCCGGTAGCAACGGCGGTATTAAGTAAACCACCAATCTGGTTGAGTTTAACCAAATTGGCATCGGCTTTTTGAACGACTGGGAAGTAGACGTCGCGTACTTTTTGCATACGCTCGCCATTTGCAGAGTTAATACTGGTATTAACGGCTAAGTTCACAGCAAAGCCTATAATAGCAGCCCCTGCAAGGGATAATATTTTGGTTTTGATGCTGATGCTCGATAAAAAGCCCATAATAATCCTATTCTCTATCTTTATTAATATTTAAAGAATAGATCATATTTTTCATATTACCTTGATTATTAGAACTTTTCTTCGATTTTTACCAAGTTAGCTTCTTATGCAGCTTAACAACATTGCCTATTATCGTCAGCGTCGGCGCAGAAATGGTATTATTTTCTATGACACTGCCAATCTCAGCAAGGGTGCTGGTATAAACTTGCTGCTCTGGCTGAGTCCCCTTCTCGATTAACGCGATCGGCGTATCCGCACTCATGCCATAGGCGATGAGTTTTTGGCTGATGTGAGTAATGCCCGTTAGCCCCATATAGATTACCAGCGTTTGATGCGGATGAATTAATTCATCCCAAGGCAAGTTAGCCGTACCATCTTTCAAATGACCAGTAACAAAGCGCACCGATTGTGCGTAATCTCGATGAGTTAAGGGAATTCCAGCATAGCTGGAGCAACCAGACGCAGCGGTAATTCCTGGCACGACTTGAAATGGAATACCATCTTCCGCCAACTGCTCAATCTCTTCACCACCACGGCCAAAAATAAACGGATCACCACCTTTTAAACGCAATACCGTCTTACCGAGCTTGGCATGATCAACTAATAGTTGATTAATGTCTTCCTGCGGCACAGCGTGATCACTTTTGGCCTTACCAACATAATGCATTTCGGCTTTAGGGTTGCAGTACTCAAGAATGGGCGGAGAAACCAAGCGGTCATAAAAAACGACATCCGCTTGCTGAATAAGCCGCACCGCTTTAAGTGTCAACAATTCAGGATCACCAGGGCCAGCACCGACCAGAAAAACCTGGCCGACGTGTTCTTTTTCGGCAATGACTGAGTTTGAAACAGCACTTGCTTGATTTTCCTTCCCCGCCAAAACAAGATTTGGCATAGCGCTCGACATCAGCTTGCGCCAAATGCGCTGGCGCTGCTCGGTATCATCAATGGTACTGCGAATGGTTGCGCGCAAATTTGATAAAAAATTAGCCAGCTGCGGAATTCGAGTCGGCAATGCCGCATCCAACTGATTGCGCAGATAACGCGTTAACGCTGGAGACTCTGAGGAAGAGGAAATCGCAATGGTCACAGGATTTCGATTGATGACGGCAGGAAAAATAAAATCACTGCCTTGCGGATCATCAGCAATGCTCACGGGACAAGCAAGTGCTTTGGCCCACTGAGCAATGCTTTGATTGACAGCCGCATCATTGGTGGCTGCTACAACATGACAGCCTTTTGATACATGTTCCTGCAAAGCGGTAGAGGCTAGGTAGGTGATCTTAGCTTCAGCTTCAGAGACTTTACTTTCTGAGATCATGACCTGCAAAGCAGGTGTTAATTGCGGTGAAATCAGAGTGACATCGCAATTAAATTTCAATAAGGTTTGCACCTTGCGCTGAGCTACCTGCCCACCGCCAAAAATAATGAATTTAACATTGTTGGAACGGTGGTACAGAGGTAGCCAGTTCATAGTTGTGCCTTAATTGCCTTAATTGCCTTAATTGCCTTAATTGCCTTCATTTAAAAGTCTATTTTGTATTGATGCGCCTAAACGGCAGCACCAATCACTTTTAGACCACCCATGTACGGGCGTAGAACTTCAGGAACAACAATTGAACCATCTTCTTGTTGGTAGTTTTCTAAAACAGCAACCATGGTGCGCCCTACAGCCAAACCAGAACCGTTAATAGTATGAACTAACTCAGGCTTACCCGTTTCTGGGTTTCTCCAGCGCGCCTGCATACGACGAGCCTGATAAGACTCAAAGTTACTGCAAGAAGAAATTTCGCGGAATTTTTGCTGGCCAGGAAGCCACACTTCTAGGTCGAAGGTTTTAGCTGCTGAGAATCCTAAATCACCACCGCAAAGAATGACTTTACGATAAGGTAATTCGAGCTTCTGTAAAATTGTTTCAGCATGGCCTGTTAACTCTTCAAGAGCGGCGGCTGATTGTGAAGAATGAACAAACTGAACCAGCTCAACCTTATCAAACTGATGCTGGCGAATCATGCCGCGAGTATCACGACCATAGCTGCCTGCTTCACTGCGAAAACACGGCGTATGACAAGCAAACTTTTGCGGCAAATCACCATTTAAAATACTATCGCGTGCAATATTGGTAACAGGAACTTCAGCCGTAGGAATCAAATAGAATTCCTGTTCGCCTTCTATCTTAAATAAGTCTTCAGAAAACTTAGGCAGTTGACCCGTGCCAAACAAAGAATCTTTGTTGACTAAATACGGCGTATAAATTTCATCATAGCCATGCTCATCAGTATGGGTATTCAGCATAAACTGAGCTAACGCTCTGTGTAGGCGAGCCATCTGGCCTTTCATTACGACAAAGCGAGAACCGGTAAGCTTGGTGCCTGCTTCAAAATCTAAGCCGCCATTTGCTTCACCTAAGTCAACATGGTCTTTAGGTTCAAAAGAAAAGTCTTTTGGCGTACCCCACGTCATGACTTCAATATTGTCCTCTTCGTCTTTGCCCGCAGGCACATCAGACTGAGGAATGTTTGGAATCGATAATAAGAAATCTTTAACGTCAGCTTCAGCAACTTTAGCTTTATGCTCTTCTGCAGCGATATTGTCGTTCAAAGAACCCATCACTTGCGCTTTCGCTTCGTCAGGCGTCATTCCCTGGCCGATCAGCTGACCAATCTGCTTGGAGGCTTTCTTTTTCTCAGCCTGCAATAGCTGCGCAGCCGTTAAGGCAGCACTGCGGGCTTTGTCTAGTTGCTGGAATTTCTCAATATCTAGATCGAAGCCTTTAATTTTAAGGCGTGCAGCTACTTCGTCTAGGTTTTCGCGGATTGTTCTAATGTCGAGCATGTGATTTTTAAACCAATTGTTTTGTTAATATCATACCAAGTGCTGTTGCCAGCATGCAGCCAATCAAACTCAGGGCAATATAGGTTAAAAATGCCGTGATTCTACCCTGCTGCAATAGGGTTAAACTTTCTAATGAAAAGGTGGAAAAGGTCGTAAAAGCCCCTAAAAAACCCACCATAATCAGGTGGCGATGAGCATCACCACCAAAATTGTTCTCTACCAGCCAGATATAGGCTGCACCAATAACAAAGGAGCCTATCAGGTTCACACCTAAGGTTCCATAAGGATAACCCTTACCAAGCCATTTAAAGATGGCTGTTGCGAGAGTAAAACGCCCCATTGCTCCTAGCGCACCACCAATACCAACCCAAAGCAGACTAGTCATTATTACCTCCATCGCTATAACGCTGTCGATCGGAAGCTCTATTTAACTCATCTAAATATCGAAGCTTCTCTGAAATCTTTTGCTCAAGCCCACGCTCAACCGGATAATAAAAGCGACTGTCTTTAATTTCTTCTGGCAAATAACATTCGCCTGCGGCAAACGCATTTTCTTCATCGTGAGCATAGCGATATTCTTCACCATGGCCCATTTCCGTCATCAACTTTGTCGGCGCATTGCGTAAATGAATGGGCACTTCATAGGAAGGTTGCTGCGCCACAGATACCAAGAGCTGCTTATACGCCATATAGACCGCATTACTTTTTGCGGCGCAGGCTAAATAACTGACCGCTTGCGCAATCGCTAGCTCGCCTTCAGGTGACCCTAAACGCTGCTGTACATCCCAAGCATTTAAGCTAAGAGTCAGCGCTCTGGGATCGGCATTGCCAATTTCTTCACTGGCCATACGCACAACGCGGCGGGCAATATAAAGAGGGTCGCAGCCACCGTCAATCATTCTTGCAAACCAATATAGCGCTCCTTGCGGATCAGAACCCCGAACAGATTTATGCAAAGCAGAGATTTGATCGTAAAAAGCATCGCCACCTTTATCAAAACGGCGAAAACTATTTTGCAAGCTAGTAGCAATCACGTCCATGGTAATAATGGAATTCGTGGTTAGCTGACTAGCGATTTCTAATAAATTCAGCGCCGTTCGAGCGTCACCATCCGCGGCCTTGGCAAGCGCTAAAAGAACCTCATTGGCGGCTTGATAGCGCCCTGAAAACCCTAGCTCACTTGATAACGCCCTCTGCAGCACCGTCACCAAATCATCATCGCTCATCGACTTGAGCACATAAACGCGCGCACGCGATAACAATGCATTATTTAATTCAAAGGACGGATTTTCAGTGGTCGCACCAATAAATATGAAGGTGCCGTCTTCAACATACGGCAAAAACGCATCTTGCTGGCTTTTGTTAAACCGATGTACTTCGTCGACAAATAATACCGTGCGTCGACGCATGGCTTGATTTTGCTTAGCTTTAGCAACTACTTCGCGAATTTCTTTAATGCCTGCCATGACCGCACTCAGCGATAAAAAGTCACAATCTTCACTTTGCGCCAATAAGCGAGCCAAGGTTGTTTTACCAACCCCAGGTGGCCCCCAGAGAATCATTGAGTGCAGACTTTTTTGATCAAGCATTAAACGCAACGGACCCTTCGGCCCAAGCAAATGCTGCTGGCCAAAATAGCCACTTAGTGTTTCGGGCCTTAAGCGTGCGGCAAGCGGGGCATTGTTTCGAGCATCCGTCGCTTGCTGTTGTGAAAACAAATCAGATTCTGACATTGCTTAAAAAGAACCCTGACGCCCATCTATCACATCAATACCTTTAGGAATTTCGAAAGTAAACAAATCGGCCTTCAATGAAGGATTGTTAGCCGCATTGGTAAAGCGAATATCGGTCAATTGACCAGAAGCATCACGAATAACCATCTGCTGTAAAACCTGCTGCTTCGCTAGCTTATTAAAACGCAGCTCAAGGCTATCAAATAGCTGACTTGTATCTTTAGGCTGCAGTATGAATACCAACTGACTTTCACTGTGTTTTTGAGAAACGATAAAATCATTGTCAATCACATCAACATCGCCTCCCAATAATAGCGCGGGTGTTTCAGCCAAGCGATTGTTCATATTCTTAATGCTGACTTGCTCGAGATCTTCATCGTAAATCCAAATCGATTTGCCATCAGAAACAACCAACTGCTCATAAACCCCTTCTGTCTGCCAGCGCAGCTTGCCAGGTTTTTCAACATTCATCTGACCTTTTATGCTTTGCAGTACTTCGTCTAGACCGCTGCGAGTTTCTTGCACGAAGTCTGCAGAAAAGCTTTTTACTTGTATTAGCAACTGCTGCAGGTCTTTGATCGCATCCTGAGTATTAAGAACAGGTTGAGAGCGAATCACGACCGCCTCTTCTGCCCAAACAGGCAATGCACACAATAAACTTAAACCGACTAAAATTTGACGACTAAAACGAATCACAAACAACTCCAAAATTTAAAATATGCGCATCCATAATTCAGAGCGCACGATTCACATTGTATTTTCACAACCACATTCATAACTACATCGGAGGCGGCGCAATAACCTCGCGACTGCCATTATGCGCAGCGGGGGAAACAACACCACTGGCTTCCATTGTTTCAACTAAACGCGCCGCACGATTATAGCCAATGCGTAATTTACGCTGAACCGAAGAGATAGATACTTTACGAGTCTCCGTTACAAAAGCCACAGCCTGATCATACAGGTCATCCTTTTCATCGCCGCCTTCTAAGGTTAATCCTGCTTGCTCGGTCGTTTGTGTGATTTCTTCGATATAGTTCGGCTCACCCTTTGTTTTCCATTCGGCAACAACTCGGTGCACTTCATCATCATCAACAAACGCACCGTGTACACGAATTGGAATACTTGTACCCGCTGGCTGAAATAACATATCACCGTGACCCAATAACTGCTCTGCCCCACCTTGGTCTAAAATAGTTCGAGAATCAATTTTAGACGAAACTTGAAACGCAATTCGTGTTGGCACGTTCGCCTTAATCAAGCCTGTAATAACATCAACAGACGGACGCTGCGTCGCTAAAATCAAATGAATACCGGCGGCACGGGCCTTTTGCGCAATACGGGCAATTAATTCTTCGACCTTTTTACCGACCGTCATCATCATGTCAGCAAATTCATCAACCACAACGACAATGCAAGGCAAAGGCTTAAGTGTTGGTGGTGTCGTATCAAAACTCTTATCAATTTGCCAAAGTGGATCTGGAAGTGGCTTACCTTCAGTGATGGCTTCTTTTACTTTTACGTTGTAGCCCGCAATATTACGTACACCTAAGGCGGCCATTAACTGATAGCGACGTTCCATCTCTTCAACACACCAGCGCAACCCATTGGCGGCTAAGGTCATATCGGTGATAACGGGTGTTAATAGATGAGGAATGCCTTCATAAACAGACAGCTCGAGCATCTTCGGATCAACCATAATCAAGCGAACCTCGTCAGGGGTCGATTTATACAGCAAGCTGATAATCATGGCATTAACCCCCACCGACTTACCTGAACCCGTGGTACCCGCAACCAATAAATGAGGCATTTTAGCCAAATCGGTGACAACTGGGTTGCCTGCAATATCGTGCCCAAGGGCCATGGTTAACGGTGATTTGGATTTATCAAAGTCCTCTGAAGACAGTACCGACGATAAGCGCACCATGGCACGATTTTCGTTGGGAATCTCGATCCCCATAACTGACTTACCTGGGATCACTTCAACAACACGCACGCTGTTCATCGCCAATGAACGCGCTAAATCTTGTGCGATGCCTGAAACCTTGCTGGCTTTAGTCCCTGGTGCAGGCTGAATTTCAAAACGCGTAATCACGGGACCTGGAGCCACCGCAACGACCTCGGCTTTAATACCAAAGTCGCCAAGCTTTTGCTCTAATAAAAGAGATAACTCTTCAAGGCGAGGTTTTGAGTAGCCGATTTTTTGATTTTCATCCGCAGGATCCAATAGCGCAATGGATGGCAACGTATTGCCATCCGCAAATAAGTTACCCTGCAAGTCTCGAACGGCCCTTTCGCTAGGCTTAGACTCGCGCTTTTCTAAGGGCTCTATTTTTACTTCTTTTACCGGAAGTGGAATCACTTTGCTGGCTTGATTCTTTAGCTTGCTGGCCAAGCCAGAAATTCCTGAAGGTTCTTCTAAGGTTTCTTTTTCTGCGCTTTCATTAGCCGCATTACTCAACGATTTTTTCGGCACAATTGGTGCAATGATTGCCGGAATGCGTTTCACATCGGCTACTGGAGCATTCAGCTCTTTAAATTCGGCAGAGTCATTCTTAGAGCGACCAAACAAACGCTTGGAGTAGTGAGCGATGCCTCTCCATAGCGCCAATAATTTACGACCAATGCTGTCGAAAACGGCTAACCAAGAGAATTCCCAAAATAGCATCATGCCGACACAGAGAATCAAGGTGAGTAAAATACCGCCGCCCATTGTACTGAACAAGGACACGGTGATAGCGGCGATCCCCTGACCAACCATGCCACCAATGCCCGCAGGCAATGCTGAAGACGTGAAGATACTCAGATCAATCAGTGCCGCTAATGAGAGAATGGATAAAAAGAAGCCTAATAGTCGAGATAGCCAGACAGAACTGGAGCTATTTGATTGACGACTGCGGAATATCTGAAAAACTTTTCCCGCCGCAAGTAGAGGGATTATATACGCCAGATAGCCCAAGCCGTGCAATAAACCATCGGCCAAATACGCGCCTACCGGACCTCCTGCATTGCGAAAACCGTGTTCGGCACCTGTCGTTGACCATCCATCATCTAAGGGAGAATAGGTAAGTAACGCTAAAAGTATATACAAACAGAAGGCCGTAAGAGATAAAAGCGCCAAGTCTTGTTTGAAATTACGATCCTTTTTTTCTGGTTTTTCCTCTGCCAAAGCAGGTATCCTTAACAACATTATTAGATTGGCAACAGTCTATCACGCATTTTCACTGAATAGAGCCTTCTGTTTTAATAGAATCTTATGATTGACTGGTTACAAGAAGACGCCCACCCCTATTTTCCAAGCACAAAGTATGCTCAGCAAGAACCTAACGGACTTTTAGCCGCTGGCGGCTTACTGAGCCCTGCTTGGCTAACCGCCGCCTACAAGAAAGGCATTTTTCCTTGGTTTGATGACGAAAGCCCAATACTTTGGTGGTCTCCAGCACCTCGCATGGTGCTAAAAGCGGATGATTTTCATATTGGCAAAAGCCTGCGAAAATTGATGCGTAAAAAGCCTTATCGCATCAGTAGCAACCTAGCATACGAAGAAGTGATCTATCAGTGTGCCCAACCTAGAGATGATGATGCTGGCACTTGGATTACCCCAGAAATGGAACAAGCGTATATTCGCTTGAACGCCAATGGCATAAGCCACTCGGTTGAATGCTGGGATCAAGACGGCAATTTGGTTGGTGGCCTCTATGGCATTCTTATCAATCGCGTATTTTATGGCGAATCCATGTTCAGTAGCGCGAACAATGCATCAAAACTTGCCTTTGCTCACTTCGCCCACTATTTATTCAATGCTGGCCTAGCGCTTATTGATTGCCAAATGCACAGCGATCACATGGCTCAATTTGGCGCACGCGAAATAGCGCGGGAGGAATTCGAAGATTTATTGAAAAATACATTATTAGACCCCGCTAAAATCAAACTCCCAACGTTTCTAACCTGATGGCATTATGAGTGAATATAACCTTGAATTTTATCGCCACATAGAAGACAGTCCTTGCAGCTATTTAGAGAATAAAAAGAGCAATAGCATTTTCATTAATCCTGAAAGCAAGCCAAGTGAAGATCAACTGAATTTATTACACCTGCAAGGATTTCGCCGCAGCGGTCGCTTGGTTTATCGGCCTGAGTGCCCTACTTGCAATGCATGTCATTCTTCAAGAATCATTAATAGCAAATTTCAGCCAAGCAAAAGCCAAAAACGCAGCATCAGTAAAAACAGAGATTTACGGCTGAGCTGGGCCGAGGCTGCTTTTAGTGATGAGCACTATTCGCTGTACGAACAGTACATCGCGGGTCGTCATGGCGATGGTGAAATGTACCCCGCTTCTATTGAGCAATACACAGGCTTCTTAATTGAAGGCCATGGTACTCATAAGTTTCTTGAGGCAAGAGATGAACAAGGAAGATTAATAGCCTGCTGTGTCGTTGATATTTTTTACGATGGTTTGTCGGCCATTTATAGCTACTTCGATCCTGAGCAAGATAAAAGATCACTTGGCCGTTACATGGTGCTCGCGCTTCTTAGCCAAGGAATCGAGATGCAACTCCCTTATACATACCTGGGGTATTGGATAAAAGAATCCAGCAAAATGAATTATAAGGCAAACTACCAGCCTTTAGAGGTTTTTGACGGCCAGATGTGGCGAAAACTGATCAATGATGAGCTTATCTAATAATAGCCTTTGCTTCTTGAGCGTTTTTAAGGCAGAATTCGCCGCATTAGACAATGTCAACAGGTGAAGAATGGCAAAAGGCGATCATATTGAAATGGACGGAGAGGTTATTGATACCCTTCCGAATACAATGTTCCGTGTTAAGTTGGAAAACGACCACGTAGTAACAGCACACATTTCTGGAAAAATGCGTAAAAACTACATCCGCATTTTGACCGGCGATAAAGTAAAGGTGGAATTAACACCTTACGACCTTAGTAAAGGCCGTATTACTTACCGCGCGCGTTAAGTTAAAGCTAGCTTATTAGGGTAATTCCTACAAGCAAAAGCAAAAAGGCCGATTAGCTATGCTAATCGGCCCTTTTTTTGTCTGCGATTTGAATATTAAAAAGGTCGCCTAAGCGACGACCTCTTCCACGAGATGTAATTCGATCCCGTCTTTTTCTTCATTAAGGCAAACATCGACCTCACCACCACCTTCAAGATCACCAAATAGAATCCTTTCAGCCAATGGTTTCTTAAGCTTCTCTTGAATGAGGCGATTCATTGGGCGAGCCCCCATTTTCTCATCGTAACCATTCTCAGCGAACCACGCTCGAGCAGCATCATCAATACGCATATGAACCTTCTTATCATCTAACTGCGCTTGCAGCTCGACTAAGAATTTATCAACCACGTACATGATATTATCGCGAGTCAGCGCAGAGAACTGAATAATGCTATCTAAGCGATTGCGGAATTCAGGCGTAAACTGCTTGCGAATAACTTCCATACCATCAGACGTATGATCTTGATGTGAAAAACCAATCGAACGACGGCTGATGGTTTCTGCACCTGCATTGGTCGTCATAATTAAAATCACATTACGGAAATCCGTCTTGCGACCATTATTATCGGTCAACGTCCCATGATCCATAACCTGCAATAGCAAGTTGAAGACTTCAGGGTGTGCTTTTTCAATTTCATCTAGCAGCAATACGCAATGAGGGTTTTTATTAACCGCCTCAGTTAATAAGCCACCTTGATCGAAGCCAACATAACCAGGAGGCGCACCAATCAAGCGAGAAACCGTATGACGCTCCATATACTCCGACATATCAAAGCGCAGCAGCTCCATCCCCATAACTTTCGCCAACTGACGACTGACTTCTGTTTTACCAACCCCAGTAGGACCTGCAAACAAAAATGAACCGGTTGGTTTTTCGGGTGCGTTAAGGCCCGCACGAGAAAGCTTAACCGCAGCTGATAACGTTGAGATTGCTTCATCCTGGCCAAAAACCACCATCTTAAGCTTATCTTCTAAGCCATAAAGTAGCTCTTTATCAGATGCCGAGACACTCTTAGGTGGAATGCGTGCAATCGAGGCAACAATAGCCTCAACATCATGCACAGTAATCACTTTTTTACGTTTATTCTCTGGCAATAAACGCTGGCTTGCGCCGACTTCATCAATCACATCAATGGCTTTATCAGGCAAGTTGCGATCGGTAATATAGCGATCCGCTAACTCAGCCGCCGCACGTAATGCCTTATCTTGATATTTAAGCTCGTGATGGTCTTCAAAGCGAGACTTCAAGCCCTTAAGAATCTGATAAGTATCTTCAACGCTTGGCTCACCGACATCGACTTTTTGGAAGCGACGCGTTAACGCACTGTCCTTCTCAAAAATGCCGCGGAACTCAGTAAACGTCGTCGAACCCATGCAGCGAATCTCACCACTGCTTAACATCGGCTTAAGCAAGTTTGAAGCATCCATAACACCACCTGACGCGGCACCAGCACCAATAATGGTATGAATCTCATCAATAAATAAGATGCCATGAGGTTGTTTCTTAAGTTCTGCCAATAACGCTTTAAAACGTTTCTCGAAATCACCACGATATTTAGTGCCCGCAAGCAGCGCACCCATATCCAGACTATAAACAACCGCATCCGCAATAACATCAGGCACTTCGCCATCAACAATACGCTTAGCTAAACCTTCAGCAATGGCTGTTTTACCAACACCTGAGTCACCCACCAATAAAGGATTGTTTTTACGGCGGCGCGCTAGAATCTGAACAACGCGATTGACTTCAAATTCACGACCAATCAGAGGATCAATCAAGCCCTCTTTTGCTTGGCGATTCAGATTGGTCGCATAACCTTCTAAAGCGCTCTTGCTGGCTGGATCTTGACTTTCATCATCAGCATCAATGAGATGCTCATTGGATTCTTCTTGCCCCGGTACCTTAGCAATACCGTGAGAAATAAAATTAACCACATCAATACGAGCAATGTTTTGCTGTTTAAGGAAATACACAGCTTGGCTTTCTTGTTCGCTAAAAATAGCCACAAGAACATTGGCACCCGTCACTTCAGATTTACCTGACGACTGCACATGGAATACGGCACGTTGTAAAACACGCTGAAAACCAAGAGTCGGCTGAGTCTCGCGCTCATCATCCTGCTCTTGAATAAGCGGAGTCGTAGAATCAACAAACTCCATTAAATCTTTTCGTAATTTACCAATATCTGATCCGCATGCGTTAAGCACAGCAAGTGCGGCATCATTGTCTAATAAAGAAAGCAGCAAATGCTCAACCGTCATAAACTCGTGACGCTTAATTCTTGCCTCTTTAAATGCATCATTTAACGTTTGCTCAAGCTCTCTATTCAGCATAATGCCTCCCGAGTAATAGATCTCTTATTCATCATCTTCCGTGGGTACAACTTCACAGAGTAATGGATACTGACACTCTCTTGCGTAATCATTAACCATAGCGGCTTTGGTTTCCGCAATATCCTTAGTGAATACGCCACAAGTGGCGGCACCTTTATTGTGAACGGCTAGCATGATCTGCGTAGCTTGCTCACCCGACTTACCAAAGAAGGTTTGCAGCACTTCAACCACAAACTCCATCGGCGTATAGTCATCATTTAACATTAAGACCTTATACATCGCTGGTGGTTTCAATTTTGGCTTAGCAGTTTCTGCCGCCAAATTACCATCACCGATATAGTCTTCCTCTTGTAATCTTAGTTGAGATTTCAACATCGCACCGACTTTCATCTTTTGTATTAGTGGATATGGGGATGAATCCCCTGCTTTAAAGTAAAATAATAACAAGAGAAGATCAATTGCCCTAGAACTCTTGACCTTTAGCGGCAAGGCTTTTAAGGTACAAACTACTTATTAGCCTATTTCGCGAAGTTAATGTGAAAATACTCAAAATGGGTATTCACATTATGTTGTCTCGCTCTAGTCGTTCGACCAGGGAGAAGAGAAATGGAAACAGGGAACGTTAGTTCGCAAACAAAGGGTAAAATCAGCGGCACCGTTAAATGGTTTAACAATGCCAAAGGTTATGGATTCATTGTGGAAGATGGGGGTGAAGTTGATATGTTCGCTCATTACTCGGCCATTGCAATGGAAGGATATAAAACACTCAAGGCCGGCCAAGCTGTGCTTTTTGATACAAAAGAAGTGGATAATGGCATTCATGCGATAAACATTTCGACGGTCGAGGAAATGGCCGAAGCTTGATGACACAATAGCAAGCTTAAAATATAGAATAACAGAACACAAAAAAGGCGAGCTAAATAGCTCGCCTTTTTTGTGTCTGCTTTAGCGCAAAAACTTAAACGGCATCAATAATGCAATTCAAGGTATTACTTGGACGCATAATATTGGTCGCTTTAGCCGCATCAAAGTGATAATAGCCACCAAGATCAACACGCGTGCCTTGAGCATGGCTTAATTCAGCAATGATATCCGCATGGTATTCAGCCAAATCATCATTTAACTTATTAAACTTAGCTTTTAACTCAGCATCCTCATCCTGCGCAGCCAAATATTCCGCCCAGTAGGTTGCCAAATAATAGTGACTACCACGGTTATCAACCTGACCAACCTTACGCAATGGCGAGCGGTCATGATCTAAGAATCTGCCCGTTGCTTGATTTAACGTCTTGGCCAAAATCAATGCTTTAGGGTTTTGGGTTTTCCGACCTAAATCTTCCAAAGAAACAGAAAGAGCCAAAAACTCACCTAAAGAATCCCAGCGTAAATGCCCTTCTTCGGCTAGCTGCTGAGCGTGTTTCGGTGCAGAACCGCCTGCGCCTGTCTCATACAAGCCACCACCGGCCAATAAAGGCACAATAGAAAGCATTTTAGCACTGGTGCCCAACTCTAAGATTGGGAACAAATCTGTTAAGTAGTCACGCAAAACGTTGCCTGTCACAGAAATGGTATCTTCACCGGCTTTAACGCGCGCCATGGTATAGCGGATCGCCTCAACAGGAGATTTAATCAAAATCTCAAGGCCTGAGGTATCATGATCCTGCAAGTAGCCTTTAACAATTTCAATCAAGTTCGCATCGTGTGCGCGCTGAGGATCTAACCAAAATACTGCAGGCTGACCAGTATCACTAGCACGCTTAACCGCTAGCTTAACCCAGTCTTGAATAGGCGCGTCTTTAGTCTGACACATACGCCAGATATCACCCACTTCAACGGCATGCTCAAGCACGGTTTCACCCGCTTGATTAACAACACGAACAGTACCCGCTTCTTCAAGAATGAAGGTCTTATCGTGAGAACCATACTCTTCCGCTTTTTGAGCCATCAAGCCAACATTCGAAACGCTGCCCATGGTTTTAACATCAAAAGCACCGTTCTCTTTACAGAACTCGATGGTTTCTTGGAAAATCTCAGCGTAGCAGCGATCAGGAATCATCGCCTTAGTATCATGCAGCTTGCCGTCAGTGCCCCACATTTTACCGGAAGCACGAATCGCAGCTGGCATAGACGCATCAACAATCACATCACTTGGCACGTGAAGATTGGTAATGCCACGATCAGAATCAACCATCGCAAGTTCTGGACGTGTTGCGTACACCGCCATAATGGCCGCTTCAATTTCTTCTTGTTGAGCCGCAGGCAACTCTTTAATCTTGGCGTAAACATCACCAAGACCATTCGTTTCTTCAATGCCTAGCTCTTCAAAAACATCCGCGTATTTTTCAAAAACTTCTTTGAAATACACCGTCACGGCATGCCCAAACATAACAGGGTCAGAAACCTTCATCATGGTTGCTTTTAGGTGCAAAGAAAGCATAACGCCTTTCTCTTTTGCATCCTGCATTTGCGCTTCAAAGAACTCACGCAAAGCACTGCAACTCATTACTGCAGAATCAATCACTTCGTTAGCTTGAAGTTTCGTACTGGCTTTAAGCACTTTAATCGCGCCATCTGCTTTGACTAACTCAATGCGAACATCGTCAGCTGTTGGCATTACAGCGGACTTCTCACTGCCGTAAAAATCACCATCGCTCATATAAGCAACATGCGATGCCGAATCTTTAGACCACTCACCCATAGAGTGAGGGTTTTTCTTAGCGTATTCTTTAACAGGATCCGCTACACGGCGATCGGAATTACCTTCACGTAATACAGGATTTACAGCGCTGCCCAAAATTTTTCCATAACGCGCTTTGATTTCTGCTTCAGCATCGTTTTCTGGATCTTCCGGGTAATCAGGAATGTTATACCCCTGACTCTGCAATTCTTTAATCGCGGCAACCAGTTGCGGCACTGACGCACTGATATTGGGTAATTTGATAATATTAGCTTCAGGAGTCTGAGCCAGTTCGCCCAGCTCAGCCAAAGCATCCGACATCTGCTGATCGGCAGACAGATTCTCTGGGAAATTAGCAATGATACGACCAGCTAGTGAAATATCACGGGTTTCGATGGTGATATTAGCGGTTTTGGCAAATGCTTGAATGATAGGCAAAAGCGAAAACGTCGCAAGAGCTGGAGCTTCATCAGTTTCTGTGTAAATAATCTTAGGAGTTTGCTTAGTCATTATTTGTCCTAGTATTCTTTGGCTGTATCGCCA
>CAWVSY010000006.1:0-84188 GCA_963933055.1 uncultured Oleispira sp.
GTTCAGAATTGGGGGCTACCAGTAATCGAGTCGATAGCAGTATCGAACAGCTATCAAATGAAGAGGTGCAGACCCAATCGGCAAGAAGTCGTGTTGAAGATGCTGATGTTGCTAAGCTTGTTAGCGAAATGATCGTAGAGCAAGTAAAACAACAAGCTCAAATTGCTGCTAAGAGCCAATCGAATGCAAGCGCAGAAGATACTCTGCGCCTGCTTTCATAATACTTTTTATCTCAAGATGCGCTTAATCTAAGCGCATCTCAATGCCAGCATCACTCATGTGCTGCTTAGCTTCTTGCACAGTATATTCACCGAAGTGAAAAATGCTCGCGGCTAATACTGCATCAGCATGTCCCAATAAAACACCTTCAGCCAAATGCTCAAGATTTCCCACACCACCAGAAGCGATAACAGGAATATTGACCGCATCGCTAATCGCGCGTGTAACCCCTAAATCAAAACCGGTTTTTACGCCATCACGATCCATACTGGTTAACAGTATTTCGCCTGCGCCGTAATCGGCCATTTTAATGGCCCATTCAACCGCATCAATACCGGTTGGTTTACGACCGCCGTGAGTGAAAATTTCCCATTTATTGTCCGCATCGCCAAGTTCACCAGAACCCGCTACGCGCTTTGCATCAATCGCAACAACGATGCATTGTGAGCCAAACTTCTCGGAAGCTTCGCGAACAAAATCAGGGTTAAAAACAGCGGCTGAATTAATCGATACTTTATCCGCACCGGCATTAAGCATGCGGCGAATATCGTCAACTTCACGAATACCCCCACCCACTGTCAGTGGAATAAAAACGTGCTCAGCAATCGCCTCGACCATTTTTACAGTCGTTCCTCGAGCTTCGACAGTTGCAGTAATATCTAAAAAAGTAATCTCGTCGGCGCCTTGCTCGTCATAACGCTTAGCAACCTCAACGGGATCACCCGCATCACGAATGCCAACAAAATTAACGCCCTTTACGACACGACCTTGGTCGACATCAAGACAAGGGATAATACGTTTTGCTAATGCCATAACTATTGTCCAATTTCGAAAGGGCTAATTAAGCCTGACCGTCCCAGCTTAAAAAGTTTTGCAATAACTGCAGGCCGTTTGTGTGACTCTTCTCTGGGTGAAACTGCACCGCAAAGACATTATCTTGCCCCATCGCCGCGGCGAAAGGTTTACCATAATGACCCAAGCCCTTAACTTGGCTTTGATCATCAGCGGTCACAAAATACGAATGCACAAAATAAAAACGGCTCTGATCTTTAATATCTTGCCATAACGGATGCGCAATTTGCTCTACCTGATTCCAACCCATATGAGGTACTTTTAAACGCTCATCAGTACCATCCTTTAGTCCATCACCTAATAGGTTGTCACCAAAATAACGTACTTGGCCAGAAAACATATTCATGCAATCAATGCCACCATTCTCTTCAGAACGCGTCATCATCGCTTGCAGGCCGACACAAATACCCAATAACGGTTTCGTCTTAGCCACTTCAGCAACCACCTGATCAATCTCTTGGCGCTGAATTTCACTCATGCAATCACGAATCGCACCAACACCTGGCAAAACGACATGATCTGCCGCCAATATTTGCGCAGGATCAGATGTCACCAAAATATTGCTATCAGGGGCAACCTTTTGTAGCGCTCCATGAGCACTGTGCAAGTTACCCATGCCGTAATCGATTACCGCACAGGTTTTACTGATTACCTTGCTCATGAGTTATAAAACACCTTTCGTAGAAGGCATCTTGCCCGCCATGCGAGGATCAAACTCTAGCGCCATGCGCAACGCGCGGCCAAACGCTTTAAAAATCGTTTCTGCCTGATGGTGTGCGTTGAAACCTTTAAGGTTATCAATGTGCATACTCACGCCCGCGTGATTTACAAAGCCATGAAAAAATTCCCAGAAAAGCTGAGTATCAAAACGGCCGATATTGCCACGGGTAAAATCACACTTAAAATCTAAACTCGGACGACCAGAAAAATCGATCACAACACGAGATAAAGCTTCATCTAAAGGCACATACGAATGACCATAACGCACGATACCGCGCTTATCGCCAACGGCTTGAGCAAAAGCTTGGCCCAAAGTAATGCCAATATCTTCAACCGTATGGTGGTCGTCAATATGGGTATCACCATCGCAGTAAATATCTAGATCAATTAGGCCATGACGCGCAATTTGATCCATCATGTGCTCAAGAAAAGGCACACCCGTATCAAATTTAGCTTCACCAGTACCATCTAAATTGATGCTGACTTTAATTTTTGTTTCTGAGGTATTACGCTCTACAACTGCCTTGCGGCTGGCATCTGCCATGGAAGACTCCAAAAAGATCTCGCCAAACGGGGAAAAAATCATTATAAAGCAAAGCTCAGCGACTACCAATAAGCTACGAACATATAGAGGACCTTATGCCAGTACATTTAGAGCACATCAGTCAGCCAACCGAACAAGACTGGATCGACCTTGGCAAAATATATGCAGATGCCCCTCAAGAATGGTTAAGTGATAGCAATGACATTCAAGGTTCATTACAAGCCCTGCTGAATAATGACTATTGGCTGATCGCGGGCCGCTTCAATTCTCGCTTATTAGGTGCCATGCAAGCGCAGAAAAACGATCACAATATTACACTGAGCCATTTCTGTGTTCGGAATGTCACCATAAATCGTGGCGTCGCACATCAAATGCTACACCATATCAATAAATGGGCCGATGCTAATGGCCATACACTGATCGCCAAAGATGTCCCCACCGAACTTGCTAACTCATTGATAAAACGTGGTTTTGCCAAGATTAATGATAGTTTTGTTCGCAATCCAGCGTAAGATTTATTGATTGTTCTTTCATTGGAACAATCAATTCTTAAGTAAATACTAACCCTCCAGCTAATTATTGAGCCATAATTAGCTTCAGTTGATTAGCCAAATGCTAAGATTAATTTTAAAAGAAAAGAGGAGTTTTGCATGAAACGTTTAGCGACAGTTTTTACATTAGTGTTAGCGTTTTTCGCCGGCAGTGCTAGTGCACTTGGCCCGACGGAAACCATTCAAAATGCAACCTCTGGCTTAATCAGCGAACTCTCTCAACTCAAAAGAGAAGAACGAAACCAAGATCAAATTCAACGTTTAGTCGAAAGCTACATCCTTCCTGCCATCGACCAAGAAAAAATTGCCAAACTAGCACTCGGCAAGCACTGGAGAAAAGCGAGCAAAAAGCAACAGCAAGCTTTTATCAAAGCTTTCCGAGACCTGCAAATTCGTACCTATACTGGTGCTTTTAAATCATTTGATGGCCAGCAATTCAAATTTGATGACGCGCGATTTAATAAAAAAGGGAACAGAGCAATCGTCAAAGGCGAAATGTTACAACCAAGCGGACAAGCTATTCCTATCGACTTCAAAATGTTTATTAACAAGCAGAAGCAATGGAAGATTTATGATGCGGTTATCGCGGGTTTAGGCATGGTCAAAACTTACCGTCAGCAATTAACAGCTCAATTACAAAAAAGTACCCTTGATGAAATTATTGATGGCATGAACGCAGACCAACAAACTGCACAGTTATAAAGCCTGCTTATCATTATTTTCAATCGCTTCAACAATAAAAGTTGAAGCGATTATCTCTCCCCCGCAACACCTCTGTAAAAAAGCAACTACACTTTAATCTATCCGTACACGACAGTGCGCCAAATTATCATACGTATTTTCATGACATCGAACCTTTGCCTGATTGCTAGTGCGCGATTTTGGTGCTTATAATGAAATGATACATATTGCTCGGAGCTACTAACTATCAACCTATCAACATGAACGTTAGAGATTTGTTATCCGTATGAAACTGCCACATACCAAAAGCATGATCGCCGAGCTTACAATATTTGCAATTTCAATCAGCACCTTCACCCTCGTATTAACGAGCATCTCATTTTTAACCATCGAACTGCACTTAAGCCAAGACAATCTCAGTAAAAAGTTATCGACAATGGGAGAGGTCATCGCCGAGCAATCAACAACGGTCATCGCCGCCACAAACAAAGCTTCACTCAATAGTAAATTGGCCTCATTAAAAGCCGACATTAACATCATAAAAGGCTGCATTTACGACGTAAATAATATTCTCATTACCAGCTATCCCCCTCCTAAAAGTCCAATATATATTAAACAGGTTATAACCGATGAAAATCTCATAGAAGCACAAACTAATTGCCCTCAAATGATGGCAACGTTAATGACCAATAAATCTGACCATGTTGAGCAATACTTTCCTATAAAACTCGATGATAAATTACTCGGTACGCTGTACATTGCCTCTTCTGATGAAGCGATCATCAATCACTTAACTCAAATTGTCATCTACTCGATCGTCGTTTTAATTCTATCAATTATTCTAGCGCTAATGCTTGCAATGCAATTACAAAAAACGATTATTCGTCCGGTTAATGCTTTTACAAACACGGTGCAAAATATCATCCAGAAAAACGACCTATCAATTCGAGCGGTTAAAGAAAAAAATGATGAATTTGGTAACTTAACGGATTCTTTCAACCAGTTACTAAATAAAGTAGAAACGAATTACAGCTTATTAAAAAATAGCGAAGAGCAATTTAGAAAATTAACAGCGCTATCACCGGTGGGGATTTTCCAAATAAATCCCGAAGGAAAAATAGCCTACGTCAATCAACGCTGGCGTGAAATAAATCAAATAAATGAAAGTGAACCTAAACTCATTAGTTGGTTTTCGAACATTCATCCCGAAGACTCATTACCACTCAACAAACTTTGGGATAAATTAGTTAACGAACATGAAGACATTGCTTCTGAGATACGCTTAATAAACAAAAATGGCAGTATTTCTTGGGTCTATATCCAAGCAACATCGTTGCATTCAAAAGATGGCACATTATTAGGCTACTTAGGTTCATTATCTGATATATCTGAGCTAAAAAAAGCACAGCTACAAATGGAAAATTTAGCTTTTTATGATCCATTAACAGGGCTTTCAAACCGAAGATTATTTAAAAACCGTCTTGATAAAGCCGTCAAAAGTGTTCAACGAGCCAATACCTCCATCGCATTATTATTTCTAGATTTAGACCAGTTTAAACGAGTTAACGATACGCTAGGACATGATGTTGGCGACTCACTATTAAAAGAAATTGCGCGCCGACTTGCTCAGAACATACGAGAGAACGATACGGTTTCACGTATTGGCGGTGATGAATTCACCATACTATTAACCGATATAAACAATACTAACGATGTTCGAATCGTCGCTGAAAAAATATTGTTATCGCTTTCAAAACCTTACATGATTAACAATCAAGAAATTAATAGCAGTGTCAGTATTGGCATAACATTAACACCTGAAGATTCAATCGATTCAAATATATTAATGAAAAACGCCGACCTTGCCATGTACCGCGCAAAAGAACTTGGCAGAAATAACTATCAATTTTTTTCTGAAGATATGAATACCGACATTCTGCATAATCTAGAAGTCGAAAAAGAATTAACCATAGCCATCAAGCGCAATCAATTTACCTTAATGTATCAGCCCAAAATTTCACTCATCGACAATACCGTCACCGGAGTAGAAACCTTAGTGCGCTGGCAACATCCGAAAAAAGGAATGATCCCACCGGATCATTTTATTCAAATTGCCGAAGAAACGGGCCAAATTATTAGCATTGGCGCTTGGGTACTTGAACACAGCTGCCACGAGATGGGGGCATTAATTCGTGAAGGGTTAATGCCTAAAGATGCCAAGGTTGCCGTCAACCTTTCAGGCAGACAATTTTCTGACCCTAAACTACTGCAAACCGTATTGGATATTTTAGTTCAATCTAAAATAGACCCACTCAACCTTGAATTAGAAATCACGGAAAGCATCATTATGGATGATGTAGAAGCCGCCATTAAAATAATGGAAACAATCAAAAGTCGGGGCATACACTTAGCCATTGATGATTTCGGAACAGGCTACTCATCCCTTGCTTATCTAAAACGCTTCCCGATTGACGTACTCAAAGTTGATCGTTCTTTTGTGATGGATATTCCGGATGATAAAACCGACATGGCCATTACTGCCGCGGTCATTGCAATGGCTCACAAACTCAGTATGCGCGTTGTTGCTGAAGGCATAGAAACCCAAGAACAGCTGGACTTTTTACGTGAAAATAATTGCGACGATGGCCAAGGCTACTTGCTCAGCCGTCCACTCACGTTGCCGCAATTGCATCACTTTTTAGTTGACCATCATAAAAATCAAGAATCACTCAGTTAAGATAATTACACACTTCTATTTGGTGGTTGGATAAGCTCGCTTTATACTAACGACCTTTCCTTTCTATTAGATGTACCCATGTCACCTGTTACCAAAGAAAAAACCCATAATAGCTCTATGTTCAGTGATGCTGTTCTCAACTGGTTCGACCAGCATGGGCGCAAGCACCTACCTTGGCAGCAAGACATAACGCCTTACAAAGTTTGGATATCTGAAGTCATGCTGCAGCAAACTCAAGTAGCGACGGTTATACCCTACTTTGAGCGCTTCATGACAGAATTCCCTACCGTGCACGACCTGGCCAATGCAGAACAAGACAAGGTATTACACTTATGGACGGGTCTAGGCTATTACGCACGGGCTCGAAATTTACACGCTTGCGCTAAAAAAGTAAGCACTGACTTCGCTGGGGAATTCCCGCGCTCTGTCGAAGGCTTAGAAGAACTTCCTGGAATCGGACGCTCAACAGCCGGAGCCATCGCCTCAATCAGCATGGGAATTAACGCCGCAATTTTAGATGGCAACGTCAAACGTGTTTTATGCCGTTATTACGCCGTAGAAGGCTGGCCAGGAACAACCACCGTACAAAAAGAGCTGTGGGAGATTGCCGAGCGACTAACCCCAAACGAGCGCTGCAATCATTACACCCAAGCCATGATGGATATGGGCGCAACACTTTGCAGCCGCAGCAAGCCGCAATGTGGTATCTGCCCACTCGCACCCGATTGCAAAGCCCATAGCCAAGGCAACCCAAAAGACTATCCAAACTCAAAACCGAAAAAAGAAAAGCCGGAAAAACACATTCAGCTAGTCATGCTACGAGATCCAAAAGGCCACATATTATTAGAACAACGCCCGCAACAAGGCATATGGGGCGGTTTATGGAGCTTTCCTGAGCTAACAATCGAAGAAGATGCCTCAACGCGCGTACAAGCGTTATTTGGCGACCTCGTGATACAACAAGAGAACTGGCCGAGCTTCCGCCATACCTTCAGTCATTATCACCTGCACATCAACCCCATATTGATTCAACTAAGCAAACGCCCTGATGCCATAGGGGAATCTGCTCAGCACTGGTACAATCCTCAGCAACCTTCAGAACTAGGCTTAGCAGCGCCGGTTAAAACCCTGCTAACTACTATTCGCACAGCGCACCCGAATTGAAAACATCTTTATAGGTATTAATAACATGTCTCGCACCGTAATTTGCCGCAAATACAACAAAGAGTTGCCTGCTTTAACATCCGCCCCTTTCCCAGGGCCTGCCGGAGAAGACATTCTAAACAATGTATCACAACAAGCATGGGCTGAATGGACCGAGCACCAAACCCGTTTAATCAACGAAAAACACCTAAACATGATGGACTTACAGGCTCGAAAATACCTAACGGAGCAGCGTAGCAAGTTCTTAAGTGGTGAAGATTTCGACAAAGCCGATGGCTATGTTCCTGAAAACAAACAATAAAGTATAACTTTTTTGTTAAAAGTGCTTGACCCTACGCTCGATTAACGGTTTAATGCGCGCACTCAACGAACACTTACTAACAAGTAAGCAAAAAGTTCACGAGTCGCCCGGATAGCTCAGTCGGTAGAGCAGAGGATTGAAAATCCTCGTGTCGGCAGTTCGATTCTGTCTCCGGGCACCATTATTCCGAGAAGCCTGTACTGAAAAGTACGGGCTTTTTTGTGCCTACTCGAAAAGGATTTCGTGATGCTTACTCTGTTCAAATACACGCTATTATTCAGCTGCACACTGTTCTTAGCAGCCTGCTGGCCTGAAAAAGAGAATAACAAAAAACCAGCAGATACAAGTTTGTTACCAGCTATCAATACCCGTCTTTCAACAGAATCTCCTGTCGGCATCTGGATGTTGGAAATTGCAGCCGATCGCTTTGAGTCTTTTTACAATGAGGATTTTAAAGAAAATTCGACCGACCACTCTTCTAATTACCATAGCTATAAATTCCTGAGTATCGAAAACGACCCTGAGAAAGAAAATTATTTTTTAATTAACAATTGTTCTAATTTCTCTAGCGCTACTCCACAAATATTTACACACTGGCAGCTCGCCAACTCAATACTTTCTTCTCCTAAAGCTGATGCTGAAGAAGATGACAATGGTTTATTTACTATATCCAGCAGCACTCAAGGTGAGTTAAAGTTAGTGAATAATCTTCAACTATCCGGCACTCAAAAGTCTTCTTTCGAAGCAACTTTCGGCGATCTTTTCATCCTACCTGAGCTTGCATACTTGGAAGCCATAGCAGCTATACTCTTCCCTAAAATTTACAAAGAAGATCTCTCTATTAAAGGTGTTAAAATCAGTAATGAAACAAATTTCTCTCAGGCGAGCGAATTAGATATACAGTTAAACATATCAACTAATAGCCGTGATTCGAGCATCGATGCGTCTGAGATAAAATGCATAAGTTCAACAACAAAGACAAAAACAACAACGATTAATAATCCTGATATAGCTGAAGCGGATATATCTGAAGCCGTGGAATCATCAAATGGATTCCACGTCCATTTTATCAACGATACTTTTGTGAACATCGAAAACTTAACTCAAGAAAATACGATATCGAATACTATTATTTTACCGCTAGATGAAGCAGAAAACAGAGGCTTTATTAAATACTCAAACAACTGCTTAGAAGGCGAAAATTGCGAATCCCTAAGTGCTTTCAAGCAATCCCGTTGGTTAAATACTAAAGGGCATTTATCGACCACCGTAGAATATACAAGCGATACACAGATCAATGCTCAAGCAACGCTATCCATCCATGTGAAATAGCGTCGCTATCACCGTACAAACTGTTCAGGGAAGCCTTTTGTTTGCATCATCGCCATACAGTCCATCATTAATGCGATAGCGACGTGTACGCCCACGCCGCCCCAAATAGATTTGGAACGCAGTGCAAGAATGCCCAAGAAAAATCCAAAAGAAATAGCACCAAAAGATTCCAACCACAATTTAGGGAAGTGCAGCATAAGATACGGCAAACACATAACCGCAATCGATAAACTGCCAAAAGGAATACGCAAGCCATTCACTAAAAAACCACGAAAGAAAAATTCAACAGCAATGAATTGTGCAATATAAATGCATTCCCAAATTAATAAATCTAACCAGCTTTTGTGTGCCAAATTATAAAAGGGATAATGATTAGCAAAGTCTTCACGAAAGCTAACAAGAAATGCAAAAAACATAATAGGTGATGCTAATAAAACATACCCTAGCCAGTGCTGTTTTACGTTCCCTAACTGCCAACCATAATTTTTTAATGGCTGCTTTAATACCCATTTAATCGTAAGCATGGGAATAATAAGAAAACCTAATAAGTTCCAAAATCCCCACCAAACATAACCTAACAACTCTCGATAAGCATGATAACGAAAAGCCCGTGACCATTGCTGGTCATTCATACCAAACCAAGTTTCAGCCATGCGGATGGTATCAACTAATACACTGGAATATTTTAGATAATGCACCATTAATAGGCAAAGACAGGCAACGATAATGACAAGCCATACTCGCTGGCGTTCGTGATCGTCATTCAATAATAAGCGTTCACTTTTGGCTTCTTTATCTATCGCAGCTAATGCCGTCACTATTTGCTTTGGGTTTAAAGCTTGCCAGATACTGGATTTTTTCAGCGGCATCCTTGCTGTTGGTTCCATTATTAGCCACCCGTCACTGGCGGCATAAAAGCAATTTCATCACCGGCCTTAATAACGGCCTCGTCACTACAAAAAGCTTGATTTAAAGCGATCCGGATACTGCTATCTTGCAGCGCAGTCATGCCTTGCGCAATTAATAACTGCTGTAATTCGGCGAGTGTTTTACCCGAAAGGTCATCATCCAATTGTAAATCAGTTTGCCCGATTTGATCTTTTAAGCGTGCGAAAAATAATACTGTAATCATATTATTGATTAACCTCATCGCAGCCTTCAGACAAATCAGCTTGCCAATCACCACTCTTTCCGCCCGTTTTTTTCAACAGTTTAATATCACCAATCGTCATGCCCTTATCTACCGCTTTGCACATATCATAAATGGTCAGTGCAGCAATAGAGGCTGCGGTTAGCGCTTCCATTTCTATTCCGGTACGGTCAGCCACTTTACAGCGCACTTCAATACGTAATTCTGTAGCACTGATTGCTTGCATATCAACTTTTGCACCGGCAATCATTAATGGGTGACACATCGGTATTAATTCCCATGTTTTTTTGGCGGCTTGAATTCCAGCAATACGCGCAGTTGCTAATACATCACCTTTTTTATGCTTACCTTCGGTAATCATGGCTAAAGTATTAGGCAGCATTGTGACGATTGCTTGAGCGACGGCTTCGCGCTTGGTGATATTTTTTTCACTAACATCAACCATTCGTGCTTGGCCTTTTTCATCTAAATGAGTCAGATCCATTTTTATTCCTGCTAGATTTTAATTTTTTACCGATTTACAGCTAACGTATTTAACAGCCTGCCAAGAGTATTTCAATGGTTGCAAGCTCTTCTGGATCGTTCGCATTATTAAAGCTAACGTCACCGTTTTTTGCTTGATGAATATTCACGTTTTCCATAGAACGTAATAAACGCTGTAAAGCATTTTTGTTTTCGGCCAAGCATTGTTCAAATATCGGCAAGATACTGCGATGATACAATCCATGAAGTGGCTGTAATCCCTGATGAGAAAATATAATGGCAGCCACCTCTTCGGTGATGCCATCATCATTCAAGCAACGCACTAACTGCGACATCACGTCAGTTGTCATTAAAGGCGTATCACAAGGCATTACCAGCAACCACTCGTGTTTGGCATGCTTTAAACCGGCAGCTAACCCCGCCATTGGGCCTTGCAAACCACTGTCTGAATGATCATCGCTGATGCATTCAAACTGGTAGTGTTGATACAGTTCTTGATTACGATTGCAGCTAATAGTTAAATCATCCACCAGCGGTTGTAGGCATTCAATCGCATATTCAACAAGGGGCTTGTTCGCTAAAGATATTAAACCCTTATCTCGACCTGCCATGCGACGGCCTTCTCCACCGGCTAAAACCAAACCGCTTAATTTAACATCAACAGAAGATTTCAACATAGAATTAACCATGACCATGCGCAGTGGTTAATGTATAAAACTCAACATCATCACCTAGACTGATTATTTTTCCTGCAGGAACACAGGCAAAACCATCAGCCCAACTAGAAGAAGATAAAACCCCTGAACTTTGATTATCAAAAATATCAATATCACCTTGATTAAATCGCGCTCTCAAAAATTCCGTACGTACTATTGATTTTTTAGTCGTGAAATTTGCTGTGCCTTTTAAAACCAATAATGGCTGTACTTCCGCTCCCTGCACCGACCATAAAAAGTCTCGTGCCAGCTGATAGAAAGTAACAACAACGGCAGCCGGATTACCAGGCAAACCAATAACCGGAGTTTTATTAAACTGTCCTAGTGCAAAGGGTTTTCCAGGCTTAATCGCCAAGCGCCACATTTCTAACTCACCACCACTGATGATCGCCGCTTTAATATGATCTTCTTCGCCGACGGAAACACCCCCGCTGGTAATAATGACATCTGCTTGCTGACTAGCAAGTGTCAATACCGCTTGTGTATCCGCTAATGTATCCGCAGCATAAAATGGGCCGACAACATCAAAACCCATGCGGCTTAACAAACCGATTAACGTAAAGCTGTTGGTATTATAAATTTTACCAGGACTTAATGGCTGACCTGGCTCGACCAATTCATCACCCGATGAGATCACGGCCACTTTTAACTTTTTTTGTACTTCTATTTGGTTAAAGCCCATAGAAGCCAATACGCCCAAATCTTCTGCACGTAAAATTCGCCCTGGTTCGAATAACGTTTGGCCAATCGCAATATCTTGCCCAGCAGGACGAATATTTTGCTGTAGCGGTGCAGTAGCTAACGCCGCAGGAAAGATAATTTTGCCATCATTGGATATTTCACACTGCTCTTGCATAACAACAAGGTCAGCATTCGCCGGAACCGCCGCTCCGGTAAAAATGCGCGCACAAGTATTATCTTGCAAAGGTGCTGGAGCATCACCCGCGGTAATACGCTGTGATACATCGAAAGCAATACAGCCCTGTTCTTCAATATGCTTCTGGCAATCGGCTAAGCGTAAGGCGTAGCCATCCATGGCACTATTATCAAAACTAGGAACATTGATGCTAGAAGTTATGGTCTCGGCCAATACTCGATTAAGAGCAGAGTGCAGGGCAACCGTTTCAGTAGTGGTTAAATTGCCATAATCTTCTGCACGTTGAGCTAAAACAGATTGCGCATCGTTTAAAGGCAATAATCCTTTGGCTAGTGCAGGGGAATCACAAGAAGACATCGTTTGCTCTCTCTAAGTTGAAACTTTATTATTTTTTTGAGTCGGCGCGATAATAACTGCGCATCAAACGACTTAAAGCCTGACGCCATGGTTTAGGTTTGATCCCAAACGTATGTTTAATTAATCGACTTTCTAAAATGGTCTCTCTAGGCTCGCAATCGGCATCGTCCAATTCTTCTAAACGGACATCAGCTAAATCTTCATACTGACGAGCCTCCGCTAATAAAGCCTCAGCAAAGCCATATTCCGTTGTACTTTCAACACTGCAATAATGATAAGTTCCCCAAAGAGATTCATCACAGCCTATTTGCTGCAAAACAGCATGCAATACTTGCGCAATGTCATCCGCAGGCGTCGGCGCGATTCGCGTTAGATTATCCAATGCTAAGCTCTGCTGATTACGCGCTTGTGCTAATAGCTGAACCGCGAAATCACCGGACAATAAGCTAAAGGGCTGATTCACCCGCAAAATCAAATGACGCAATTGCTGGCGAGCCTGATTCTCTAGCGCAATTAACCTCTCATCCCCTGTCATGTCATCGTCTTCAAGAGATCCAACCTCGTTGTATCTAAAGACTCGTGCAGATGACAATAAAACCATAGGGATGTCTTGAGCAATCAGTAACTCAATCCACTCGGCAATATGGCCGACATTTTCATCCTCTTCACCGGATACCGCAATGATCGCTAACGGTGTCGATGACATACCCATGGGTAAGGATAATTGCTCGCGGCTATCTAATCGACGACTCGTGTAAGGAAGTGCTAACTTACTCGCTAGGTTAGCCAAGCACTGTCCAACAGGAAACTCGGCACCAATAATAAACCAATGTCGGTTAGTACCATTAAAACCCATGCCACCTCTCCCTAATGTGTAAATCGTTTGAATAATATCGATTATAACGTACCCGACATATGATTAATGCTTTATCTGTTATTGCATGCGTTTCCAGTGAAAACAACTATACTTCAATCATCTTTTGCAATATTTATGATGTAGCTTATCTATGCTTAAACAGCTCGGCCTTCTAATCATTCTACTAGGAAGCACGTTAACGGCCCAAGCTGACTCACCTTCCTTGACCGAAAAGAGCCAGAGCTATTTTGACCAAATAGAGCATTTCAGCTACCCAGAAAAATTATCTCTCGCTCAAGTTAAAAGTATTGAGGCCTCACACTGGCAAATAACGTCCACCGAGAATATTAACCTCGGATTCTCTCAAGATCATCATTGGTTTCGATTACGCCTAACTCACCTAACAGATTCTGAAACGCTTTGGTTTCTGCGCAGTAAATACCCGTTACTTGATGTATTCGACTTATATTTATTTTCTGACGCTGTATTAATGCAAGAATTTCATACGGGTGATACTTTGCCTTTTGATTCTAGGCCGATCAACCACCCTTCTTTTATATTTCCACTGACCATAAAAAACAACCAGCATTATGTTATATACATACACGTTCAAACGACGGGGTCACTGCAACTACCACTCTCACTGCAAGCAGAAAGCACCTTTTGGCAATCACTGTGGTTAGAGAATACGACCCGAGCTATTTTCTACGCCATTTTGTTCAGCATGATTTTCTACAATTTCTTTATTTTTCTTATCATACGTTCACAAACGTATTTATATTATGTGCTCTACCTATCTTCTTTCACCTTGCTTATGGCAAGCATTCACGGCTGGACCTATCAATTAATTTGGCCAAATAGCCCGAGAATCAACGAAGTTTCATTAATATTTTTCATGGGCATGCTTGTCTCTACCGCAGCCTTATTCACCTCTAGCTTTCTGCGCCTGAAAGAACTCAGGCCTAATACGAATAAAATAGTGATGATACTTGCTAGCCTCGGCATCATCACTTCAGCCATGTCTTTTTTCGTTCACTATGACATTATGATTAGAGCCGCCAATGTACTAATGATCACGGTTGCCTCTCTCGCCATTTTCTTAACGCTGCGTGCACTCATTTACAACCCTAGGCGTGAAGTAATTATATTTATGATTGCGTGGGTAAATGCTTTGGCAGGCTTCATCTTATTTACCAGTCAAAAATTTAGCCTGCTGCCTATTAATACCCTCACTGAATATGGGGGTGAAACCGGTGGTGTACTCGTTGCACTACTATTGTCACTAGGGCTGGCCGATCGAATTAATAGCGAACGCAAAAGAAGATTGGAAACTCAAGAGCACATGCTTGAGATTCAACGTCGAGCCAATAAAAACCTCGATAAAAAAGTAAAAGAACGTACCGCAGAGCTCGAAGTTATCAATAACCAATTACAAACAGCGTCCATCACCGATTCACTAACTCAAATTAAAAATCGTCACTATTTTGATTATAAATTCCCTACCGAATATCGCCGCGCTCATCGTGATCAAACAGACATATCATTGCTTATGCTCGATATCGATCACTTCAAACAATTTAATGATAACTATGGCCATCAAGCTGGCGATGAAGTACTAAGAAAAGTGGCAGCAACCATACACAATGTCGTAAGCCGCCCAGGAGATACCGTCTTTCGCTATGGTGGAGAAGAATTTATTGTCCTACTGCCTTCAACATCAAAAAACGGCGCTTACCAAATAGCTGAAAATATAAGACAACATGTAGCCAATATGTCCTTTCAATGGCAAGGAGCAACCTTATCCATCACAATCAGCATTGGTATTGCTTCGTGCACGCCTGACGAGACAACCAACAAAGCTGAGTTAATAAAAAAAGCCGACCATTTTTTATACATAGCCAAAGACCAAGGAAGAAACCAAGTCGCTTATTAAAGATGACAGCCTGAAATGTAAAATCCCCCTCTATACACAATTTAATCAGTAACTATTTTAATATTTCCATCTATACTTTAGAGATCTTGTGCTACTTACGACCTTCAATCCTATGATTAAAAAGCTTGGCATTCTAATCATTCTATTAGGAGCAGCTTTCGCGATACACGCTGACTTACTTTTAGAGCGTCCGCTAAGCGAAGGTTATATTGATCAGATAGAATATGTAAATCACGCAGAAAAGCTATCCATTGACGATATCAACAATATTGATCCGACATTCTGGAAAGTAGCCCCGTCTCACAATATCAATCTAGGCTTTACGGCAGACCATTATTGGTTTCGAATATCCTTAAAAGAAACAATACCCTTAGATAAAACATGGATTTTTCGCAGCAAAAACCCTCTATTAGATACCCTAGACCTCTATTTATTCTCAGGCTCGACGTTAATACAAGAATTCCATAGTGGTGATTCTTTAGTCTTTTCTAAACGACCCATTATTGAACCTTCTTTCTCCTTTCCGTTATTCATAAAAAGGGATCCTCCACATGTAATTTACCTGCATGCCCACAGCTCGAGTTCATTACAGCTTTCATTATCACTGCAAAACGAAAGCGCTTTCTGGCAAATACTTGGGGCTGAAAACGCAAGAAAAGCGGCATTCTATGCCGTACTGATTAGCATGATTATTTACAATGCCGTCATATTTTTTATGGTTCGCGTACGTAATTATTTATATTACGTACTGTATTTAAGTGCTTTTTCTTTATTTATGGCAAGTACCCATGGCTTAGCGTATCGCTATTTTTGGCCTAACAATCCAGAAATCAACCAAGTTGCCGCAGCCGTATTAACCGGGGCTATCATCAGTACGGCTGGATTATTTATCTCAAATTTTCTTCGTATTAAAGAAATAAGACCCAATCTTCACCGCTTTCTTATCTTAATTATTGCTCTTGGCTTTATCAGTTCGATTGCTTCATTCTTTGTCCCTTACACGATCATGATTCAAATTGTTGCGTCTTTAGGCTTAATAACGGCTCTGATTGCGGTATTCTGGACGCTGCAAGAATGGTATCAACGACGTAGCCGAGAAGTGATGATTTTTATCATTGCGTGGTCATCGGTATTAATTGGCTACATACTGTATATCGGTCAAAAATTTGGGGCCCTGCCCGTTAATACATTCACCGAGCATGCCGTTGAAATTGGCGCGGTATTAGAAGCCTTATTATTAGCATTAGGGCTAGCCGATAGAATAAATAGTGAGCGTAAGGTCAGAATACAAGCACAAGAGCGCATGCTTGAAATTCAACACAAAGCAAATGAAGAGTTAGAAAATAAAGTACATGAGCGTACTAAAGAGCTCGAAAAAATTAATAGCAAACTGCACGCAGCATCTATAACCGACTCTTTAACTCAAATTAGAAATCGTCATTATTTTGATTATAAGTTTTCAGCAGAATATCGCCGCGCCTACCGTAGCCAATCCCCCATATCGTTAATCATTCTCGACATTGATCACTTTAAAAAATTTAATGATCAATATGGTCACCAAGCAGGCGACGAAGTTTTAAGAATTGTGGCTTCTGCAATCAAAAATACACTACAACGCCCCAGCGATACCCCCTTTCGATACGGTGGAGAGGAGTTTACGGTATTGCTGCCCAATACAATTAAAGAAGGTGCTTTGATTGTTGCAGAACGGATGAGAGAGAAAATTGAAAAAACACAAATAGAATGGGAAGGGAATAAATTATACGTAACCGTCAGTATTGGTATAGCCTCATGTTTACCGTCTCAGATAGAGAATCAATCTAGCTTGTTAAAAGAAGCTGATGACTATTTATACATCGCTAAAGAAAATGGCCGCAACCAAGTAATTTTCCAAGATAATAATCCCAAGACCTAAAAAATGGGTGGCTAATAATGAATCAGCCACCCAAGACACATACTCAATTATAGTAAACTCAGTAATGCCTTACAGCCATACGCTAATACCGCAAGACTTAGCACTCCTAGAAAATAAAGTGCCAGCGCATTAAGCCCCTGACTTTTAAACATGGCTTGTTTCAATTTCATTAGTAACCATCCTTCATCGAAGTTTTACCGCTAAAAGTGCGATAAGCATAAATGTTATAAGCAATGACAACTGGAATAAAAATCAGGATTCCAACCAATGTAAAATACACCGTTTTGTCTGGTGCAATCGCTTCCCAAATCGTAAGGCGACCAGGAATTATATAAGGAAATACACCTGCAACCAAACCACCGAAAGCGGTTAAAAACAATCCCATAACATAGGCCAAAGGCTTAAGCCCTGGCTCGCGTGATTGACGTAAGATAGACCATAAACGGTAAGCGAAAAATGCACTCAATAAAGGCAAAGGCAGCAATATTAAACTGTCAGGAAAAACTAACCAACGCTCAGCCACAGCAGGTTGATCTACTAACATCCAAATACTCACAACCGCAAAAAATGCGAGCATCACAAACAACAACTTCAACGCCAGTTTTTTAGCAATAACCTGCAGATTACCTTCCGCTTTATGTATTAACCAGCAAGCACCTAACAAACCATAACCACTTAATAGAGCAAAGCCTGTCGTAATAGAAAATGGTGTAAACCAATCAACAGGATCAGCCATGGTTTTTGTACTCGACATATCACCCACTAAGGCTCCTAGAATCAGTCCCTGACAAAACGTTGCCAGCGTAGAGCCAAAAGCAAAACTCAAATCCCAAAAAGACTGGCTACGATCCGCCTTAAAACGAAATTCGAAGGCTACGCCTCGGAAAATCAAGGCGACTAGCATCAAAATAATAGGCACGTATAAGTTAGACAATACAAACGAATACACTGCGGGAAAAGCCACAAACAAGACAACACCACCGAAGACTAACCAAGTTTGATTACTGTCCCAGATGTGCGACAAACTCTTCATCGCAATGGCCTTATTATCACTACTTTTCAATAACGGCGATAAAATACCCACCCCTAATGAAAAGCCATCCAGCAGCACATAAATCATGACGCCAATACCAATTAACAGTAAGTAGACTAATGCGATATCCATTACTTATCTCCTTTATCTTTTTGATTTAAATACTCGGATAGCTCTTGGCCATAACCGACGTCTACTTGCGCAGGATTTAAAGTCGCAGGAAGATCATCATTATCGATCAAGTATGGATTAATTAATGATGCTTGAACCTCATCTAAACTAGGTGGTCCTTTTAAAATAAGTTTGCGAATAAAATACAAGTAAGTAAAAAATAAGAAGCCATAAACCACCACAAACAAGCCTAATGAGAGTGCTACCGTCTCTGCGGGTAAATCCGATACAACGTCTGCAGTGCGTACCAACCCTTGCACTAACCATGGTTGGCGTCCTACCTCAACAACATACCAGCCCGCCAATGTTGCAATCACACCCGATGGGATCATAACTACCGATAGATACAGCAAAGGTCTGAAATCAAATAAGCGATTTTTATAACGAGCAACCGCTCCTACAAGACCCAATACCAGCATTAAACCGCCAAGCGCCAACATAATACGGAAGGCAAAGAATACAACGGATACTTGTGGACGATCCTTTTCTTCAACTTGATCTAATCCCGGGATCTCACCTTCTAGTTCATGAGTAATTAACAAACTTGCGGCTTTTGGAATGGACAATTCAAAATGATTTTTCTCACCTTCTTGATCTGGAATTGCGAATAAGCGAAGCGCCGCTCCCTTTTCTGTTTTCCAAATACCTTCCATCGCAGCCAACTTAACCGGCTGATTATGAGCAACATCTAAACCGTGAAAGTCGCCCACTAATATTTGCACAGGTGCCAGAATTAAAATCGCAAACATGGATGCCGAAAAGCCCACCTTAGCAAAATCATTATGTCGCCCCTTCAATAAATAATACGCATTAACCCCAGCAAATAATAACGACGCCGTTAAAAAGGTTGCTAATAGCATGTGCGCTAAACGATAAGGAAAAGATGGGTTAAAAATAACCTCTAACCAGCTGGTGACTTGAAATTGTCCATTCACAATTTCATAACCCGCAGGTGTGTGCATCCAAGAGTTAGCCGCCAAAATCCAGAACGATGAACTCACCGTACCCAGCGCAACAATGCACGTCGCCATAAAGTGAATCTTGGGTGAAACCCGATTCCAACCAAACAACATAATGCCAAGAAAACCCGCTTCTAAGAAAAACGCCGTCAATACCTCATAAGCCAGCAATGGCGAGAGTACAGGGCCGACAATCTCAGAAAACTTACTAAAATTAGTACCAAACTCATACGACAGCACAACGCCAGAAACCACCCCCATACCAAACGTAATGGCAAAAGGCTTCATCCAAAATTTTACTTGCTGCAAATAAACCAAGTTCTGCGTTTTCAGCCACATGCCTTCCATAAACGCTAAATACAGCGACAAACCAATGGTTATTGTCGGAAACATAATGTGATAGCTCACGGTAAACGCAAACTGAATACGCGATAACATTGCGGTATCGGGGAGAGTAGCGAACAGTTCGAACATAGATTCGGCCTTGTTTAGTTATCCATTTATTGCAGGGCATAGCGGCTTTCATGCCAACTCATTAAAGACTAGGTACTTTAGCGCTAAATGCCAGCATCACAGGGTTTAGACGATGCATGAAAACGATAAATAGTGAAAAATAGCAAAAATAATCCACTAGGGTGTAAACTACATAGACAGCAAACCCGAAATCCGTAAAGAGTCTTTACAGCCATGCTTATTTCATTTTTCTCTGCTAGCCTGTGGATAACCATACTCTCAGCCTCTACAACAGCAGGATGGCTCTGGTTAAAACGCAAAGAAGAACCCGCACTGATTGCCTTAGCCGCTTTTTGTCTATCCATGGCCATTTGGTGTTTTGGTCACATAGCCGCATTAGAAGGCTGCCCTGAAATCGCACGCACCTTGATGCTGACCAACCCTCTATTACCCACAACCTTTTTGCACTTTGTACTCTTGTGGCTGCGAGGCAGTATTCCAATCTCTGAAAAAAATTATTGCTTTGTTCCCATTATTTATCTGTTTGCCATTATTATCATTGTACTAAGTATTTGGGGAGACAGCGGTCACATTGAACCTTGGAATGTTTTTCCCAGTTTCTTCCACATAGACTCTATCGGCTGGCTCAACCTACTTTATTCCGTCGGCGTAGGCATCGCTGCACACATATTATTACTCTACGGATACCGTAATACTCAAGGCAATAAAAAACGCTCTATCCTTGCCATGTTTGCTGTTGGCGGCTGGGGATTTTCTTTAGCGACCAGCTTTATATTGCCGTCATTAGAGATCGACTTCTTTCCCTACCCGATGCTGGCATTACCAAGCTATGTCGTACTCGTGGTCTATGCGGTCGTACGCTACCACCTAGTAGAAGTGAACCGCCTAGTAAGCCGAGCCGTTCATTGGCTCGCCGTGCTGATCATCTCAATGCTGCTAATGAGTTTATTTCTGGCCTTCATCGCCCCCGTCGCGATGACAGAACTCGCAACGGTACCAACGCTGCAGCTGTTCATTTACTCCAGCATTTTATTATTGCTCGCTTGGCTACTGTATGGCCCCGCCAAACAATTTGCCGATCGCTTAATATACCCTGGCGGCTACGTCGATGAAGTCTTGCTTAACCAATGGTTACTGCAATTAAACCAAGCAACCTCTTGGCAGACTTTAGCGCAAACCATTGAAAATATTTGGCAACAGAATGCCCCCAAAACAAACATTACGGGGAACGAGAGAGATTCTGAAACCGTCGGGGTGAAAATTATTGCCGCTAGTGGTGATAGCCACATTCAGCCAGAAGAGGATGAAAAGAAAGCTTTATTTATTTGCCATAAAACCGATGATTGGCATTGCCAACTATCCGGCTGGGATGATATTCCTCCGGCACAACAACACATGGCAGAGTTACTCGTAGCACTGATCACCAATGCCTGCACGTCACTCGATCGCTCCATTCAAGTGGCTAAAATTGAAGCCCACGCAGAAAGTGAACGCATCAAACAACAGCACTTAATCGAACTAGGAAGCCTCACTGCGGCCATTGCTCACGAACTTAGAAATCCATTGAACATCATTAACATGGCCTCGGCACAGACAGAGGATAACATTAAACATCACATTCAAAATCAAGTAGCACGAGCAGAGTTAATGATTCGTGATACGTTATCTTATGCGGGTAATATTGAATTAAAACTTAGCCAGCAAGATTTAGTCATCATTGCTCAACAAGTGATTCAACAAATTAACAGTTTATTCTCGGTCGCCATTCACCTAAAGAGCGAACAGCAAATAATCGGGGCTTTTGATCGCGAACGCATCCAACAAATACTGATCAACTTATTAGAAAATGCAGCGGCTTTTACGGCCTCTATTGCTGATGGAAAAATTGAATTACAGCTGAGCAAAACCGATCACAACATTATTATCCAAGTAAACAATAATGGGCCTGAAGTACCATCCGACATGCTCCCCCACTTATTCGAACCGTTTATTACACAGCGCAGCGGTGGCAGTGGCTTAGGGCTCTCCATTGTGCGTCGTCTTGTTGATGCGCATCACGGCAACATACGCCACAGCAACCAGCTAGGCTGGCCAGTATCTTTTGTAATTAGTCTACCGATTGATCATCAACCAATACATAATGAGATTTAATATGAGTACAAAAATTCTATTGATTGATGACGAAGTAGCCTTCTGTGAATTATGTGCACTCTTACTTGAACAAGCCGGTCATACGGTTGAATGTGCTCACGACGCCAATAGTGGTCTAGCATTATTTGACGCGGCCAAAAAAAATAATGAAAGTTTTGACTTAGTCATTCACGACCTAGCTTTACCTCCAAGCTTTAGACCAGAAGACAGCCTCGAAAAACTAAGCCACTATCAAAACGTACCCGTACTGGTACTTACTGCTCACAGTGACCGCACTCTTGCATTAAAAGCAATCGAACTAGGCGCTTGGGATTTTATAACAAAACCGATTGATCCTGATTTACTGCAAGTCATCATTCAACGTGCGCTCGAAAAAAACAGCTTATTGCAACAAATTAAAACGCTAGAAACCACGTTAGAAACGACTCTCGACCAACAAGAAACATCTAACTTTGGGCTTATTGGAAAAAGCAGTGCAATTCAATTAACACGAGAACTCATACAACGTATTTCACATACTCAAGTACCTGTATTAGTGCAAGGTCCTAGCGGTACAGGCAAAGAAATAATTGCCAATGCCATTCACAATAATAGCAGCCGAAAACAGCATAAACTGGTCTCTGTTCACTGCGGAGCAATTCCTGCTGAATTATTAGAAAGTGAATTATTTGGCTATAAAAAAGGGGCTTTCACGGGGGCTGATAGTGATCGCCAAGGCTTATTAGCCAGCGCAGATAAAGGCACATTATTTTTAGACGAAATAGGCGAAATGCCCATCGCCATGCAGATAAAATTATTACGAGTACTGCAAGATGGCCGTTACTACCCGGTAGGAAGCCGCACCATAGAAACGCTGAATATTCGCTTAATTTGTGCAACCAATAGAGATTTATCACAAGAAATTAAAAATGGAAATTTTAGAGAAGATCTTTATTATCGCATTAAAGGGCTAACCATCATCACCACCAGTCTTGAAAACCGCAAAGAAGATATTCCCGTCCTCGTCGATCACTTTTTAATGCGTTATAACCACGAACACAAAACAGACATCAGCCTCAACCAAGAAACCTGTACTTGGTTCAGAAATAACTCATGGCCTGGTAATGTAAGAGAGCTCAAAAATACCTTAGAAAGCTCACTGGCCATTTGCCTTGATAATAATTTGACCCTACAAGAAATTGGTTTGATTCGCGGTGAAAATGAAAATCAATCACCACAAAGCATAAGCTCCCATAAAACGTTAGAACAACATGTGAGCGCATTAGAAATTGCGCTAATTACTAAAGCAATGACCGATAATCAAGGCAACAAAACTCATACTGCTCAAGCGCTAGGAATAACACGCCAAGGGCTAATCAATAAAATCAAACGCTATGGTTTATTATGATTAAACGAAAAAACATTCCATTTTCAAAACGAATAAAAATTGCAGCTAGCCTATGCTTGCTGATTATTGTGATTGAAGCCATTAACCAAGTAACCGCTGGCTTCTTTAGATCTTTTGGAATTTATCCAAGAAACTTACATGGCCTAACCGGTATTATCTTTGCTCCTTTTTTGCATGGTGGAATTATCCATTTAATCAGTAACTTAGTACCCTTGTTTGTATTGTCACTTTTGCTACTAAGCCATGGCCTTACACGTTTTATTTTAGTTTTTACCACGACGGCCATCGCAGGAGGATTGCTGGTTTGGGTATTTGGCAGAAGCGCCAATCACATTGGCATGAGCGGGGTTATTTACGGCCTCTTTGGTTATTTAATAATAGCAGGCTTCATCAGTCGTGAATTTAAACTGTTTATGGTCAGTTGCTTAGTCGCCGTGATGTACGGAGGCTTAATCTATGGCGTACTTCCGACCATGGCTGCCGTTTCATTTGAGTCACATTTATTCGGTTTTATCGTCGGAATCATGATGGCCTTTGTATTAGGCAAAGACCCTAGCTATAAATTAAAAAATAAGCGCAAAAGGCAATCGTATGTGGCTAAATAAAAAACAAACATCGGATACTGCGATAAAAGACTATCGCTCAACTTTATTAAAATCTTGCCCAAGTCATATTGTTATCGATAATTTATTTAACGAAGAAAAACTCAATGATGTTATCCAAGTTTTGCAGCAACCTAATAACTGGAAGACCCAAAAACATACCTACTCAAAACTGTATGTCGACGATATACACTGGAACAATACCGATCACGAACAACGGTTTGTGCAGCGAGACTCTTGGCAACGAGACTCGTCAAGCGCCACTGCAAAGGGCATAGCCCATGATTTTTTATCGTTTTTACGCGGTGATGAATACCTGGCGCTATTATCTCGTATTTTTAATACCGTCATTACCGATATCAATGTCGAAAATCCTGAAATCAATACCAACTACTTTCGCCTAAGCCGCAATGATTTTATAGAACAGCATGCCGACGACTCCCCGGGTAGAGAAATTTGCATGCTATTGTATCTAAATAAACATTGGCAAGAAGACGCCGGAGGTGAATTAGTATTTGCAGGAGAAAAAGAGAGTGAGAAAAAGATACGTATTTCACCACAGTATAATCGTTGTGTATTATTTGACCCGTCCTCTGAAGGATCAGAGCACTGGGTAAAAAAACTCAATACAAAGTATAAAGACCAATATCGCTACAACATAACAAGCTGGTATTGGTCTGAATGATATTCAAATCACTTGAATAAGATCATTAAATATCCATAGATTATTTGTACAGAACACCGTTATGTTTAAGCCAACCGTCTTTGTGTCGACCTGCGGGATCATGATGCGTCCAATGAACGATCCCCCCCTTGGCATTCCATTCATACTCCCCATAAAATTCGATAGAATCACCAATATTTATAGAATTTATTCTTCGAGCTAAATCGATATTATGAGCAATCAAAACAGTCTGGCCTGATGCTAATTTAACAATGAATTTTTGATGGCGAGCGCCTTTATTATCATCAGCTAAAATTTTAATCACTGTGCCAATACTTCTAACTTGGACATTACTGGTTCTCGCTTGATAGGCAGAAGAAACGGAAGACTCAGCTGCAAAACCAGAAAAAGAAACCGAAGATAAAATTAATATTATGAATAAATATTTCATACGTAGTTACTCCTCATCATTATTTTCTACCCGAATAAGAGCATAAATGCTAGTACACAATGCAAGAAAGTTTGAAATTAGCGCAGGATATGATGCGATTAATAAGTTATGTCCAATCCAGCAAAATAAACAGCACAACAACAATAGACGAAGACGCTTCGTACTAACTTGCAAATTACCTATACAGAAAAATATTAGTGCCAACGTTGAAAAGAAAGATGGCAAGCCATGCCAAGTAAACCAAGATACTAAAGGGATTAACACGATAGATACAAAATAAACTGATTTAAACCTTGGATGTGCTTCTAAGGGAATAGCTAAAGTAGCTTGCACCCCAGCAAAAGCCATGACAGCAGCACCAGTATAAGCCCCCAAAAGCCAAAAGTGCAAAAACATAAATGCACAAGCTACAACTTGGCCAATCAGCAAAAATTTACGGTACTTAATAAGAGGCCACAAAGAATTGGCCATTACACCTAAAACTCCAAATGCCGTAGATAGCTCCATCTAGTTTAAATTCCGTTTATCTTGCGAGAGCACCATCTTTTGTGCCATTACTTGCACTTGATTATAAGTGGTTTCAAATGTGTCTGTAACAATAAACCCATACTGTTGATATAATTTTTTGGCAGGCTGATTTGAACTTGCAATATACAAACATGGGAGGCCACTGATAAGTGATAATAAAAATTCAAATAGCTTTTTACCTACGCCTTTTCCCCTAAACTGAGGATGAATAAACAAGGCTCGGATTTCGTTACCACAAACAGCGCCATAGCCAAAAATACAAGAATTTTCTTGATACACATAAATATCTGATTCCATTAGATTATTTAATCTCACAGCATCATTTTTAAGCGGTAAGAGTGTAAATTTTTTATCTTCAAATTTAAGCTCATCAAGTTTTGAACATTTATAGATATCAAAAATTACAGGTAAATCATCTGGTCTATACGATCTGATGCTCATTCTATGTTATCCAATGCTAACAATAATCGCAGACTTTTTGATCATTGTTGCGCCCTAATACGAATAGGCTCGTTATGTCAGAGTTAGTCTTGATATTACACTGATTTTGCACGACTTCTATTCATCTTCCCAATGTAAATACGACGATTTAACTTCTCTCTGTACAAATCGACACAATTCCTATAATTTTGCACTTGACTAGCCTACCTACCAGTAGGTAGGCTGACAGCCATTACATAATTTCAAACACGCTTATGAACACTAAAACGAAAGTAGAAACACAAACCGAACCCTTAAGCACTCGTGAACAGATTATCGAATTTTCTGCCGATATGCTGCGGGCGAATGGTTTTGAAGGCTTTAGTTATCTGGATATTTCTCGTCACCTAGGAATTACCAAAGCCAGTGTTCATCATCATTTTCCTAAAAAAGTAGATTTAGGATTAGCGCTTTGCGATTGGACCCAGGATTGGCTTGAGCAAGGTTTATCGCATTTTGATGCTAGGTCTACCTCTAGTTGGAATAAGTTAGAACGTTACGTTCGTGCTGCAATGAAACATAGTTTGAATGAACAAAAACTTTGCCCTATCAGCGCTTTTTATAGTGATTTAAATAAGCTACCAGAGCCTATTAAAGAGCGCTTAAAAGCTTTAGATGATTATGAACTTGATTGGGCAACGGGGGTGATAGAGGAAGGCATCAGCAATAATGAATTTCCTCAACATCCTGATGCTCGTGCGATTGCGAGCTTATTTATTTTCAGTTGTAAGGGTGCTTTGTATTATGCGCGTTTACACGGAAAAGATTTATTTCACCAAACAATGAAGCAGCTTGAACTGCTTATAAAGTCACAACATTGTCTACAACCATAAACTCTGAAAAAGAATAGGAAAACTATGAGCAATTCTTTATCTCCATTATTTCAACCTATTAATTTAGGTCCATTGTCTTTGCGTAACCGTATTGTTATGGCGCCGATGACGCGTACTTTTTCACCAGGCGGCATTCCAAATGATTTAGTCGTAGCCTATTACGCACGTCGTGCTGAAAACGAAGTGGGTTTAATTATTACCGAAGGTACAACGGTTGGCCATAAAGCGGCTAATGGTTATCCACGCGTTCCTGCTATTCACGGTGAAGCGGCATTGGCTGGCTGGAAAAAAGTCGTTGATGCTGTGCATGCTAAGGGCGGTAAAATTGCTCCTCAGCTATGGCATGTGGGCGCTGTTCGTAAAGAAGGTGTTGAGCCTGATCCCTCCGTTCCTGGTCATAGCCCTTCTGGTTTATTTATGGCGGGCAAGCCAAACGGTATTGCGATGAGCCAGCAAGATATTGATGATGTTGTTGAAGCGTTTGCACAAGCAGCCGCTGATGCAAAAGAAGTAGGTTTTGACGCTGTTGAAGTTCATGGTGCTCATGGCTATTTGATTGATCAATTTTTCTGGAAAGGCACCAATGTTCGTGACGATAGCTACGGTGGTGATTTGGTTGCACGTACTAAGTTTGCAGTTGAAATCGTTCGTGCTATTCGCGCTCGTGTAGGTGAAGATTTCCCGATTATCTTCCGTTTTTCTCAATGGAAACAGCAGAATTACGATGCTCGTTTGGTAGAAACACCTGAAGAATTGAAAGCTTTCTTAACACCATTAGTCGATGCTGGCGTTGATATTTTCCACTGCAGTACTCGCCGCTATTGGGAAAAAGAATTTGAAAATTCGCCAACGGATGCTGATTTAAATTTAGCAGGTTGGACGAAGAAGTTAACAGGTAAGCCGGTCATTACTGTTGGTAGTGTTGGTTTGAATACTAGCTTTGTCGGTGCTGAGCACGGTATGGAAATGTCTGCTCAAGCAGGAATTGAAGCCAGTTCAATAACTCAGCTTGCGGAGCGTGTAGCAAAAGATGAATTTGAATTAGTGGCGGTGGGCCGTGCGTTAATTCAAGATCCTGAATGGGTAGTGAAAGTTCGTGAAGATCGCCTTGATGAACTTGAAGACTATTCAAAAGATAGCTTAATGCAGTTGGTTTAAGTTATAGACAATGCAGCTGCTTTCAGCTGCATTGTCTAAGTGGCCCTATTTTTACCCCTTATTTTTTACACATTGGGGTTCTGTCAGCTTCTGCTTTAATCGCTTTTTCTTCGTCAATCACGCTCTGTGGGAATTGACGCATAAAACAACAGCATACATTATCATTAATCATTGTACGCGGCCCATAAGGGTGAGCTATGTGCTTGTACGGCGCATGATGATGCCCATGGTCTTGAGCATCATGTGAGTGAGCCTCTGAAGCTTTATCATCATGACTATGCGTATGGCTGTAAGAATGATCATGGCTGTGAGAATGATCATGGCTGTGAGAATGATCATGACTGTGATCGTTGCCATGTTCATGTTTATGACCTTCTTCACTTGTTTCATCCGGCTGAAATTCAGCATGATGATGGTGAACATCTACTTCACCCGCGGCTAAGCGACGCTGGAAGTCTTCCATGAGTCCTATTTCATTTTCAGCTTTTGGCTGAGAGATTTCAGCAATACGGGTAATGAATGTATTTAATACGTGCGATTGATCGCGTAAATAATCCGCTTTAATAAATTCAACGTCAGGATTCTCTAACGCAACTTTATCGACATAGGCATAAATACGGTCGATTAAACGGCCACCAAATAAGAAGTAAGGTGCGATTACAATTTTTTTGAACCCCAATTTCAAAGCCATTTCTAAACCACGGCCAACACTTGGATACGTTACCCCAGAGTAAACCGTTTCTGACCAACCAAAACCTAAGTTTTCACTTAAAATGCGCGTGAGCTTTGCGGCATCGGCATTGGCATCAACCACTGATGTGCCACGGCCAACAACCACCAGCATCGTATCGTATAAGGTGCCTGCTGCTGGAACACTTGCATGCCCTAAAGATTCAAGTACGCGATGTTGAAATGCGCTAATCATTTCATCGTGCAAACCTAGCTCTTTGCCATATTCAATGGTGAGTTCTGGGTAGCTTTCTTTATAGGTTGTTAATACCGAAGGAATATCATTTTTGGCATGGGTTGCTGCGAACAACATTCCTGGTACGGCAAAAATATGTTTTATTCCATCTTCGCGCAGGCGATCTAATGCCATGTGAATATTCGGCGATGAATATTCTAAAAATCCGTATTCGATTTTTAACGTAGGAAAACGCGCACGCAATCCTTTCGCTAATAAACTGAATTCTTCTTCAGCAATTTTTGCTCGACTACCGTGGCCGCAAATAATGATGCCACTATTTTCTGGCAATATATTCGGCAGATTATTTACAATTTCATCTAAGCTATTCATTTTCGTATTGGTCATTTTAAAATGTTTCCTGAATAGGGTTTATATTTTTAATACGGGCTGTAACTATTTATCTGGTTTTATTAATCGATTAATGACTGGTATTTATTCCACAAAACGGCGTAAATACTTCCCTGTAGCCTTAGGTTCGGCAATCCCTGCCTCTCATATTTGCTACAAAAACACCCAGTAATGAATCTTTTCCATCTAAACTTTAACGATTTAAATAGTTACTACAGTTTTAATTTTTTAACGTAGGATGTGCCTGAGCATCATCAACACTACGGGGAGTATTGGGTTTTACTTTTGGACGGAAAACATGCGCTTGTTTTTCATCGTATAAATACGAATCATCAAAATCACCTTCGCCTAAAACATGGCCCACTAAGATTAGTGAAGTACGGGTGAATTTTTTCTCACGCACTTTGGCAACGATATCTTTTAACGTGCCAATCACCTTATCTTGGTCTTCCCAAGAGGTGCGGTAGCAAACAGCTACGGGGCAATCTTCGCCATAATGTGGGATAAGTTCTTCCACAATTTTATGAATACGAGTTACACCTAAATGAATTGCTAATGTCGCACCGGTAGCGGCTAATGCCGGTAAACGTTCACGTTCTGGAAACGGCGTTTTTCCTTCATAGCGGGTCATGATGATAGTTTGAGAAACACCAGACAGTGTTAGCTCTTTACCCAACCAAGCAGCGGAAGCAGACGTTGCAGTTACACCTGGAATAATTTCAAAATCAATTCCTAGCTGATTTAAACGACGAATCTGTTCACCAATCGCTCCGTACAATGAAGGATCACCACTGTGCACGCGGGCAACATCTTTGCCTTCTTTATGAGCGATTTTCATGTGCTCAATAATTTCATCTAAGTCGATAGAAGCGGTATCAATAATTTGTTCGGCGCTTTCTTCTACGTCAGCCAATACCGCACGTGGTACTAATGAACCGGCATATAAAATTATTGGGCAGGCATTGATTAAACGCTGCGCCTTAATGGTGATTAATTCTGGGTCGCCTGGACCGGCACCAATAAAATAAACTGTCATGTGATTTTACTCAGTCATCATGAAATAATTAATTGACGATAATTTACTTGATGAACTTGGCACGCTGCAAGTACGTCCTTGTAAGCTCAGTCGATGCAGTCCCTTGCATCGCATGGCCTTTATTCATTCAAGTAAATTTCGTCCTGCTAATCTTTGGTTAATTCAACAACAAGTTGCAGAATACCTTCTTTAAATTCTTACTAAAGCTTCTTACTGTAACCGCGCGGGGTATATACCCACTCTTTCTCACCATTTTCTATGTGGCGAGTTTCACTATTACCAACGCTTACCAGTGTGAACATATCCACATCAGCGGCATCTAGTTTGTCGAGGGTTGTAATGGTAATGCTTTCATCTTCGCGCGTTAGCTGACGCCCCAATAATACTGGCGTACTCGCTGGACGATATTGCAATAAAATATCGCGGGCGGTATTGATCTGCCAATCACGTTTCTTTGAACGCGGGTTGTAGAAAGAAACAACGAAGTCACCTTCACCACAACTGTGTAAGCGCTTCTCAATGGTCTGCCAAGGCGTTAACAAGTCTGACAATGATATAGTACAGAAATCATGACCTAACATCGCACCAATGCGTGCTGAGCCAGCCTGCATGGCGGAAATACCCGGTACGACTTCAATATCAACATCCAACCATTCTGGATGGTTCTCGTTACCTTGCAGCTGCATATCCAGCAGTTCAAATACTAATGTTGCCATGGCATAAATGCCGATATCGCCACTAGAGATAAGCGCCGTTGTTTTACCACTGGCGGCTAAATCTAAGGCTAAACGAGCACGGCCAATTTCTTCGCCTAACGGCAGGTCGTGATGTGTTTTGCCATCACAAACGCTGCCTAGTAAATCTAGGTACAAACCATAAGCCACAAGGTCACTGCATTCGCTGATTGCTTTAATAGATCTTGGTGCGATTAAATCGGCATCGCCCGGGCCTGTGCTAATCAAGTACAGCTTGGTCATTTTATTACTTCTAGTTATTAACTTTAAATATTATTAAAACTTATCATTGAACTACATTCCAAGATTCATCATTGAGTGCTTATGGAGCAAATATCCAAGACGTGGATGTCGAGGCTAAGGCTACAGGGAAGTATTTACGCCGTTTTGCGGAATAAATACTCAGTTATGAATCGATTTAGAAGCCAATAATTATTCATTTAGAACTAAGTAATACCAGGATACGAGCGCGCAATTGCACACGTGGCCTTGGCATTTTTATGTTTATTTAAAACCAGCTCTGCTTGTTGGCCAGTTTCTGATTGGGCGCTGTAGAGCGCAGCAGATTCTGCGACACCATAAACCCCAACTGTTTTAAATATATATTCTGAATGTGTACTGAGCTGACTTTCAACCGTTCTTAAATCATTTTTATTCCAAGTGATAAACGGTTTATTCAGCTGCTTGGCAAGCTCAATCAAATGAGTTTCATCCGCTTTAATATCAATGCTACTGATACTGTGTACTTGCTCTATCGTAAGCCCCGCTTGCTCTAGGCATTGGTCTAGCAGCTCAGATAAATACGAAAGTGGGCAATCTCGCTCACACCCCATACCGATGGTATAAATAGGTTTTAAATACGGGTTAGCGGTGGTCATAACCAACTGCGCGTTAATCAATTCACTAATGTGATTAGCCCAATCATTGGCTCCACCTTCGTGACCCGACAATAGCGGTATTACAAACTTACCTGCTTCATCGAGTATCAATACTGCAGGATCACTATGCTTATCTTGCAAAACAGAGGCAAGCGTTCTTACGACGATGCCTGTCGCACAGATAAAAATAAGTCGTTCACCGCGCACAAATGCTTGCTGAACGGTTTCGGCGAACGGCTTAGGCTTATACCAGACATCCACAAGGGGCTTTTCAGAATTGATATCAACCAATAAATTCTCAAGCACTGAATTTTCAAGCACTAAGCCTTCGGCAATCTGCATCGCTAAACGATGTCCTGCTTCGGTTAATGCAATAATTCGGATTGGCTGACCTAAGGCATTCATTATCTTTCGCGCTCTTTTTTAAGCACTACGAATAAAGAAAAATACGGCCCTTTTTCGTCGCCCTGCTCACCGTATAGCTGACTTACATCATCAATAATAACTTGTTCATCACGGCCAATGTATTCAAGATAGTTAGCTTCATCACTGCGGCCGGTATCCGCTAATGCGGCCAAAATTTTAGGGCGATAAGGCCCTGCTTTCATAATGACCACACTATCGTATTGCTGTAACGTTTGGCGTATTTTCTCATCACTGTGGCGACCATTAATAATCGCTACCGATTCTTTTAGCATCGATAAAGGCCGCTTCAATGCTGAAGAAGCGGCATGCACGGAAGAAATACCCGGTACAATGGCACAGCTCATTTCATCTTGCAGTCGATCTAATAAATACGAGAACGAACCAAAAAATAGTGGATCGCCTTCACATAAAAAAACCACCGTCTTTCCTTTAGAGTCGCCTTCAGAAAAAACGGCCCGAATCTTTTCAGCGGCTAAATCATAAGCGAGGTTCGCTCCGGTGCGATCGTTCTTCATTGGCATCGGTACCGGAATTTCTATTTGCCCTGCCTTGCTGCCTGCTAAACTGTGCTGAGCAATATCTCGTGCTTGTGAACGCCCCTTCTCATTGGCAAGATAACTCACCACATCAGCATTCTGCATTAAACGATGCGCTTTTAACGTGATTAACTCTGGATCACCTGGCCCAACACCTAAACCAATAAACTGTGCATTCATAATTTTTTATTCTCGCAATATTCTTTATTCTCACAATCAAGAGCTTTCTCAAATCGAAATAAGGTCACGGGTAAGTTAGGTCGATACACTAACTGCCCAGCAAGCTCTTCACCACGACTAATGGCAACTTGTGATGTTTCTATCAGCGCACTGCCAACCATTAATAATTCATCACGAAAGCTTAATAGCTGCTGCTTGGTTGTTTCCATAACGGCACTCACTACCAGCACTCCGTTCGCGGGTAATTGCATCCAGCAAAATGCTAATAATTCTGACATCTCGCCATCGCTACCACCAATAAAAACTTTATTGGCTTGGGGTAACGTATCTAATATTGCAGGGGCTCGACCTTGTATAGGTATTAAATTATCCACAACCCCAAAGCGCTGTCGGTTTTGCTGCAAACACCCAAACCGCTGATCGTTATGTTCTATCGCGTGAACCTGACCTTGTTTATTCCAGTAAGCCCACTCGACTGCGATACCACCACAGCCTGCGCCTACATCCCAAGCCACATCTCCACGACTTGGCTGCAATAACGATAATACCGTTAGACGAACTTCACGCTTGGTAATTAAACCTTTGCCCGCTTCTTTGCCCGTGATAAATAAGTCATCGTTAAAACCAGGAAATTGAGGCATGAGTTGGCTAATGCCTGTTTTAATAATCGTTACTTGCAGCGGCGAAAAGCTGACTGCATTCGTTTCAATTAATTCTTCAAGCGTAAAACTGCGCACTCGTTCTGTTTCATAACCTAAATCTTCGCATACTGTAATGTTAGCTGCGTGATAACCCAGTTCAAAACATTCTTGCGCTAAGCGCTGTGGATGGCTGTATTGATCGGTAAGAATAACTAAGGTTTGATTATGTCGGATTAAACTTCTTAGCGTTTCAACGGGGCGGCCATGTAAGCTGATCGCATCACAATCTTGCAGCGATAAACCCAGCTTATGACACGCAGCTTGAATGCTCGAAATCCCCGGATAAAAATACAGCTCGGAAGTATCACACTGTTTAGAAAGCCAACGGCCAATGCCAAAATACAGCGGGTCACCTGAGGCAAGAATACAAATTTCTTTGTCTGCTGAATCAGATAATAAATGCTTAAGCTCACTCAGTTTGGGTAATTCAATGAGCTTTGCATTGCATACTGGCTGCGCGACAATGTTTGAATCACTCTGTAGGTAAATTGAAACTGTTACCAACTGGCGAGAACTGCCAATAATTATCTGCGCGTTATCGAGCGCCTGCACAGCATTAGCCGTTAAAACCGCCTGCTCTGCCGCCCCTAGACCAATGACATGAATCGCCATAATTAATAAATCTCGCCGATATTACAACGTAATAATGCATTGCAGGTTGCCGAAGAAACCGCACTTCCGCCTTGATTACCTAATAAGGTAATGCATTCAATACCTAAGCGTTCGTGAACATCCCATAAAGCTTGCTTTGATTCTGCAGCACCAATAAAACCTACTGGCATTCCAATAATCAGGGCCGGCTTGTTGGTATTGTTTTCACCGCCTTTTTCTTCATTTTCTTGTTCGATCATTTCTAATAAACGAAAGAGTGCCGTTGGCGCATTGCCGATAACAACAATACTGCCCGCCAGATGATCACCCCAGAATTTTAACGCGGCCATAGAGCGTGTCTCACCACTGGCTTTTGCAAGCTCTACCGTACGCGGGTCATTAAGAAAACATAAAGGTGGCTGCTCAATCATGCGCTTAGTAATGCCCTGCTTCACCATTTCCACATCGCATAAAATCGCATTGCCCGTCGCTAGCGCTTTTTGTCCGCTTTCACACGCGTTCGTACTGAACTTCACTTTTTCTGCAATATCAGGCATACCTACACTGTGTACTATGCGCATCACAACTTGCTGCTGACTTTGGCTTAGACCCTCTAAGTTGGTAAGCTGGCGGATCATTTTGAAGCTATTGTGTTCTATTGTTTTAGGGTCAATTACATAATTAAATGGCACAGCGTTTCTCTTTTATAAAAATTAGCAGCAAACAACGCAGAATGGTGTAAATGCTCGACCTTTATATAGTAATTATCAATTAAAATCATTGGATAATAATTCATATAAGAAATCGAAAATTTCATCAGCAGATGCAAAGGATCTGTTTATATCTGAGTTGATACTGGTTGTATGCAGGCTGATGCTCGAGGTCACTGACGTTTCGGAATGCATTTTTGGTCGTTGCAACATAATCACTGGAATACCAAGCTCTCGGGCCACATCAAGTTTCGCCTGAGTGGCTTTGCCGCCACTATTCTTTGTGACCAATAAATCTATTTCGAATTGTTCAAATAATGCTTTTTCATCCATAAATGAATACGGCCCGATGGCCTGTAACCACTGAGAATGAGCTGGCCGCTCCGTTTCTTTTGCACTACGAATAATGTATCGAGCAGGACCAAAGTTTTCATTTAATTCAGCAATGGCGGTAAGTTCTTGCGCAAGCATTCGATCAATCTGGCCATTGGTATAAAAAATATTTTTCTTACCCTGATTAATGGCTAGCGCTAGCTGATTTAATAATTGAGTTTCATTTTCTACGAATAGCCAACGATCTTCATTGGTTGCTTGCCACTCTTCTCGTAGGAAACGATAATAAGGAATGTTTATTTCTGCTGCGGAAGCAATTGCTTGTTCGCTCATACGCTGAGCAAAAGGATGGGTGATATCTAATAGCGCATCGATATGATATTCAGTTAGGTATTTTGTTAATCCACCCAACGGGCTAAAACCACCACTAATAATATCGCAGCTCAATTCAGGTTTTCTGACTAGGCCCGCGATGCTATAGATTATTTCTAAATCGTTCATTGCGATTAATTGTTGAGCTATCTTTTTTGCTTCGCCTGTGCCGCCCAATATTAATAATTTCATGGGCTAATCGCCTGGTCAATCGCCTTACCAACAATTGCACCTTGTCGATTAATGGCCCAAACTTCTAACTCAATATTCGCTGGCACTATTTTACGAGCCGTATTTAAAGCTTGCTGGCAAATTTCACTCGCTAAATCAATATCATCCGCTTGGCACAATTTTAAAGCTTCAATACTGGTATTTGCGACTTTAATTTTCGCGATCAGTTGTGTATTTGCACCGCATTTTTTAGCTTGCGTAGCTAAAAAATCAAGATCAATATTCGAGGCTTTACTGTGCAGATCCAGATGACCTTGAGCCAGTTTGGTCATTTTACCAAAGCCACCACAAATGCTGAGTTTATCCAGCGCAATCTGTTCACGATTATTTCTTAGATGTTTAAATACTGCGCCAACAAAATCGCCCATTTCAATTAAGGCAATGTCGGGTAATTGATAAGAATCACGAACCACCGCCTCACTGCTGCTGCCAGTAGAGGCTGCTATATGACGATAGCCATTGGTTGTTGCGACATCAATTCCCTGATGAATAGAAGCGATATAAGCGGCGCATGAAAAAGGGCGAACAATGCCTGTTGTGCCTAGTATCGATAAACCGCCCAAAATGCCTAATCGTGGGTTCATCGTTTTAAGCGCGAGCTGTTCGCCTTTTTCTACTCCGACCGAGACTTCAAAGCCACCATCATAATTATATTGCTGAGCAATTGCTTGAAGATGTTCGGTAATCATTTTTCTTGGTACCGGATTAATGGCCGGTTCACCAACGGCCAATACCAACCCCTCGCGAGTAACGATACCGACCCCACGGCCTGCTTTTAATATAATTTCAGCTTGCGGAATAAGCCGTAATTCAACAAAAACTTTTGCCCCGTGCGTTACATCGGGATCATCACCCGCATCTTTTATCGTACTGGCTTTAACGTAGCCTTGTGCAGATTGATAACTTTCAATCGTAAGCTCAACAATTTTCCCTTTTGGCAATGTAACGCTAACAACAGAACGTTGCTTTTTACCAAGCTGGGCATGCGCTGCCGCTATGCTGCAAGCAGTTGCGCAACAACCTGTAGTGAGCCCAGAACGTAATGCTTTGGGCTCTTCTTTTTTGGTATTATCAGCGCTCTCGGGCCACACGAATTAGATAGCCTGCGCTAACCAATAAAAACCAATTCCGACAGCAGCTGAAGCAATGATTTTTCGACTCCAGTTAAAAATCTTGACCGATTTTTGTTGCAGTTTTTTCTGAACCAAGCCAAAACTCAAACCAAAAGTTACCATAGAAATTAATACACCCGCACTGAATAAAAGCAGGTAGCCTATTGCTTCTAATAGATTGGTTTGCATCATTGCTGGAATTAAAGCCAATGCCGGCGCACTACCAGCCAAGCCATGTAAGATGCCGACCATCACCGGAGTATGAGCTTCTTTAACCTGCTCAGCATTTTCTAATGGTGCCGTATCATCATGTCCATGAACGTGTAAATGAGTATGTTCAACAGTGCCATGTTCATGTTCATGAGTATGTTTATTTAACACAATTTTTTCTTTATGAAATTGCCAAAAACACGCTAAACCTAAAGCGACTAATAAAATGCCGACACTCGATTCTGCTAGCTTCTGAATGGATTCAGGTAGCGCAATACCAAAACCAAAAAATAATAAACCTAATAAAATTAATACACTGCCATGTCCAACAGCCCAGTTAGCACTGAATTTCAGGGTGCGTTTTAAGCTTGGTTTGCGGTTGCTTAATGCCGATACGGCCATCACATGATCAGCATCCAGCGCATGCAAAAGGCCTAATCCTAAGCCAGTTAATAGTAGGGAAAACATTTCAATTGTCATTGGATTTACACCTCAATTTTCTTAAATTCTGTGTTCAGTTTTATTCAGGATTGAATAAACGACTGATGGCTTTTGGATTTGATGGAAAAAATAAATGCAGATAACTCGCATTCAAATTATTATGCCGATAGAGCGCTTCTCCTGGCGCAGGATGACGTTGGCGTCGTCCATAAGATAATGCTTCTGGCATATTAAAACTGCGTGATCGATGATGCGCATGGGCTCGTATTTCACCTTCAGGGAATATCGCCGTCTGCATTCCTTGACAACCACGCTTGCCTTTCATTGCCCCTTGGCCTGCGAGTATATTCAACATCACATGAGTTTCATCGTTTAAATCAGTAAGCTCTTCTAAGCAATAAAGAAAACCACCACACTCAGCCAATATGGGATTATTCTGCTCAGAAAATAATCGAATACTGTTTAACATTGACGTATTTTCGGCCAGCTTCTTCGCATGCAATTCTGGATAACCACCCGGCAACCAAAGTGCATCAGCGGCTGGCATTTCTTTATCATGAAGCGGAGAGAAGAATTTAAGGGTTGCCCCAAGCTCTTTAAGAAGCAATAAGTTGGCTTGGTAAATAAAACTAAAAGCTTCATCTTTTGCGATGGCGATTATTTTATCTTGTAATAATGGCTGTTCAATTGGCAGTATCGCTGGTTTAAATTCAACATTAGAGAAGCGCTCTAATATGTTTTCTAACCCTGCATCCACCAGCCAATCGGCCCCCGCATTAAAGCGTTGCTCTAATTCGGCGCGCACTTCACTGGCTTGCACAAGCCCTAAGTGGCGCTCCGGCAAAGCAACACTTTCTGAACGCGCAAGAGTTGCCAAAAGAGGTAAACTGTCAGGCAGCGCATCTTCAATAAGTTGGCGATGTCGCTCTGTGCTACAGCTATTAGCGATTAAACCGGCAACTTGAATATCATCACGATAATTCGCTAGCCCCATCGCAATTGCAGCCGCCGTTTGCGCCATACCTTTAACATCCATGACAATAGCCATGGGTATATTAAACGTCGCGGCTAGGTCAGCGCTTGACGGCTCGCCATCAAACATCCCCATCGCGCCTTCTACAATAATCAGGTCGGCTTCTTGTGCTGCTTGATAAAATTGATAACGGCAGTAGTTTTCACCCGCCATCCACAAGTCTAATTGCTCGACATGCTCCCCTGAAGCTTGCGCTAAAATTTGAGGATCTAAAAAATCAGGACCGGTTTTAAATACCCTTACAATCTTTCCTTGTCGCTTTAGCATTCGCGCTAACGCAGCGGTTATGGTTGTTTTTCCTTGGCCAGAAGCAGGGGCCGTTATGAACAAGGCAGGACAAAACACAGCTTCCTGGTTATTAGGCTTCATTAAAATTCAATCCCTTGCTGAGCTTTAACACCTTGACGAAAAGCATGCTTATCATCTTGAACGGTTGAAATAGTATCGGCTATTTCTTGTAATGGCAGCGCCATTGTACGGCCAGTAATCATTACATTTTGCATTTTCGGCCGAGATTGCAAAGCTTTGACGACAGGTTCAACATCCAAATATTCATATTTGAACATATAGCTCATTTCATCAAACAGTAAAAAATCATAGGTTTCGTCTTGCAGCAGTGTTTCAGCTAATGCCCAAGCCTTCTGCGCAGCAGCGATATCTTGAGACTTATCTTGAGTTTCCCAAGTAAATCCATGCCCCATAACATGCCAGTCGACCAGCGGGTGGTCTTTAAAGAACTTCTGCTCACCGGTTTCGTTACGGCCCTTAATGAACTGAATAACCGCACATTTTTTGCCATAACCTAACGAGCGCGCCATGGTTCCTAGAGCCGAGCTGCTTTTGCCCTTACCGTTCCCTTTTAATAAAATCAGAATCCCACGCTCTTCTTGTGCTTCCGCAATACGAGCATCCACTAAGGCTTTCTTTTTTGCCATTCGCTGTTGATATTTTTCTTCATTTCCATCGGTTGGCGTATTCATGAGCCGCATCCATCAACTTGCGCTAACTTAGCGCATAAAAAAACCCATATATTAACAGAAATATATGGGTTCAGTATGAGCAAGCCTGCCAGTTTTTGATAAAAAACGTAACGAATGCATATGCCCAAATTGGCATATTAAAATTATCAGAGGCTGGCCATTAGAATCAGTACGGTAAACATACTGGCAAGTCGCTGTTTTTACTATTTAGCAGGTAGCTCAACTAAGCGCCAATAATGGTCAAGTAACTTAACCAAATCTTCAAAGCCATCGTCCAATTTTTCTTTTACGATATAGCCAGCAATATGCTGTTTATAAGCCGCTAATTTATCTTCATCGTCTTTACTGGTGGTTAATACAAAGACAACACTGGTCTCTAAAGAGGGGTCATTACGCAGCGTATTCAGTAATTCTAACCCCCCCATTCGCGGCATATTTAAATCTAATAAAATCAAATAAGGATGTTCAATTTCTTGGTTTTTTAATATCTCTAGAGCTTCTATACCATCTTTTGCCCTTACGATAGGGTTGGCAATTTTCAGTCTAGAAAATGCACGTATAACACTTAAGGCATCAATATCGTCGTCTTCGACTAAAAGAATAGCAGCAGGCTTATAATTTAATTCATCCATGTTTCACTCCATCATTTAGTAATTTTTGGGCCACGTAAAAATAAAAGAAACCCCACGCTCCTCACCAGAGGTCACATTAATATCTCCACCTTGATAACCCAGTATTTTTTTTATAATGGCCAACCCCATACCACTGCCTTCGACTTCGTCACGAGGCTTTAATGTTTTGAACATTTCAAAAATCTTTTCATGATGCTTAGGCTCAATGGCCGGCCCATCATTTTCAATAAAGAACTCGTAATACGCTGAGTGCTCAATACAAGAAATGGTAATGGTGCCACTGCGGCTATCATGATGTTTAATGGCATTACCAATCAGATTTCTAAATATAATTTCGAGCGGAGTCGCCAGTGTTTCAAAAACCGGTAGCTCTCCTGCGACTTTCAATTTAAATTCAGAAGGTGGATCTAATAAGAAGAACAGACCTTCTGACATTTCTTTAATGTCGACTTGCTTAATACCGCCTAAATTTTTACCAACACGAGAATACTCTAATAGATCATCCAAGAGTTTTTCTAAACGCATCGTCCTACTTTTTAAAAGCGCCAAATGTCCTTTGGTCTCTTCACTGGCAATATCTTCTACATCTTCTAATACCCAGCTAGATAATTGCATAATACCTCGCAGCGGAGCTTTCAAATCATGAGAAGCAACATAAGCAAAATCGTTTAAATCTTTATTACTGCGTTTCAGTTCATCGGTGATACCAACATATCCCGTCATATCGATAACTGTTGATAATACTTTAGGCCCATCAGCACTATCAAAATTCGCCAAACCAATTTCTGCGGGGAATTCTTCCCCATTACATTTTAAGCCATAAACTTTACAATCAAACCCCATTCTGCGCTTAGCTTCATCAGCCGTAAATTTTTCACGATGCTGTGGGTGTATATCTTTCACTTTATCAGGAACAAGAACCTCAATGGACTTTCCTAACAGTTCCGTTGCTTTATAACCGAATAAAAATTCAGTTTGCGGGTTAACTCTTTCTATAATGCCATGGTTATTGGTTATGATTATTCCACAAGGAGCCGCTTCAATAATATGTCTAAAATATCCCTCGCTAACGGCTAACTTCTTAGTCATTTTTTCAGCTAAATATTGTGAATTTCGATTGGTATTTGATAATAGGAACAAAAAAATCAACATGCTGTCGATAATAATTCCGCCCACTAAAATATAAATAGACTGGTTATTGCTGGTTGCACTCCGAAAAGAATTTGCTGTTTGTATTTTAAAGTCCCAAGAACGACCATAAACTTGTAACGTAATATTTTTAATAAACATTGGCATAGCGTCATAGTTTTCATTGTCAGGTAATAGCTCGTCATAAAGCATGTCACTCTGATCATATACACTAAATATTAGGTAACGATTCTCTTGATTTAAGGTACCGGCAATCAGTTTATGCATAATAAAGGGGGCATAAACATGCCCGACAAAAAGCTTACGCCGCTGTTCAAGCGTTGAAAGATCACCATTTTTATAAAATGGAACAAACTGTAAAAAACCCGGTGTTTTTTTCGCATCCTGCACAAGAGTAATAGGCCCAGTAATTTGAGTCTTTGAGGTATCTCGTGCTTTTTTAGCCGCACTGTATCTATTCTTTTCAAAGGCCATATCTAAGCCAACAGCCAGTTCATTGCCTTTTAATGGTTCGACATAAGTAATTGGCCAATATTCATTTTTTTCGTGTGCTGGGTGTATATTAAAACCTGGCCGAAACTTACGTTCACTGGCAAGAAAGCTTGTAACATTCTCAGGAGGAACTTGAAAAATAACACCAATACCATTGATGCCAAGATAGGTTTTTTCTAATTTTAAAACATCTGAAAACCGCTTCCAGCTTTCAACCGTCACATCATAATCTTGGCTATGAATTGCCGCGACTCCTGCACGCAGTGCATCCTCATAATGTGCCATTCTTTCAGAGACTAATGCTAATAACTGACTGGACTCAAATTCAAAACGCTGCTCTATCTTTTCTTCGACTTGTGTTTTTGAAATGTACCAAGCAGCAAGGGTTAATACAAATGATAAAGAAACAATAAGCCAATGCACCCAATGCATGCGGCCATTTTTAAGCGTCAGTGACATAAGCATTATCCTAAGAAAAAGTGATCAATTGATTAAGGTACTTATTTTCAATTTCTTGCTGAGTCAAAGGCTTAGAAAAATAATAACCTTGCACATGCTGTATGTTAAATTTCTTGCAAATGTTCAACTGAAACTCTGTCTCTACGCCTTCCGCCACTATATCTAAGCCCAAGATAGAGGCCATGGATACTAGACTTTCTATAAGTGCAACATGTTTCAAATCACCTTGTTTTTCAGGCATTAAACTTTTATCAATTTTAACAACAGTAATGGGGTATTTTCTAAGGTGTGATATCGAGGAGTAGCCGGTACCGAAGTCATCTAAAGAAAGGCGGCAGTTTAAATCACTAATACCAACAATAACGTTACGAGTATCATCTGTATCTAAAAATAAAGCGGTTTCGGTTAATTCTATGTCAATCAATTCTGCCGCAACGTTATTTCTTTTTAGGCTATCATCTAAGAACTTAACCAAAGTTTGATCACATAATTGATGGGCCGAAACATTAATGGCCATAGTGAGCGCACAATTATATTTTTGATTCCAGCGAGCAAGCATGGTGATGGCTTCCTCTATGACCCAAAAACCAATGTCTATTATTTGCCGAGTTTCTTCTGCAATATCAATAAACTTATCAGGCGTTCGTAACTCCCCATCAATATTCCACCGGATTAATGCCTCAAAGCCTTGTAATTGATTATTCTGAGGGTTGATAACCGGTTGATAATAAAGTTGGAACTGGCCTTTCTCTATTGCTAATCTTAATTCTGCTTCTGTTTTTACTCGGTTATGAAATTTATGCTGCATTTCTTCTTCGAAAAAGCATATTTGATTTCGACCATTCTTTTTCGCCCGATACATGGCAATATCAGCATGCTTAAATAGCTCTTCACTCGTCAGGCCATTATCAGGGTATAAAGATATGCCCAAGCTTAGTGTTGCCTTTATGGAAGTGGACGCTATATCGAACGGTTTATATAAAACAGAGATTATTCGCCTAGCTACTTGGCCAGCATGATCACAGCTGTCTAAATTTCCTAGCATGATGGCAAATTCATCACCGCCCAAACGAGCAAATGTTTCATTGCCCCGTAAACATCCCTGAATTCTAATCACGACTTTCTTAAGTAATAAATCGCCAACATCATGCCCAAAAGTATCATTCACTAGTTTAAAATCATCTAAATCAAATACCAGTAACGCGACTTTTTTATTGCTGCGCTTATTAATTGCCAGCACTTGCTTTAGCGATTCATCGAAAAAATAACGATTTGATAAACCTGTTAACGAATCTGTTTCTGCTAAGGATTTTACTTTTTGATAGGTAGCGTACAACTTTCTTTCGAGTTCAAAGCGGGTAGAAGCATGCAATAGTGCTCTTTTTATTCGAGCGGCAGATATTTCAGATTTTAATAAAAAGTCTTGAGCACCCGCTTGAATACAGTCTAACGATAGCTGCTCGTCTTCAGATGAGCTCATCATAACAATCGCCGCGCTGCTGTTATCTTTTGACCCACTCCTCAGCTCTAAAATCATTTCGATGCCATTTCGCTTAGGTAGCTGGTAATCAAGCAATACGACATCATAGTCATTCGAAGCATACATTTCGAGGCCTTGGTCGACCGTCATCGCTTCACTAACTTGAGTATCTAAATTGCTTTTTTTTAGTGCACGGATGACTAATGCGCGATCAAGTTGATCATCATCGACTAATAATATCTTCATCTTTTTCTAATGCCTGTCAGCACACTTCTAAGTATAAAAAAATAGGGTTCATTCATAATGTACTTATTAACGCCACACAAAAAAGACAACGAACAGTAGGATATAAAGTAATAAAAAACTGCAGAAGATATATCGGATAAGACTCTAAGATAATAACTTCTATTAACATCACACATACCGCGTCCATTCCATGTATAACCATTAATTTAGCGTAGAAGAGTTTTTCTATTTTTTCCATTATGGGCAGATATTAAACGAGGACGATGGCAAAGCTTGTAGAGCAGATAAAAAAAGCCCTTAGGGTTAAGGGCTTAGATAAGAACGCTGATTTTATCAGACAATAATGCGTATCCTAGAACGGGATATCGTCATCAAAGCTATCGAAGTTATTGGCTGGCTGAGGCGCTGCTTGTGGCTGTTGACCCGGTCTATTCTGTGGGGCAAAACCACCTTGCTGAGCTGGTTGAGCTGACTGCTGTGGCTGAGAATATCCACCTTGCTGAGCAGGCTGTTGTACAGGACGCTGATTAGGCTGCTGTGCATAACCGGCTTGCTGTGGCTGTTGCGCTGGCTGACCTTGAGGCGCGTAACCACCTTGAGGTGGCTGTTGAGCAGGCTGCTGCGGAGCATATCCACCTGGCTGTTGTGCCATTGCTGCAGAAGGCGATTGTGCCATCGGCGCAGTATTCGCATAACCCGCATTGGCGCCCATACCAGCATCTTGTTGGCGACCATCAAGCATCATCATATCGTTAACAACGATTTCTGTGGAATAACGCTTAATACCGTCTTTTTCGTATTCGTTAGTACGCAATTTACCTTCAAAGTAAGCTTTAGAGCCTTTCTTTAGGTATTGACCAATGATTTCAGCTAACTTGCCGAAAGCTGTCATGCGGTGCCATTCAGTTTTTTCAACTTTCTGGCCTGATTGCTTATCGTTATAGCTTTCGTCTGTTGCCACACTCACTGTTACGACCGCACTACCACTTGGCAGATATTTCATTTCCGGATCACGCCCAAGCGTACCGATGATTTGTACTTTGTTTACACTGCGGCCCATTTTATTCTCCCAATGAGTTAACGGTTGCCATCGTTTGTTGATAATCAAAAACGCTGGCATCTACTTTTAAATATATGGCGTGCTCTTCTGCTATTAAAATAGCATCGGCAACCCCTCTAAGATTGATCAAGGTATCAAGATAGAGCGAGCTCTTATCTTCTTTACCTGGTTGATTTTGAATATCGATTCTTACGCTATTAAGATACGCAGGTTTTGGTGTGACGATAACCAAAATAGCCCATGCAAAAACAATAGCTGCCAGTATAAGGAATAGTCCTTCAATACCGAAGTGGTTATTTAACCAGCCACCGATTAAGCCGCCGGCAAAAGCGCCTAAAAACTGCAATGTAGAATAGATTCCCATGGCACTGCCTTTAGCACCCGCAGGTGCTACCTTACTTAGCCATGATGGCAAGGTAGCTTCCATGATATTGAATGCCCAAAAGAAAACACCCAATGCAATCGCCCAAGCCCAAATACCGGCCGCTTGAGACATCAAAATTAATGCAAGTATCATAATCCCCAACGCCACCACGACGATACTTTTCATCTGGCGCTTTTTCTCAGAAATAATGACAAACGGAACCATAAAAACAAACGCGACTAGCAATACCGGTAGGTATAACCAAGCGTGCTGATCTAAACCTAAACCTGCTTGCACAAGCTGCGGAGGAATAGAGACAAACATCGCGACCATTAAGGCATGCAGAATAAAAATACCAATATTAAGCGGCCATAGCTGTCCATTACCCAGTTGCTTAAAGACTTCACTAATAATCGCACTGCCATCGCGATGCTTTTTACGCGCTGGACTGGGTACGAAATACAGCATTAATGCGATACCACATAGCGATAAAATACCCGTCACGATAAAGATCAGCTGCAATCCGCCAAGGTGAACCAATACCGGCCCCAATACCAAGGCAACAGAAAATGAAAGGCCTATTGAGGCTCCGATAGACGCCATGGCTTTCATTCTATGTTCTTCACGGGTCAAGTCAGACACCAACGCCATAACGGCACTGGCAATGGCCCCACAACCCTGCAAAAAACGACCAAAAATGATGCCATAGATAGTATCGGCATTGGCGGCTATAAAACTGCCCAAAGCAAAGATTAATAAGCCTATAACGATGATTGGCTTACGGCCAAAATAATCAGAGAGCGCGCCTGCGGGAATCTGTAATAAAGCCTGACTCAAGCCATAGGCACCAATCGCTAGGCCGATCAATTCTGGCGTTGCCCCTTCAAAATCTGCGCCGGCAATCGCCATTACCGGTAAAACCATGAATAGGCCAAGCATGCGTAACGCATAAAGTGAGGCTAATGATGCAATAGCACGCTTTTCGGTGCTCGATATTGTGGTTATTGAAGACATTTGGAATTGTTACAAAAAATTGAGGGCTTATTCTATCAGATTAATTTATAGCCTCTGCACTAATTTTATTTTTTGTCTATTTTATCAACAGTTTTGACGACTAATAAATTAGTACCAGTTATTCTCTAAGCGTACAAATAATCAGGTATTTTGTGGGCTAAAAGTCACATTTTAAGACTTCTGAACATGGTATTTCAAGGTAAATGGCGTACACTTATTTCATTCGAGCGGGACGCTCATGCAAATTACAAGGACAGTAATATGGAACACGCTACAACTTCTAAACGCATCATTCTTTTTGGTCAGCAAAACCTACAAAATTCAATACTCATTGGCTTTATACACCAGCGTACGAATATTGATTGCCAGCTTATTAATACCCCCGAATGGCGTACCGATTGGAGCGCATTTAATGGCCAAACTTTAGCACTGATCGATGCTGAGTGCGGGCGCCCAGAGCGCTTACAAGATTTGCTAGAGCAAATTTTTGCTCAAGATAACGATATTCAAGTCGCTTTCTTTAATATTCAAACCACCAGTCCTGTGGATAATTTAATGGCTTGGCCTATGGTTAATGGCATTTTTTACAAAGAAAGCTCTCAGCAGCAGCTGGTAAAAGGCATTACTGCGATTTTCAATGGTGAATTTTGGCTTTCACGCCGTTTGTTAGCTCAATATCTGGAGCGCACTCGCAGTAAGCCACGCAAAGTCTCTCACTCAACAAATATTTTGACCCGCCGCGAGAAGCAAATTCTAAGCCTCACCGCCACAGGCGCGACGAATACTGAGATCGCTGAACACCTAAGCGTCAGCATGCATACGGTTAAAACCCACATTTACAATCTGTTTAAAAAGATTGATGTATCTAATCGCATTCAAGCGGTTAACTGGGCAAAAGACAATCTTGAAGACATCCCTCAAGAAACCACCGTTTAATTCCTTTACCCCTCGCTCAGTTGCTTTACAATTCTGGCTTTACAATAGATTAAAGTCAGAATTGTTTAATGGATAAAATAATAGTACAGGGTGCTCGCACTCATAATCTAAAAAATGTTGATATTGAGATTCCTCGTGACAAGCTGATTGTTATTACCGGCTTAAGTGGCTCAGGAAAATCGTCATTAGCTTTTGATACCCTGTATGCGGAAGGTCAGCGCCGCTACGTTGAATCTCTGTCTACTTATGCGCGACAATTTTTATCCATGATGGAGAAGCCCGATGTTGATCATATTGAAGGCTTATCCCCAGCGATTTCTATTGAACAAAAATCAACGTCACATAACCCGCGCTCAACCGTGGGGACCGTCACCGAGATTTATGACTACCTCAGATTATTATTTGCACGTGTAGGCACCCCAAAGTGCCCAGAGCATGATGTTGCGTTAGAAGCTCAGACGATCAGCCAAATGGTTGATCAGATTGTTGCAATGCCTGAAGGCAGTAAGCAAATGATTCTGGCCCCCGTTGTGCGTGATCGCAAGGGTGAACATTTGCATGTTCTGGATAATTTACGCGCCCAAGGTTTTATTCGAGCCCGCATCGATGGCTTGGTATGCGATTTAGACGATACTCCTGAACTGGATAAGAAAAAAAAGCACAGCATTGAAGTTGTGGTTGATCGCTTCAAAATTCGCGAAGAGATTGCCCAGCGTTTAGCCGAGTCACTAGAAACCTGCTTAGAACTCAGCGGCGGCCTGGTCATGGTTGTGCCTATGGATGATGAAAATAGCGACGGCCTATTATTCTCTTCTAAGTTCTCTTGCCCTCACTGCGGCTATAGTTTATCCGAACTAGAACCTCGACTTTTCTCTTTCAACAATCCCGCTGGCGCTTGCGGCACTTGTGATGGTTTAGGGGTAAAACAATACTTTGATCAACAGCTGGTCGTTGCAGACCCCAGCCTATCGATTTCAGAAGGCGCTATTCGCGGCTGGGATCGACGCAGTATTTATTATTACCAGATGCTCAGCTCTGTTGCCGATCATTATGGCTTCGACATTGATAAGCCGTTCGATAAGCTCACGAAAAAACAGCAACAGCTTATTTTGCAAGGCAGTGGTGAAGATGAAATCAGCTTCAACTACGTTAATAGCCGAGGCGATACGGTTTTAAAGACGCATATATTTGAAGGCGTATTACCCAACTTAGATCGCCGTTACCACGATACTGATTCGCAAATGGTGCGCGAGGAACTCACCAAGTATTTGAGTGTGCAGCCTTGCCCTACCTGTGGTGGCTCACGCCTAAGAACCGAAGCGCGGCATGTATTTATTGGTGATAAAACCATTCATCAATGCACAGCATTACCTATTGATGAAGCACAAGCCTATTTTACACAGCTTGAATTTACTGGCCAGAAAGAGAAGATAGCCGAAAAAATTCTAAAAGAGATTCGTGATCGCTTACAGTTTCTAGTTAACGTTGGCCTCGAATATCTAAGTTTAAATCGCAGCTCCGATACACTTTCGGGCGGTGAAGCACAGCGTATTCGCCTAGCGTCTCAAATTGGTGCTGGTTTAGTCGGCGTTATGTATATTTTGGATGAACCGTCTATTGGTTTACACCAGAGAGATAACGACCGCTTATTGCAGACCTTGGTCCATCTACGTGACATCGGCAATACCGTAATCGTGGTTGAACACGATGAAGATGCAATTCGCAGTGCTGACTATCTCATTGATATTGGTCCTGGCGCAGGTGTTCATGGAGGCCAAATTGTTGCCCAAGGCACCCCTCAAGAAGTATTTGATAATCCGAACTCCATCACCGGCCAATTTTTAACAGGGGCAAGAAAGATTGCTATCCCCGAGATGCGTAGTATCTATGACCCTGAGCGTTTATTAACGCTTACCGGCGCAACGGGCAACAATCTCGATAACGTAGAGCTTAATATCCCTCTTGGTTTATTAACCTGCGTCACAGGGGTTTCTGGCTCGGGTAAATCAACACTGATTAATCGAACGCTTTATCCACTGGCGGCAACCGCCTTAAACGGTGCAACCACGCTTAAAGCAGCCCCATATGAAACGATCACAGGAATGGATCAATTAGATAAAGTTGTCGATATCGATCAAAGCCCTATCGGTCGTACTCCACGCTCAAACCCCGCGACTTATACCGGCATCTTCACACCGATACGTGAATTGTTTGCGGGTACGCAAGAATCTCGTAGCCGTGGTTATAAAGTTGGCCGCTTCTCGTTTAACGTTAAAGGTGGTCGCTGTGAGGCTTGCCAAGGCGATGGCGTTATTAAAGTTGAAATGCACTTTTTAGCCGATGTTTATGTGCCTTGTGATGTCTGTAAAGGTCAGCGCTATAATCGCGAAACGTTGGACATTCGCTATAAAGGTAAAAACATTCATGAGTGCTTATCACTGACGGTAGAAGACGCTCGTGAGTTCTTTGATGCAATTCCAGCCATCTCGCGTAAATTGCAGACCTTAATTGATGTAGGCTTGTCTTATATTACGTTAGGCCAAGCTGCTACGACTTTGTCGGGGGGTGAAGCGCAGCGCGTGAAGTTAGCCAAAGAGCTGTCTAAACGCGATACAGGAAATACCTTGTATATATTGGACGAGCCGACAACAGGTTTACACTTCGCCGATATTCAACAGCTATTAGTTGTTCTGCATCGCTTACGCGACCATGGCAATACTGTTGTGGTCATTGAGCATAACCTAGATGTTATTAAGACCGCTGATTGGATTGTGGATTTAGGGCCTGAAGGCGGATCGAAAGGCGGCTACATTATTGCAGAAGGCACACCAGAAGCGGTGGCTGAACAAAAGCAGTCTCATACGGCAACGTTCTTAAAACCGCTATTAGAGCGCGGCTACTGATCTATATAAAAGGTCAATCTTTAGAAAGTATTAGCCTGAATAGTATTCGTATTATTCGGGCTTTTTTATGCGTGACGTTTATTCAAAATAGCGTACCTGAATAAGCTTACATTACAGGTATTACAGGCAAAAAAAAGCCCAGCATAAGCTGGGCTCTTTTTATGACAAAGATTTTACTCTTCGCCAGCTTCTGTTGCTTCAACAACGTCTTCTGCTTCAACAGCAGGACGGTCTACTAATTCAACGTAAGCCATAGGTGCATTATCACCTGAACGGAAACCACATTTCATAATGCGAATGTAGCCACCCGGACGTGCTTCATAACGAGGACCCAACTCATTAAACAACTTACCAACAGCTTCTTTACTGCGAGTACGTGCAAAAGCCAAACGGCGATTTGCAACGGAGTCAACTTTAGCCAATGTAATCAACGGCTCAGCAACACCACGTAACTCTTTTGCTTTTGGCAAAGTAGTCTTAATGATTTCATGCTCGAACAAAGACACAGCCATGTTTTTAAACATTGCTTGGCGGTGTGCACTGGTGCGATTAAAGTGGCGACCACTTTTACGATGACGCATGATTCTTTTCCTTTACTAACTGAACGCTCTGCGAGGTTTAATCCGTGGATTAAGCCAGCACTTTGTCGTCGTTTCGAAGACTTGCTGGCGGCCAATTTTCTAGGTGCATACCTAGAGAAAGACCACGTGATGCAAGAACGTCTTTAATTTCAGTCAGAGATTTCTTACCCAAATTAGGAGTCTTCAACAGCTCAACTTCAGTGCGCTGTATCAAATCACCAATGTAGTAAATATTCTCGGCCTTTAGGCAGTTCGCAGAACGAACAGTTAACTCTAAATCGTCAACTGGACGTAGAAGGATCGGATCAATTTCCTCTTCTTCTTTCTGCTGCTCAACTACTTCCTCATTTTCCAGGTCAACAAATATTGCTAATTGTTGCTGCAGAATTGTAGCAGAGCGACGAATCGCTTCTTCTGGATCGATAGTACCATTGGTTTCCAATTCGATAACCAACTTGTCTAGATCAGTACGTTGTTCTACACGTGCATTATCTACACTGTAAGAAATACGCTGAACAGGACTATAAGTTGCATCGATTTGCAATTTGCCAATCGCCTTCGTTTCTTCGTCGTTCTGGTTGCGAGACTCAACAGTCTCATAACCACGACCTGAAGTGATTTTTAACGTCATCTTCAGTTCAGTGCCTGCCGCTAAATGAGCAATTACATGCTCAGGATTAGCGATTTCAACACCGTGATCCAGTTGGATATCGGCAGCGGTAACTGCACCTGCTCCAGACTTAACTAGAGTCAGAGTCGCTTCATCACGTTCGTGAAGTTTGACTGCAACACCTTTAAGGTTTAACAAGATTTCAATTACGTCTTCTTGTACGCCTTCGATCGTGCTGTACTCATGGAGTACACCATCGATCTCTACCTCTACAATTGCCGCTCCTGGCATGGAGGACAGCAATATTCGACGCAAAGCGTTGCCAAGTGTATGACCGAAACCACGCTCCAGTGGCTCAAGAGTCACTTTCGCATGAGTCTTGCTCATTTCTTCAACTTGAATATGACGCGGTGTCAAAAATTCGTTTACTGCACGCTGCATAGCTGCCCCTTACGATGCTCTATTATTTAGAGTAAAGTTCCACAATTAGGTTTTCGTTGATCTCTGCTGGAAGATCAGCGCGCTCAGGAACAGATTTAAACGTTCCTTCCATCTTAGTAGCGTTCGCGTCGATCCAAGAAGAATCACCACGATTACCAGCAAGAACAAGTGCACTTTTAATACGATCTTGGTTTTTTGCTTTTTCACGAACAGCGACAACGTCACCGCTTTTAACCATGAAAGAAGCAACATTAACGACAGTGCCGTTAACCGTAATCGACTTATGTGATACCAGCTGACGAGATTCTGCACGAGTTGAACCAAAGCCCATACGATAAACAACGTTATCTAGACGAGATTCAAGCAACTGAAGCAGGTTTTCACCTGTAGCGCCTTTACGACGTGCAGCTTCTTTGTAATATCCGCGGAATTGCTTTTCAAGAACACCGTATAAACGACGAACTTTCTGCTTTTCACGCAATTGTAGACCGTAGTCGGATAAACGACCACGACCAGCGCCATGTACGCCAGGCTTAGTTTCTAGCTTACACTTAGAGTCTAAAGCGCGAACGCCGCTCTTAAGGAATAAATCAGTGCCTTCGCGACGAGACAGTTTACATTTAGGACCAATATAACGTGCCACTATTCTGTCTCCTTATACACGACGTTTCTTAGGCGGACGACAACCGTTATGAGGGATCGGCGTCACGTCTGTGATATTGTTAATCTTGTAACCACATGCATTTAATGCACGAACCGCTGATTCACGACCTGGACCAGGACCCTTAACTTCAACGTCAAGATTCTTTAATCCATATTCTTTAGCAGCTTCACCAGCGCGCTCTGCAGCAACCTGCGCAGCGAATGGTGTGCTTTTACGTGAACCACGGAAACCAGACCCACCTGCAGTAGCCCATGAAAGAGCATTACCTTGGCGATCGGTCAAAGTTACGATGGTATTGTTAAAAGAGGCATGGATGTGAGCGATACCGTCAGCAACCTGCTTTTTAACTTTTTTCTTAGTACGAGAATTTCCTGGCTTAGCCATATTCTACAATCCTACTTTTAATATCAACACTGCAACCTAAACAATGACAATGCAGCTACACTAAAAGCCAACCCGTAATTACTTACGGATTGGTTTGCGAGGACCCTTACGAGTGCGCGCATTTGTTTTAGTGCGTTGGCCACGAACTGGAAGACTACGACGGTGGCGAATGCCACGGAAGCAACCCATGTCCATCAATCGCTTGATGTTCATTTGTTTTTCACGACGAAGATCACCTTCAACCGTTAACTGACCAACTTCGTTACGAAGTTCATCAAGCTGGGCTTCAGATAAATCAGCAATTTTAATCGTTTCAGCAATTCCAGTAGCAGCACATAACTGCTTCGCGGTAGAACGACCTACGCCAAAAACGTAAGTCAAAGAGATAACCGCGTGCTTGTTATCAGGAATGTTGACACCGGCAATACGGGCCATGTCTAACTCCAATCAGTTTTTGCTTATAAAGGGCGCAAGATACTATATGAGACTCACATAAAATGCAAGCTTCATTGTCTTAAACGCCACCAATGATCAAGATTATTATTAACCTTGACGCTGTTTATGCTTAGGATCTGCAGTACAGATCACTCGCACACTACCGTTACGACGAATCGTCTTACAGTTACGGCAGATTTTTTTTACAGAAGCACGTACTTTCATGACGATCTCCTATCAGATCAGTCTGTTAGCGCGAAGCACCACCAGAACCGAAATTCTTTAAATTTGATTTCTTCATCACTGATTCATACTGATGTGACATCAAATGCGACTGCACTTGGGACATAAAGTCCATCACGACCACTACAACAATCAATAACGAAGTACCACCGAAATAGAAGGGTACATCAGCCAAGACGACAAGCATCTGTGGCATCAAGCACACTGCCGCGATATATAAGGAGCCGAACAATGTCAACTTACCTAATACACCATCGATATAGTTAGCAGTTTGTATTCCTGGACGAATCCCTGGAATAAAAGCACCAGACTTCTTCAAGTTTTCAGCCACATCTTTCGGGTTAAACATTAACGCCGTATAGAAATAGCAGAAGAAGATGATACCCGCTGCGAACAGTACGATATATAGCGGTTGACTAGGTCCTAACGCTAAAGATACATCCTGCAACCACTCCATTCCTTCGGTCTGACCAAACCACTGGCCGATCGAAGCGGGGAATAATAACAGACTTGATGCAAAAATAGCAGGAATAACACCAGCCATATTCAATTTTAATGGTAAATGGCTTGTCTGTGCAGCAAATACCTTGCGGCCTTGCTGGCGCTTAGCGTAATTAATGGTAATTCGACGCTGTCCTCGTTCAACGAAAACAACAAACGCAACAACCATTACCGCCACAATCCCAATCGCTAACAACACAAGGATGTTTAAGTCCCCTTGACGTGCTGATTCGAAACTTTGACCGATCGCACCAGGCAAACCTGCAACGATACCCGCAAAGATCAGTATAGAGATGCCGTTACCAATGCCACGCTCAGTGATTTGTTCACCAAGCCACATTAGGAAGACAGCACCACATACGAAAGACGGAATAGCTCCCAGATAGAAATCCATGCCAGAGCTAAAGGTAATACCCTGCCCCGCAAGACCGACTGACACACCAGTTGCCTGGATAGTAGCCAACAATACCGTGCCGTAGCGCGTATATTGCGTGATCTTGCGGCGACCAGCTTCACCTTCTTTCTTCAGCTGTTCTAGCTGGGGGCTCACTGCCGTTAGCAATTGCATAATAATAGAAGCAGAAATGTAAGGCATGATGCCGAGCGCAAGAATACTCATGCGCTCCAATGCACCACCCGAAAACATATTGAACATACTCAAGATCGTGCCTTGATTCTGTTCAAACATCTGCGCTAATTGATCGGGGTTAATTCCTGGTACAGGAATGTGTGCCCCAATTCGATATACGATAATCGCTAAGAATACGAAGCGGATCCGAGCCCATAGCTCGGATAATCCACTTTGCATGCCTTGCGGTAGTGAGCCTTTAGCCATTTAGTCCTCGACCTTACCACCGGCAGCTTCAATAGCTGCCTGAGCACCTTTAGTTACTTTCAAACCTTTGATAGTAACAGCTTGTTTGATCTCACCTGACAAGATTACGCGAGCACGCTTAATCTTATCGCCGATGATATCTGCAGCTTTAAGAGCTGCTAAATCTACGATGTCGCCTTCTACTTTAGTTAATTCGTTTAAACGAACCTCAGCGGTATACTGAGCTTGACGTGAAGTAAAACCAAATTTTGGCAAGCGACGTTGCAAAGGCATTTGACCACCTTCGAAACCAGGGGCAACCTTACCACCTGAACGAGACTTTTGTCCTTTGTGACCACGGCCGCCAGTCTTACCAAGACCAGAACCGATACCACGACCTACACGCTTACGTGCGGTTTTAGCACCTTTACCAGGGCTGAGTTCATTAAGACGCATCTTATTATCCCTCTACCTTAAGCATGTATTGAACCTTGTTGATCATGCCACGTACTGACGGAGTATCTTCCAACTCTACAGTGTGACCGATCTTACGAAGGCCTAGACCTTTAATGGTCGCGCGATGCTTCGGCAATTTGCCGATTGAGCTACGCAATTGTGTTACCTTAACGGTTTTCTTAGCCATGATGCCTTACCCCAGAATATCTTCTACGGATTTACCACGCTTGGCTGCAACTTGTTCAGGTGACTTCATTTGATTCAAGCCATTGAATGTTGCACGAACAACGTTTACAGGGTTTGTAGACCCGTAACATTTTGCCAATACGTTCTTAACACCACACATTTCTAAAACTGCACGCATTGCACCACCGGCAATAATACCAGTACCTTCAGATGCTGGCTGCATGTAAACCTTAGAACCGCCGTGGCGTGCCTTAATAGGATATTGCAAGGTTGTACCATCTAGTTCTACCTGGATGATATTTCGCTTAGCTGAATCCATTGCTTTCTGGATAGCTGTTGGAACTTCGCGTGCTTTACCACGACCAAAACCAACTTTACCATTTCCGTCGCCAACTACAGTCAAAGCAGTGAAGCCGAATATACGACCCCCTTTTACTACTTTTGCAACACGGTTCACTTGAACCAGTTTTTCCTGCAGATCGCTTTCGTTACGCTCTACGCGTTCATTATTTGCCATTGTTTCTACCCCTTAGAATTCCAAGCCGCCTTCACGGGCTGCATCAGCCAGGGCCTTAACTCGACCATGGTATTGGAAACCAGAGCGGTCGAAAGCAACCTTAGTGACACCAGCAGCTTTAGCGCGTTCAGCGATAAGCTGGCCGACTTTAGTTGCTGCTTCAACGTTACCAGTAGCAGTTGCACGCAGATCTGCTTCAACAGTAGAGGCTGTAGCTAACACTTCAGCACCACTGGAAGAAAGAATCTGAGCATAAATGTGTCTGGGTGTACGATTTACACACAGACGTACTGTACCCTTCTCGCGAATACGCATACGAGTTTTACGGGCACGGCGTAAACGAGCTGTTTTCTTCTCATTCATGAGCCTAGACCTTATTTCTTCTTAGCTTCTTTGCGACGCACATTTTCGTCAGCATAACGAACACCTTTACCTTTATAAGGCTCTGGTGGACGGTATCCACGAATTTCTGCGGCTACTTGACCAACCTGTTGCTTATCAACACCAGAAATTACAATCTCAGTTTGAGATGGTACTTCAACAGTGATGCCTTCTGGTAACTCATAATCCACTGGATGAGAGAAACCTAAGCTCAGATTGACGACTTTTCCAGAAGTTTTGGCACGGTAACCAACACCCTGAAGAATTAATTTCTTCTGGAAGCCTTGAGTTACGCCAACAACCATGTTGTTCACTAAAGAACGGAATGTACCAGCCATAGCCATGGCTGCTTTATCACCGTTCTTTGGAGCGAAAACAATGTTGCTTTCTTCTTGTTTAATTTCTACAGAAGGATGTACATCCATCTCTAGAGTGCCCTTACCGCCTTTAATCGCGATTTTGGACTCCGCTAGTGTTACTTCAACACCAGCCGGAATAGCTACGGGAGCTTTTGCAATACGAGACATTGTAAAATTCCCTTAGAATACGGTAGCAATAACTTCGCCGCCAATGCCTTGAGCACGGGCTGCACGATCAGTCATTACACCTTTCGAAGTGGATACGATGGCAACACCTAGACCAGCTTCTACTTTTGGTAGAACAGCTGTGCCTTTGTATTGACGTAAACCTGGACGACTAACACGCTTGATCGTCTCAATTACTGGCTTACCTTCGTAGTACTTAAGGTCTATATTCAGGCTAGGTTTAACGTCGCCTTCAACTGCAAACGCAGTGATATAACCTTCATCTTGTAGCAACTGGGCTACAGATACTTTTAACTTAGAAGACGGCATACTCACACTCGCATGTCCAGCCAATTGGCCGTTGCGAATACGAGTTAGCATGTCCGCTAAGGGATCTTGCATACTCATTTCATTTTCCTCTGTTGTACAGCGCCCTAGAAAATAAAGAAAAGAGCACCATTACAGTACTCCCTCTTCACTAACCGGAATTGCTTACCAACTAGCTTTTTTCAGGCCAGGAACGTTACCTTTCATGCCTTCTTCACGTAGCTTAATACGAGAAAGCTTGAATTTACGGTATACGCCATGTGGACGACCTGTGATTTGGCAGCGGTTACGTAAACGGCTCTTTGAAGAGTCACGTGGAAGCTTTTGCAATTGAATTTGCGCGCTCCAACGATCTTCATCAGAAGAATCTACGTTTAAGATAATCGCCTTCAGTGCAGCGCGTTTCTCAGCGTGTTTAGCTACTAGCTTCTCACGTTTCGCTTCGCGCTGTTTCATACTGATCTTAGCCATGAGACTTACCCTTAGTTACGGAACGGGAAGTTCAATGCTTTTAATAAAGCATGACCTTCTTCGTTCGTCTTAGCTGTAGTAGTGATAGTGATATCCATACCGCGAATCTTATCGACTTTGTCGTATTCGATTTCTGGAAAGATAATCTGCTCTTTCACGCCCATGCTGTAGTTACCACGGCCATCGAATGATTTACCATTCAAGCCACGGAAGTCACGTACACGAGGAAGCGAGATGTCGATTAGACGATCAAGGAATTCCCACATACGATCTGCGCGCATGGTTACTTTACAGCCAATTGGGTAGCCGTCACGTACTTTAAAGCTCGCAACAGACTTGCGAGCCTTAGTAACAACTGCTTTTTGACCTGACATTGCTTCCATATCAGCAACGGCGTTATCAAGAAGTTTTTTATCGCCTAGCGCTTCACCAACACCCATGTTTAGGGTGATTTTAGTAACGCGTGGCACTTCCATAACGTTTTTGTAACCAAACTCTTCAGTCAACTTGGCTACAACATCTGATTTGTACAGTTCTTTCAAACGTGACATATCGGTATCTCCTAGTTGCTTTAAGCGATTACTTCGCCGGTGGATTTGAAAACACGCACTTTAGTCTCGCCTTCAACTTTAAAGCCAACACGGTCGGCTTTTTCAGTCTTAGGGTTCCAGATTGCAACGTTAGAAACTTGAATTCCAGCTTCTTTTTCAACGATGCCGCCTGGTTGCTGTAGTTGCGGGTTAGGCTTTTGGTGTTTTTTCACCATGTTAATGCCGGTAATGATAACACGATTATCGGCAAGTACTTTAACTACTTTGCCTCGCTTACCATTATCTTTTCCAGCAATAACAATTACTTCGTCATCTCTACGAATTTTTAACATGCTATCTCTACCCCTATAACACTTCTGGTGCTAGGGAAATGATCTTCATGAACTTCTCAGATCGAAGTTCACGAGTCACTGGCCCAAAAATACGGGTACCGATAGGTGCATCTGAAGCATTTAATAATACTGCAGAATTCGTATCGAAACGAATGATAGAACCATCCGGACGACGAACACCTTTACGTGTACGAACAACAACTGCTGTAAGTACTTGACCCTTCTTAACTTTGCCGCGTGGAATTGCTTCCTTAACGGATACCTTAATAAGGTCGCCGATACGGGCATAGCGACGGTGTGAACCGCCCAAAACCTTAATACACATTACACGTTTGGCGCCGCTGTTATCAGCAACATCCAGCATTGATTGTGTTTGGATCATGCCATTTGCTCCTAGTAACTGCGCTAAACCTTAACGGCGCGCTCATCAACAGTAACCAACGTCCAAGTCTTTGTTTTAGACAATGGACGAGATTCCTTAACAGTAACCACGTCACCGATTTGGCATTCGTTGTTCGCGTCGTGTGCGTGTACTTTCGTAGAACGCTTCACGAATTTCTTGTAGATCGGGTGTTGAACACGACGCTCTACAAGAACAGTGATGGTTTGATCCATCTTATCGCTTACAACCTTACCAGTAAGGGTGCGTGCAGTAGTTTGTTCACTCATGATTATTCACCTGCCTTCTGAGCCAGCACGGTTTTTACGCGAGCTATGTTGCGACGAGTCTGCTTGATTAGGTGAGATTGACCCAACTGACCAGTAGACTTCTGCATGCGCAACTTAAATTGATCGCTCAACAGCTCTTCTAACTGAGTTTGTAACTCAGCTACTGACTTATCTTTTAATTCAATCGCCGTCATCACATCACCGTCCGTTTAACGAATGTTGTAGCAATAGGCAATTTCGCCGCAGCAAGTTCGAACGCTTCACGAGCTAATTCTTCACTTACACCTTCCATTTCGTATAAAACACGACCTGGTTGGATTTGGCATACCCAGTACTCTACATTACCTTTACCCTTACCTTGACGAACCTCTAGAGGCTTGCTGGTAATCGGCTTATCAGGAAAGATGCGAATCCAGATTTTCCCGCCACGCTTGATTTTACGAGTCATAGTACGACGCGCAGCTTCAATTTGACGAGCTGTAATGCGACCTCGGCCAGTAGCCTTAAGGCCATACTCACCGAAGCTCACTTTACTTCCGCGAGCCAGACCACGATTGCGGCCCTTCATCATTTTGCGGAACTTTGTACGTTTTGGCATCAACATGGTTAAAAACCCCTATGAACGGCCGCCTTTCTTTTTGCCTTGGTTTTTAGCACGGTTTCGAACTTCTTCGATACCACCCAAGACTTCACCTTTGAAGATCCATACTTTTACGCCGATAACGCCGTAAGTAGTATGTGCTTCGCAAGTACCATAATCGATGTCTGCACGTAGTGTGTGCAAAGGAACACGTCCTTCACGATACCACTCTGAACGAGCGATTTCAGCACCACCTAAACGACCACCAACTTGAATCTTGATACCTTCAGCACCGCCACGCATAGCATTCTGAACGGCGCGCTTCATAGCACGACGGAACATAATACGACGCTCTAGCTGGCTAGCAACGCTTTGCGCTACTAATTTAGCATCAAGATCTGGCTTACGGATCTCTTCAATATTAATGTGTACCGGAATACCCATCATATCAGTGATTTCTTTACGTAGTTTCTCTACGTCTTCGCCTTTCTTACCAATCACGATGCCTGGACGGGCAGTATGAATAGTAACTTTCGCATTTTGCGAAGGACGTTCGATAACTACTTTGCTTACTGAAGCTTTAACAAGACGTTTCTCAATAAGAGTACGTACTTGGATATCAGTTAACAAATTATCTGCATATTTGTCGCTTCCGGCATACCAAACACTATTATGGTCTTTGGTGATACCGAGACGAATACCAGTAGGATGTACTTTCTGACCCATCTTCGGCTCCCTATTTCTCAGACACTTTAACAGTGATGTGACAAGAACGCTTCAATATACGATCAGCACGACCCTTGGCACGCGGACGAATGCGTTTCATGGTAGTACCTTCGTCAACGAAGATTGTTGATACATTCAACTCATCTACGTCAGCGCCTTCGTTATGCTCAGCGTTAGCGATGGCAGATTCCAACACTTTCTTCATTAAGTCAGCACCCTTTTTAGGGCTAAACTCAAGAATAGTTAACGCTTCAGAAACATTTTTTCCGCGGATTTGATCCGCAACTAGACGTGCCTTTTGGGCAGACAGTTGAGCTCCACGTAATATAGCGGCTACTTCAGACATACAATATAACCCCTTTATTAACGTTTAGCTTTCTTATCTGCAACGTGACCTTTATAGGTACGTGTTACAGAAAATTCGCCTAGTTTATGTCCAACCATGTCTTCAGTTACGAAAACAGGCACGTGTTGACGGCCGTTATGAACGGCAATGGTCAGTCCTACGAACTCTGGAAAGATCGTAGAGCGTCGAGACCAGGTTTTAATCGGACGTTTTTCGCCCGATTCTAACGCTGTCTCTACCTTTGTCATCAAGTGGTGGTCTATAAAAGGACCTTTTTTTAATGAACGTGGCACAGCTCAATCCTCTTTTAAATTTACTTCGCCGAACGACGACGTACGATAAGTTTATCAGTACGTTTATTCGAACGAGTTTTATAACCCTTGGTAGGCATGCCCCACGGAGATACTGGGTGACGACCACCCGATGTACGACCTTCACCACCACCATGTGGGTGATCAACTGGGTTCATAACAACACCACGAACCGTTGGACGTACGCCTCTCCAGCGTGAAGCACCTGCTTTACCAAGCTGGCGCAAGCTGTGTTCGCTATTCCCCACTTCACCTAAAGTAGCGCGACATTCGGATAATACTTTACGCATTTCTCCAGAACGTAGACGCAAGGTGCAGTAAGTACCTTCACGAGCAACAAGCTGAGCAGATGTACCAGCAGAACGAGCGATTTGAGCACCTTTACCAGGCTTCAATTCGATGCAGTGAATTACACTACCTACTGGAACATTACGCAATGGCATAGAGCTACCTACCTTAATAGGAGCATCTTCACCAGAACGTACTTCATCACCTGCTGAAAGACCTTTAGGAGCGATAATGTAACGACGCTCACCATCTAGGTACTTCAACAATGCAATGTTAGCACTGCGATTTGGATCGTATTCTAAACGTTCAACAACAGCTGGAATGCCGTCTTTGTTACGTCTAAAATCGACTAAACGATAGTGTTGCTTATGACCACCACCGATGTGACGAGTAGTAATTCGACCGTTATTGTTACGACCGCCACTCTTACTTTTCTTCTCTAGCAAACCAGCGAATGGCTTACCTTTGTGAAGTTCAGCGTTTACAACCTTAACCAGATGACGACGGCCAGCTGAAGTCGGTTTAGTTTTTACTAATGCCATTACCTTAGCTCCTTATTCTGCGTCAGCGAAGTCAATGTCCTGACCGGCTGCCAATGTAACGTATGCTTTACGCACATCATTACGCTTGCCCATGCCGCGTGCAGTACGCTTAGTTTTGCCTTTCTGATTCAAGACCTGAACATTTTCAACTTTAACGTCGAACAATGCTTCTACAGCTTTCTTGATTTCAGGCTTTGTAGCATCTGGGGCTACCACGAAGGTATATTGACCTTGCTCTGCGATCACTGTCGCTTTCTCAGAGATACGTGGACCCATCAATACTTTATAGATACGTTCCTGGTTCATCCTAAGTTCTCCTCTAATTTCTTAAGAGCAGAGACAGTTACCAATACTTTATTAAAGGCAACAAGGCTCACAGGATCAACAGAACCCGCTTCAGTAACTGCAACGTGTGGAACGTTACGAGAAGCTAAGTAAAGTTTTTCATCCAGGTCTTCAGCAATGATCAGGACGTTGCTCAATTGCAACTCTTCCATTTTCGCTACGAAGTCTTTAGTTTTGTGAGAATCCATAGTGAATTCTTCAGCAATAACCAAACGCTCTTGACGAACTAATTCAGAAAGAATGCTCTGCATCGCTGCGCGATACATCTTCTTGTTTACTTTTTGCTCGAAGCTACGTGGGCTAGCGGCGAATGTAACACCACCTTTGCGCCAGATAGGACCACGAGAAGTACCAGCACGTGCACGGCCAGTACCTTTTTGACGCCAAGGCTTAGCACCACCGCCGCTTACAGCTGCGCGGTTTTTCTGAGCTTTAGTACCTTGACGAGCAGTAGACAGGTATGCCGTAACAACCTGATGTACTAATGATTCATTGTATTCGCGACCGAAAGCAACTTCGGAAACAGATACAGTGGCACCACTGTTTGTTGTCAGTTCCATAGTTGTTCTCCTAGCGCTTAACTTTAACAGCTGGTTTAACGATTAGATCACCGCCGGTAGCGCCAGGTACTGCACCTTTAACCAACAATAAGCCACGCTCAGCATCTACGCGAATGATCTCTAAGCTTTGAGTAGTTACCTGCTCAGAACCCATATGACCTGCCATTTTCTTACCTTTCCAAACACGACCAGGAGTTTGACACTGACCGATTGAACCAGGTGCACGGTGAGACAATGAGTTACCGTGTGTAGCATCTTGCATTTGGAAATTCCAACGCTTAACACCACCTTGAAAACCTTTACCTTTAGAGGTACCGGTTACATCTACTTTCTGGCCGTCTTCAAAGCGAGAAACAGTAAGCTCAGCGCCTACAGTAAACTCTTCTTCAGTACGGAATTCCAAAAGACCACGACCTGCTTGAACACCTGCTTTAGCAAAGTGACCCGCGGCTGGCTTTGAAACGCGAGAAGCTTTCTTCTCACCATAAGTAACCTGAATAGCTTGGTAGCCATCAGTTTCTTGAGTTTTGATCTGCGTAACTAATTGAGTCGGAACTTCAATTACTGTTACTGGGATAGCTTGACCATCCTCAGAAAAAACTCGGGTCATGCCAGCTTTCTTGCCGACTAAACCTATCGTCATAATACTTTCCTCTAGTGTAGGGGGCTAATACCCGCTATGGCCGCTCTAATCAATCACAATGATTTCAATGAGCGTTACACAAGAACTGTGTGTGATTAATAATTAAACGAAGTTGTTTAATTATTAACCTAAGCTAATTTGAACTTCCACACCGGCAGCCAAATCAAGCTTCATTAACGCATCAACTGTCTTCTCAGTTGGCTCAACAATGTCAAGCATGCGCTTATGTGTACGGATTTCATACTGATCACGAGCGTCTTTGTTGACGTGTGGTGAAACCAATACTGTAAAACGCTCTTTACGAGTAGGTAGTGGAATAGGACCACGAACCTGAGCGCCTGTACGTTTAGCAGTTTCAACAATCTCCTGAGTCGAAGAATCGATCAGACGATGGTCAAAAGCTTTCAAACGGATACGGATACTTTGGTTTTGCATTCGTTCCAGTCTCCAATTAATGTTAGATGCAGCCGAACACCCTTCGAAAAGGGAGGCGAATTGTATGCTTCTGATCAAAAAGTGTCAAGCGCACAAAAAGAAAGGCCCTCTTCCCAGCTCGGGAAGAGGGCCTTTCTTGCTATAAAGTCTCAAATAATCAACAGCTTACGCTCTTTATTTATTTTCAACCCATACTGAATATTATTGTAATATTCAGTATTACTAGCGATGAAGCTAAAGCCGCAATTAAGCGATTACTTTACCAACAACACCAGCGCCTACAGTACGGCCGCCTTCACGGATAGCGAAACGTAGACCTTCATTCATCGCGATTGGTGCGATTAGAGTTACTTCTAAGTTTACGTTATCACCAGGCATTACCATTTCAACGCCTGCAGGTAGCTCACAAGCACCTGTTACGTCAGTTGTACGGAAGTAGAACTGTGGACGGTAACCTTTGAAGAAAGGAGTGTGACGACCGCCTTCTTCTTTACCCAATACATAAACTTCTGCAGAGAAAGTCGTGTGTGGAGTAATTGAACCAGGCTTAGCCAATACTTGACCACGCTGTACATCTTCACGCTTAGTACCACGTAAAAGAATACCGCAGTTCTCACCAGCACGACCTTCGTCAAGAATCTTGCGGAACATCTCTACACCAGTACAGGTAGTAGTCGTTGTTTCTTTAAGACCGATAATTGCAACTTCGTTGCCCGTGTTAATAACGCCACGCTCAATACGACCTGTAACAACCGTACCACGACCCTGAATAGAGAAAACGTCTTCGATTGGCATAATGAAATCACCATCAACAGCGCGCTGTGGCTCTGGAATGTACGAATCAAGAGCTTCGATAAGCTTCTTAACAGCCGTAGTACCCATTTCGTTATCGTCTTCGCCGTTCAATGCCATAAGAGCAGAACCCGCGATGATTGGAGTATCGTCACCAGGGAATTCGTATTCAGAAAGAAGCTCACGAAGCTCCATTTCTACTAGCTCAAGCATTTCTTCATATTCTTCAGAATCAGCGCCGCCGCAATCTTCTGCAAGAAGGTCAGCTTTGTTCAAGAATACTACGATGTATGGAACACCAACTTGACGAGAAAGCAAGATGTGCTCACGAGTCTGAGGCATTGGGCCATCAGTCGCGCCACATACCAAGATAGCGCCATCCATTTGAGCAGCACCTGTGATCATGTTTTTAACATAATCGGCGTGTCCTGGGCAATCTACGTGTGCGTAGTGACGATCTGTGGATTCATACTCAACGTGAGAAGTTGCGATTGTAATACCACGCTCGCGCTCTTCTGGTGCGTTATCGATGTTAGCAAAATCTACCATCTTGCCACCGAAAACTTCTGCAGCAACACGAGTAAGTGCTGCTGTTAGAGTTGTTTTACCATGGTCAACGTGGCCAATTGTGCCAACGTTAACGTGGGTTTTATTACGTTCGAATTGCTCTTTTGCCATGATAGCGGCCCCTATATTTTAAAATTAATTAATATTCATTATTGCTTCAGTCACACTAGCTGGTGCTGCCGCATAATTTTCAAATTCCATACTGTAAGTCGCACGGCCTTGAGATGCAGAGCGCAAATCAGTTGCGTAACCAAACATCTCAGCCAGTGGCACAGATGCATTGACGACCTTACCCGCTGGAATGTCTTCCATTCCCTGTATAATGCCACGTCGACGATTTAAATCACCAATAACGTCCCCCATATAATCTTCTGGAGTAACCACCTCAACTTTCATCATTGGTTCCATCAGGACTGGATCGCCCTGCTGGCCTAATAATCTAGTTGCTTGAGATGCGGCAATTTTAAATGCCATTTCATTGGAGTCAACATCATGGAACGAGCCATCAAACAAGGTTGCCTTTAGACCCAGCAAAGGATATCCAGCAAGAATACCGTTCTGCATCTGCTCAGCAATACCTTTTTCAATTGCCGGTATGAATTCACGAGGAATAGAGCCACCCGAGATTTCATTCACAAACTCTAGACCATCATCATCTTCACTTTGAGCAGGCTCAAAACGAATAACAACGTGACCATATTGTCCGCGACCACCCGATTGCTTAGCGAACTTATGATCGATCTCAACCATAGAAGAGATTTTCTCACGGTAAGCAACTTGAGGTTTACCTACATTGCAATCAACACTAAATTCGCGACGCATTCGATCAATAATAATATCAAGATGAAGCTCACCCATACCCGAAATAATGGTTTGCCCTGTCTCTTCGTCTGTTTCCACACGGAAAGAAGGATCCTCTGCCGCTAGCTTACCTAACGCAACGCCCATTTTTTCTTGATCTGGCTGAGATCTTGGCTCAACAGCGATCGAAATAACTGGATCAGGAAATTCCATACGCTCAAGCGTAATGATTTCTTTCATATCGCACAAAGTATCACCTGTGGTGACATCCTTCATACCAATAGCAGCTGCAATATCACCCGCGCGGATCTCTTTGATCTCCTCACGGTCGTTTGCATGCATCTGAACCATACGCCCAATACGTTCACGGCGACCTTTAACTGGGTTATACACACCATCACCCTGACAAACCACACCAGAGTAGACGCGCATAAACGTTAAAGTACCAACGAACGGATCGGTTGCGATTTTAAATGCTAAAGCAGCAAAAGGTGCATCATCACTGGCAGGACGACTTGCGACTGTTTCGTCCTTATCGTTCAATACACCTTCAATAGCTTTTACATCTTGTGGCGATGGCAAATATTCGATTACAGAATCCAATACCGCCTGCACACCTTTATTTTTAAAGGCAGAACCACAAGATACAAGAACGATTTCACCAGCAAGGGTTTGCTGGCGTAATGCGCCCTTTAATTCTTCTTCCGATAGATCACCCTCTTCGAGGTATTTTTCCATCAACTCATCGGAGGCCTCAGCCGCTGCATCCAATAAGTTTTCACGCCATACATTTGCGTCATCAACCAAATCCGCAGGAATCTCTTCATACTTGAAGGTCATACCCTGATCCGCTTCATTCCACATAATGGCTTTCATTTTGACCAGATCGACCACGCCTTTGAAATCATCTTCAGCGCCAATGTTGATCTGCATCGGAACCGCATTAGCACCAAGACGTTCTTTTAGTTGCTTAACAACCATAAAGAAGTCGGCACCGGTGCGATCCATTTTATTGACAAATACCATTCTCGGCACTTCGTACTTGTTGGCCTGCCGCCATACAGTCTCAGTTTGAGGCTGTACACCGGAAGATCCGCAAAGAACAACCACCGCACCATCCAGAACCCTCAGGGAACGCTCAACTTCAATTGTGAAATCAACGTGCCCAGGCGTATCAATGATATTGATACGATGCTGATCAAACTGCTTCGACATACCCGACCAAAAACAGGTAGTAGCCGCAGAAGTAATGGTAATACCACGCTCCTGCTCCTGCTCCATCCAGTCCATCGTTGCCGCACCATCGTGCACCTCACCTAATTTGTGAGACACACCAGTGTAGAACAATACACGTTCGGTCGTTGTAGTCTTACCAGCATCAACATGCGCAACAATACCAATATTGCGATAACGGGCGAGTTCAGTAATACGAGGCACAGGGTTGTCCTTAAGCTAATTAGAAACGGTAATGAGAGAAAGCTTTGTTAGCTTCTGCCATGCGGTGAACATCTTCACGCTTCTTAACAGCTGAACCTTTACCTTCTGCAGCATCAATCATTTCGTTAGCTAGACGCTGAGCCATGGATTTTTCACCACGTGAACGAGCAGCATCAACCAACCAACGCATTGAAAGAGCCATGCGACGAGCAGGACGTACTTCAACAGGTACTTGATAAGTAGCACCACCTACACGGCGGCTCTTAACTTCGACAGCAGGCTGGATGCTTTCCAATGCCTTGTCAAAAATTTCTAATGCATTGTCATTGCCTTTAGCAGCAATAGCATCTAATGCACCATACACAACGCCTTCGGCGATGGATTTTTTACCGCTAACCATTACGATGTTAATGAATTTAGCTAGCGTTACATTACCAAACTTTGGATCTGGCAATATGTCGCGTTTTGCAGCGACGCGTCTTCTAGGCATGATAAGCCCTCATTTAATTAGGTCTTCAGGTCAGTCTGAGATCTTAACAATAGATTAAAATGACTCAGCCTTACTCTTATCTTAAATACTTCTCACATTAGTCAAAAAGACTAACTGAAACTTACTTAGGACGCTTCGCACCGTACTTAGAACGGCCTTGGCGACGATCAGAAACACCAGACGTATCCAATGCACCACGAACTGTGTGGTAACGAACACCCGGTAAATCTTTAACACGACCACCGCGGATTAATACCACGCTGTGCTCTTGCAAGTTGTGACCTTCACCACCGATGTAGGAAGATACTTCAAAGCCATTGGTCAAACGTACACGACACACTTTACGAAGCGCTGAGTTAGGCTTCTTAGGTGTGGTGGTGTATACACGAGTACAAACACCACGACGTTGAGGACATGCTTGCAATGCACGTACGTCACTCTTCGCCACTTGACGCTTACGAGGCTTACGAACCAACTGGTTAATAGTAGCCATTTGTAAACTCCACTAGTTTATATATGCACCAAGACCATCCTGGCGCATAAAAGGGGGCCGAGAGCATAATGCCCTAGCCTTATAAGGTCAAGAGTTATTGATTAGAAATCGACCTATTGGACTATTTCTGATCAAGCTCCCAACCGCATTTATTAAAAAAGGGAGATTGGTTACCCAATCTCCCTTTTTATGACACATCCAACGAAAGCTTATTTATCACTAAAGGCTTCAGTCAAACGTGCTTCAACTTCATCAGCGCTTGCAGACATACCGCCAGCTGCTTTCAGTTTGTCAGCTTCACGCTCATCGCGCTTACGCTTACGTTCTTTATGGTAAGCCAAACCGGTACCCGCAGGAATCAGACGACCAACAACTACGTTTTCTTTCAGTCCACGTAGACTATCGACCTTACCCGTTACCGACCCTTCGGTTAGTACGCGAGTTGTTTCCTGGAACGATGCGGCCGAGATAAAGGATTCAGTTGCCAAAGATGCTTTCGTAATACCGAGTAGTACACGTTGCCCTTTCGCTACGATCTTATCTTCGCTGCTTAATGCATCATTCTGCTCAAGGAAGGCAGTATGCTCAACCTGTTCGCCTGGGATAAAGGTAGAATCACCTGACTGGTCGATCATAACCTTACGCAACATCTGACGTACGATAACTTCGATGTGCTTATCGTTAATGCCAACGCCTTGCAGTCGATATACTTCCTGCACTTCGTTAGTAATATAAACAGCAAGCTCACCAACGCCTAATAGACGTAAGATGTCATGTGGGTTCATCGGGCCATCAGAGATAACCTCACCCTTTTCAACCTTCTCGCCTTCGAAAATGTTAAGGTGACGCCATTTAGGAATCAACTCTTCATAAACATCAGAGCCATCAGTTGGGGTAATAACAATACGCTTCTTACCCTTAGTTTCTTTACCGAAACTTACCGCGCCAGAGATCTCGGCCAAAATTGCAGGTTCTTTAGGCTTACGCGCTTCGAACAAATCAGCAACTCGTGGCAGACCACCGGTAATATCTTTGTTACCAGAAGACTCTTGAGGAATACGGGCAATTGCATCACCGATATTCACTTCAGCACCATCTTCATGATTAACTAATGCATTCGCTGGAAGTAGGTACTGAGCCGGTGTATTAGCACCTGGCAACATTACATCTTCACCAGCATCATCAACCAGCTTAACCATTGGGCGAATGTCTTTACCCGCTGCAGGACGCTGCGCAGGATCAATCACTTCAATGTTAGAAAGACCGGTTAATTCATCAACCTGACGGTTAATGGTAATACCTTCTTCCATTCCAACGAACTGAATGCGACCTTTCACCTCAGTAATAATTGGGTGAGTGTGTGGATCCCAGCTTGCCACTTTCTGGCCAGCTTCAACCGCATCACCATCTTTCAATGAGATTACCGCACCATAAGGAAGCTTATACAGCTCGCGCTCACGACCGTGCTCATCGGCAAGAGTAATCGAACCAGAACGAGATACAGCAACTAGCTCGCCTGTTTCTTTGGTTACCGTCTTCATATTATGAAGACGAACAGTACCTTTGTTCTTAACTTGTACGCTATCAGCAGCAGATTGACGAGATGCAGCACCACCAATGTGGAATGTACGCATCGTCAACTGTGTACCCGGCTCACCGATCGACTGTGCAGCGATAACACCAACAGCTTCACCCGCGTTAACCAAGTGACCACGACCTAAGTCACGACCATAACAGCTTGCACAAATACCCTGACGGGTTTCGCACGTAATGGCAGAACGAACGAATACTTCATCGATCCCCATTGATTCAATTTTTTCTACCCATTGCTCATCGATCAAAGTACCGCGAGCTACAGCCAATTCTTCTTCAGAACCAGGCTTGAATACGTCTTTAGCCACCGTACGACCCAAGATACGAGTACCTAGAGGTACCACAACATCTCCGCCTTCAATGAGAGGTGTCATCTCAATGCCGTGCTCAGTTCCACAATCGCTTTCAGTAACAACCAAGTCTTGCGCAACGTCTACTAGACGACGCGTTAAGTAACCCGAGTTGGCTGTCTTCAATGCCGTATCGGCCAAACCTTTACGAGCACCGTGAGTCGAGGTGAAGTACTGTTGTACGTTCAAACCTTCACGGAAGTTAGCCACAATCGGTGTTTCAATAATTGAACCATCCGGCTTGGCCATCAAACCACGCATACCGGCTAACTGACGAATCTGAGCTGGGCTACCACGAGCGCCAGAGTCAGCCATCATGTAAACAGAGTTAAATGACTCTTGTTCCATATCCGTTGGGTTGCCATCACGGTCAAGAACCGGTTCAGTACCCAAGTTGTCCATCATTGCCTTCGCCACTAATTCGTTAGCGCGAGACCAGATATCAACTACCTTGTTATACTTTTCGCCTTGCGTTACAAGACCAGAAGCAAACTGGCTTTCAATTTCTTTTACTTCAGCATCCGCTTCACCAACGATGGTCGCTTTTGCATCAGGAATAACGAAATCGTTAACACCGATCGAGACACCAGAAATCGTTGCATACTGGAAACCGGTATACATGATTTGGTCAGCGAAGATAACCGTATCTTTCAAACCAACGCGACGATAAGCCGTGTTTAGCAAGTTAGAAATAGCTTTCTTCTTCATTGGCTGGTTAACCAAATCGTAAGATAGACCTTCTGGTACGATGCGGAATAACAATGCACGGCCAATGGTCGTATCAACTACTTTCGTTGTTGAGATCGAACCACCTTGGTGATCGTTAACTACTTCGCTAATACGCACCTTAACTTTGGCTTGTAAATCAGCCATGCCGCTGCCATAAGCACGCGTCACTTCGTCAAGGTTTGCCAAGAACATGCCTTCGCCTTTAGCGGCTACACGTTCACGAGTCATCCAGTAAAGACCCAATACAACGTCCTGAGAAGGAACGATAATCGGCTCACCGTTTGCTGGCGATAGTACGTTGTTCGTTGCCATCATCAAGGCACGAGCTTCAAGCTGAGCTTCAATTGTTAACGGTACGTGTACCGCCATTTGGTCACCATCGAAGTCGGCGTTGTAGGCCGCACAAACTAATGGGTGCAATTGAATCGCTTTACCTTCAATCAAGGTAGGCTCGAACGCTTGAATACCCAATCTGTGCAATGTTGGTGCACGGTTTAACATGATTGGGTGTTCGCGAATTACTTCAGCTAGGATATCCCAAACTTCAGCGGTTTCGCGCTCAACCATCTTCTTAGCGGCTTTAATCGTCGTCGCTAGACCACGGTGCTCAAGCTTGCTGAAGATGAATGGCTTAAATAATTCCAATGCCATCTTCTTAGGAAGACCACACTGATGTAAGCGTAACTTAGGACCAACGGTAATTACCGAACGACCTGAGTAATCTACTCGCTTACCCAATAAGTTCTGACGGAAACGACCCTGCTTACCCTTGATCATATCAGCAAGAGATTTAAGCGGACGCTTGTTAGAACCCGTAATAGCACGACCACGACGACCGTTATCTAATAACGCATCCACAGACTCTTGCAACATACGCTTTTCGTTACGTACGATGATGTCTGGAGCACTTAGCTCTAGAAGACGCTTTAAACGGTTGTTACGGTTAATCACTCGACGATACAAATCGTTCAAGTCAGAAGTCGCAAAACGGCCACCATCCAGCGGTACCAACGGACGAAGATCCGGTGGAAGAACGGGTAGAACCGTCATAATCATCCACTGCGGATTATTACCTGAGTTGTAGAATGCTTCTAACAACTTAAGACGCTTGGACAATTTCTTAATTTTTGTTTCAGAGTTCGTTGCAGGAATTTCTTCACGCAATGTCTGAATCTCTTCATCTAAAATGATGTGAGATAACAAGCCTTGAATCGCTTCAGCACCCATTTTAGCTTCAAATTCGTCGCCGAATTCTTCAATCGCTTCGTAGTACTGTTCGTCATTCAATAGCTGACCGACTTCAAGAGTCGTCATGCCTGGCTCGGTAACAACGAAGGATTCATAATAAAGAATACGTTCGATGTCACGTAACGTCATATCCAGCATCAAACCAATACGCGATGGTAATGATTTGAGGAACCAGATGTGTGCTACTGGACTCGCTAGGTCAATGTGACCCATGCGATCACGACGAACTTTAGATTGTGTAACTTCTACGCCACACTTCTCACAAATTACGCCACGGTGCTTCAGACGCTTGTACTTACCGCACAAACATTCAAAGTCTTTAATAGGGCCGAAGATACGTGCACAAAACAAACCATCACGCTCAGGTTTGAAAGTACGATAGTTGATGGTCTCTGGCTTCTTAACTTCACCATAAGACCAAGAACGGATCATATCTGGCGATGCCAAGCCAATGCGGATCGCATCAAACTCGTCAGCATTCGACTGATTTCGAAGAAAATTGACTAAGTCTTTCATGTTCTTTTTTTGCTCCGTTAGCAGTTAAGCGGCTAGTCTACTAGCCGCTTAGACTGATCCGATTACTCGTTTACCAGCTCGATGTCGATACCTAGCGAGCGAATTTCTTTAACTAATACGTTAAAGGATTCTGGCATGCCAGGTTCCATGCGGTGATCGCCGTCTACGATGTTTTTATACATCTTAGTACGACCAGCAACGTCATCCGACTTCACTGTTAGCATTTCTTGTAGAGTATAAGCCGCACCATATGCTTCTAGTGCCCATACTTCCATCTCACCGAAACGCTGGCCACCGAACTGAGCTTTACCACCAAGTGGTTGCTGAGTTACTAGGCTGTATGAACCGGTAGAACGTGCGTGCATCTTATCGTCAACCAAGTGGTTCAACTTAAGCATGTACATATAACCAACGGTCACTGGACGATCAAAAGAGTTACCAGTACGGCCATCAAACAAGGTCATTTGACCTGATTCAGGCTGATCGGCCAAGCGAAGCATACGCTTGATTTCAACTTCTTTTGCACCATCGAATGCTTGCGTACCCATAGGTACACCGCCACGTAGGTTATGAGAAAGCTCTAAAATTTCTTCATCGCTGAAGCTATTTAGGTTTTCTTTGGTGTACGTATCATCACCGTTATAAATTTCTTCAAGCAGTGCACGAATGTCGGCAACAGCACGCTGTTGTTTCAACATTGTGTCAATCTTCTCGCCTAAGCCTTTGGCCGCTAGACCCAAGTGAATTTCCATCACCTGACCAACGTTCATTCGCGAAGGTACACCTAGTGGGTTCAAGACGATATCAACAGGAGTACCCTGCGCATCGTATGGCATATCTTCAACCGGCATAACCGCTGAGATAACACCCTTGTTACCGTGACGTCCAGCCATCTTATCGCCTGGCTGGATTTTCCGTTTAATCGCTAAGTAAACCTTAACAATCTTAAGAACGCCCGGTGCTAGATCATCACCACTTTGCAGTTTACGCTTCTTGTCTTCGAACTTTTCGTCCAATTCTTTAGCGCGTTCTGCTAACTGCTGCTCAGCTTGCTCAATCTGCTCGGCCAACGCTTCGTCTTGTGGACGGATGCGGAACCAATCATCAGCAGGAAGAGTTTCTAAATACTCAGCGGTTAAAGTATCGCCTTTAGCCAAACCGGTTGCTGCGTTAACTTTCGCGCCGACTAAGGCACGCTGTAAACGCTCAAAGGTTGCGCCTTGAACAATACGTAATTCTTCGTTCAAATCTTTGCGTACTTCGTCCAACTGCATTTGCTCAATTTCGCGAGCACGCTGGTCTTTTTCAACACCATCACGGGTGAAGACTTGTACGTCAATGATCGTACCTGTGGTACCCGTCTTAACACGTAAAGAAGTATCTTTAACGTCAGAAGCCTTTTCACCAAAGATGGCACGTAATAGTTTTTCTTCTGGCGTAAGCTGCGTTTCACCTTTAGGTGTCACTTTACCTACTAGAATATCACCGGCTTTAACTTCAGCACCGATGTAAACAACACCAGACTCATCCAACTTACCTAATGCAGACTCACCTACGTTTGGAATATCTGAAGTAACTTCTTCAGCACCTAACTTAGTATCACGAGCAACACAGGTTAATTCCTGGATGTGAATCGTCGTCAATCGATCTTCCTGAGCAACACGCTCTGAAAGCAAGATCGAATCTTCGAAGTTGTAACCATTCCACGGCATAAATGCGATGCGGAAGTTCTGACCAAGGGCTAGCTCACCTAAATCGATAGATGGACCGTCTGCCATGATGTCACCACGAACAACCATGTCGCCTGCTTTTACAAGCGGCTTCTGGTTAATACAGGTGTTCTGGTTAGAACGTGTGTATTTGGTTAGGTTGTAGATATCCACACCTGCATCACCCGCAGGAGTTTCGTCGTCGTTTACTTTCACAACGATGCGACTTGCGTCTACAGACTCAATCACACCACCGCGAGTAGCAACCGCACATACACCTGAATCGCGAGCAACAGAGCTCTCAATACCGGTACCTACAAGAGGCTTCTGAGCAATTAACGTCGGCACAGCCTGACGTTGCATGTTCGATCCCATCAATGCACGGTTAGCATCATCGTGTTCTAAGAACGGAATCAACGAGGCAGCGATCGAAACCATCTGCTGTGCCGATACATCCATCAATGTTACCGAAGCAGGTGACATCATGGTGGATTCGTTCTTGTGACGAACTGGGATTAAATCGCCCAATAAGTTGTTCTTATCATCTACTGGTACAGAAGCCTGAGCAATAACATGATCAGCCTCTTCAATAGCAGAGATATAAATTACTTCATCAGAAACCAAGCCTTCTTTAACAATACGGAATGGTGTTTCTAAGAAACCGTAGTTGTTAGTGCGGGCATAAGTAGCCAATGAGTTAATCAGACCAATGTTTGGTCCTTCAGGTGTTTCAATTGGACATACACGACCATAGTGAGTCGCGTGAACATCTCGCACCTCAAAACCAGCACGCTCACGAGTCAAACCACCTGGGCCTAATGCAGAAATACGACGCTTATGCGTTACTTCTGATAGCGGGTTGTTTTGATCCATAAACTGAGACAACTGAGAAGAGCCAAAGAACTCTTTCATTGCAGCTGCAACAGGTTTTGCATTAATCAAATCTTGTGGCATTAAGCCTTCAGACTCAGCCATTGATAGGCGTTCACGAACGGCACGTTCAACACGTACAAGACCAACACGGAATTGGTTCTCTGCCATTTCACCAACAGAACGAATACGACGGTTACCCAAGTGGTCGATATCGTCCACTTCACCTTGACCATTACGAATATTGATCAGAGTTTTAAGTACCGCAATGATATCATCGTTGCCTAATGTACCAGCGCCTGTCGTTTCTTCACGACCAATGCGTCGGTTGAACTTCATACGACCAACTGCAGAAAGGTCATAACGTTCTTCAGAGAAGAACAAGTTCTCAAACAAGGCTTCTGCTGATTCTTTCGTTGGCGGCTCACCTGGGCGCATCATACGATAGATTTCAACAAGAGCTTCCAAACGATTACGAGTAGGATCGATACGTAAAGTATCTGAAATAAATGATCCACAATCTAATTCGTTGGTATAGATAGTATCGAAAGTTTCGATCTTAGCTGCACGTAAAGTTTCTAGTACTTCTTCTGTTACTTCTGCATTACATTCTGCAATGACTTCGCCAGTTGCTGCATCAATGATGTCTTTTGCAAGTGCTTTGCCATATAAGTATTCAGACGGTACAGGTAGCTCTTCTACGCCGGCTTTTTCTAATTGACGAATGTGACGCGCCGTAATACGACGACCACTTTCTACAATGACATTGTCTTCGCCATCTTTGATATCAAACGCCGCAGTTTCACCACGTAAGCGCGAAGGAATCAATTTCAGCTTTGCTTCTTCAGCAGACAAAGTATACGTATCGTTATCGAAGAACATTTCCAACACTTCTTGAGTGCTGTAGTCCAACGCGCGCAACAAAATAGTTGCAGGCAATTTACGACGACGGTCAATACGTACATAAACTAGGTCTTTAGGATCGAACTCAAAGTCCAACCAAGAACCACGGTAAGGAATCACACGTGCGTTGTATAACAACTTACCGGATGAATGTGTTTTACCTTTGTCGTGATCATAGAACACGCCAGGGGAACGGTGTAACTGAGATACGATTACGCGCTCAGTACCATTAATGATAAAGGTACCGTTGTCAGTCATCAGAGGCATTTCGCCCATGTAGACTTCCTGTTCCTTAATATCTTTAATAGCTTTTGTTGAAGAGTCTTTATCATAAATGATCAAGCGTACTTTAACGCGCAAAGGCGCCGCAAAAGTAACACCACGCGACATACATTCTTTTTCATCGAATGTCGGCGTGCCTAAACGGTAGCTCACATATTCTAATGCCGCATTACCCGAATAACTTACGATCGGGAATACAGATCTAAATGCTGCATTAAGACCAATATCGTCAGAGCCTTCTTGTTGAACTAACGACAAGAACTTGCGATATGAATCGATTTGGATTGCCAATAAAAAAGGCACATCCATTACGGTTGGTAATTTACCGAAATCCTTACGGATTCGTTTCTTCTCAGTATATGAGTAAGCCATCAGTTATCCCCAGACTGTCCGCTCAATGGGTGTTATGCCCATGATCAAGGATATATCCATGTGATTAGTATCACAGCAGCCCGCAGGCCATTAACTTTCTTCCAAAACGCGAAAAAGGCCGACAGGAAATTCCCGTCAGCCATTTTCTACTACCCAACTCTATAGAGAGTCAAATAGCATTGCAACAAATCGAAATTACTTAATTTCAACAAGTGCGCCAGCTTCTTCAAGCGTAGCTTTAGCTTCATCAGCTTCTTCTTTAGATACGCCTTCTTTAACTGCAGCAGGAGTACCTTCAACAAGGCCTTTAGCTTCTTTCAGGCCTAAACCTGTGATGCCACGTACAGCCTTGATTACAGCAACTTTCTTATCGCCAGCGCCAGTCAAGATAACGTCAAACTCAGTTTGAGCTTCAGCCGCACCAGCGTCGCCGCCAGCTGCAGGGCCAGCCGCAGCAGCTGCTGCAGAAACGCCAAATTTTTCTTCCATTGCTTCAATCAATACAACAACGTCTGATACAGACATTTCAGCGATGGCATTAAGGATATCTTCGTGAGATACAGACATGAGTCTATTCCTATCAATGTTGGGCAATTGCCCATTTAATCTTTTATAAGCGGCCTAATTTGTTTTTGCTTAGCAAAAAACAATATTAAGCGGCTTGCTCTTCTTTCTGATCGCGAATGGCCGCAATAGTGCGTGCCAATTTGCCAGCAGCTGCTTCTTTGATCGTGCCCATAAGGATAGAGATTGCTTCGTCGTAAGTAGGCAATGTTGCCAACTTAGCGATATCAGTAATCTGTCCTTCGAAGGCAGCGGCTTTCAACTCAAATTCAGCATTTGTCTTAGCGAACTTACTCAGGATGCGGGCAGCCGCGCCTGGATGTTCGTTAGAGAATGCAATCAAAGTTGGGCCAACAAAGGTGTCTGTTAGACACTCAAAGTCTGTACCTTCTACTGCGCGACGAGCCAATGTGTTACGTACGACTTTAATCCATACGCCAGCATCACGGGCTTCTTTACGCAGAGCAGTCATAGCTCCTACAGATACGCCGCGAGAATCCGCGACAACACCAGATAGAGCTTCTTTAGCAGCAGTCTGGACTTCAGCAACGATCGCTTGTTTTTCTACAAGTCCTAAAGCCACAATGAACTCCTAACTTAATATGAACCCCGAAGGGTTCTTTTAATTCGGTGGGTTGTTAATAATAAGCAAGCTTAAAATCAACAGGGGCCACACCATTTGCGTAGGCGATAATTAAGCAAATGACTCTTTGCAGAGCATCTAGCCATTTGCACCTACGGTCTTTAATGACTCGAGCAAGTAAACTTGCACGAACCCCAAAGAATTAGATAGCCAACGCGCCGAAATCGACGGTTAAACCAGGACCCATAGTCGTAGACAGAGTCACTTTTTTCAAATAAGCACCCTTGGCAGAAGAAGGCTTAGCTTTCTTCAAATCAACCAATAGAGCTTCTAAATTTTCTTTGATCTTATCTGCAGTGAAATCAGCTTTGCCGATTGTGCTGTGGATAATACCATTTTTGTCATTTCTGTAACGAATCTGACCCGCTTTTGCGTTATTAACAGCAGTTGCTACATCAGGAGTTACTGTGCCAACTTTAGGGTTAGGCATTAGACCACGAGGACCTAGAACCTGACCAAGCTGACCAACAACACGCATTGCGTCTGGAGATGCGATTACAACGTCAAAATCAAGGTCGCCGCCTTTCATTTGAGCCGCAAGATCATCCATACCTACAACGTCTGCACCAGCTTCAAGTGCTTTTTCAGCATTTGCGCCTTGAGTGAAAACTGCAACACGTACAGTTTTACCAGTACCGTGTGGTAGCACAGTAGAGCTACGAACGTTCTGATCAGATTTACGTGCATCGATGCCTAAGTTAACAGCAACATCTAGTGCTTCGTTAAACTTAACATTTGATACTTCAGCCAATAATGCAACAGCTTCTTCTACAGAATAAACTTTGCCAGCTTCAACTTTTTCAGCGATTAGCTTTTGACGCTTAGAGATTTTAGCCATTATTCAACACCTTCCACATTAATACCCATGGAGCGAGCAGAACCAGCAATCGTACGAACAGCTGCGTCAAGATCAGCAGCAGTCAAGTCGACTTCTTTAGTGTTTGCAATTTCTTCCAACTGAGCGCGAGTAACAGTACCCACTTTATCAGTATTTGGACGAGCAGAACCTGAAGTGATTCCTGCTGCTTTTTTCAATAAGAAAGAAGCTGGCGGAGTCTTAACTTCAAATGTGAAGCTACGGTCGCTATATACAGAAATAATTACAGGAACTGGTGCACCAGCTTCCATGCTCTGAGTTTGAGCATTGAACGCCTTACAGAATTCCATGATGTTCAAACCGTGCTGACCTAATGCAGGACCAACAGGTGGACTTGGATTTGCTTTACCAGCTGCAACTTGCAACTTGATATAAGCTTCAACTTTTTTAGCCATATCTTACTCCGATTGGGTATAGCGCTAGATAAACTAGCTTCCCGGTTAAACAAGCCCCGACAAATCAGGGCTAAAAATTATACGCTTTTCTCGACCTGCACAAACTCAAGCTCAACAGGGGTATTACGACCAAAGATCGTCACCGCCACTTTCAAGCGTGATTTGGCATAATCAACTGTCTCAACAACACCATTAAAGTCAGCAAACGGGCCATCAATAACGCGAATGATTTCGCCTGGCTCATAAACTGTTTTCTGTGTTGGAGACTCAGCACCATCCTGTACGCGCTGCAAAATTGCATCTGCTTCACGTGCAGTAATAGGTGCAGGCTTATCAGCAGTACCGCCAATAAAACCCAAAACACGCGGAGTCTGCTTAACCAGATGCCACGTATCATCATTCATTTCCATTTCTACCAAAACATAGCCTGGATAGAATTTGCGCTCACTTTTACGCTTTTTGCCATCGCGCATTTCAATGACTTCTTCAGTCGGCACTAATATATCGCCAAACTGATCTTGCATATCATGCAATTCAATTCTTTCGTTCAAACCACTCAGAACACGCTTTTCGTAACCTGAATAGGCGTGAACTACATACCAACGTTTTGACATTACGCTTCCTCAGACTAGCCTAGTAGCAAAGAGATTAACCAGCTGAGTAGTGAATCAACACCCCACAATACCAGCGACATAAGAACGACAACGATAACAACAATAAGAGTTGTCTGCGTAGTTTCTTGGCGAGTTGGCCAAACAACTTTGCGACGTTCGATATTAGCTTCTTTTAATAACTGTAAAAAAGCCTTACCTTGACTGGATGTCAATGCGATAGCCGCACCAACTAACATAAGAACAACTACACCCAATACACGGTATAGTAATGGTTCATTGGCATACATATAGTTGCCAACCACCGCTGCAGCCAAAAAGGCGATCGCCAAAATCCATTTCAAAATATCTAGTGGCGACTTTTGTATATTACTATCTGCACTCATTATGCTTTCCCTAAAGCCAAAAATGGCAGCCGAAGCTACCATTTAAGAATTTGGCAGGCCACGAGGGACTCGAACCCCCAACATTCGGTTTTGGAGACCGACGCTCTACCAGTTGAACTAGTGGCCTTTATTTGGTTTAGGGCGCAGAAAGATACAGCACCCTATTTGCTTAATCAAGTTTTAATTTGATTAATCTAATATTTTCACTACCGCACCATTTAAGGCGACGCAATTATGCCACTTTTTTATCGTTAAGCAACCACTTGTCACACTTTAAGCTATATATTTTTATAGCAACTGTTTATGACTCGCTTTTTATACTCACTTCCCTCTCAAATCAGACCAAGCACCTTCCATAAACCTCAGGTTTAATTTGCGTTAAAACGATAAAAACTCACAACCTTTTCGCTTATATAAAGTTTTACTGGCCATTTAGCACATATTCACTCAAAATATCGCGCCTATTTTCAAAATTTTCTCTTATTGATTAAATTTTATGCCAATAACAGATCTAAAACCTGTAGAATGGCGCACGAATTTTTATACACCTTAGCTTATCGAGTAATGCTATGACTGACTTATCGAAGTACAGAAACATCGGTATCTTCGCCCACGTTGACGCGGGCAAGACTACTACTACAGAACGTATCCTAAAATTGACCGGCAAGATTCATAAAACCGGTGAAGTACATGACGGCGAATCAACGACTGATTTCATGGAACAGGAAGCTGAGCGCGGTATTACCATTCAGTCTGCTGCGATCACGACGTTCTGGAAAGATCATCGCTTCAACGTAATCGATACTCCTGGACACGTTGACTTCACAGTAGAAGTATATCGTTCTCTTAAAGTACTGGATGGCGGCATCGGTGTTTTCTGTGGTTCTGGTGGTGTTGAGCCTCAGTCTGAAACTAACTGGCGCTATGCTGATGAGTCGGGCGTATCTCGTATCATCTTCGTAAACAAGCTAGACCGTATCGGTGCAGACTTCTTAAAAGTTACTGAGCAAGTACAAAAAGTATTAGGTGCTACACCTCTTATCATGGTGCTACCTATCGGTATCGAAGATGACTTTAAGGGCGTAGTTGATCTACTAACTCGTAAAGCCTACATCTGGGATGATTCTGGCGAGCCAGAAAACTACGTTGTAGAAGACGTTCCAGCTGACATGGTTGAAGACGTTGAAATGTACCGTGAACAGCTTATTGAAACAGCTGTTGAGCAAGACGATGACTTGATGATGGCCTACATGGATGGTGAAGAGCCAGCTATGGAAGACATCAAGCGCTGCATCCGTAAGGGTACAAACGAATTAGCGTTCTTCCCTACTTATTGTGGCTCTGCATTCAAGAACAAAGGCATTCAGTTAATTCTTGATGCTGTTGTTGATTACCTACCAAGCCCTACTGACGTGATCCCACAAGATCTAACAGATGAATTTGGTGAGCCTACTGGTGAAGTTGCAACAGTTTCTGTTGACGAACCATTCCGCGCTCTTGCGTTTAAGATCATGGACGACCGTTTCGGCGCCCTAACCTTTATTCGCATTTACTCAGGTAAACTTAAGAAAGGCGATACCATTCTTAACTCTTTCACTGGCAAGACTGAACGTATCGGTCGTATGTGTGAAATGGAAGCGGATGAGCGTAAAGAATTGGATTCTGCACAAGCAGGCGACATTATCGCGATCGTTGGCATGAAGAACGTTCAAACAGGTCATACTCTTTGTGATCCTAAGCACGAATGTACTCTTGAAGCCATGGTTTTCCCAGAGCCAGTAATCTCTATCTCTGTAACGCCAAAAGATAAAGGCGGCGCTGAGAAGATGGGTATCGCTATCGGTAAGATGGTTGCGGAAGATCCAACATTCCTAGTACATACTGATGAAGAAACAGGTCAAACCATTCTTCGCGGCATGGGCGAACTTCACCTAGATATTAAAGTAGACATCTTGATGCGTACTTATGGTGTTGATCTTGAAGTAGGCGAGCCTCAAGTTGCTTACCGTGAGACGATCAACCAAGAAGTTGAAGATTCTTACACACACAAGAAGCAGTCTGGTGGTTCTGGTCAATACGGTAAGATCGATTACCGCATCAAGCCTGGCGAGCAGGGTTCTGGCTTCAAATTCACTTCAACAGTTGTTGGTGGTAACGTTCCTAAGGAATTCTTCCCAGCTATTGAGAAGGGTTTTTCAGGCATGATGAACACCGGTGTTCTAGCTGGCTTCCCTGTTCTTGATGTTGAAGTTGAAGTATTTGACGGTGGTTTCCACGCAGTTGACTCCTCTGCAGTTGCTTTCGAAATCGCTGCGAAAGGCGCTTTCCGTCAGTCAATTCCAAAGGCCAAACCACAACTTCTTGAGCCAATCATGAAAGTTGACGTATTCACTCCAGATGATCACGTTGGTGATGTTATTGGTGACCTTAACCGTCGCCGTGGCATGATCGCTGGCCAAGATGCAGGCGCTTCTGGTGTTCGCATTAAAGCTGACGTTCCACTGTCTGAAATGTTCGGTTACATCGGATCTCTACGTACTATGACTTCTGGTCGTGGTCAGTTCTCGATGGAATTCGCACATTACGCTCCTTGCCCTAACTCAGTTGCTGAAAAAGTAATTGCTGAAGAAAAAGAGCGTGCTGCTAAAAAGTAATTTAATTACTTTTTAAAGCATTGAAAAAACCCCACCAGTGCAAACTGGTGGGGTTTTTTATTGCCTGAAAGAAAGTAATAGCATCAGCCATAAATGGCGCCCATAAAAAAAGGCCGCATAAAGCGGCCTTTTTTTGAGCTGGATAACCGTATGGTTAAAGCCGCAATTAAGCGATTACTTTACCAACAACACCAGCGCCTACAGTACGGC